>CAKTIE010000001.1 GCA_934565655.1 uncultured Oscillospiraceae bacterium
AAGGTGGACTACGTCATCATCAACGCCGCCGAGTGCGAGCCCTACATCACCGGCGACCACCGCACCTGCCTGGAGCGTCCCGATCAGGTGATCAAGGGCGCCACCGTGCTGGCCAAGTGCTTCGGTCTGGACAAGGTGTACATCGGCATCGAGGCCAACAAGCAGAACGCTGCCGACGTGCTGAACGCCAAGATCAAGGAGCTGAACGCTCCCGTGGTGGTGGAAGTGCTCCACACCCGTTACCCCCAGGGCGCTGAAAAGCAGCTGGTCCAGGCCGTGTCCGGCCGCCAGGTGCCCTCCGGCAAGCTGCCCGCCGATGCAGGCTGCTGCATCTTCAACCTGAACACCACCTGCGCCATCTACCGTGCCGTGTACGAGGGCATGCCCGTGGTGAACAAGATCGTCACCGTGTCCGGCTCCGGTGTGATCGAGCCCAAGAACATCGAGTGTCCCATCGGCACCCCCATTTCCAAGCTGTTTGACGCCTGCGGCGGCCTGAAGGACGAGACCTACAAGCTGATCATGGGCGGCCCGATGATGGGTCTTGCGCAGTACAGCGTGGACGTGTCCGTGGGTAAGGGCACCGGCGCCATGCTGGCCTTCGCCGGCGAGGAGGAGAAGTACGAGGAGAATCCTCAGTGCATCCGCTGCGGCAAGTGCGTGGGCGTCTGCCCCATCCG
The DNA here is from genome assembly GCA_934565655.1 of uncultured Oscillospiraceae bacterium. Lineage (GTDB taxonomy): Bacteria > Bacillota > Clostridia > Oscillospirales > Oscillospiraceae > Vescimonas. The sequence goes on from CAKTIE010000001.1 coordinate 681, forward strand.
TCTGGAGCCCGTGTTCATGTACAAGTACCTGATGAAGGGCGACGTTGACACCTGGCAGAATACGCTGCACGGCATGGACTGCATCGAGTGCGGCGCCTGCACCTATACCTGTCCCGCCCGCCTGCCCCTGACCCACGCCTTCCGCCTGGGCAAGCAGCAGGTCAACAACGCGAGAATGGCCGCCAAGGCCAAGGCCGAGGCCGAGAAGGCCGCTGCCGAAAAGAAGGAGGCGTAAACCATGACTGATTACAAGAATCTGAAGCTGATCGCGTCCTCCTCCCCCCATATCCGTTCCAACGAGAACACCCGCTCCATCATGCTGGACGTGATCATCGCCATGCTGCCCGCGCTGGTGTGGGCCATCTACAACTTCGGCTTCAAGGCGCTGCTGTCCGTGGTGGTTTCCATCGTGGCCTGCCTGTTCTGGGAGTGGCTGTACCGCAAGCTGCTGAAGAAGCCCCAGTCCATCGGCGACCTGTCCGCCGTTGTCACCGGTATGCTGCTGGCCTTTGTGTGCCCGCCCGAGCTGCCCTGGTGGGCGCTGATCATCGGCGCTTTCTTCTCCATCGTTGTGGTCAAGCAGCTCTACGGCGGCATCGGCTGCAACTTCCTGAACCCCGCTCTGGCCGGCCGTGCCATCCTGCTGGCCAGCTATGCCACCGCTATGACCACCTGGACCCTGCCCACCAGCAAGGTCGACACCGTGGTCTCCACCGCCACTCCTCTGGCCATCATGAAGGAAGGCACCGTGGAGAAGTTCACCGAGCTGACCGCCAACTACTCCGTGGGCGACATGTTCATCGGCCGTGTGGGCGGCTCCTTGGGTGAGGTCTCCGCTCTGGCGCTGCTGCTGGGCTTTGTCTGGCTGCTGATCCGCAAGGTCATTTCCTGGCATACCCCCGTGGCCTTCATCGGCACCGTGGCTATCCTGACCCTGATCTCCGCTCCCGCCGGTATCGACAACGTGCAGTACATGCTGTACAACGTGTTCGGCGGCGGCCTGATGCTGGGCGCCATCTTCATGGCTACCGACTATGCCACCTCTCCCGTTACCAAGCCCGGCCAGCTGATCTTCGGCATCGGCTGCGGTCTGATCACCTGCTTCATCCGCCGCTTCGGCTCCTATCCCGAGGGCGTGTGCTACTCCATCCTGATCATGAACTGCACCACCTGGCTGCTGGATAAGTACATCCGTCCCACCATCTATGGTGCGGTCAAGAAAGAAAAGAAGGAGGCGGCTAAGTAATGAAAATCTCCGGTAAGTTTATTCTCAAGGTCGCCGGTACGCTGACGGTCATCTCCCTGATCGTTGCCGCCCTGCTGGGTCTGGTCAACAACGTGACCGCCGACAAGATCGCCGAGATCGACGCGGAGAAGACCCGCGTTTCCATGAGCGCCGTTGTCCCCGAGGGCAGCGAGTTCACCGATAAGCTGGAGATCAGCGACGACGTGGCCGCCGCTGCCGCCGCTCAGGGCGGTAAGCTGACCGAGCTGTACGGCGTGAAGAACGCCGGTGCGGACGCCGGTTACGTCATGAAGATCTCCGCCTCCGGCTCCCAGGGCACCATCGTCATGATGGTGGGCGTGGACGCCAACAAGGCCATCACCGGTATCTCCGTGGTCAGCCACTCCGAGACCTCCGGCATCGGCACCAAGGTCGTCGGCAACGAGCCCAACACCGCGGGCGTGCCCGTTCTGGACCAGTTCCAGGGCATGACCGGTGCTGGCTCTCTGGTGGTGGGCAAGACCGTCACCGCCATCTCCGGTGCCACCGTTTCCACCAAGGGCATCACCATGGGCGCCAATGCCGCTCTGGCTGCCGCGGAAGCTTTGGGCTAAGAAAGGAGGAGCTGCATTATGAATTTCGGTAAGCAATTAAAAGAGGGTCTGATCACTCAGAACCCCGTGCTGGTGCAGGTGCTGGGCATGTGCTCCACCATGGCCATCACCACGTCCTTCTTCAACGGTCTGGGCATGGGCGTGTGCGTGCTGATCATCCTGACCCTGTCCAACATCTTTATCTCCCTGCTGCGCAAGATCATCCCCAATGAAGTGCGTATCGCCTGCTACATCGTGGTCATCGCCGGCTTCGTGACCTGCGTCGACCTGCTGCTGAAGGCCTTCGTCCCCGCCCTGTCCAACTCTCTGGGCGTGTTTATCCCCCTGATCGTCGTGAACTGCATCATCCTGGGCCGTGCCGAGGGCTTTGCCTCCAAGAACGGCGTGGGCGCTTCTGCGGTGGACGGCATCTGCCAGGGCATCGGCTACACCATCGTGCTGATCATCATGTGCGTGGTGCGTGAGTTCCTGGGCAGCGGCAAATTCGGCGGCGGCCTGCTGGGCGGCGGCGCTCTGGGCAGCGCTCCCGGCGTGGTCATCTTCCCCGAGGAGTTCGGTATCAAGGTCCTGACGCTGCCGGTCGGCGGCTTCCTGACGCTGGGCGCACTGATCGCCGTGATGCAGTGGGCGCTGGCCAAGAGCGAAAAGAAAAAGGAGGCCAAGTAAGTTATGTCTATTACTACTTTGCTCGCCATTTCTCTTGGCGCTATTCTGACCAATAACTTTATCTTCTCCCAGTTCCTGGGCATCTGCCCCTTCCTGGGCGTGTCCAAGAAGATCGATACCGCTGTCGGTATGGGCGCGGCCGTGACCTTCGTTATGGGTCTGGCCTCCGCGTTCTGCTACCTGATCAATCTGGTGCTGGTGCCGCTGGATCTGGCCTTCATGCAGACTGTGGCCTACATTCTGGTCATCGCCGGTCTGGTGCAGTTCGTGGAAATGTTCCTGAAGAAGAACATCCCCACCCTGTATACCGCTCTGGGCGTGTACCTGCCTCTGATCACCACCAACTGCGCCGTGCTGGGCGTGGCTCTGCTGAATACGCAGAACGACTACAACTTCATCGAGTCCGTGGTCTATGGTATCACCGGCGGTCTGGGCTTCCTGCTGGCCATCTTCCTGTTCGCGGCTGTCCGTGAGCAGCTGGAGGTCTCCAGCGAAAACCCCAAGGCCTTTGACGGCTTCCCCATCGCGCTGGTCACCGCCGGCCTGATGGCGCTGGCCTTCATGGGCTTCAGCGGCCTGAAGGTCTGGTAAGGAGGTAGAGGAGAAAATGACTACTTTGATTTGGGCAATCGTCGTTCTGGGCGCTCTTGCCATTATCTTCGGCCTGATCCTGGCGGTGGCCGCCAAGGTGTTCGAGGTCGAGGTCGACCCCCGTCTGCCTGAGATCCAGGCATGTCTGGCCGGCGCCAACTGCGGCGGCTGCGGCTATCCCGGCTGCGGCGGCTGCGCCGAGGCCATTCTGGCCGGTAAGGCTCCCATCAACGCCTGCGCTCCCGCCGGTGCTGAGGGTGCCGCCAAGATCGCTGCCATCATGGGCATGGAGGCTCCCTCCGGCGATAAGATGGTGGCTCATGTGCTGTGTAACGGCGGCTGCAACACCAAGGAGAACTTCGAGTATCGCGGTGTGAAGGACTGTCTGGCTGCCACCAAGGTCTGCGGCGGCGACGCCAAGGCCTGCAAGTACGGCTGCTTCGGCTTCGGCTCCTGCGTGGCTGCCTGTAAGTTCGACGCCATCCATGTCGTCGACGGCGTTGCCGTTGTGGACAAGGAGAAGTGCACCAACTGCGGCGCCTGCCGCGCTGCCTGCCCGCACCACCTGATCGTGGAGGTGCCCTACAAGCAGAAGGTGTTCGTCAACTGCTCCAACAAGGACAAGGGCCCCGCCGTTACCAAGGTGTGCGCCAACAGCTGTATCGCCTGCGGTATGTGCGAGCGTACCTGTAAGTTCGACGCCATCCATGTTGTCAACAACGTGGCCGTCATCGATTACAGCAAGTGCCGCAACTGCACCATGTGCGCCAAGGCATGCCCCCGCAACGCCATCGAGCCGATCCCCACTCCCGAGGAGAAGGAGAAGTTCAAGGCCGCGCAGAAGGCTGCCGCCGAGAAGAAGGCCGCTGCCGCCAAGGTTGCTGCCGAAGCTGAGGCCGCAAAGACCGAGGCTCCCAAGGCCGAGTAACATCATCGCGCATCACAAGACCTCCGGTTGAAAACCGGAGGTCTTGTTGTGTGCCGGGCGGGAGCGAATGTCCGTCCTCCGGACGGGGATTGATTCTCCATTCCCTGCGATTTTCCAACGGAAAACCGCAACATTTCCACCAAAAACGGGTTAACATAACGGCGGTGGAAAACTCTGTGGAAATTGTGCAAAACCCTGTTCTCAGGCGGTTTCTGACGGGTTGCACCATAATTATTTTTTGCCTGCCTTTTACATTTTTGATACAAAAACAAGCCGCATACCGCCGGAAAACGACGCAAGGCCCCTTGCGCCTGCCGGAAAAATGCGTTACAATATATTGGGCCTTTGCCCCCACGATCTCTACCACCCTTGGAGGTTTTTCCATATGCCAAAGAAAAACGTATACAACGATGACAGCATCACCAGCCTGAAGGGCGCGGACCGTGTCCGGAAGCGCCCCGGCGTCATTTTCGGCTCCGACGGGCTGGAGGGCTGTGAGCACGCTGTGTTTGAGATCCTCTCCAACTCCATCGACGAGGCCCGCGAGGGTCACGGCAGTCTCATCACCGTCACCCGCTATCAGGATCGCTCCGTGCAGGTGGAGGACATGGGCCGCGGCTGCCCCGTGGACTGGAACGAGAAGGAGGGCCGCTATAACTGGGAGCTGGTGTTCTGCGAGCTGTACGCCGGCGGCAAGTACGACAACGAGAACAGCGAGAACTATGAGTTCTCCCTGGGCCTCAACGGCCTTGGCTCCTGCGCCACCCAGTACGCATCGGCGTACATGGACGTTACCGTGTGGCGGGGCGGCAAGGAGTACACCCTCCACTTTGAGAAGGGCGAGAACATCGGCGGCCTTCAGGTGAAGGAGCTGACCACCAACAAGAAGAAAACAGGCACCCGCATCCGCTGGCTGCCGGATCTGGACGTGTTCACCGATATCGCCGTGCCGCTGGATTACTACCGGGACGCCATGAAGCGTCAGGCGGTGGTCAACGCCGGGGTCACCTTCCGCCTGCTGAACGAGACGGAGACCGGCAAATTCGACACCGAGGAGTTTCTCTATCCCCGTGGCATTGAGGATTACATCGCAGAGCTGGCGGGGGATGACGCTCTCACCGATCCGGTGTTCTGGGAGGCGGAGCGCCGGGGCCGCGACCGGGCCGACAAGCCGGAGTATAAGGTGAAGCTCAGCGTGGCGCTGTGCTTCTCCAACCGGGTGTCCATCGTGGAGCACTATCACAACTCCAGCTTTCTGGAGCACGGCGGCAGCCCGGAAAAGGCCACCCGCCTTGCGCTGGTGGGCGCTATCGACAAGTACCTGCGGGAGAACAACAAATACCTGAAAGCCGAGGCCAAGATCACCTATCCCGACGTGCAGGACTGTCTCATTCTGGTCAGCAACAACTTCTCCACCCAGACCAGCTACGAGAACCAGACCAAGAAGGCCATCACCAACAAGTTCGTGCAGGACGCCATGGCGGAGTTCCTCCGCAGCCGTCTGGAGATCTACTTTATCGAGAACCACGACGCCGCCGAGAAGATCGCCGCCCAGGTGCTGATCAACAAGCGCAGCCGTGAAACGGCGGAAAAGACCCGCATCAACCAGAAGAAAAAGCTTACCGAGAAGATCGACATTGCCAACCGTGTCCAGAAGTTTGTGGACTGCCGCACCAAGGACGTGGAGCGCCGTGAGCTGTACATCGTGGAGGGCGACTCCGCACTGGGCGCCTGCAAGCAGTCCCGTGACGCGGAGTTCCAGGGCCTGATGCCCGTCCGGGGCAAGATTTTGAACTGCCTGAAGGCCGACTATCCCCGCATTTTCAAAAGCGACGTCATCACCGATCTCATGAAGGTGCTGGGCTGCGGCGTGGAGGTCTCCGGCAAGGCTGTGAAGGATCTGAACCAGTTCGACCTGAACAACCTCCGCTGGAGCAAGGTGGTCATCTGCACCGATGGTGATGTGGACGGCTTCCAGATCCGCACCCTGATCCTGACCATGCTGTACCGCCTCTGCCCCACCCTGATCCGGGAGGGCAAGGTCTATATCGCGGAGACGCCCCTGTTCGAGATCACCTGCAAGGAGAAGTCCGGCGAAAAGACGTGGTTCGCCTACTCCGAGAAGGAGAAGGCGGATATTCTCAAGGAGCTGTCCGGCAAAAAGACCAATATCCAGCGCTCCAAGGGCCTTGGTGAGAACGACCCGGAGATGATGTGGATGACCACCATGAACCCGGAGACCCGCCGTCTCATCAAGGTGCTGCCCGCCGACGCCGAGGAGACTGCCCGCGTCTTTGACCTGCTGCTGGGGGACAACCTCTCCGGCCGCAAGGAGTACATCGCGGAAAACGGTCATAAGTACATGGACATGATCGACGTGAGCTGAGAAAAAGACGCATCTCTTGCGCCAATACGGCGTTGCACCGGCTTGACGTACACACGGTACGCCTGCGCCGCTGTGCCTTGTCTTGACGCAAGATCCATCGCCTTTTGGCGTGTGCCTGTTCCGCACATTTTGTAGGGGGCGATGCCCACATCGCCCCGCCCGACCAACGAACCCGGTACGACGTCCCTTCGTAGGGCGGCCTGCCCTCAGGCCGCCGCCGAATATTGCACATACCTCCGTTTACCGTGCGGCGGGGTGAGGGCACCCCGCCCTACGAAACGCAGCCCCCTAAAGCCTCCCCTGTGTAAGGGGAGGTGGCAGCTACGGCGGCATAGCCGCCGAGATCGGAGGCTAAAAACATGCCACCGGCATGTTTTCTTAACGCCCCGACGGAGGGGTTGACGGTCAATCCCCCAGTCTCGCTTGCGCTCGACAGCCCCCTCCCAGAGGGGGCCTTGGATATACGCAACCATATAAGAAAGGAACCTGTTTCCTATGGCAAAGAAAAATCAACCGGAACGCACCGTTCACCGCAGCGCCGATCCCAATGTGATGGGCCTGCACGGCGCGGTGATCCACCAGCCCATCACCGCCACGCTGGACGAAAACTATATGCCCTACGCCATGAGCGTCATCGTCTCCCGCGCCATCCCGGAGATCGACGGCTTCAAGCCCGCGCACCGGAAGCTCCTGTACACCATGTATAAGATGGGCCTTCTCACCGGCGGCCGCACCAAGTCCGCCAACATCGTGGGCCAGACCATGCGCCTGAACCCCCACGGCGATCAGGCCATCTATGAGACCATGGTGCGTCTTGCCAAGGGCAACGAGGCCCTGCTGCACCCCTTTGTGGACAGCAAGGGCAACTTCGGCAAGGTCTACTCCCGCGACATGGCCTACGCCGCCAGCCGCTATACCGAGGCCAAGCTCTCCCCCATCTGCGCCGAGCTGTTCCGAGATCTGGACTGCGACGCCGTGGACTTTGTGGATAACTACGACAACACCATGAAGGAGCCGTCCCTGCTGCCCACCACCTTCCCCAACGTGCTGGTGTCCGCCAATCAGGGCATCGCCGTGGGCATGGCCAGTCAAATTTGCGGTTTCAATCTGGGCGAGGTGTGCGACACCACCATCGCCTATCTGAAAAACCCCGACCACGACATCCCCTCTACCCTGTTGGCCCCGGACTTCCCCACCGGCGGCCAGATCCTCTGTGATCCGGATGAGCTGCGGGAGATCTATCGCACCGGCCGGGGCGGCGTAAAGGTTCGCAGCCGCTACCGCTATGACAAGAAGGAGAATCTCATCGAGGTCTATGAGATCCCCTACTCCACCTCCATCGAGGCCATTCTGGACAAGGTGGCGGAGCTGGTGAAGGTCGGCAAGGTGAAGGAGATCAACGACATGCGGGACGAGAGCGACCTCAGCGGCCTGAAGCTGGCCATCGACCTGAAGCGGGGCGTTGACCCCGACAAGCTGATGGCCAAGCTGTTCCGCCTGACCCCCTTGCAGGACACCGTCAGCTGCAACTTCAACATCCTCATTGCCGGACAGCCCCGTGTGCTGGGCGTGGGCGGCATTCTGGAGGAGTGGACGGCGTGGCGCACCGAGTGCGTCAAGCGCCGGGTGTATTTCATCCTGAAGAAGAAGCAGGACAAGCTGCACCTTTTGCAGGGCCTGAAGCGCATCCTGCTGGACATCGACAAGGCCATCCGCGTTATCCGGGAGACCGAGGAGGAGGCGGAGGTCATCCCCAACCTGATGATCGCCTTCGGCATTGATCAGGTGCAGGCGGAGTATGTGGCGGAGATCAAGCTGCGCAACATCAACAAGGAGTACATCCTCAAGCGGGTGGCGGAGACCGAGACGCTGGCCGACGAGATCGCCGATCTGGAGGACACCCTGGCCCGGCCCCAGCGCATCCGCCGCATCATCATCGACGAGCTGACCGACGTGCGGAAGAAGTACGCCATCCCCCGCCATACCGAGATCGTCTACGGTCACGAGCTGCCGGAGGAGCCGGAGGAGGAACCCGTCGACGACTATCCCGTCCACCTGTTCCTCAGCCGTCAGGGCTATTTCAAGAAGATCACGCCCCAGTCCCTGCGCATGTCCGGCGAGCAGAAGTACAAGGAGGGCGACGGCCCCGCCCAGTATTTCGAGGCTACCAACGCCGCCGAGCTGCTGTTTTTCACCGACCGCCAGCAGGTCTATAAGACCCGCGCCAGCGAGTTCAGTGAGACCAAGGCCTCGGCCCTGGGCGACTATCTGCCCGCCAGGCTGGGCATGGAGGACGGCGAGAATGTGATCTATCTGGCGCTGGCCGGGGATTACAGCGGCTTCATGCTGTTCTTCTTCCAGAACGGCAAGGCCGCCAAGGTGCCCCTGACCGCCTATGCCACCACCTCCAACCGCCGCCGCCTCACCGGCGCGTACAGCGACAAGGCGCCCCTGACCGCCATGCTGGCGCTGAAGGAGGACGCGGAGCTGGCCCTGTACACCAACGAGCCCCGGTGCCTGCTGATGCATACGGCGTCCCTGACCCCCAAGACCACCCGCGCCACACAGGGCGTGGCGGTCATGACCATCAAGCCCAAGTACCATCTGGAGCGGGTGGTTCCCGTGGCGGAGACGGGCATCACCAACCCGGCCCGCTACCGCACCCGCACCATCCCCGCCGCCGGTGCGCTGGTAAAGACCGAGGATAGCGACGAGAAGCAGATCACGCTGCTGTAAAAACTGGCGCAAAATCTTCGATTTTGCTGCCAAAAGGATTGCGGCCAACTGCGTGCGTCCTTCGGACACACTGGCGGCCGAGAAGAATTTTTCTGACGCGCATGTCGTCAGAAAAATAATTTAATTTTTTCGCGGCGTTCGCGCCGCGAACTCTGCGAGACTTTTATATAGGAGGAACTGCCTATGAAACGAAGGATCATGGCCCTTGCGCTGGCCTTTGCCATGGCGCTGCCGCTGAGCGGCTGCGGCCTGCTGGAGCGGGGCTACGGCAGAGTGGAGCCCCACAGCTCCTCCTATTACGAGAGCGGGGCCGCCAACGTCCTGCGTGCCGAGAACAATCAGGATCTGGTCAACGACCTGCTGGTGCTGATCGGTGACTACGCCGCCGAGGGCACCATCTGGCTCTACCCCGGCGAGGAAGCGCTGAAGGCGGAGCAGGCCATCGAGGACGCCTGTCAGGAGGTGCAGCGTGAGACCCCCATGGGCTCCTACGCCGTGGAGTACATGACCTACACCGTCTCCGACGACAACCGGGCGTACAGCGAGATCAAGCTGACCATCGCCTACCGCCGCACGGAGGCGGAGCTGAAGGCCGTCGTCCATGCCACCAGCGTCTCCGCCCTGCACACGCTGCTGACGGCCGCCGCCGGGAACGACGCGGCGGAGCTGGTGGTGCAGGTGGGCTATTTTGACGATCAGGCCCAGGAGGTGCGGGACATCGTGACCCAGGTACAGCAGGAGCAGGGCCGCGAGCCGGAGCAATGGCAGGTGAATTTCTATCCTAACGAAACTTCTGCGGGTATAATTGAGATACTGATGAAAAACTGAAAATACGGGATTGACAAACGCGGGAATATGGGCTATAATTAATCTTGCGTTTGCGGGCGTAGCTCATCTGGTAGAGCGCGACCTTGCCAAGGTCGAGGTAGCGAGTTCGAGCCTCGTCGCCCGCTCCAAAAAGAAACACCATCCTTTCGGATGGTGTTTCTTTTTGGTGTTATGCGGGCCGAGGCTCGAACAGGGCACGAGCGCAGCGAGAAAAACGTGCCGGTGGCACGTTTTGGTGCCCGCGTGCGTGTCGCGTCGACACGTTAAGAAAATATGCCGGTGGCATATTTTTAGTGTCGATCTCAGCGGCTATGCCGCTGTAGCATCCATCTTAATTTGTGCCGCACTTCTTTTTTGCGGTCGCTTCGGTGCGGCCCTCGTTGCACCAGCCGCCCGGCGGCCACATTCGTGCCCGCCAGACGGGGTGCTGCCTTGAAAGCGGCTTGCTGCATCCGCCGCAGGCGGCGCTGCGCCGCTTTCCTCGTCGTGTCAGCCGATGCCCGTGCCCATTTGGGGCGGCCATCGGGACACTTCCTTGAAATCACCTCGCTTTATCTGCCGCTGGCAGCGCTTCGGTGATTTCCCCGTCGCCCGCTCCAAAAAGAAACACCATCCGGAAGGATGGTGTTTCTTTTTGGCTTTACGCGGGCCGTGTCGCCATCGCACTACGCTTCACACGCGGACCAGAAGCAGCGCAGGGCATCCTCATATCCCGGCCGGTCGACGTAGCAGCTCATGGCATGGTCGGCCTGCGGCACCACCAGAAGGCGGCAGGGCGCGGCGCAGGCCGCCTGATTCTCATAGGCCATCCGCACCGGGACGAAGTGATCGTCCTCGCCGTGGATCAGCAGCACCGGTATTTTCGCGGCGGCAAGGCTGTCCAGTGTGGAGCGCTCATCCGATCCCACGGACAGCCGGCGGCGGCAGACCCGGTCAGCGATCCAGCCCCCCAGAAGGAAGGGAATGTGCAGGTTCCTCCGGGCCACATGCTGCCAGATGGCATGGGGCGAGGTATAGGCCGAATCAGCGATGATGCCCCGGACGGCCTCCGGCAGCGGCAGATCCGCCGCCATCAGCACGGTGGTGCCGCCCATGGAGATGCCCGCCAGATAGATGGGCAGCGCCGTGCCGAACCGCTCCGTCACCCATTGCGCCCAGGCAAGGCAGTCCTCCCGCTCCGTCAGGCCGAAGCCGATATAGTCGCCCTCGCTGTTCTGCTGGGCTCGCTGCTCCACATACAGGACGCTGCACCGCTCCTGCTGCCAGAAGCCGGAGAGCAGGCCGAAATCCCGGTGCCACGCCGAGTGCCACCCGTGGAAGGCGATGATGATCCGCCTGGCGTCGGGACAGGGGAACCAGTGGCCCGCCAAACGCAGGCCGTCCCGGCTCCGGAGGGAGACCACCTCATGGGGCGTGTCGGCCAGCTGGCGGGAGGCCTCCCGCCGGGCGGCGCGGAAGTCCTCGTTGGGCGTCTCGCCGGTCAGGCGCGAGCCGCCGCCCTTCCTTTTGCGCAGGCGGGGCGGCTGGCGGTTCATGGCCACGTCCATCAGAACGTGGATCACGCCATAGACGGCGGCGCCGCAGGCCGCGGCGGCGGACAGGGCGGCGATGGTGATCTTTGCTGCTTTTTTCATGGGATCGGTTCCTCCGTGGAATTTCTCAATAGACAAGGGATGGTTTTTTATGGTAAAATGAGGGGCAATCAGCCAGTGGTGGAGGTTCCTGCTATGCCCGTCAATGTAAAGCCCATGATTGCCGACGCATTTTTGAAGCTTTCCAAGGAGAAGAACATCGACAAGATCACGGTAAAGGATATTGTGGACGAATGCGGCATTTCCCGCCAGTCCTTTTACTACCACTTTCAGGATATTCTGGAGGTCATCGAGTGGTCGGCGGAGCAGGCGTTTCAGAAGCTGCTGGCGCGCAGTATGGAGACGGATGACGCGGAAGCCGTGTTTCAGGACTTCATCGCCGCCTCTGACGAGGCCAGCGCTATGCTGCGCAAGCTGCTGAACTCCCAGAAGCGGGAGCAGGTGGAGCGCCTGATGGTGCGGGCCGTCCGCACCTATTTACAGGAGATGATCCGGCAGAAGGGCCCCATTACGGACATCCCCTACGAGGACGCGGAGACGGCGCTGAGCTTCTGCACCTACGGCATTGTGGGTTTGCTGCTGGAGTACTGTGAGAAGAAGGACGTAGACCGGGTACAGCTGGCGCGGCAGATGTACCGCCTGCTGACCGGGCGCGTGGCGGCGAAGCACGGCGCGTGAGATCGTCCTCTATTATAACAGAAAAATCACGATTCACTATATGACAAAATCCCCAAAGTGTCAGCCTTTTTGACATTTTGGGGATTTTGTCATGACACGGGGCGCAAACTGATAGTGGCACAATGCCCCGCCGTCTGTTATAACAGTACCATCACAACAGAGGGAGGATGCCCATGTCGACCAAAAACGGGATATTTGCCGGAAAGCTCTGCGAGCTGGAGCGGCAGTATGAGCAGACCATCCGCTGTCTCCGGTGCTGCCAGCGGTCGGATCACCGGGAGATCCAGCGGGCGCTGCGGTGCCTGTGGCAGGAGTACCGGGAGAACGATCTGCTGCTGCAAAGGAGCATCGCCAAGAGCCACTCCCCCGCCGTGGCGGCCCTGTCCGCCGCCCAGCTGGAGTACGACCTGAAAATTCAGGAGATCCTGCAAAACGAGCTGCCGGGCTACGTCCACGGCGAGGGCAGCGACGTGACGGAGGATCAGGCGGAGGCCGCCAGTCTCTACGGCGAGTACGCCATCGACTTTGCGGCCCAGGCCATGCGGCACGCGCTGCTGGCGGCGCTGTCGGCCATTGATCTGCAAATGAACTGCGAGGAACGGGAGAGCATCCCGGAAAATACGGAGGAAGCAAGCAAATGAATGAAGTGAAATCACCGAAAAAACCGCTGCTGTACTACTACCTGATCGCGCTTCTGATCGTGATGCTGTTCAACCTGCTGGCCATGCCGTGGTTGTCGGAGCATCAGATCAAGGATGTGGACTACAACACCTTTGTATCCATGACGGAGCAGGGCAAGATCGGCCAGGTGGAGATCCAGCAGCAGAGCAACCGCATCCTGTTTACCGGCAAGGATGAAAAGACCATCTACAAGACCGCCATCGTCCCCGACAACGGGCTGGTGCAGCGCCTGCTGGACGCGGGCGTCTCCACCACCGGCGAGGAGATCCAGCAGAGCTCCCTGCTGGTGGATATTCTGGGCTGGGTGCTGCCGCTGATCCTGTTCGTCGGCATCGGCCAGATCATCTCCCGCAGCATGATGAAGAAAATGGGCGGCGGAAGCAACTCCCTGATGTTCAACATGGGCAAGTCCAACGCCAAGGTCTACGTCAAGTCCGCCGAGGGCATCAAGTTTGACGACGTGGCCGGTGAGGACGAGGCCAAGGAGAACCTGCAGGAAGTGGTCAACTACCTCCACGACCCCAGCAAGTACAAGGACATCGGCGCCTCCATGCCCAAGGGCATCCTGCTGGTAGGCCCTCCGGGAACCGGCAAGACCATGCTGGCCAAGGCTGTGGCCGGTGAGGCCAACGTCCCCTTCTTCTCCATGTCCGGCTCGGAATTCGTGGAGATGTTCGTGGGCATGGGCGCCAGCAAGGTCCGCGACCTGTTCAATCAGGCCAAGGAGAAAGCGCCCTGCATCGTGTTCATCGACGAGATCGACGCCATCGGCCAGAAGCGCAGCGGCGGGCAATATGGCGGCAACGACGAGCGTGAGCAGACCCTGAACCAGCTGCTGACGGAAATGGACGGCTTCGAGGGCAACAACGGCGTCATCATTCTGGCGGCCACCAACCGCCCCGAGTCCCTTGACCCGGCCCTGACCCGCCCCGGCCGCTTCGACCGCCGCGTTCCCGTGGAGCTGCCCGACCTGAAGGGCCGCGAGGAAATTCTGAAGGTACACGCCCGGAAGATCAAGGTGGCCGAGGATGTGGACTTCAGCAAGATTGCCCGCATGGCCTCCGGCGCGTCCGGCGCGGAGCTGGCCAACATCGTCAACGAGGCGGCGCTGCGTGCCGTCCGTGACGGCCGCCGCTTCGCCACCCAGGCTGACCTGGAGGAGAGCATCGAGGTGGTCATCGCCGGCTATCAGAAGAAGAACGCCATCATGACCGACCACGAGAAGAAGATCGTGTCCTATCACGAGGTGGGCCACGCTCTGGTGGCGGCCATGCAGACCCACTCCGCCCCCGTGCAGAAGATCACCATCGTGCCCCGCACCTCCGGCGCGCTGGGCTATACCATGCAGGTGGAGGAGGGCAACCACTACCTCATGACCAAGGAGGAGATCGAGAACAAGATCGCCACCTTTACCGGCGGCCGTGCCGCCGAGGAAGTGGTGTTCGGCTCCGTCACCACCGGCGCCTCCAACGATATCGAGCAGGCCACCAAGCTGGCCCGGGCCATGATCACCCGCTACGGCATGAGCGATGAGTTCGGCATGGTGGCGCTGGAGACAGTCACCAACCAGTATCTGGGCGGCGACGCCTCCCTGGCCTGCTCCGCCGAGACCCAGACCAAGATCGACCAGCAGGTGGTGGCCCTGGTGCAGAAGCAGCACGACAAGGCCGTCAAGCTCCTGATGGACAACCGGGAGAAGCTGGATCAGCTGGCCACCTACCTCTATGAGAAGGAGACCATCACCGGCGAGGAGTTCATGCACATCCTCAACAACTGAATCGCCCCAGACCCCAGGCAGGGCCGTCCGAAAGGACGGCCCTGCTTTTCTCCTGTGAACAGGCGTTTCTTAACGAAAAACACGCCGCTCCTGACGCGATTTTGGCGCAGGGGAGATTGTTAAAACTTCTGCTTATGGAAACGGCCACTTTTACAACCAATACTGAAGGATATTTTGGCTATTTTGCATCTGGCGCAGTGGGGAAAAAAGTGTATAATAATTCTAATTTAGAATTTCATAAGCAAAGAAAGGAGAACCGTATGCAGCAGATCACGCAATTGAAGAAGGTGCTGGTGGCCAACCGCGGCGAGATCGCGGTGCGCATTTTCCGCGCCTGCTACGATCTGGGACTCCATACCGTAGCCATCTATTCCAACGAAGATACCTATTCCCTGTTCCGCACCAAGGCGGACGAGGCCTATCTGGTGGGCGAAAAGAAGTCCCCGCTGGGCGCATATCTGGACATTCCCGGCATCATCGGCCTTGCCAAGCGCCGCGGCGTCACCGCCATCCATCCCGGCTATGGCTTCCTGTCCGAGAATGCCGACTTTGCCCGTGCCTGCGAGGATAACGGCATCCTGTTCGTGGGCCCGTCCTCCGACGTGCTGGCCAAGATGGGCGACAAGCTCAGCGCCAAGGAGATCGCCGTCCAGTGCGGCGTGCCCATCATCCCCGGCTGCACCGAGCCCCTGAGGGACGCCGACGACGCGCTGGAAAAGGCCGTCAGCTTCGGCTTCCCCATCATCCTGAAGGCCGCTGCCGGCGGCGGCGGCCGCGGCATGCGCCGCTGCGACAAGCCCGAGGAGGTCAAGACCGCCTATGAGCTGGTCCACAGCGAGGCGGAGAAGTCCTTTGGCTGCGGCGACATCTTCATCGAGAAGTACCTGGTGGAGCCCAAGCATATCGAGGTGCAGATCCTGGCCGATAAGTACGGCAACGTCTACCATCTGGGCGAGCGTGACTGCTCCCTCCAGCGCCGGTACCAGAAGGTGGTGGAGTACGCCCCCGCCTGGTCCGTCCCCAGGGAGACGGTGGAGGCCCTGCGTCAGGACGCGGTGAAGATCGCCAAGTCCGTCAACTACGTCAGCGCCGGTACGGTGGAGTTCCTGGTGGACAAGTCCGGCCATCACTACTTCATCGAGATGAACCCCCGTATTCAGGTGGAGCATACCGTTACCGAGATGATCACCGGCGTGGATATCGTCCGCGCCCAGCTGCTGGTGGCGGCGGGCTATCCCCTCAGCTGCCCGGAGATCGGCCTGACGAAGCAGGAGGACGTCCACTTCGACGGCTACGCCATCCAGTGCCGCGTCACCACCGAGGATCCCTCCAACAACTTCGCCCCCGATAACGGCAAGATCACCGCCTACCACTCCCCCGGCGGCTTCGGCGTCCGTCTGGACGGCGGCAACGTGGGCGTGGGCACAGTCATCTCCCCCTACTATGACTCTCTGCTGGTGAAGGTCACCAGCTGGGACCGCAGCTTCCCCGCCGTCTGCCGCAAGGCGGCCCGTGCCATCAACGAGGTGCGTGTCCGCGGCGTCAAGACCAACATCCCCTTCGTCACCAACGTGCTGGCCCACCCCACGTTTATCAACGGCCAGTGCCACACCAAGTTCATCGACGAGACGCCGGAGCTGTTTGAGATCATGGACTCCCGCGACCGTGCCACCCGCGTGCTGCGGTACATCTCCGAGATCCAGGTGGCCAACCCCAACGCCGAGCGCCACCAGTACGATATCCCCCGCTTCCCCGAGGCAAAGGAGCCGCTTGGCCCCGGTCTGAAGCAGCTGCTGGATGAGAAGGGCCCCGAGGCCGTCAAGCAGTGGGTGCTGGATCAGAAGAAGCTGCTGCTGACCGACACCACCATGCGCGACGCCCACCAGAGCCTGCTGTCCACCCGTATGCGTACCCGCGACATGGTGAAGGGCGCCGACGGCGTGGCCGACATCCTGCGGGACTGCTTCTCGCTGGAGATGTGGGGCGGCGCCACCTTCGACGTGGCCTACCGCTTCCTGCATGAGTCTCCCTGGGAGCGTCTGCGGCTGCTGCGGGAGAAGATCCCCAACATCCCCTTCCAGATGCTGCTGCGGGGCTCCAATCTGGTGGGCTATGCCAACTATCCCGACAACCTTGTCCGCGCCTTCGTGGAGGAGGCCGCCCAGCGGGGCATCGACGTGTTCCGCGTGTTCGACTCCCTGAACTGGGTGCCGGGCATGGAGGTGGCCATGGAGGAGGTGCTCCGCCAGAACAAGCTGCTGGAGGCCACCATGTGCTACACCGGCGATATTCTGGACGAGACCAAGGACAAGTACACCCTGAAATACTATGTGGACCTTGCCAAGGAGCTGGAGAAGCGGGGCGCCCACATGCTGGCCATCAAGGATATGTCCGGCCTGCTGAAGCCCTATGCCGCCAAGAAGCTGGTGTCCACCCTGAAGCAGGAGGTGGGCCTGCCCATCCACCTGCACACCCACGATACCACCGGCAACCAGGTGGCCGCCCTGCTGATGGCCGCCGAGGCCGGCGTGGACGTGGTGGACGTGGCCTGCGCGCCTATGGCGGGCCTTACCAGCCAGCCCTCGCTGGACGCTGTGGTGGCCGCCCTCCACGGCACCGAGCGTGACACCGGCCTTGACCTGCGCCGCGTCCAGGAGCTGAGCAACTACTGGTCCGACGTGCGCCTGCGGTACGAGAGCTTCGACCACGGCCTGAAATCCTCCACCACCGACATCTACCGCTATGAGATCCCCGGCGGTCAGTACACCAACCTCCGCCCACAGGTGGAGTCTCTGGGCCTCGGCGACCGGTTCGAGGAGGTCAAGGAGATGTACAAGACCGTCAACGACATGCTGGGCGACCCCGTGAAGGTGACGCCCTCCTCCAAGGTGGTGGGTGATCTGGCCATCTTCATGGTGCAGAACGACCTGACGCCGGAGAACATCATCCAGCGTGGCGAGGCGCTGGCCTTCCCCGATTCCGTGGTGTCCTACTTCAAGGGCATGATGGGCCAGCCCGCGTGGGGCTTCCCAAAGGATCTGCAGAAGGTGGTGCTGAAGGGCGAGGAGCCCATCACCTGCCGTCCCGGCAAGCTGCTGGCTCCTGTGGACTTCGATCAGCTGCAGCATGAGGTGGAGCAGTTCCATGAGAACCCGGAGAAGAAGGATCTCATCTCCTACGCCATGTATCCCAAGGTATACGAGGACTTCTGCCGTCACCGGAAGGAGTACGGCTACATCACCCGCATGGGCAGCCATGTGTTCTTCAACGGCATGGCCCTGGGCGAGACCAACAAGATCAACATCGAGGACGGCAAGACCCTGGTCATCAAGTATCTGGGTCTGGGCGACCACAACAGCGACGGCACCATCAACGTCCAGTTCGAGCTGAACGGCATGCGCCGCGAGGTCACCGTCCGCGACCCCCACGCCTCCGAGCAGACCCGTCAGGCCACGCTGGCCGACGAGTCCGATCCCCTGCAGGTGGGCACCTCCATCCCCGGCATGGTGTCCAAGCTGTGCGTGAAGCAGGGCGACCATGTGGAAAAGGATCAGGTGCTGATCATCATCGAGGCCATGAAGATGGAGACCGCCATCACCGCCCGCACCGCCGGAACGGTCAAGTCCGTCCGGGTGAAGGAGGGCCAGCCTGTCAAGGCCAAGGAGCTGCTGATGGAGCTGGAGTAAGGACTCCGTATCATCAAAAGAAGAAGGGCGGCGCTGCCGCCCTTCTTCTGCTTCCGCATAAAACCCCGCACAAAAAGAAAAAACCGGACGAAAGTCCGGTTTTTTCTTTACAGGGATGCAGGAACAAAGAGAGAAAATAAGAAAGAAAAGAAAACAGTAAAGTAACAGTAGGATAAAAATGGCGGATTATCCTGCTTTCCAGAAGAATCGGTATCATTCTCCTGTTGTGGATATACCATATCACACAAATTCGCACTTGTAAAACGGATAAAACCCACATATAATATAGGTAGAATTTATATTTTACACAGGAGGCGCGGCATGAACAACACCGATATGGAGACCTTCTGGGCGGTGCTGGAGCACGGCACGCTGACGGCGGCGGCCGAGGCGCTGTTCATCACCCAGCCCACGCTGACCAACCGCATCCAGGCGCTGGAGGCGGAGGTGGGCGCGCAGCTGTTCCGCCGGGGCAAGGGCATCCGCCACATCGAGCTGACCGAGGCGGGACAGCGGTTCCTGCCGCTGGCCTACCGCTGGCAATCCCTTCTGGAGGAGACGAAGGGCGTGGCGGAGACCGCCACACGGGAATACCTCCGCATGGGCGCGGTGTTCTCCACCAACCAGTACATCCTTCCGGCGGCCTATCGCCGGTTTCTCCACCGGAAGCTGCCGGTGGCCCTGTGGGTGCAGACCCTGCCGGGCACCGGCTATGACGGCGCGCAGCCTGTGGCCCGCCGCGAGCTGGAGATGGCCCTGATGGACGGCGACAGCTTCTATCATCCCCAGCTGGAGCTGACGCCCCTGTGTAGCGAGGAGACGGTGGTGGCCTGCTCGCCGGACAGCCCCTATGGCGACGTGATCTCGCCCAAGGAGCTGGACCCCGGCAACGAGATCGTGGTGTCCTGGCGCAAGGCCGTGCAGGACTGGCGGGATCACTGGTTCGGCCTGACGGCCATGCCGCTGCTGTACGCCGACTCCATGCAGGCGGTGGACACCTTCCTGGGCAACGAGATGATGTGGGCCATCGTGCCGCTGGCCGCCGCCCGTGCGCTGGCGCAGGCGGGCCGTGCGCGGATCTGCCGCCTGACCGACCCGGCCCCCGACCGGGTGTCCTATCTCATGACCCGCCGGGGCGAGGCGCTCAGTCCCGCGGCCCAGCTGCTGCTGGAGGACATCCGCACGGAGATCCAGCGGATCGAGGGCGTGCACATGGTGCAGTAAATCTAAAGAAAGCACCTGACCGCAGGTCAGGTGCTTTCTTTATTTATCCTTGTTCGTCACGCCAGCGGCGCAGCTCCGCCGCCAGAGCGTCCCGGTTTTCCACCGATACCGTCAGCACCGTCACCCGGGGGTGATGGGCGATGCGGTGGAGAAACTCGCTTTCCGCCTGCTGCAAGACACCGAGAATGGGGATCTCGCCGTCCAGCGCGCGGAACACCGATGCCTGGAACTGTCTGGCCGCCGCCTCGTGGGGGCCCAGCTCGTCCATCACCAGCAGACGGCATCCGGCGGTATCCGCCAGCGCGGCGCAGCCCAGATCGTCGAACCGGGCCGGATCGCCGCTGCGGCCACAGCGGAACAGGAAGTTCTCCGGGGTAAAGGCCCACTCCCGCGCGGCAGGCAGCAGATAGATGCCGCCCTCGTGCTTCACGGTGAAGAAGCCGCCCAGCGGGCCGGGCTCCTCCGCCAGCAGGCCCCGGATCAGGGTGGATTTTCCCACGCCTTTGGGGCCGGTCAGAAACAGATGTCCCGTCATGGCCGCACCTCAGTGCATGGGGCAGCCGTGAAGCTGCACACCGGCGTTCTCCCGCCGTGTGGCCCGCACGCAGATCATCTCACCGGCGATGGACACGGCGATCTCCTCCGGCGTCACCGCCTTGATGGCGGTGCCGATGGGGGTGTGAACGGTGGCGATGGCCTCCTCGCGGATGCCTGCCGCCCGCAGGCGGGCGTTGACGCTGGCGGTCTTGCTGCGGGAGCCGATGACGCCGATGTAGGCGTACTGTCCCCGCAGCACCTGCTCCTGCACGGCGAAGTCGTGGCTGTGGCCGTTGGTCATGACCACCACATAGTCCTCGCCGCCCACAGGCACGGTGTCGGCCAGATGGTCAAGGTCGCAGCACACCACCGCGTCGGCGGTGGGAAAGCGTTCCTTGGTCACCAGCTCCGGCCGGTCGTCCACCACCGTTACCCGGAAGCCCACGGTGGTCAGCAGCGGGCACAGGGCCAGCGAGCAGTGGCCCGCGCCGAACAGGATGGCCCGCTCGCCGATGGGCAGAGGCAGAGCCGCGTGAGCGCTGTCGGCCTCGGCGTCATCCCGCAGCGCGGGGGTGCCGCCGTCCAGCGCCAGCACCAGCCAGCCCGGCTGCCGCAGGACGATGCGGCGCAGCACCTCACCGGCCAAAGCATTCCATACCGCATCATCGGCGGCGATGAATTGCAGATGCACCGTCACGTCGCCGCCGCACACCATGCCGATGTCCTCGGTGTCGTTGTGATGGAGCTTATACTCGTGGACGGTGCTGCGACGCTCCTGAAGGAGCTTTTTGCCCAGTTCGATGCTCTGGCCCTCCACCGCGCCGCCGCCGATGGTGCCGCAGAGAAGGCCCTTTTCGCCCACCAGCATCTGTGCGCCCATCCCACGGGGGGTAGAGCCGTTGTCGGCGATGATGGTGCACAGCACCGTATCGTGGTGCTTTTCCATTTGATAGAGCAGGGTGGTGAAGATTCCGTTCATGATGGTGCTCCTTTCAGGGGTGGGATTGTGAGAGGGCGGGCGTTACGCGGCCGCGTCCAGCTGGGGCAGAGAATTGGCCACCAGCGCGTCATACTGCTCCTGGGTCAGGTCGCAGTGATAGAACAGCTGGAAGTAGTTGGCTGCCTCGGTGTACAGGTCATAGTCGGCGGCATCGGGATACAGCACCTTGGCCATCCACAGCATGCCCAGCATCCGCTGCACGGAGGGAGGGAAGCCCATCCAGTTATAGGGGCCCATGGGGACTTCGTAATACGCGCCGTTCTGGATGGCGGTCACGCCCTGCCATGCGGCGTCCTCGCCCACGGTGGCATAGATGCTGCCGGGCGCGAACAGGATCACGTCGGGGTTCCAGTTGAGGATCTGCTCCATGTCCACCTCGTTGCCGCTGCCCTTGCTGGAGGGCTCGTCCACCACGGCCAGGTTGTTGCTGAGCATGTCGATGACCTCGGCATGGAAGGAGCCCTGGGCAATGACGTTCAGGCCGGTGTCGCCGGTGACGTACAGCAGGTTCTCCTTCTCCACGCCATCGGCAATGGCGCTGACCTTGTCATAGGTGGCGCGGCAGTAGTCGGACAGGGTCTTGGCCTCGTCGGTCATGCCCAGCAGGTCGCCCAGCATGGTATAGGTCTCGTCCATGGAGGCCAGCTTGGCGTCGATGTGGACGAAGGGGATGCCGGTCTGCTCCTGCAGGGCGTCCATGTCCTCCGCGATGGTGCCCTTGGCCTCGCCCACGTCGATGACCACCTGGGCCTCGCTGGAGAGCAGGGTCTCCAGATTCAGCTCGCCCTTGCCGCCGTACAGCTGGCCCAGCAGGGGCAGGTTATAGTACTTCTCGTCCAGGTACTGCTGGGCGCTCTCGTCCCACTCGTTGGCCACGCCCACCAGCTTATCGGGGCACAGGGCGAACACCACGATCTGGGCCAGAGGGCCGGAAATGGCCACCTTGTCGATCTGGGTGGGAACGGTGACCTCGCGGCCGGTGGAATCGGTAAACACGCGGGTCTCGGCGGCGGTGTTCTCATCCCCCGCCGGGGTGTTGGGCTGGCTGCCGCAGCCGGCCAGACTCAGGGTCATCACCAGCGCCAGAACCAGCGCCAGCAGCTTTTGAGTCTTTTTCATCCGTTTTCTCCTTTTTCTTTGTCTGGTATCTCACACGTCTCCCAGCGCAGCAGGCCGAAGCGGCGGGTCTGGGGCAGAAAGAGGGGAAAGTCCTCCCGTCCCGTGGCCGTCAGCCGCGCGCGCAGGAATTCGTCAGTGACAGGTGTGGTGTCGCTCGGCCGGCGGTACAGGGCAAAAAAACGCCGGGCGTCGTCCAGGGTGCGGAAGGGCTGTCCCATAGGCAGCTCCATCTCCGCCGCGTGAAAGGGGATCCCCCGCGCCGTCAGCTCCGCCACGCCCCGAGGGTAGCCTCCGTGGCGGATGGCAGGCTGCGCGGCGGAAAACCGATGACAGCCGTCATTGCGCATGATGGCCAGCACCGTACCCCGGCACTGAGCCGCCGAAATGGACAGGATCTCCTCGATATGGCCGAAGAAGCAGAACACCATGGCGTCATAGGGCTTCTCCGGCGGCAGCTGGGCAATGTCGCCGCAGCAGATGTGGATGTTGGCAATGCCCCGCTTGCGGCAGTTGTCCGCCAGCAGGGCCAGCGCCTCGCCGCTGACGTCCACCGCCGTCACCTGCTTCACATAGGGCGACAGCGCCAGCGACAGGTGTCCCGTGCCGCAGCCCGCGTCGCAGATGCGGCCCTCTCTGGGCAGATACGGGGCCAGCGCCGTCGCCAGCCGGGCGTGGAAGTCGCCCCACGCGGCGGCGTCCTCCATAAAGCGGACCTTGTCCGCGTTCCACTCAAACATGGGTCTCTCCCTCCACACGGGGCACCAGCACCGGGCCGGAGGCCGTGTCCAGAAAATCCACCTGCACGCCGTACAGCGACGCCATCAGCTCCGGCGTCAGTACCTGGTCGGGCCGTCCCAGCGCGGCGGTGGTGCCGCCTTGCAGCACCAGCAGCCGGTGGGCGAAGGTCAGGGCGTGCTGGGGATTGTGGGTGCTGAGCACCACCGTATAGCCCTGGGCCGCCAGACGGCGCACCATCTGCAAGATCCGCAGCTGGTTGCCGTAATCCAGCGCCGAGGTGGGCTCGTCCATCATCAGCACCTCCGCGTGCTGGGCCAGCGCCCGGGCGATCAGCACCAGCTGCTGCTCGCCGCCGGAGAGGTGGGTGAAGCTCCGCTCCCGCAGGTGGGCCGCACCCACCTGCTCCAGTGCCTTCTCCGCCTGACGCAGCTGCGCCGCGCCCGGCTGCTGGAAGGCGTTCAGCTGGCGGGCCGCGCCCATCAGCACCGTATCCAGCGCCGTATAGCCGAAGGTGGCGGGATGGATCTGGGGGATGTAGGCGATGCGCCGCGCCCGCTCACGGGACGGCAGGGCCGTCAGGTCGCAGCCGTCCACGGTGACGCGGCCCGACGCGGGCGTCAGCGTTCCCAGCACGCAGCGGAACAGCGTGGTCTTGCCCACGCCGTTGGGGCCCAGAACCGACAGCAGCTCCCCCTTTTCCGCCGTGAAGGTCACGTCCCGCAGCACGGCGGTCCTGCCGTAGGAAAAGGACAGGTTTTCCACAGAAAGGCTCATAGCACATGCTCCTTTCTGGTCATGAGATAGATGAAGAAGGGCGCGCCGATGAAGGCCATCAGGATACCGATGGGGATCTCCACCGCCAGCAGATTGCGGGACACGTTGTCCACCGCCAGCAGGAAGATGGCGCCCAGCAGCATGGCCGCCGGCAGCAGGCGGCGGCAGTCGCTGCCCACCAGCTTGCGGCTGAGATGAGGGATCACAAGGCCCACCCAGCCGATCATGCCGCTGGCGGAAACGCTGGCGGCGGTCAGCACCGTGGCGCACAGGATCACCGCCAGCCGCAATGCCGTGGTGTTGACGCCCATAGAGCGGGCCTCCTCCTCGCTGAGGGTCAGGAGGTTGATGCGCCAGCGCAGCAGCAGCAGCGGCACCGCGCCGATGGCCATGGGAATCAGGGCAAAGAGCACGTCCTTCATCCGCGTGCCGCTGAGACTGCCCATGAGCCAGTAGGTGATGGCGGGCAGCTGGTTGGTGGGGTCGGCCACCAGCTTGATGTAGGAGGTGCCCGCCGAGAACAGGGACGAGATCATGATGCCCGACAGCAGCAGGTTCACCACCTGATTGCCCCGGATGCGGCGGGCGATGATATACACCAGCGCCACCGTCACCAGACTGGCGGCGAAGGCCAGCGCCGTGACGCCGAAGCGGCTGAAGCCCAGCAGAATGGCCAGCGCCGCGCCGAAGCAGGCCCCCGATGACGCGCCCAGAATGTCCGGCGCGGCCATGGGATTGCGGAACACCGACTGATAGGCGGTTCCGGCGGCAGACAGCGAGCAGCCCACCAGACAGGCCAGCAGGATACGGGGCAGCCGCACGTTCAGCACCGCCACCGCCATGTTGGCCGTCCACGTCTCCTCCATGGGAAAGACCTTCGACAGCAGGATGCGCACCACCTGCCAGATGGGCACGTCGTACCGGCCCAGCACGAAGGACAGAAGGAACAGCGCCAGAAGCGCCACGGCCAGCCCAACGATCCACAGCGCGGCGCGGCGGTCGGCGGCGGTACGGTGCGGCGTTTGCTTCATGGGCGGCTCCTCCTTCCGATGGTTTTTCAACACTATACCATTGATCAACAAGGACAAACTCGCCTGACAGCGTGTCTTTCCGGCGCTTTTTGCCCTTTTCGCCTTGGCTTGCGCCAGCAAGCCTGCGTCTCAAAAATCAAAAATCACTCGAAAATACATCGCTGGCAGGTGCTTTGCAGTTTTGTCGGAGCAGAAATGTGTCCAGACAAGAAAAGGCCCGCCGAGAATACTTGCCGTATTGTCAAGGGACTTGACGCAGTATGGGCGCATTTCTGCCCGTCAAAACCGCGCTCGTCCTTGTCGATCAATGGTATTTTACCGCGTTATTCTTTTTCGCGCAATACGGCGATGTTCGGTATGGTCGGATTTTCGTGCGAGGATAGCAAAACAGACCGTCATAGGACGGCCTGTTGGAATGAGGAGGGGTTCTCTTGGCACGGGACGATTTTAAAGGCCCCCTTGTGTAAAGGGGGCTGTCGAGCGTAAGCGAGACTGGGGGATTGACAGGTCAACCCCTCCGTCGGTGCGTTAAGAAAATATGCCGGTGGCATATTTTTAGCATCCGATCTCGGCGGCTATGCCGCCGTAGCATCCAGCTGGTTTTGCACCGCACAGCTAAAGTGGGTCGCCGGAGGCCGTCCTCGTCCCCTCGGGGCGCGAAACACCCCCTACAATCCGCGATACACCCTCTCCCGCAGGCTCCCCGCCAGCACCTTGCCGGGCAGCAGGGCCGCCAACGCTTCCGCACTGCGCCAGTCCTCCGGTGTCTCCACCTTGTTGATAAACACCCAGCCGGTATCGTAGCCCTCCGCGTGGAGCACCCTTGCCTCCAGCGCCGGGGTGACGATGTTGTCCTCCGCCGCGCCGCACAGGGCGGCGTACCGCTCCGGCCGGTGGCACACCTGCCGGATGAGATGGCCGAAGCCGTCGGCTCCCACCACATAGACGGTCCGGCGAGCGTTGGGGGGGATCACCGGCTCGTGTGGGGCGTGGGCCTTCAGCGGCAGGCGCCTGGAGCCGTCGGCCTCCACCAGCACAAAGTCCGCCAGCGCCGCCAGCACCTCAAAGGACAGCGCCGGGGCGCGCAGCTTGCCCTCCGCCGTTTCCCCGGCCACGCATACCGCGCCGTGCTCCGCCAGCGCGGCGGCCACGTCGTCCGCCGCCGTCAGCACCGGATACTGCTCCGGTCTTTGGATATGGGTGGAGGTGGTGACGATCACCGTGCCCCGGCGGCGCAGCTCCTCCGCCAGCGTATACATGAGGGTGGTCTTGCCGCCGCCGCCGATGAGGGCGGTGACGCCTTTTTCCACCGCCAGCAGGGCGGAAATGTCCATCATATGTCCTCCGGCACACGCACCCATTTGATAGGCACGCCGTTTTCAAGGGTCACCTGATAGCCGGTGCCGGCCTGGCGATACCAGTCCGACCGCAGTCCGCCGAACCACGCCATCATGAACCCGGCGATGACGCCGCCGTGGATGACGCACACCGCGTCGCTGTCCTCCGCTAGGATCGTCTCCATGGCCTTCAGGTTCCGCGCCGTGGTCTGGGGCGCGCTCTCCCCGTTGGGGCAGGGCAGATGCTCGGCGTCGGTGATCCAGTGCTGGAAGGCCGGATCGTCCTTCAGCTGCGCGTAGCTGCGCATCTCAAAGTCACCGAAGTCCATCTCCCGCAGGCCCGGCAGCGCCGTGTGGGGCACGTCGCCGTAAATGGCCCGGATGGTCTGCTCCGTCCGCAGCATGCCGCTGGTAAAGTACCGTTTCGCGGTGGGATAGCGGGCGGCGTTTTCGTGGAGCTCCGCCAGGGATTCCGGCAGCACCGGGATATCCGCCGCGCCGTAGTACAGTTCGTTGATGCTGCCCTCGGTCTGCCCGTGGCGTATCAGTGTCAGGATCATTTCAATACCTCCGTCAGTCCGCATAAAACGCGGGTCACATGTGCCGCTTCCCGGGCCAGACGCTGCACCAGCGTGCCGTGCATTTCACGCCAGGCCCGTTCCGCTCCGTCCATGGGGACGATGCCGCCGCCCACCTCGCGGGTGATGACCACCGCGTCCGCAAAGAGTGGCAGATACTGTTCCGCATCATCGCAGCGGCGGGTCAAAGCCTCCAGATGCCAGTAGCATTTCTTGCCCGGCACCGGGTCTCCCGCCGCCAGATCGCATACATCGGCCATGGTCAGGCCATAATGCTGGAGCGCCCAGGTCAGCTTCCCCTGAAACGCGCCGCCGATCACCAATTCCATCCTCGTCACCTCACCAAAGTCAATACCGCAAGGCCGCATAGCTCGCCCAGCGTCAGGGCGAAGCCCGATACGTCGCCGGACATGCCGCCCAGCTGCCGGTCAGCGTGCCACACCGCCAGCCAGTAGCCCACCGCCGCCGCCAGCGGCGCAAGGCTGCCCCACAGCACCAGCGGCACAATGGCCGCAGCGGCCATTACAATCGCGGCAAAGGCCACATAGGGGGCTTTTCTGCCTGCCATGGCGGCGTACTGGCTGGTGGTCATGGGCCGCAGCGTCAGCACCGCCAGCGCCGCGCAGGCGCGGGACGCCACCGGGATCACCAGCAGCGGCAGCAGAGGGACGCTCTCCCGCGCCATGGCGAAGCTCCACTGACTCAGTGCCAGCAGCACCATGCCGATCACGGCGAAGGCCCCGCAGTGGGAGTCCTTCAGGATCTCCTGCCGCCGGGGCAGGTCGCGGCGGCTCAGCACCGCGTCGCACACGTCCATAAAGCCGTCCAGATGGAGAAAGCCCGTCACCAGCCACGGCGCGGCGGCGATCAATAATCCCGCCACGCTCCGGGGCAGAAACCGGCCCGCATACGCCGCCAGCACCCATATGCCGCCCACTACGAAGCCCACAAGGGGCAGACAGCAGATCATTTTGCTGCGGGCCTTCTCGTTCCATAGCTTCAGCGGGCAGGGCAGCGCCAGAAACATGCCCCACGCCATGAAAAAGCCGTAGATCCAGTCCTTCACAGGGGCCACACTCCCTTCCACACATGGGGCAGCCCCGCCGCCATGTCGCACACCACGTCAAATTCCGCCGCCAGGGCGCGGCACACCTGAGCAAGGCCCCGGACGTAGACCTCCGTCCAGCCCGGATAGTCCTCGCCGCCCCGCCACAGGTCGTCGCACACGCACACGAAGTGGGCGGGATACCGGCTGACGGCCAGCAGCTCCGCCGTTACGGCCGCTGCCGCGTCTGCGTCGAATTCCGGGCCGAACATGGCCTCGGACAGGGCGGCGGTGACGCTGTCCAGCAACACCGCGCCGCCTTTGTCGATGTCCGGCAGGGCGGCGGTCAGGCTGGTGCTGCGCTCGATGGTCTGAAAGCCCCAGCCCGCCCGGTCGGCAATGTGCCGCAGGACCCGCCGGTGATCCTCGCCGTCACGGGGCGTCATGGTGGCCCAGTAGTACATGGGGCCACCTGCCGCCAGGGCGCGGCACAGGTGCTGGGCGGCGGTGCTTTTGCCGCTTTTGCTGCCGCCGGTCAGTAAAATTCTCATATCGTTTCCACCGTAAAGCTGTCGCCGGAGCGGATCGGCTCCAGATAGTCGTCCTCAATGGCGGCCTCGGAGAATGTCGCCATGTTCTTCATCACGCCGCAGGCGCCCTCCAGCACCCGGAACAGCAGGGGACACCCGCTGCCCTCCCCCAATCGCATGTCCAGCGCAAGGCAGGGGGTCAGGCCCAGGGCCTGAGCCGCTTTGGCGTAGCCCAGCTCATAGGACTGGTGGGACAGGAACAGATAGTCTCCCGCGGCGGGACACACATGCACGGCGCACAGAGCCGCCGCCACGGAAATGTAGCCGTCCACCGCGGCGGCAATGCCCTCGTGGGCGCAGCCCAGGAACGCGCCGGTCATGGCGGCGATGTCCAGTCCGCCCACCTTGTGCAGCACGTCCAGCACGTCGTTTCTGTCAGGATGGTGCAGCTGGAGCGCCCGGCGCAGCACCTGCTTCTTCCGGTCGAAGCCTTCGTCGGTCAGTCCGCCGCCCCGTCCGGTGACGGCCTCCACCTCCGTATCCAGCAGCACCGAAAGCACGGCGGCGCTGGTGGTGGTGTTGCCGATGCCCATTTCCCCGATGCCCAGCACCGAAATGCCGTCGGCCTTGGCCTGCGCCGCGGCCTCCATGCCTACCGCCAGCGCCTGAAGGGCCTCCGCACGGGTCATGGCGGGTTCCACCGCCAGGTCGGCGGTGCCATAGCGCACCTTGCGGTGGATCACGTCGGGGCAGTGGACGTCGGCGGCGATGCCCACGTCGTATACGGCCACATCGTCACCGAAGGTCTTGGCCAGCGCCGACATGCCGGTCTTGCGGCGTGTCATGTTGACCGCCTGCTGCAGGGTGACGGACTGGGGCGCGCAGGACACTCCCTCGGCCACCACGCCGTTGTCGGCGGCGAACACCGCCACACGGCACTTTTTCACCTCCGGGCAGACCTGGCCCGTGACGCCCGCCATGCGGATGGCCATCTCCTCCAGCCGGCCAAGGCTTCCCGGCGGCTTGGCCAGCTCCGCCTGACGGCGGCGGGCAGCGGCCATGGCGGCCTCGTCCGCGCCGCGGATGGCCGCGATATATGCTTGCAGTTCCTGTTCGGTCATAGTGTGATCTCTCCCAGATAGCCCTGCGCCGCCAGCCAGTCAAGGGACGGGGCGCAGTTCATGTTTTCGATGGTATAGGTGGCGGCGGGACACCGGGTCAGCAGCTGATCCAGCACCTGCGCCATGGGGATATTCCCCTCCCCCAGCGGGTTGTGCAGATCCCATTCACCAAAATTGTTGTGGATATGCACATGCCGCAGCCAGGGAGACAGAGGTGTGATCCAGTCCATGGGCGGCGTTTTGCTGACGGTGGTGTTGGCGTGACCCACGTCAAGGCACACCCCCAGCCGGGGATCGTCCACGCCCTTCATGATGGCCGCCAGCATGTCGGGGCCGTCGTCCATGACGTTTTCCAGCGCGATGGTCATGCCCTCCGGCACCTCCGGCAGGAAACCCCGCCAGAAGTCGATGGACTGCGCAATGAACCACTCCGGAAAGTACACGAAGGGCACATACCCGTCGTGGATGACGATGCGCGTCACGTTCAGGCGGCGGGCCATGGCGATGGTCTGGCGGTAGCGCCGCACCGCAATCTCCCGCACCAGCGGGTCGATGGCGCAGGGGTGCAGCTCGGCAAAGGGCGCGTGGAGCCACAGACTGTCCACGCCTGCCGCCGCCCGCTCCGCCGCGGTGAAGGCGGCGCTGTCCTCCAGCGCGGACGCCATGCAGAAGGCGGTGATCTCATAGCCCAGACCGTACCGCCGGGCCAGCGCGGCGGCGGTATCGTCGATACCGGACAGATGCAGTTTTCCTCTCAGCGCGGCGCGGTCCATAGGCGGCCTCCTTCGGTCTCGGATGGCTCTTATTATAGCGGCTCCCGCGGGGAAAAGCAACCGGAAACGAAAGACGCCCCGGCGGGCATTGCCCGCCGGGGCGTCAGCGTCTGTTAATCCTTCAGGATCACCAGATCCTTTTCGTCCACATGCCGCAGCTTCTTCTTGCTGACGATCTCGTACATGCAGGGCACCACGAACAGCGTCATCAGCGTGGCGTACAGCAGTCCGCCGATGCACACCAGCGCCACCGGCTGGATCAGGGACGTACCGGCGTTTTTCGCCAGCGCCGTGACGATCAGACCCAGAATGGTGGTCAGGGAGGTCATGAGGATGGGCCGCAGACGGGTGACGCCCGCGTCGATGATGGCCTCCCGCCGCTCCATGCCCGCAAGCCGCTGCTGGTTGATGTAGTCCACCAGCACGATGCCGTTGTTGACGATGATGCCCACCAGCATCACGAAGCCGATCAGGGAGATGACGCTCAGCTCCGTGCCGCTGAGCAGCAGGGCCAGGAAGCCGCCGGTAAAGGCCAGCGGGATGGTGAACATGACGATGAACGGCTCACGCAGGGACTGGAACTGGGCCACCATGACGAAGTACACCAGCACGATGCCCAGCAGCATCATCAGCATCACCTGTCCCATGGCGTCCATGATCTGCTCATTCTCGCCGTTGAACTCGATGGTGACGCCCTCGGGCAGCTCCATCGCCTCCACGGCCTTCGTCACCTGGTCGGACACCAGCGTGACGTTATTGCCGTCGGCAATGCCGGCGGTGACGGTGACGCAGCGCCGCTGCTGGTCACGGTTGATGGTGTTGAGGCTGACGGTCTTTTCCACCGTGGCCACATCCTTCAGAAGGAAGCTGTTGTCGGTGTCGCTCTCCTCGCCGGACAGGGACGACAGCGAGGAGGAGGACGAACCGGAGGACGCGCCGCCGCTCATGGCGGAGGACATGGCGCTGTCCGGGTCGATCTTCAGCTCCGGCAGGGTCTCCACGGTCATCTTGCTGTCCTCATCCTGCTGGATGATCAGGGACATGGCGCTGTTGTCCAGCACCATGTCGGTGCCGGAGGTGCTGGTGGTCAGGGCGGCGGCGATCTGCATATAGATCTGGGCCACGGTCATGCCGTGCTCCATGGCCTTGGTGCGGTCGATGGTGACGCGCAGGGCCTGTGCCGCATCCTCCAGACCGTCGGATACGTCCACGGTGCCGTCCACCTGCGCCATCTGGGCGGCGATGGACTTTGCCGCGGATTGCAGCGTCTCCATATCCTCGCAGTAGACCTGTAAGGACACGCCGTTGCCGGTGATGTAGCTCATCATGCTGGACATGATGTTCACCGCCGTCACCTTGCAGTCCATGTCGGCGCACAGGGCTTCGATCTCCTTGCCGGCCTTGTTGCCGGAATAGCTGTCGGGCATGGTGATATACACGGTGGCGTCATACTCGCCGGTGGCGGTGGACATCATGGTCAGGGCGGTGTCCGTCTGGATCATGGCGCCCACGGCGTCCACGCCCTCCACCGTCATGCAGCGGCGGGCCACCTCGTCGGTATAGGCCACGGCCTCCTCCCGGGTGCAGCCCTCCGGCATGGCCACGGTGACGTTGACGGTGTTCATATCGAACTCCGGCATGAAGCTGAAGCCCCGGCTGACGGTGGCGATGCCGGTGAGGATCAGCAGCGCCAGCGAACCGGCCAGCACCGCCGCCTTGTGATCCAGCGACCAGCGGATGGCCTTTTTATAGGCGGGATAAATCTTATCCAGCAGACCCGGCTTCTGCTCCAGCGGCCTTTGCAGCAGGCCGCTGGCCATGGCGGGCACCATGGTCAGCGCCACCAGCAGGCTTGCCAGCAGCGAATAGGTCATGGTCAGGGCCAGATCGGTGAACAGCTCGCGGGTCAGGCCCTCCACAAAGACGATGGGGGCGAACACGCACACGGTGGTCAGGGTGCTGGCCACGATGGCGCCCAGCACCTGCTGCGCGCCGGACACGGCGGCCTGCACCACCGTGGCGCCTCTGGCCCGGAGCCGGTAAATATTCTCGATGACCACCACGGAGTTATCCACCAGCATGCCCACCGCCACCAACAGACCGCTGAGGGAGATCATGTTGATGGTGACGCCGGTGAAGTACATCAGCACCACGGCGAAGACCACGCTGGCGGGGATGGCGATCAGGGTGATGAGGGTGGGCCGCCAGTCACGCAGGAACAGGAACAGCACCACCACGGAGAACAGCGCGCCCCACAGCAGGGATGACACGATGGTGTCCACGATCAGGTGGATATAGTCGCCCTGATCCATCAGGGGCTTGAAGTTGATGCCCTCGTACTGGGCCGTCAGCTGCTCCAGCCGGGCGGTGATGTTGTCAGACACTTCCGCCGTGGCGTAGTTGGACTGCTTGTTGAAGGAGGCGATGATGCCGTTGTTGCCGTCCAGCTTGGCGTAGATCTGGTCGGAGTTGTCGGTATAGAACACGGTGGCCACATCGCTGAGGTGGATGGGCTCCATGCCGTCGATGCCCAGATCGAACAGCACCATGTCCTCCAGCTCTTTGGTGGTGGTGATCTCGTTGCCCACGGACACCATGTAGCTGATGCCGTCGTTGTCGTCAATATACCCGGCAGGCATGGAGAAGTCCTGTGCCGTCAGCAGCTGCTGGATCATGGACACGGACAGCATGCCGTTGAGATCCAGCTGCTCCAGCACCTGACGGCGGATCTGAGCCAGCTGCTTTTCCCCCTCCTCGATCTGCTGCAGGGCCAGCTTCAGCTGCACGTTGCTCTCGGTCATCAGCAGCATGCCGTCTATCAGGGATTCCGCGCCGCCGGAGATCTGGTTGCCCAGCGCATCAAACCGGTGGGGATCGTTAAGGAAAGCCTCAATATCGCGGATGGTCTTTCTCAGATCCTCCATCCCTTGACGGAGCTGCTCCTCCGTCCGCTGGGCCACCAGCCGGGTCAGGGTCTGGGTGTTTTCCGTCAGCCGCCGGGCCAGCTCCAGATTGGCGGCGGTCAGCGTCTCGTTTTCCGCCATGGCGGCGGCCTTCTCCTCCTCGGTGGCGTCCGGGTCGGCGATGATGCCCAGATTGGCTTGGATCTTCTCGTTATTGGCGTTCATGGCCTCCTGATCGGCGGCGATGGTCTGGCGCAGCTGCTTTTCCTCCTCCGACATGTTGGGGGTAAAATCCAGAGCGCTTTTCAGCGCCTCCACGGCCTTGTTCAGCGCATCGGTCACGCTGTCACCAATGCCGTTGGCAGCCTGAGAGATGCCCTCCGCCAGCGCGGCCTGAGCGTCGGTCACCTGCTTTCTGGCGCTGCTGAGCTTTCCGGCCTCCTTGTCCAGCAGCTTTCCCGCATTCTGGCGAACCGTCTCCGTCAGAGCGGCCATCTTCTCCGCGTCCAGCACCACATGCATCTCCCGGTCAATGGTGCCCGAGATATCCACGCTGGCCACGCCGGTGATGCCGGTCAGCTTGGCGCTCAGCTCATCGTCCACGAAGTCGCTCAGCTCGCCCACGTCCATGGTGTCGCTGCTGATGGCGGCCACCATCACCGGGATCATGGAGGGGTTCATTTTCAGTATGTAGGGAGAGGACACGCTGTCGTCCCACTGGCCCTCCAGCGCGGAGATCTGCTGCTGGATGTCGATGCCCAGCGAGTCCATGTTGGCCCCGTTCTCAAACTCCATGATCAGCATGGAGACGCTGTTTTGGCTGGTGGACTGGATCTCCTTCAGCTGATCCAGCGTGGCCAGCGCCTTTTCCAGCGGCTTTGTGATCTCCTCCTCCACGCTTTCCGGGCTTGCGCCGGGATCGCTGGTGACCACGATCACATAGGGATAGTCCATGTTGGGCATCAGGTCGGGGGTCATTTTCAGATAGGCCACCACGCCCAGTACCAGGATGGCCAGCGCCACCACATAGACGGTCAACGGTTTTTTCACACTAAAGCCGGGCACGAACTTCTTCCTCTCTTCAGCGCCATAGGCGCGCCAGCAATATGGGTGAACGGCGCTGTGCGCCGCATTTTGACACTTTAGTCTACCACCTCTTGTTTTTCAAATCAATCGGAAAACGGAAAAATTCACGATTCCGTTACAAATATTAAGGCTGTATAGAGAAATGGCAGGGATTTCCCGTAAAATAGTTCGCGCCCCGTAACATTTCTGCCGCAGTGTCCCGGACGCCCCGGACAAGGTCAAGAATGTATGGAACATTCCACTTATACCGCTCGAAAAGTTGCAAAAATGCACCAAACTGCACAAAACAGATAACATTTTTTCTACATTTATTCTTCGTTTCGGAGGGAGACATTCCCCTCATTTCGTATTATAATGTACCATGGAACAAAAAAGGGGCCGCATGGCGGCACGAATGTGAAAGGAAAACAATATGGCTATCAAGATCGGCATCAACGGCTTCGGCCGTATCGGACGCATCGTCCTGCGCATTATGTGCGAAAACCCGGAGACCTTCGATATCCGCGGCATCAACCTGCGCAAGGCGGACATCGACTACATGGTGTACCTGCTGAAGTACGACTCGGTATTCCGCAACTTCCCCGGTATGGTGGAGCACGCCGGCGGCGATCTGATCGTCAACGGCCACAAGATCAAGGTGTACAGCGAGTCTGACGCCGCCATGATCAACTGGGCCGACAGCGAGGCCGAGTATATCATCGAGTCCACCGGCGCCAACAACACCACCGAAAAGGCCAGCCGTCACTTCAAGGGCGGCGCCAAGAAGGTCATCCTCACCGCGCCCGCCAAGGACGACGCCACCCCCACCTTCGTCTACGGCGTCAACAGCGACGAGTACCGTCCCGATATGAAGGTCATCTCCAACGCCAGCTGCACCACCAACTGCCTGGCGCCTCTGGCCTATGTCATCCACAAGACCTTCGGCATCGAGCAGTCCCTCATGTCCACCATCCACGCCTCCACCGCCAAGCAGAAGGCAGTGGACTCCCGCGGCGGCAGCGACTGGCGCACCGGCCGCTCCATCCTGAACAATATCATCCCCACCTCCACCGGCGCGGCCAAGGCCGTGGGCCGTGTGATCCCCTCCCTGAAAGGCAAGATGACCGGCATGGCCTTCCGTGTGCCTACCGCCGACGTGTCCGTGGTGGATCTGACCGCCCGCCTCGGCACCAGCGCCTCCTACGCCGATATCTGCTATGAGATCCTCCACGCCTCCGAGACGTATATGAAGGGCATCATCGGCTATACCCGCGACCAGGTGGTGTCCACCGATATGATCGCCAACCCCTGCCCCTGCGTGTTTGACGAGACCGCCGGCATCATGCTGGATCAGGACTTTGTGAAGCTAATCGCCTGGTACGACAACGAGTGGGGCTACAGCAACATGGTCACCCGGATGCTCCAGCACATGTACGACATGGACATGGCGGACGTGTTCAACGAGGTGAAGGAATAACATATATCAAAAAAACCGCCCGTAAGGGCGGTTTTTTTGATAGTGAAGAGAGAAGAGTGAAAAGTGAAGAGATTTGAATCATGCCGCCGCAGGCGGCCTACCACAACTTTTCTCTTTTATCTTTTCACTTGCCTTCGGCCATGCGGTCGAAGGCGAAGCTGTCGGCGATGGCCTGAATGTGGTCGCGGGTCATGTGGACCTCGCCGTCCACCACGTCGCCGTAATAGGTGCCCAGCACCTCCACCACCACAAAGGCGTCCGCCTGATCGGCCACGATCAGCGCCCGGTCGTTGCCCAGCGCCAGCAGCAGCGTGCCGTAGGGCCAGTCCTCATAGGGGAACACCACCAGATCACCCAGATCCAGCTCCCCGGTGGTCAGCGTGGTTTTCATGGTGCGGAACAGCTTATAGGGCACCGGCTTCGTCAGCCATGTGCCGTCGGTAAAGGTCACCGTGCCGTCCATGACAAAGGTGCCGTCGCTGTATCCGTAGCCGGCTTCATAGCGGTTTTCGATGCGCGCCGTGTCCTGCCGCAGCGGGGTGGACAGCCCTTCGTTGGCCAGCAGCGCCGCCTCGTCCTCCGGGAACAGGGCCTCGCCCGGCAGCAGGGACAGGCCGTATTCCGCCGCCAGCGCGTCCAGCTTCCGGATCATTTCCTCCGTGCGGCAGCCGTAGTAGAGGTACGGCGCGTCCGGCGTGATGATGTCGTTGGGGTCAGGCTCATAGGCGGCGCACCAGTCGCCCCATGCCTTGGCCGCCTGACAGGCGGGACTGTCCGCCAGACCCTGTAAGCTCAGCATGGTTTCCTGTCCGCTGCCCCAGTCCGACGGCTCCTGCCGCTGGCCCAGACTGGACAGGCCGAACCACTCGGTGGCAAAGCCGGTGGTGACCAGCGCCAGCACCAGCACCAGCGCCGCCGCAAGGATTAGCGTGCCCCGAAAGGGCCGCTTCCGGATCGTCCTCCGGGAACATTCGGCCTGAATATTCCGCAGCATCCGCTCTTTGGCCGCATCGTCGGGCCGCAGGTTGTCATAGGCCCGGTAAATGTCATTACCCGTCATTGGAGATCACCTCCCAAGGTCAGTTTCAGTTTCTTTCTGGCGCGGTTCAGGCGGCTGCGGACGGTGGCCGGAGCCACCTTCAGCATCCGGGCGATGTCGGCGGTGGGATAGCCCTCATAGTAATAGAGATAGACCGGTAATTTATAGTCATCCGGCAGGGCCAGCACCGCCTGCAGCGTCTCGTCCGGGGCCGCGTCCTCCGTGGTGGGCTGGTCGCTGAGGGCATCGAAGTCCTCCCGCCGCCGCCACGGACTGCGCAGCGCACTTTTGCACAGGTTGGACACGGTCACGATCAGCCACGCCTTTTCGTGCTGGGCCGATTCAAACACCGTGCCGCTGCGCATCAGCCGAAGGAAGGTCTCCTGCACCATGTCCTCCGCGTCCGCGCCATTCTTCATGAAGGAATAGGCCACGCGGTACAGCATGTCCACATGGCGCTGATAGATGTCCTCAAGATCTTTGCCCGTACGCAGCAAAGCTTCCGTGGTGACCACCTCCTTTCATAGTGAATACGCGGAACGGGGGAAAATTGTTGCAGAAGAATTTTGTGGTGTTGAGATAGAATGTTTCGCGCTTCGGCGCGAGGACGGTCTCCGACGGGCTACTTTTCCCAGCAGCTGGAAAAGTAGCCAAAAGAGCCGGAAGAAACCAATGGTTTCTTCACTTCCTTGCGCGCTATGTATTGTGCAAAGATGTAATTGCTAACCACACGTTCACGGGGAAGGTCCTTTTTCGTTTCGTTATCGTATCGTCTTTGCTTCTGCGCCGCTGCCGCTGATGCCAACGACGAACAACGCTGTTGGTTCTACCGTTGAGAACGTAAGCGGCAGCGGTGCAAGAAGAAAATCGATTCGTCATACGCAACGATAATCTCCGTGTTCTGCGAACGCGCGGTATAAGGTTACAAAATACAACACGAAACAGCGTGCGCGGATTCTTAAACCGCAGGTTTAAACGGCCCTTTTGGACACTTTTGGGGCCGCGGCCAAAAGTGTCCCGCGTCCGGAGACGCGGAATACTCCTTTTCCAACCGAAAGCAAAGAAAACAAAAAATGGGGACGGCGAAAGCCGTCCCCTCGTGTATCGAAAGAAATTACACCTGCTCCTCGTCGGTGCGGTTGCGCCAGGCCAGCTCCTGCTCCAGCTCGAACTCCAGCTTCTGGACGCGGGCCTTCAGCTCGTCGTAATGCTCGCTCTGGACATAGTACTTCACGAAGGAGAAGGTGGCCTCGGCAAACTCCTCCTCGGTATAGGAGGACAGCAGGGAGCCGCCGCTACGGCGCAGGCCGCTGACGTTGATGACCACCAGACGGCGGTGCTGCTCGCTCAGCTGGAACAGCTTCAGCTTTTCGGGGATCTCCAGCCCCAGATCGTACTGCTCGTTGACCAGATTCAGCAGACGTGCCTGCTCCGGCTTGGCGGAGACGATAACGCCGTGACGGGAGAACAGATCCTTTAGATAGTCCACGGACACTTCCTCGCGGGTGATGGTGCCCTTGCCGATGCCGGTCAGCATGGTGTTGGACAGATTCAGGCTCACATAGACCTCATGGCCGGTGGTGGGATAGCTCATAACACAAGACCTCCTGCTTTTCCTTTGGTTGTCAAGGGCGCGCCGCCCTCTCCTCTTATAGTTCCATCTTAGCAGGTGAGCGGGAGAAATGCAATAAAAACTTACAAAAATTTAAAAATATTTTTGTGCAATTATGCTAAATGTATGGAATGAGTGATACCTTCGGTGCATTGGGTCACGGGCCTTATACGTCGATCTTGAAGTCGCCCTCGGCGGCCCGCTGAAGCTTCTGCTGCCGCGCCCGGCCCACCGCCTCCTGCAGGGAGACGATGATGGTGTTGGACACGAAGAACCCCCGGGGCGTCAGACGCCAGCCCTTCTCCGTCCGGGCGGCGAAGCCGTGGGCCTCGTACTGCACCAGCAGCTCCTCCATAGGCTGGAACTTCTGGCGGAACTGCCGCTCGAAATAGCCGCTGTCGATGCCCTGCGTGGTGCGCAGCGACAGCATGATGTACTCCAGATCCCGGTCAAGGGGCGGGATCTCCTCCATCTCCGACAAGTGCAGGTCTCCGGCGATGTAGGCGTCCAGATCCCGCTCGTAGCCGAAGCGGACGCCGCCCATGTCGGAGTGAGCGCCGGGGCCGAAGCCCGCGTATTCGCCCAGCGTCCAGTATTTCAGGTTGTGGCGGCTCTCGAACCCCGGCTGGGCGAAGTTGGAGATCTCGTACTGCCCGTAGCCGTGCTTTTGCAGGTACTCCACCGTCCACAGGTACATGTCCGCCTGGGTGTCGTCGTCGGGGATGTCGGCGCTCTCGCGCTGCTGCCACAGGGGCGTGCCCGGCTCGATCTTCAATCCGTAGCAGCTCAGGTGCTTCGGCTCCAGCGCCGCGGCGGAGCGGAGGGTGTCCTGCCACGCTTCCAGCGTCTGGCCCGGCAGACCGTAGATCAGGTCAAGGCTCAGATTCTCGAACCCGGCCATCCGGGCCGCCGCCACCGCCGACAGTACCTGCTCCCAGGTATGTACCCGGCCGATGCGCCGCAAAAGATCGTCATCCGCCGCCTGCACGCCCAGGGAAATGCGGTTGAAGCCCGCCTTATGCAGCGCCCGCAGGGCCTTCCAGTCCTCGGCGCTGTCGGGGTTGGCCTCCAGGGTGATCTCCGCGCCATCGGCCACATGATAGCGCTTCTTTACGGTTTTCAGCAGCTTCACCAGCCGCTTTTCGCCCAGATAGCTGGGGGTGCCGCCGCCGAAGTACACCGTGTCCACCGTGTGGGCGGTGCACCGGGGCGCCACCTCCTCCAGATGGCGGATCAGGGCGGCGGTATAGGCGTCCATCTTCTCCTCGCTGCGGGGCAGGGAGTAGAAGTCGCAGTAGGCGCACTTGCTTTTGCAGAAGGGGATGTGGAGATACAGGCCCAGTGTTCTTTCCATCATGCCTCCTCCTTTCTGTCCCGCTGGATCATGGTGATGGCGTCATAGAAACAGTTGACCCGGCAGGAGCGGCAGCCGATGCACCTGTCCACGTCCAGGTCGTAAAAGCCGTCCGGCCGCTGGAACATGCACTCCACGGGACAGAACATGGCGCACCAGCCGCACCCGGTACAGGATACCGGGTCGATGACGGCGTATTGCAGCGGCTTGCGGCCGAAGAGATAGTAATTGTCGGGTAAGCTCATGATGGTGTACCTCGGTGTTGTTGGAGAATTTCGCGCTTCCGAGCGCGAGGTACTTTTGGCCACTGTCCCAAAAGTACCCAAAAAGACAGCCAGAAACCCAGGTTTCTGGACTTCCTGCGCGCTATACACTGTGTAAAGCTGTGTCCATTTACCACACGTTCACGAAAGATTTTCGTTTTCGTTAAGTTAAAAGGATCGTCTCTGCCCCGACGCCGCTGCCGCTAAGGCCAATGCCGAACAACGCATCAGCGTCTACCGTTGAAACTGTGAGCGGCAGCGGCGCAGAAAGAAGGTCGATTCGTCATATGCAACGAAAACAGATATGTTCTGTAAGCGCGAGGTAAAAAGAATCAAATTAAAAATTAGGTATAGCGTGGGCGGATTCTTAAACCGCAGGTTTAAGTGGCGTTTTTGGTTACTTTTGCCGCCAAGGGCAAAAGTAACTCGTGGCCGGAGCCACGAAAAACTTTTCTAATAATTATTATACGCCCAACAGGCCCTTTTATCAATGCATGATTTTCCTCCGGCGGGGCAAACTAGCCCCAAAACAGGGAAAGGCCGTGGAAAATATGGACATGTCACCCAGGGAGTATCAGGAATATCTCAAAAGTATCAACCCGAAATCACCGGTGTGGAAAAACATGGCGCTGGCGTTTCTGGTGGGCGGCACCATCTGCTGCGTCGGGCAGGCCATCGGGGACTGGTACGGCTTTCTTGGCCTGAGCAGGCAGGATGCCGCCACCGCCACGTCGGTGACGCTGGTGTTCCTGTCGGCGCTTTTTACGGGGCTGGGGCTGTATCACCGGCTGGCCCGGTACGCCGGGGCAGGCACGCTGGTGCCCATCACGGGCTTTGCCAACGCTGTGGCCTCCCCCGCCATCGACTTCCGGGCCGAGGGCGTGGTCACAGGCACGGCGGTGAAGATGTTCACCGTGGCCGGACCTGTGATCGTATTCGGCACCGCTGCCAGCGTGGTATACGGATTGATCCTCTGGGCGGTGAAGTAAAAAGGCCCCCTTGTGTAAAGGGGGAGAGAGCCGTGCGCTGCCAGTGGCAGATGAAGCACGGCGAACGAGTGGCAGCGGTCAAAATTTCGGCGGCTTTAATGCCGCTGCGAAATTTTGGGCACCGCAACAGGGGCTGTCGAGCGTAAGTGAGACTGGGGGATTGACCGTCAACCCCTCCGTCAATGCTTCGCGTTGCCACCTCAGCTGTGCACGCCCCAATGTGCGCACTGGGGTGCCCTTACACAGGGGAGGCTTTTTTCACAATTAAATTTTCCTATGCATCCTCCCCCATTCTGTGGTACAATACCATGGAGACCAGAAACGGGGGAGGTTTGCCTATGTTCAAGCGGGTCTATGTGGAGATCACCAACGTGTGCAACCTCTCCTGCGTATTCTGCCCCGGCACGGGCCGGGAAAAGCGCTTTCTCACCCCGGAGGAGTTCCGCCTGATGGCGGAAAAGCTGCGGGGCCACACCCACTATCTCTACTTCCACGTTATGGGCGAGCCGCTGCTGCACCCGCAATTACCGGAGCTGCTGGCCATCGCCGGAGGATCGGGGTTCCGGGTATGCATCACTACCAACGGCACGCTGCTGCCCGAAAAGGGCAGCGCCCTGCTGGCTGCTCCGGCGTTACATAAGGTCAGCGTCTCCCTCCACAGCTTCGAGGGCAACGACGGCGGCGACATGACGGACTATCTCCGCAGCGTGTGGGATTTCTGCGCCGCCGCCGGCGAAAAGGGCGTGCTGTGCGCCCTGCGGCTGTGGAACGAGGGCGGCGCGGAGGAACGAAACGGCGAAATTCTCCGGTTTTTATCCACCGCCAGCGGCCGGGATGTGGAAAACCTGCCCGCCGACAGCGTGGGCAACAAGCGTCTTGCGCCGGGCCTGTTTCTGGAATCGGCCCGGAAATTCGACTGGCCGTCCCCGGACGCGGCGGAGGGCAATGTGCAGTTCTGCCACGCCCTGCGCCAGCAGATCGCCGTACTGTGCGACGGCACGGTGGTGCCCTGCTGTCTGGACGGCGAGGGCCGCATGGCGCTGGGAAACCTGCTGACGCAGGAGCTGCCGGAGATCCTGAACACACCCCGGGCGCGGGCCATCCGGGAGGGCTTCTCCCGCCGCGCGCCCAGCGAGGACCTGTGCCGCCGCTGCGGCTACGCGGCGCGGTTCAGCAAATGAGAGGATATGCCATGCGGGAAACGCCCCAACAACTGAAAGCCCTGCCGCCGCCCCTGCTGACGTGGTATGATCAGAACCGCCGCGTGCTGCCGTGGCGGGAGGAGGTCTCCCCCTACCGCACATGGGTGTCGGAAATTATGCTCCAGCAGACCCGTGTCACGGCGGTGCTGCCGTATTTCGCGCGGTTCATGGAAGCCCTGCCCACGGTGGAGGCACTGGCCGCCGCCGATGAGCAGCAATTGATGGCCCTGTGGCAGGGGCTGGGCTATTACAGCCGCGCCCGCAACCTGCAAAAGGCGGCGCGGGTCATCGTGGAGGAGCACGGCGGCGTGTTCCCCGATACATACGAAGGGCTGACCGCCCTGCCGGGGATAGGCGACTACACGGCAGGCGCCATTGCCTCCATCGCCTTCGGACGCCCCGTCCCGGCGGTGGACGGCAATGTGCTGCGGCTGGCGGCGCGTCTGGCCGGCCACGACGGCAACGTGCTGGAGCCGAAGGTGCGGGCGCTGTTCCGCCAGTGGATGGCGGAGGTGATCCCCCACGACCGGCCCGGCGCCTTCAATCAGGCGCTGATGGACTTGGGGGCTATGGTCTGCCTGCCCAACGGCGAGCCGCTGTGCGGCGATTGTCCGGCCCGGGACTTCTGTGTGGCCCGGGAAAAGGGCTTGCAGCGGCAGCTGCCGGTGCGTGAGAAGAAGTCCGGCAAGCGGACGGAGCAGCTGACGGTGTTCCTCCTGTGGAGGGGCGAGACCACGGCAGTGCGGCAGCGGCCCGGAAAGGGCCTGCTGGCGGGGTTGTGGGAGTTCCCCAACGTACCGGGAGCCCTGACGGAGCCCCAGGCGGCGGCTCAACTGGCCCAATGGGGCCTGACGCCCCACCTGTGGGGCAAAAGCTTCACCGAGAAGCATATTTTCACCCACATCATATGGGAAATGACGGTATTTACGCTGGACGTACAGGGCGAAGGCCCGCCGGAGTGGGTCTGGCGCACCGGAGCGGAACGGGAGAAATACCCCATGCCCACGGCGTTTGGAAAGGTAGAGAAATAAAAAGGAATTTCGCTCTCCGGAGCGAGGAGAATTCCGTGGCCTCGGCCACGGGTCACTTTTGGCCGCTGTTCCAAAAGTGACCAAAAGAACAGCTTAAACCTGCGGTTTAAGAATCCGCCCACGCTGTTTATTTTGCAAATTTGAAATCTTTCACCGCGCGTTCACAGAACATTGCCATTGTCGCTGCGTATGACGAATCGACTTTCTTCCTGCGCCGCTGCCGCTGAATTTTACGCCGAAAAACCGTATGCGTTCACCGTGCGGCGGGGTGAGGTCACCCCGCCCTACAAACGATTACCGATAGAATTTTGTAGGGCGCGATGCCCACATCGCGCCGCCGAACACCGCCCAAAGGACAGAAGATACATAAGGAGAGAACCACAATGGCACAGCTTTATTTCAAGTACGGAGCCATGGGCTCCAGCAAAAGCGCCAACGCGCTGATGGCCCGCTTCAACTATGAGGAGCGGGGACAGGACACCCTGCTGGTGAAGCCTCAGATCGACACACGGGACGGCGACCACATGGTGTCCTCCCGCATCGGGCTGAAGCACCCCTGCGTTTATTTCCACGAGATGCAGGCCATGCCTGATGAGGAGCTGCAGAAGTACGCCTGCATCATCGTGGACGAGGCCCAGTTCCTCAGCAAGGAGGAGGTCTACTATCTGGTGCATCTGGTGGACGACTGCGGCATCCCCGTGATCTGCTACGGCCTGCGGGCGGACTTCAAGGGAGACCTGTTCCCCGGCAGCTACCACCTGCTGGTGCTGGCCGACAAGCTGGAGGAGGTCAAGACCATCTGCTGGTGCGGCAAGAAGGCGGCCTTCAACGCCCGCTTTGATGAGGAGGGCCATGTGCTGAAGGAGGGCGCACAGGTGGTGCTGGGTGCCAACGACCAGTATATCGGGCTGTGCCGCCGCCACTGGATGGCGGGCGACCTGGGGCCGGACTTCCACCGGCTGCGGAAATGATCTGCACGCTGTGTCCCCGCCGCTGCGGCGCGGAGCGGACGGAGACGGAGGGGAAGGGCTTCTGTGCCATGCCCGCGGGCATCCGGGTGGCCCGCGCCGCCCTGCACATGTGGGAGGAGCCGCCCATTTCCGGCACCAATGGCAGCGGCACGGTGTTCTTCTCCGGCTGCACCCTGCGATGCTGCTACTGTCAGAACGGCGGCATCTCCGCCGGAGGCTTCGGCAAGGCCGTCACCACGGAGCGGCTGCGGGAGATCTTCGAGGAGCTGATCGCACGGGGTGCCCACAACATCAATCTGGTGACGCCCACCCACTTCCTGCCGTGGATATTGCCGGCGCTGGAGCCGAAATTGCCCGTACCAGTGGTGTATAACTGCGGCGGCTATGAAGCCGTGGAGACGCTGCGGCAGCTGGAGGGAAAGGTGGATATCTGGCTGCCGGATCTCAAGTATGCCGATGGCGA
Source organism: uncultured Oscillospiraceae bacterium (assembly GCA_934565655.1). Taxonomy (GTDB): domain Bacteria; phylum Bacillota; class Clostridia; order Oscillospirales; family Oscillospiraceae; genus Vescimonas. The sequence continues at coordinate 45,245 of CAKTIE010000001.1, forward strand.
GCTGGCGGGACGGCTCAGCGCTGCGCCGGACTATTTTCCTGTGGCCACGGCGGCCATCCGCGAGATGTTCCGCCAGACGGGGCCCTGCGTGCTGGAGGACGGCCTTCTCAAGCGGGGCGTGGTGATCCGCCATCTGGTGCTGCCGGGACAGCTGGACAACACCCGCCGCTGCATCGACTGGGTGGCGGAGAATTTCCGGCCCGGCGAGGTGCTGTTCTCCCTCATGAGCCAGTACACGCCCCAGGAGGACGCGGAGGGCGTCCTGCGCCGCCATGTGACCCGGTCGGAGTACCGCGCCGCCGTGGCGTATATGGAGAACTGCGGCATCACCGACGGCTTCACCCAGGAGCGCACCGCCGCAAGGGCGGAGTACACCCCGCCCTTCGACCTGACGGGGGTATGAGCGGGGCCGCGATACTTTTCTCAAGAGCTATAGAAACAGAAAGCGCCAACCCATTCGGGTTGGCGCTTTCTGTTGTGTGTTTTGTTAGGAGAGAGAGAAAAATCACATAAGGATTGGCTTCCTTTTGGATGAGTCTATATTACCCTATATTTTTTTCGGAATCTTGAATTGGCTATGAACTTTTTATGAACATTGAAAACGATTTATGAACAAACCGGCGATTTTGTCGAAGGATTCGGTGTTATCGGAACTTTTTGCTCTCCGCCACCGCCAGCTGGTCGCAGCGGTTGTTCTTTTCGTTCTCGGCGTGGCCCTTGACCCAGTGGAGGTGAACGTCATGGCGCTTCAGCTCCGGCAGCAGCCGCTGCCACAGATCCACGTTCAGCACCGGCTTCTTGTCGGCCTTGATCCAGCCCTTTTTCTGCCAGCCGTACAGCCAGCCCTTGTCAATGGCGTCCACCACATATTTGGAGTCGCTGTACAGCTCCACGATGCACGGCTCCTTCAGCAGACTGAGCGCCGTCAGCACGGCGGTCAGCTCCATGCGGTTGTTGGTGGTCTGTGCCTCGCCGCCGGACAGCTCCTTTTCGTGGCCCTGCCACTCCAAAATCGCGCCCCAGCCGCCGGGGCCGGGATTACCGCTGCAAGCGCCGTCTGTATATATTGTTACAGTTTTCATAAGGTCTCCTTGTTTTGGTATTTCGCCGCGTCAGCCGCGGCACAGCAGCTCCAGCAGCAGGTCGCCCACCGTCACCGCGTCCTCCACCGTCAGGTAGTGGGCGGCGCACTCGTCCAGAAACAGCCGCCCCGAGGCAGGGAACTCCTCATCTGCCAGCCACAGCCGCAGCCACAGGGGATACCGGGGCAGAAAGGAGAACCGGGCGCACACGTCGGCGTTGCTGTCCACCAGCTCCCCGCCCAGCGCCAGACACCGCCGCCGCAGCTCCTCCGCCGTCAGCAGGCCCAGCCGTTGCCCGATCACCGTCTCCACCCGCCGGTCAAAGCCGCCGCCCCGCACCATGCCGTCGGGGTACTGGGCGAAGGCCATCATCCGGCCCGACAGCGCCGTACCGTCCGCCAGATCCAGATAGTGCAGCAGCGGCAGCGTGTGCCACATGTCCAGCGCCGGAGACACCTGAAAGTCCGGATAGCTGACCGTCACGGTCTGGCCCAGACTGGTCATGGTGAACTGCTGCCCGTCGAAGGTCACGGCGGCCCGTCGGGCGATGTCCGCAGGATCGTGGCGGGCAAGGCGCTCCCTTGCCACGGCCAGCATGCTGTCGTACTGCCGGTTGCCGGTCTCCACAGGGCATCCCCTCCTTTTTCTGCCATTATACGGCCTGCCGCCGCTCCTGACAAGAGGGTTTATGCCGGTATCGGGCGATTTTGACAGACTTTGCCCTGAAAAAATTCTGTTTTTCCGGTAAAAGACGGGATTGCGCGAAGAAGCTCTGTGGGTTATACTGGACGAAAAGAACGGAAAGGGGGCGGGGCCATGGGGCCGGTGACAACGCTGCCGCTGGAGAAGGCGGCGCAGATCGACCTGCGTCAGGCGGCCCGGTACTTCGGTGAACCGGGCGAGCCGGACGATGCCACGCTGGCCCTGCTGGCGCGTGTGGCGCCGCCGGTGCTGGCGGCCGCCATGCCCCGGGCCGTGTGGCGGCGCTGCGATGTGGCAGAATTGGCCGCCGCCGGATTTTTGCAGGGGCAGGACGTACCGGCCCACCTCTCCGGCTGTGACGGGGCGCTGCTGCTGGCGGTGACGCTGGGCGCGGGCGTGGACCGGCAGATCCGCCTGTCCGGCATCGGTGACATCGCCGCCGGTGTGGCGGCGGACGCGCTGGCCTCGGCGCTGGCGGAGCAGTCCGCCGATCAGGCGGAGGCCCTGCTGCGGCAGAGGGTCACCGCCGAAGGGCGGTATCTCACCTGCCGCTACTCCCCCGGCTACGGCGACTGGCCCGTTACGGTGCAGCCGCAGGCGGCGGAACTGCTGGACGCCGGACGGCAGATCGGATTATACGTTACGGACACCGCCTTGATGACGCCGCGCAAAAGCGTAACGGCGCTGCTGGGCGTCAGCCACCGCCCGGTGACGGGCCGTCTGGCAGGGTGCGGACACTGCGCCCTGCGGGACAGATGTGAGTATCGAAAGCGAGGGAAGACCTGTGCAAGTCAATGAATTGTGGAACCAGCCCCATACCATCCTGCTGGACGGCGGCATGGGCACCATGCTGCAGGCGGCGGGCCTTCAGCTGGGCGCGCGGCCTGAGGAGCTGAACATCACCGATCCGGAGCAGATCCAGCGGATCCACGGCATGTATGCCGCCGCCGGAAGCCGGATCGTCAACACCAACACCTTCGGCGCGTCGCCCCGCAAGCTGGCAAAAAGCGCCTATACGCTGGAGGAGGTCGTGGCGGCGGGCGTGGCCTGCTGCAAGCGTGCCTGCCAGCCCTTCGGGGCGCTGACGGCGCTGGACATCGGCCCGCTGGGCGAGCTGCTGGAGCCTATCGGCACCCTGCCCTTTGAAAGCGCCGTGGCGGATTTCGCCCGCATCGTCCGGGCGGGCGCGGCGGCCGGAGCTGATCTGGTGGTGGTGGAGACCTTTACCGATCTGTATGAGCTGAAGGCCGCCCTGCTGGCGGTGAAGGAGAACTGTGACCTTCCCGTGCTGGCCAGCATGAGCTTCGAGGCCGACGGCCGCACCTTCACCGGCTGCACGGTGGAGAGCTTTGCCGCCACGGCCCGCGGCCTTGGCGCGGACGCGCTGGGCATCAACTGCTCGCTGGGCCCCAAGGAAATTTTGCCTATGGCCCGCCGTCTGACGGCGGCTCTGCCGGGGGATTTCCCGGTGTTCGTCAAGCCCAACGCAGGCCTGCCCCGTGCCGACGGCAGCGGCTACGACATCACGCCGGAGCTGTTCGCCCGGCAGATGGAGCCCTACCGGGAGCTGGGTCTGTTTGCCGCCGGCGGCTGCTGCGGCACCACGCCGGATTTCATCCGGCTGCTGGGCGGCGTGTTCCGGGACTGCGTACCGGGCCGTGCGGCCCATCCCATGCCGTCGGTGCTGTGCTCTCCCGTGTCCTGCGTGACGGTGGACGCCGTGCGGGTGGTGGGCGAGCGCATCAACCCTACCGGCAAAGCGCGGTTCCGGCAGGCGCTGACCCAGGGTGACATGGACTATGTATTGCAGCAGGCGGTGGCCCAGTCGGAGCAGGGCGCGGACCTGCTGGACGTGAACGTGGGCGCGCCGGGGGTGGACGAGCCTGCCCTGATGGAGCAGGCGGTGAAAACGCTGCAAAGCGTCATCAGCCAGCCGCTGGTGCTGGATTCCACCAACGTGGCGGCGCTGGAGCGTGGCCTGCGGGCCTATAACGGCAAGCCCCTGCTGAACTCCGTCAACGGCGCGCCGGCGGTGCTGGAGCATGTGCTGCCCCTGTGTAAAAAATACGGCGCGGCGGTGATCGGCCTGACGGTGGACGGCGCGGGCATCCCCGCCAGAGCGGAGGAGCGCGTGGCCATCGCCCGCCGCATCCGTGACGCGGCGCTGGCCGCCGGTATCCCGCTGGAGGATATCTATATCGACTGCCTGACCCTGACCGCCAGCGCCCAGCAGGACGACGTGATGGAGACGCTGAAGGCCCTGCGGCAGTGCAAGGAGGAGTTGGGCGTGCGCACCATTCTGGGCGTGTCCAACATCAGCTTCGGCCTGCCCTGCCGGGCGTACCTGAACACCGTGTTTCTGACGCTGGCGCTGGACGCGGGGCTGGATCTTGCCATCATGGATCCGGGCAGTCCGGAGATGATGGCCGCCATCAGCGCCTACGGCGTGCTGTCCGGACGGGACAGACAGTGCGCCGCCTATATCGACCGCTATGCCGGCCGCGTTCCCGCCGCCAGCACGCTGGCCCGGATGATGGAGAGCGTCCCCAAGAGCGCGCCGCCCCAGGGCGCCTATGGCCCGCTGCTGAAGGCGGTGGAGCAGGGCCTGCGGGGCGAGAGCGCCGCCCTGACCCACCAGCTGCTGGAGAAGGTGCCGCCCCTGACGGTGGTGGACGAGGCGCTGATCCCGGCGCTGGACGCGGTGGGCGGCAAGTACGAGCGGGGCCAGCTGTTCCTGCCCCAGCTTTTGCAGGCCGCCAGCGCTGCCCAGAGCGCCTTCGAGGAGATCCGCGCCGCCATGGCAAAGGACGGCAGCGCCGCCGCTGACAAGGGCCGCATCGTGCTGGCCACCGTCAAGGGCGACGTACACGACATCGGCAAGAACATCGTCAAGGTCATTCTGGAGAACTACGGCTTCGAGGTCATCGACCTGGGCCGTGACGTGCCGGTGGAGACGGTGGTGGACACCGTGCGGGAGAAGCATGTGCGTCTGGTGGGCCTGTCCGCCCTGATGACCACCACTCTCAAGAGCATGGAGGAGACCATTGCCGCCCTTCACGACGCCCATCTGGACTGCAAGGTGATGACCGGCGGCGCGGTGCTGACGGCGGACTACGCCAAGAAGATCGGCGCGGACTACTACGCCAGGGATGCCAAGCAGAGCGCCGACATCGCCAAGGTGTTCTTCCGGGTGCAGTAAACGCGGCAGATAAAACGGAAAAAAGGGACGGTTCCCCGATGGGAACCGTCCCTTTTTGCACGATTTGCGAAAACTGTGAGTATATTCAGATGTGGATATTACTCGTCGTTATGATCTTCGCCGCTTTTTCCCAGACTGAGGGTGGCCAGCGCCATGCCCCACAGCGGGCCGAGGGCCAGCCCCAGGGCGTGGCTCTCCCACAGTCCGCAGTAGTTGAGGGCCACGCCTGCCAGCAGGCCCAGCGTCATGCCCACCGCCATGCGCTCCTCCAGCGCCTTGCTGTTCTCTCTGGCCTTTCGGGTGCCCATTCCGGCGCACAGAATGGCCACGGCGATGCCTGCCAGAATCCACGGCAGCGCCGCCAGGGCAAAGTCCTTTACCACGTCAGGCCAGCTCCTCTCCGGGCTGGGTCAGCTCCGCGCCGTAGCGGAACACCACCGACGCGATGATCAGCACCACGCCCAGCACCACGCTGGAGGCGTTGTCCAGCCCGTAGGGAGCGGATACGTCAAGGGCGATATAGGGAAGGGAGCGCACGATCAGGCCTGCCAGAGGCAGCACGATGGTCAGCACGCCCAGACGGCGCAGCTCCGTGGCGCCGCTGTCGGTGAAGGGGGTGCCGTCGGCCAGCTCGTGGGCCAGATAGCTGTGGGCGAACCACAGCAGCACGCCGCTGATGGCGCAGGCCGCGGCGTCGGTGATCAGCGTCGCCAGCGTCCGGTAATAGCTGCCCTTGTCCACCATCGCCATCAGGCGGTCCAGCGCGTCGATGCCGGAAGCGGGCATGTTGTTCCAGCGGACCCACAGCAGCGCGGCGGCCGCGCCGAACACCAGTCCCAGAATGGACAGGATCAGTCCCACCCGCACAAGGATGCGGAAAACGCGGGCGCATTTTTGAATGATGGTCAGATTCTTACTCATGGGAGTCTCCCTTCTGGTTCAACTTTTCGTCATAGCGGTCGATCAAATTGGCGGCCACAGCGGCGGCCAGCGCCGTGGGAAGCAGCAGATGGTCGCCCTCCGTCAGCAGACATGCTGCCAACGCCAGCGTGGCCACGGCGCACAGTGCCAGCGCCAGAATACGCAGCGGCCTCATTCCACGTCACCCGCCGTCTTTTCGGGGATAATGATGGCGGCGATGATGTAGGCCAGCACGCCGCTGCCGCCCAGGGCGCAGAACAGGATCCATGCCAGACGGATCAGCGTGGGATCCATGTCGAAATACTCCGCGATACCGCCGCAGACACCGGCGACGACCTTGTTTTCATTGGAACGATGCAGTCTCTTTTTCATGATTCTTTTTCCTCCGTATGTTGATCTTGTTTTTCTTTTTGTAAAAAGAGCCGTGCGGCGGCAGCCGTGCAGCCTCCGGTGATCAGCAGCACCGCGCCCAGGATCAGGCTGGCGCTGACGGCCATCAGCACACCGGCAAGCGCCAGCAGCGCCGCGGCCATGTAAAGCAGTTTGGATGATGTCATATCGTCTCTCCTCCTGTTGTGCCCTTATTGTACCGCACGGGAGGGTGCTTCCGATAGGCGGATTTTACAGGCGAATGTGTCAAATCTTCAAAAAAGCCACAAAAAGGCAGGGCATCGCGCCGCGATGCCCTGCCTTTTTATGCTTATGTATCGCTTTCCAGAAAGTCCCGGCGGTACTGGGAGGGCGTGATGCCCTCGGATTTCTTGAACGCCTTGGTAAACACCCGGTAGTCGCCGTAGCCGGACTGCTCCGCCACCTCCGACATCGGCAGCGCCGTGGACAGCAGCAGCTTTTTGGCCCGCTCCATGCGGAGGCTGGTGAGATAGGTGAGGAAATTCACCCCGATTTCGTTTTTGAACAGCTGGCTGATGTATTGGGGACTGAGGTGGAATTCCTCCGCCAGCAGGTTCAGGCTGATCTCCTCCGCCAGATGGGTCTGCATATAGCGGGTCATGGCGGCGATGGGCCGCTCCTCCTCCGCGGCGGCGGGCTCCTCCTCCGTCCGGCGGCGGAACAGGCTGATCTTCAGGTTGTCGATGCAGCTGCCGAACTCCTCATAGTTCACCGGCTTGAGGATATAGTCGGTGATCTGCAGCCGCAGCGCCTCCCGGCAGTAGGAGAAGTCGTCATAGCCGGACACGATGACAAAGGCGATGTCCGGGTGTTTCATGCGGCTGAGCTGGATCACCTTCAGGCCGTTCATGATGGGGATGTTGATATCCATGATGGCGATGTCCGGCAGAAGGGCGTCGATCTGGGCCAGGGCCTCCATGCCGTCGGCGGCCTCGCCCACCACCTCACAGTCGTGGGCCTCCCAGTCGAACAGCCGCTTGAAGCCCTCCCGGATCATGATCTCGTCGTCCACCAGCAATACCCGCAGCTTTTTCATGGCGTCTCCTCCTTTATGGGCAGCAGCAGCCGGGCCGTTACGCCGCCGCCCTCGTTCTCCGTATAGGACAGGCCGTATTCCCGGCCGCACAGCAGCTTGATGCGCTTCTGCACATTCAGCAGGCCAATGCTGTTGCCCTCCAGCTTCGGTGCCTGCCGGTCATAGTGCAGCAGCATCTCGTCCACGGCTTCCCTTTTGCCGGGGGCGAAGCCGCTGCCGGTATCCCGGACGCAGATCTCCATGGCCGTATCGCCCTGCCGCCGGGCGGAAATGGTCACCGCACCACGGTAGCCCTTGTTTTTCAGGCCGTGGAGCAGGCTGTTCTCCACAATGGGCTGCAAAATGAAGTTGGGCACCAGCTGGTCGTACAGCGCCGGCTCCACGTCGTAGTCGCATTCCAGCTCCGGATAGCGGTAGCACATCAGCTCCAGATAGGCCTCCAGCAGCTCCAGCTCGTCCTCCAGCGGCACCATGGGCTGGTTCACCTTCACGCTGCGGCGGAAGAAGTCCACCAGCCGCATGAGAAGGTCCGCCACCTTTTTGTCGCCGTCCAGCTGTGCCTGTATGCGGATGCTGTCCAGCGTGTTATAGAGGAAGTGGGGATTCACCTGACTTTTCAGGTACAGCATGGACATCTTCTGCTCCGTCAGCTCCGCCCGCAGGATGTCGGGGTTCTCCAGCGTCAGATAGAAGGACAGTGTCATCAGCGTGATGCCCATGCCGCTGATGAGCCAGGTGTGGTGCAGGCCCTGCAGGGCGCAGACGGTGAACTCAATCACCAGTGCCGCGGCGATGGCGAATTTCTTCTTGGGGTCAATGCGGCCCCACTGCCACAGCAGCAGTCCCGCGCACAGCAGCAGATAGAAGGCCACGCTGGCGTAGCACACGTTGGCCTGCATGCCGGTGGAGTAGTTGCCCTGGGGCGTTTCGGCGTACCGGATGGGCAGCAGGAACGCGCCCAGCTCCGCCGCCGCCAGATAGATGCGGGCCGCCAGATCCAGCCGTCGGGGCTTTCCGGTCTCCTCCTCCACCAGGATGGCGATGTACTGATAGAAAAGATATACCACCAGCACCATGGTGCCGATGAAAAGGCGGTGCAGCCCGTCGTTGAGCCAGCGGGGCACCGTGTCCAGATGGTTGACGGTGTAGAGGGTGGCCCCGTCAAGGGCCAGATGCACCAGCACCACCACCAGCAGCAGGGAAAAGGTGCGATGCAGCGGCGTGTGCCGCCGCTCGGCGGAAAAGTAGATGAAGGCCACAAAGGCCAGCACCAGAAACAGCGCGATCTCCATGCGCAGCATAAGCGTCACTTCCTTTGTCACCATAGTACCATACCGCGGCGGTGTTCCACAAGAGGAAATCGCCGGACAAAAAAACGCTCCTTCGCTTATCCGAAGGAGCGCAGAGCGTTATCCGTAGTAGTACGCCAGCAGCAGATCCACCACCGTGCCGTAGTTCTGCACGCCGTCGGCCACGCCGTTGGACTTGAGGAAGCCGTCGTACACCTTGGTGGCGGCGGTGTTCACCAGCCCGTGGAACTGCGCCCAGTAGACGCTGTTCTGCCGCAGGTCGGCGCGCACCGTGTCCGGCAGGCTGTCCCGGATGACCTGCCACGCCTCTGGATCCGTCCGGTACAGGGCGTTGCCCAGATGGACATAGCCCATCAGATACCCGGAGTAGCGGTAGGCGGCGCTTTCGTGGGACGCGGCCGCCATGATGGCCACGAAGTTGCACTCCTGCTCGGTGGCGATGCCCTGCTGATGGGCCAGCTCGTGGCAAATGTTGGCGGGCAGATAGACGGCGGGGCTTTCGTCGTTGAGGTTGGCCTCGCCGGTAAAGGGGAAGTAAAAGCCGCTGAAATCCAGATAGCTCATGCCCCGTGAGGACACAAAGGCCTTAGGCATGGTGCGGGGCCTGCTGAGACAGTCAAACTCCTCCAGAATGCCGTCATAGGCGGTCATGGCGTCGTCGAAGATCGCCTGCCGCGAGACGGCGAAGCAGCCGTTTTCGTCCCGCTCCACCTGGGGCGCAAGCCCGCTCAGTTCATCGGCAAAGCGCTGCGTCAGCGCCGTCAGCTCCTCCACCGTGCCGCCGCGGGCCGTCAGGCCGGACTTATCCTGAAGGCTGTCGGCCCCGTAGAACACGCCCCACAGCAGGCAGAAGCCCGCGTAGACGCTCAGTCCCGCGCACAGCACCGTCAGCCCCATGCGGAGGGTACGCTGCCCCCGACCGGGCCGGGCGATCAGGCACCGCACCTGCCACGCCAGGTAGAACATGGCGGCAAAAATGCCCGATAAAATCAGCACCTCTGCCACGGAGACAGAGGTGAGACCGCACAGCCGCCCCAGCGCCTGCTCCAGCGGCAGGATGACGCAGCCGCACAGCCAGTTCATGGCGCTCCGGCAGGTGCGCAGGGGGAAATAGACGGCGAAAAACGCCGCCAGTCCCGCCAGCCACCACAGCTGGGCGCGATACCGCCGCAAAAATCCGTTCACGCCAGCTGCTTGCCGGTGAAATACATCACCGTGTGTCCGGTGGTGATCAGCTTTCCGGCCTCGTCACGGATCTCGGAATCGCAGAATACCAGCTTGCCGCCCGCCTTCTGCACCCGTCCGGTGGCGATCAGCTTGCCGGTGGCCGGGCCGGCGTTGACACAGTCGATGGTGCCGCTGACGGTGACACAGGCCTCCATCCGCATGGTCAGGATGGCCATGCCGCAGGCCACGTCCGACAACGTGAACAGGATGCCGCCGTGGGGGATGCCCCAGCGGTTCAGGGTCTCGGGGTGGATCTCCACCTCCACCTGCGCCCAGCCGTCGTCCACGGCCACGATCTTCACATGGTTGTGTACGTCAAAGGGCTCGCTGTCCAGCGCCAGATTCAATAATTGCTGCTTTCTTTCGTCTGTCATAGTATCATCACTCCGCTGCTTGTAATAGCTGTTTCGTATACTCCGCCTTTGGGTGGTCGTACACCTCGTCCACGGTACCCTGCTCCACAATGCGGCCATCCTTCATCACAAGGCACCGGTCGCAGATCTCATACACCACGTTGAGATCATGGGAGATGAACAGGTAGGAAATGCCGAACTCCCGCCGCAATCGGGCGATCAGCTGTAAGATCTGGGCCTGAATGGTCACATCCAGCGCCGACACCGCCTCGTCTGCCACGATCAGGCCCGGCTTCTGGATCAGCGCCGCGCCGATGCACACCCGCTGCTTCTGTCCGCCGGACAGCTCGTGGGGATAGCGGCCATAGTACTCCTCGTCCAGTCCCACCAGCGCCATGGTATCCCGTACCCGGATGTCGATACCGGCCCTGTCGTACTTGCCGTAGATGTGCAGCGGCTCCGCCAGCGTCTGGGCCACGGTGAAGGAGGGGTTCAGGCTGCCCGCCGGGTCCTGAAAGACCATCTGGGGCCGCTTGGTGTGGTGGATCACCGTGCCGGTGACATCCTTTTCCATGCCCAGCACCGCCCGGGCCAGGGTGGACTTGCCGCTGCCGCTCTCGCCCACCAGTCCCAGGATCTCGCCACGGTACAGGGTAAAGCTGACATCGTGGAGCACCTGATGGCGCTGCCTGCGCAGTCCTGTGCCGCTGCGGTACCACACGTTCAGGTCATTGACTTCCAATACGGTCTCTAGCATAGCTTCTTCCTCGTGGGGATGGCGGCGATGAGCCGCTGTGTGTAGGGGGCCTGCGGGTCGTAGAACACCTGCTGCGTGTCGCCGGTCTCCACGATGAGGCCCTTCTCCATCACCGCCACGCGGGTGCACAGCTTGCGCACCACGTTCAGGTTGTGGGAGATGAACAGGATGGACATGCCCATTTCCCGGTTCAGCCGCCGCAGCAACTCCAGAATCTGGGCCTGAATGGTCACGTCCAGCGCGGTGGTGGGCTCGTCCGCCAGCAGCAGCTTGGGCCGGGAGATGATGGCCGCTGCGATCATGGCCCGCTGCAGCATGCCGCCGGACATCTGGTGGGGATACTTGTCATAGACGGCCTCAGCGTCAGACAGATCCACGTCCCGCAGGGCCTGCAGGGCCCGCTCCCGCCGCTCCTGGGCCGAGAGCTTCGTGTGGACACGGAGGGCTTCCTCTACTTGAGGGCCGATGCGCATGACGGGGTTCATGGCGCTCATGGGCTCCTGAAACACCACCGAAATGGCGCAGCCCTGCCGCTTGCGCATCTGGGCCGCGTCCAGCGCCAGCAGATCCTTGCCGTCCAGCAGCACCTGCCCCGATACGTCCGCCTTCCGGTGGGGCATCAGGCCGGATACCACCATGGCGGTAACGGTCTTGCCGCTGCCGCTCTCGCCTACCAGACCCATGATCTCGCCGTCGGCCACCGTCAGGCTGATGCCCCGGACGGCCTCATGGTCGGCGTCGTGAAAGCGGACGTGGAGGTCCCTGATCTCCAGCATGGTCACGCGCCTCCCTTCCGCAGGCCCTCGCCCATCATGCTGACGCCCAGGATCAGCAGTACGATCACAAGGCCGGTACACAGCACATACCACGGGGCTGTCATCATATAGTTCTGGGATTCCGACAGCATGTAGCCCAGCGACACGTCGGGCGGGGCCACGCCGATGCCCAGATAGCTCATGCTGGCCTCCGCCAGCACGGCGTTGTTAAACCCGATGACCAGCGCCGGCAGCACCACGCCCCGTGTATTGGGCAGGATGTGCCGGAACATGATCCGCAGATGGGAGGCTCCCATCAACCGGGCGGATTTGACATAACTCATGGCCCGGTGCCGCGCGAACTCCGCGCGCACCACACGGGCAAAGCTGGGAATGAAGGCCACGCCCAGCGCCAAAATCACATTGTATTTGCCGAAGCCCAGCATGGCGATGAACACCAGCGCCAGCAGGATATTGGGAAAGGCCGTCAGCGCGTCGTTGATGCGCATCAGCACCTCGTCCACCACGCCGCCGAAGTAGCCGGTGAACGCGCCGATCAGCGTACCCACCACGCCGCCGATGCACACGGTGCACAGCGAGATGAAGAACGTGGTGCCCACGCCCACCATCACGCGGCTGAAGATGTCCCGCCCGAAGTTGTCGGTGCCGAACAGGTGCCGCAGAGACGGCCCCAGAAATTTTTCGCTTCCCACGATGGCCGTGGGGTCGTAGGGCGTCCACACATAGCCCACCAGCGCCATCACCGCCATCACGGCGGCGATCACAAGGCCGATGCGGAAGGAGACGCTTTTTCTGTTTCGCAGCATCCTCGTCCCCTCCTTATTGCAGCCGCAGCCGGGGATCCAGCTGCTGGTTGATGATATCCGCCAGACAGTTCACCAGCACCACCCACAGCGCCAGGATCACCACGATGGCCTGCACCACCGGGAAGTCCCGGTTGGAGATGGAGCTTAACAGCAAACGGCCCAGACCGGAGATGGCAAAGACCTGCTCGATGATCACGCTGCCTGCCACGATGTCCGCCACCGTCATGGCGAGGAACGCCACCGTAGGCACCACGGCGTTGCGCAGCACATGGCGGTACAGGGCGGCACGGGGCGAGTTGCCCCGGCTGTACGCCGTGCGGACGTAGTCCTTCTCCAGCTCGCCGGCGATGGAGCTTTTCAGCATCTTCACCGTCATGGCGATGCGGGGCAGGGCGATGGCGATGGCGGGATAGATCAGATACCCCACGCTGCGCCAGAAGCCCTGGGACGGCGCGATGAACGCGCCGGGGTTGAACCAGTGCAGCACAAGGCCGCACACCAGCGTCAGCAGGATGCCGGTGAAGAACGGCGGCACCGCCATCACCACCTGGCCGAACACCGTCAGGGCGCGATCCAGCCGCCCGCCTTGATGGGAGGCGGCAAACAGCCCCACCGGCAGCGACACCACCACGATCATCACGAAGGCGATGGCCGTCAGCAGGGCGGTGACGCCCAGCTTGCCGTTCAGAAGCTGCGATACCGGCATGGAGTAGATGTAGGAGGTGCCGAAATCCCCCTGCACCGCGTGGAGCACCCACTCAAAATAGCGGGTGAAAAACGGCCGGTCCAGCCCCAGCTCCGCACGCATGGCGGCCACCGCCTCGGCGGTGGCGTCGCTGCCCAGCAGCTTGGTGGTGGGGTCGCCGGGGATGATCTGGAAGGCCAGAAACGCGAAGAAAGAGACGATGACCATGGTCAAAAGCATCATTCCGATCTTCTTCACGATGTTCTTCATGGTCATCATCTCTTTCTTGTTGGTTGGTTTTACACGGTGAAATAGAGCACCCAAAGGCCCCCTTGTGTAAAGGGGGCTGTCTCGGCGTGAGCCGAGACTGGGGGATTGACCGTCAACCCCTCCGTCACGGCTTACGCCGTGCCACCTCCCCTTGCACAGGGGAGGCTGGCTTATTCGCTATATGCCACCGTGCTCAGATCCTGGGCGTAGATGGGATAGAACGTGTACCCCGTCAGGTCGCTGCGGACGGCCACCAGATCGGCCATATCCTGCAGGTACAGGTTGGCGGCGGTCTCGGTCAGCATGGTCTCCATCTGCTGATAGACGGCGGTCTGCTCTGCGTCGTCGGTGCAGGCGCGGGCCTTGGCGTACAGCGCGTCATAGGCGGGGTTGCTGTAGTTGATAAAGTTCTTGCCGTTGTCGGAGACAAAGCGCTCCAGCATGGCGCGGGCGGTGGTGTTCTTGGCGTCCAGACCGGTGATGGTGGCGTCGAACTGGCGGCCCACATACACGTCGTTATACCATGTGGTGGCGTCCACCGGCTGCACCGTGGCGCGGATGCCGATGGCGGCCAGCTGCTGCACCACCACCTCGGCGGTGTCCATATGGGGCTGATAGTTGGAGGACACGGCGATGGTCATGTCAAAGCCGTCGGGGTAACCGGCCTCCGCCAGCAGCGCCTTGCCCTTGGCGGGATCGTAGGAGTAGTAATCCACCAGCTCCGGCATGAAGTACTTGCCCAGCTTGGGATAGATGCTGCTGCCCACGGGAGTGCCGTGGCCGTCAGCCATGATGTCCATGATCTCCTGGCGGTTGATGGCATAGCTCATGGCCTGCCGCACCTTCTCGTTGTCGAAGGGAGCTTTGGCGTTGTTGAGATACACCGCCTGCACCAGATTCATGGTGCCCTCCAGCACGGTGAAATCGTCGCCCAGCTGGGCGGTCTGGGCGCTGGTCAGGTGGGCGCACAGATCCACGCTGCCGCCCTTCAGGGCCATCATCAGCGCGGTGGGATCCTCATAGATCTGATAGGTCACCTTGCTGACGCCCGCGGGGGTGCCCCAATAGTCGTCAAAGCGCTCCAGCACGATGTTCTCCTGGGGAGAACGGGACACCAGCTTGAAGGGGCCGGTGCCGGGGATAAAGCCCGCCTGAGGGTCGCTGCCCTCGGGGATGATGGCCGCCGACAGGAAGTTGATCAGCTCCAGATCGGGCTGCTCCAGCCGGAAGGTCACCGTTTTTTCGTCCACGGCTTTCAGGTCCTGGATAGCAGAAAACGCCGACACCAGGGCGGAATCCCCCGAGTTGTCAGCGCAGCGGTTCATGGAATAGACCACATCCGCCGCGGTCACGCTCTCGCCATTGTGGAACTTCACGCCCTCACGCAGGGTGAAGGTGTAGACAAGTCCGTCCTCCGAGATATCGTAGCGTTCAGCCACAGCGGGGATCAATTCACCATCGGGGCTGATCTTCACCAGTCCCTCATAGATGTTGAATAAGACCTCTCTGGTTCCTGCCGCCGCTGCCGCGTGGGGGTCAAGACTGTCTTCCAGGTCCTGAGCGATGGCCACAACGATCTCGTTGTTGGCTTTCCGCTCGTTTTGCAAGCCGTTACTTCCTTCGTCGCCCTGTCCGCTGCCGCCTCCGCATCCGCAGAGTACAGCGCCGACCATTACCAGCGACAGGAAAAGAGATACCAGTTTCTTCATGTTCTTCTCCTTTTCTCCCCGCGTCCTTCCGCGGGGACAGAAATAATGGTTTCCATATTCAATTGTTTTCCGTATTCAATTGTCAATATGGTAGTGAGTCCCGCGAAAAATGCAGGCTCAAGGGGCAGTGTACCACACTTTTCCCCGTATGACAAGAAGGAATTTTTGTGATAATGGGGGCTTGGGGAGTTTCGTCCCATAGGCGGCGGGGCGGCGGGGATGCCGCCCCCTACGAACGGGTGCGATAGAACACCGTAGGGGCCGGCGTCCCCGACGGCCCGTCGTACACCGCAGCATACCTCCCACTGGCACATGGAACACAAAAAAGGACGGCCCGCGGGCCGTCCTTCCGTTATTCTGATTTTCCTTCTGATTCTTCCTCCGAAGATTCCTCCGGTTCCTCCTCCGTGTTACCGGCGGTGCGGGATTGCCGCAGGGCCTCCTTCCGCTCCACATAGGCGCTGGCCTCGGTGGGCATGCCCCGCCGCGCCAGACGGCGGTCCATCAGCCATTTCACCAGCATCCGCAGGCAGGCAAACACCGGCACGCCGAAGAACATGCCCGGCACACCGAAGAAGCCGCCGCCCACCAAGATGGCCACGATGACCCAGAAGCTGGAGATGCCGGTGCTGTCGCCCAGAATCTTCGGGCCGATGACGTTGCCGTCCAGCTGCTGCAAAAGAATGATGAAAATGATGAAGTACAGGCACTTCAGCGGGCTGACCAGCAGGATCAGGAACGCGCTGGGGATGGCGCCCAGGAACGGCCCGAAGAAGGGGATCACATTGGTGACGCCCACCACCACGCTGACCAGCGGGGTATAGGGCATTTTCAGAATGGAGCAGCCGATGAAGCACAGGATACCGATGATCAGCGAGTCCAGCAGCTTGCCCCGGACGAAGCCGGAGAACACCTGATTGGTGTTGTGCAGGCCCGTCAGCACCAGCTCCGCCGTCTCCTGTTTCATGGTGGCGTAGATCATCTTGCAGCAGCGGGCCAGACTCTTCTCCTTCATGGCCAGCAGGTACACGGAGATGATGATGCCCACGATGAGATCCATGGCGAAGCCGATCACGCTGCGGATGCCCACCCAGATGCCGCCGGTCAGCGCCGCGGCGATCTCCTGCGCCTTGGGCAGGATGGTGTCGGTCAGGTTGGTGACGGCGTTGTTGTAATAGTCGCTGAGTACGTCGTTGGCCCAGCTGCCGATCTCCGGATTTTCCTTCAGCCAGGTGTCCGCCCAACGGTACACTTTATAGTAATAGTAGCGGGCGTTCTTGATCAGCATGGTGACGCTGTCGATCAGCTGGGGGACCAGCACGCTCATCAGCCAATAGGTCAGCGCCAGCACCACGGCCCACGTCAGCAGGATAGCGCCGGCCCGCAGCAGGCCCTTGCCGTGCTTCAGCGGCTTGTCCGGCAACTTCTTCCGCAGCTTGCTCACGCACCACAGGATGCCCCGCTCGAACCACTTGACCAGCGGCGTCAGCAGATAGGCCATGGCAAGACCGTAGAACACCGGCGCCAGCACCTGGGCCAACTTGCCCAGAATATGCTGCAGCGTGCCGCCCTGATAAAAGGCATCATAAAACACCAGGATGGCGCATACCGTCAGAAATGCCGTCAGGCCCCACCGCCAGTAGACCTTTCCCTTCATACCGCCGCCTCCTTCCGCGCGAAGATCTTTTCTTTCATCATACTCATTTTTTCGCGGTTTTGCAAGGGCTTTCAACAGGGAATTGCATTTTCTGAACGGCTGTGGCATAATAGGAGGACGATCTTTTGCAGGAGGTTCCCATGAAAAAGCTACTGTTCATCGTCAATCCCCGTGCGGGCCGCACCCGCTCCATGGCGCCCATGTTCGACGTGGTGGCCCGGCTGTCTCAGGCGGGGTATCTCATCAAGCTGTTCACCACCGAAGGCCCCGGCGATGCCAAACGGGCCGCGGCGGAGCTGGGCGGCGACTTCGATCTGGTGGTCTGCGCCGGCGGCGACGGCACGTTGAACGAGACGCTGTGCGGCCTGATGACGCTGCCGCAGCGGCCGCCCGTGGGCTATATCCCCCACGGCAGCACCAACGATTTCGCTGCCAGTCTGCACATTCCGTCTCAGCCCATGGCGGCGGCCAACGCCATCGCCAGCTGCGAGCAGCCACGGCGGCTGGATCTGGGGCAGCACAACGGCCGGTTCTTCGCCTATGTGGCCTCCTTCGGGGCCTTCACCCGGGCCTCCTACTCCGCCACACAGGCGGCGAAAAACGCCCTGGGCCATCTGGCCTATATCTTCGAGGGCATGAACGATCTGGATTCCCTGCGGCCCTACTGCTGCCGCATCGAGGCCGACGGCGAGGTGTTCGAGGGGGAGTATATCTTCGGCGCGGTGTGCAACTCCACCTCTCTGGGCGGCCTGATGAAGCTGGACCCCAACCATGTGAAGATGGATGACGGCAAGTTCGAGCTGCTGCTGCTGCGGATGCCGAAAAACGCCGTGGAGCTCAGCACCCTGATCGGCTCCCTGACCCGGATGGAGTACAACGCCCCCGGCATCATCTTCCGCCATGTGGAGCATGTGACCCTGACCACCGACGACATCATCCCCTGGTCGCTGGACGGCGAATACGCCGCCAGCCAGCCGAAGGTGGAGATCTCCAACCTGCACCATGCCATCAGCCTGATGGCATAAGCCTCCCCGTTATCGGCCATCCCAGTTGTGAAAAAAAGCTCCACCCGTTCGGGTGGAGCTTTTCGTTGCAGGTTGTTCGTCTTACTCGGTGACGAAGGGCAGCAGGGCGATCTGACGGGCGCGCTTGATGGCCTCGGTCAGCTGGCGCTGATGCATGGCACAGGTACCGGTGGTGCGGCGAGGCAGGATCTTGGAGCGCTCGCTGATGAAGCGGCGCAGCTTGGCAGCATCCTTGTAATCAATATGCTCGCACTTATCCACGCAGAACTGGCAAACCTTCTTCCGCTTGCGGACGCCGCCGCGTGCGGGTCTGTTTTCACGTTCCATAGCCATGGAATAGTCCTCCTTTAATTATTTTTGTGTCCCGGACACGGGTCAGAACGGCAGGTCGCCGTCCTCATCGTCGATCTCGGCAAAGTCGCCGCCCACAGGCGCGGCATAGCCGCCGGTGGGAGCGCTGTAAGCGGGCGCGCTGTTGTAAGACGGGCCATCGTTGAACGAATTGCCGCCGTTGCCAGCAGGCCGGCTGTCACCGAAATAAACGTTGTCGGCAACGACCTCCGCGCTGCGGCGCTTGTTGCCGTCTTTGTCCTGCCAGTCACGGATCTGCAGGCGGCCCTCTACCACGGCCATGCGGCCCTTGGTGAAGTACTTGGCGACGAACTCAGCGGTCGAGCGCCACGCCACCACGTCGATGAAATCCGTTTCCTTCTCGCCGGACTGGGACTTGAAATCCCGGTCAACGGCCAGAGAGAAGCTGGTGACAGGAGTCCCGGACTGCGTGCGGCGCAGCTCGGGGTCACGGGTCAGGCGACCCATGATAAAGATCTTGTTGAGCATGTTGCCCTCCTCTTACTCGTCCTTGCAGACGATCATGGAACGCATGACACCCTCGGTAATGCCCAGGATACGATCCAGCTCGCGGGGGAATTCCGGCGCGCTGGTGAAGGACATCAGGACATAATAGCCTTCGGTCTTGTAGTTGATCGCGTAAGCGAGACGACGCTTGCCCCACTCGTCAACGACGACGTTGGAAGCATGCTGTTCAGCCAGAGCCTGGAACTTTGCCACGGTCGCGGCAACAGCCTCCTCACCCTGTGCGGGGTCGATGATGTAAACGACCTCATAGTTGGCGGAAATCTTAGCCATACTTTGCACCTCCTTTTGGACTTATGGCCCCTATTCTTCGATAGGAGCAAGGATTTGCCCACGCATTGCCATAATACGCGAGCTTAATTATTTTACCATCTTCGCGGGAAAAGTCAATCTTTTTTTTGCAATTCCTTGAAATATTTCGTCTTTTCCAGCGCTTTCAGCAGCAAAAGGCCCAGAACGTAGCACACCACCGCCTCGCTGACGGCCAGCGAGCAGGCGTTGTACCAGAAGGCCGCCATGAACGCCTTGGTGAAGCCGGTCTGCTCAAAGGCCAGCAGGCCGCCCACCAGCACCATGTTGACGATCACCGGCGGCAGCGGCGCCAGATAGCGGCTGCGGCAGCGGGAGGTGAGCCACGCGGCGATCAGCGTGGCCAGAGAGCCGATG
Organism: uncultured Oscillospiraceae bacterium; assembly: GCA_934565655.1. Lineage (GTDB taxonomy): Bacteria > Bacillota > Clostridia > Oscillospirales > Oscillospiraceae > Vescimonas. Next base: position 64,713 of record CAKTIE010000001.1, read on the forward strand.
ATGATATCCAGCAGGCCATAGGGGCTGAACAGATTGGCGATCAGGCAGCCCACGAACAGGCCGCCCACCGCCTCCGGAAACAGGAACGGCGTGACGCACAGCGCCTCGGAGAACCGGAACTGGATAGGGCCGAAGGTCAGCCCGAATACCGAGCCGAAGATGGCCATGACGGCGTAGGCCGCGCCGATCATGCCGGAGACGGCCAGCCTGCGTGTGGTGAGATTTTTCATTCCGGTACCTCCAGGATCAGTATCAGACCGTCCTCCGCGCCGTACAGGGCGTCCACTGTCTGGCCCAGCTCCTGCACCTGCTGCTGGGTAAGGTCATAGATGTAACGGTCGGTTTCGGTTTTCGCGGGCTGGACGTCCATATCGTCCAGGGCGGCTTTCGCGTCTTTGGCGTCCTGTCCCACAAGGGTCAGGGCCTGAACACTGTCGTTGTGGCTGTCGCGGGGCACTTCATCCTGCTTGAGCTGGGAGTTCAGGCCGTCATCCGGCGCACCGCCGGTGCTGTCTGGCTCCGGGACGGTCGGATACATCATCTGATTATCCCCGGCAGCGCGGTCGTCGGCGTTGTTCATAGCGGCCTCCGGCGCGGCGCTGTCGGCAGAGACCATCTGGTCGAAGGCACCGCTGCCCATCCGGGGCATCAGCAGCGGGACGGCCACCACGATCACCGCGCAGGCGGCCAGCGCCGCCAGCAGCTTTACCACCGGCTGCTTTTTCAGGGGCTTTTCCTGGGGGGTACGGCGCACCTGCTCCATGAGCCGCGCCGTGAAATCCTCGGAGGGTGCGGCGTCGGATGCCAGAGCGTCCCGCAAAAGCTCGTCAAATATGTCGTTTTCCCGTTCGTTGTCTTTCATGGCCGCGCCTCCTTTCCATTTGATTCTGTATGTATGACGCTCCCTGCGCCGAAAAGGTTCCCGCTTTTTGACAAAATGTCTTTTAACTGCGCCTTGGCCCGGTTCAGCCGGGACTTCACCGTACCCGGCGGCAGCTTCAGCACCGCGCCGATCTCCTCGTAGCTCAGCTCCTGCAAGAACCGCAGCACCACGATCTGCCGGTACTCCGGCGAAAGCTGCGCCATGGCGTCCCGGACGGCCTGCTGGGTCTCCGACTGCTCCGCCTGCTGCTGCGGGCCGGGCGCGGGGTCGGGGGCGCTGACCTCGGTGATGTCCTCGGCGGCGATCTGCCGCTTCTCCCGCCGCATCAGGTCGATGGCGGCGTGGCTGGTCAGCTGATAGAGCCATGTGGAAAACCGGCTGTCGCCCCGGAAATTGGGCAGGGCCTTCCACGCGGAGAGGAACGCCTCCTGTGCCACCTCGTCGGCGTCGGCCTCGTTGCCGCACATGCGCAGGGCAAGGCGGAACACCTGATCCCGATACGCGATCACCAGCTGCTCGAAGGCGTCGGCGTCGCCCCGCCGTGCCCGTGCGATGATGTTTTCCTGATCCTTCATTTCAAATCCCTCTTGATGCCCGCCGTTACGCGGTACACGTCCTCCATGGTGTTCATCCGAACGATCTGATCCTTATAGTAATTGGCGTGGGGCACGCCCTTGAGATACCATGCGTAGTGCCGCCGCGCCTCCAGAATGGCCACCCGCTCGCCCTTGTCCTCACGGGCCAGCTCGATCTGCCGCACCGCCAGGTCGCACCGCTCCGCAAGCGGCGGCAGGGGCGGGATGGGCTTTCCCTCCAGCGCCGCGGCGCATTGCTGGAAGAGCCACGGGTTCCCGAAGCAGCCCCGGCCGATCATGGCCATGTCCGCCCCGGTAAATTGCAGGATCCGCAGACAGTCCTCCGCCGAGAATACGTCGCCGTTGGCGATGACGGGGATGGACACGGCCTCCTTCACCTCCCGGATGGTGACCCAGTCGGCCTGTCCGCCGTACATCTGGGCGCGGGTGCGGCCGTGGACGGCCAACGCCGCCACGCCTGCCTGCTCCAGCAGCTTCGCCAGCGCCACGGCGTTGATGCTGCCCTTGTCCCAGCCCCGGCGCATCTTCACCGTCACGGGGACGGGACTGGCCTTCACCACCGCCTCGGCGATGCGGGCCGCCTTCTCCGGGTCCTTCATCAGGGCCGAGCCGTCGCCGTTGGAGACCACCTTTCCCACGGGGCAGCCCATGTTGATGTCGATGACCTCCGCGCCGGATACCTCCGCTGCGATCACTGCGGCCTCCGCCATGCAGGCGATGTCGCTGCCGAAGATCTGGGCCGCCGCCGGATGCTCGTTGGGCGCCATTTTCAGCAGCGTGCGGCTCTTTTTGTCCTGATAGCACAGCGCCTTGGCGCTGACCAGCTCCGTGCAGGAGTAGCCCGCGCCCAGCTCGCGGCAGATCTGGCGGAACGCCATGTCCGTCACCCCCGCCATGGGGGCCAGCGCCAGCCGGGAGGCCACCTCCACATTTCCGATCCTCATAGGGTCATATCCTCCATGTAAAGCACATAAACGAAAGCATGTCCGCATATTATAGCATATCTTTTTCCAGAAAAAAAGAGGGCGGACGACAACTCGTCCGCCCCAAATGAGGAGAAAAATGTGGAAAGAAAGTTAGCAATGTTGTACAGCTTGAATAGCCGTCAACCTTTTACAGCAGCGCCACCGCGGCCCATACCGCGCCGATGACGGCGCTGCCCGCCGCCATCCACAGCGGCGGCGTCATGTGAAAGCCCCGCTGGGGCACCCCGTGGGTGCGGGCATAGCTTTTGGCCACGCGCACCGCCTGATCCACCAGCTGCTGCTGGCTGACCCCGGCGCCGTCGCCGCTGAGAATAAAAATTGCCTGTTCAAACACCTGCGGGTCGGGGCTGTCCACCACAATGACCCGGCGGGAAACACCTTTTACCAAAACCATGCCCTCCTTGCGCTGATATCCGTTGCCTGATAGAGAGAGTATGTCCCGCGCGGCGGAGGGTTATACCCGCTTTTCCGCGATCTCGCCGGATTTTTCAACGCGCAGGGCCAGCGCCGCGCAGTCGTCCCGCAGCCCGCCGTGGCGGCGGGATTCCGCCAGGATCATCTGGGCCAGCTCCTGACTGTCGCCGCCCGGCCATTGCCGCAGCAGCGCCCGCAGCCAGTCGTCCCCCTCGCTGGTGACGCCGTCGCTGACCATCACCAGCACGCTGCCCGCCTCCAGGGACAGCCCGGTGGATTCCGGCGGCTGGTGGGCGCTTTGCAGTCCGGCGGGCAGACTGGTCCCGTCCAGCCGGGTCACGGCGTCGCCCTTTTTCACATAGGAGGCCGCCGCCCCGTACTTATAGAGCCGGGCCGCGCCGCTGCGGCGATCCAGCGCCAGCAGGTCGATGGTGGTAAAGCTGCCCTGCTCCTGACACCGCAGGGTCAGGGCCGTATTGATGGTTTTCAGCGCCGAGGCAGGCTGGATGCCCGCCTTGAGGAACTGCCGCAGCAGCCGCACCGTCATAGCGCTTTCGGCGTGGGCGGCGGGGCCGCTGCCCATGCCGTCGGACAGCAGCATATACAGCGTGGCCCCGGCGGTGAATACCGCCAGCTGGTCGCCGCACTGGGTCTCGCCCTCCTTGGGCCGCAGCAGTGTGCCCACCCGGCACCGCAGGGGCGGCTCCCCCTCCGGCTCCGGCGGCGCACCCTCGTCCAGCGCTTCGCTTACCTGATCATACTGGGCCTCCGCCAGACGGCGGGCGTCCTCCAGCCGGGCGCGGTACTGCCGCCGCAGGCGGAAGGCGTACAGCTCCGTGTTGACGGCGCTCAGCAGCTCCGGGAAGTGCAGGCACCGGCTGGTGAAAAACAGCGGGAAATCCTCCGCCTCCGCCCTGCCCCGCTTCAACATGGGGCCGCAGGCGTCGTTGAAGGCGTTGTAGGTGTCGGTGTACTCCGCCTGCCAGCAGCGCTGCACCAGCAGACAGCCCCGGCACACCTGCTGGGCCGCCTGATCGAAGATCACCGAGGGGTTCTCGCCCCGCTCCTTGGGCCGGGTGCGGAACATGGTGTTGTACAGCTCCTGAAAGGCCGCCGCCCGCTCCTTTGTGACGGTGCTGGCCGCCATGGCCGGGACGGCCTGGGGCTCCGCGCCGCCCTTTTCCATGGCCGCCAGCCATTTGCGCTTCATCAGCAGATACGCCGCCGCGCCCGCCGCCGATTCGTACAGCGTCAGCCACGGACGGTCGGCGTCCAGCGCCAGCGGGATCGCCAGCGCCCACAGGCAGAAGGCCGCCGCCTGAAAAACGCGGGGCCTTTCCCGCAGCAGCGAGGCGCACAGCGCCCCTCCGCCGCATACCGCCGTCAGCAGCAGCACCGGCGCGGCCGCCGTCAGATCGGCGCAGGCGCCTACGGCGGCCCCCATGGCCGCCGCGTAAGCGGGCGGTGCCCCTGCCGCGCAGGCCAGTGCCAGCCATGCCGCCAGCATCCCGCCCGGCGAAAAGCCGTAGACGCTGACGCCGCACAGGGCGCAGACGGCGGCGCTCAGCAGCGCCAGCGGCCGCAGGGCCGTGTCCTGCCGCGCCTCGTCCAGCCCGTAGGCCACCGCCGCCGCCAACGCGCAGGCCGCGGCGCACAGCGCCCACTGGGACGCGGTGCGGCCCACCAGATACACCGACTGCACCAGCCCCAGTCCCGCCGCCGTCAGGAGCGGGGCATACCCGTCCCGGCGGCACAGCTTCGTGTCGCAGAAGGCCATGTTGGCGCAGTACAGCAGCACGGCGGAGGCGGCGAACCGCAGCCCCGTCTGGAAATCGAACCACACCAGCGCGCCTGCCGCCGCGCCGGCCAGCGCCCACAGTCCCCGACCCTTTCCGCCGGAGACCGCCACCGCCGCCAGCGCCCACGGGGCGTACAGGCCGCCCACCCGGGCCGCTGACAGGGCGAATACCAGCACGCCCCGCAAAAGTGACTGCCGCAGCGCGCCGGATGGCAGCTTGTCCCGCACAGTTGGCCGTTTCATTGGTTCACGCTCCCTCTGCCCCGCAAAGGGGCGGTTTTCAACACGGCTCTATTGTACGGGAAACATATCACGCATTTCGTCGGGAAATGAAGGGAACATCGGATTTTATGGTATCGGGCTGAAATGGGTTTCGTGACTTTGGCGGAGGGGGTTGTTCCGCGCCCCGGCGCGGGTCACTTTTGGCCGCTGTCCCAAAAGTGACCAAAAGGACAGCTTAAACCTGCGGTTTAAGAATCCGCCCACGCTATACCGTGTTTAGACTTGATATCATTTACCGCGCGGTCACAGAACACGGGTGTTGTCGTTGCGTATGACGAATCGACTTCCCTTTTGCGCCGCTGCCGCTCATGCGGCACAACGGTAGAAGCAAAGGGCTTTTTTGCATACCAGTCAGCGGCATGTCTTTCCTTATTCTTCACACTCTGCCTGGCACGTTATCAGAAATACCGAGCCGTCAGAAACCGTGACGCGAAAGCCGTTTTCCTGTTCCGCGGACTGAATGTCCGTTATATTCAGCACGTCACTCTCATTCAGCAGGTCAAACAGGTGGTCTTTTACATAATCCAGATCCATAGCACGCCCTCCTTTTGGTATGGTGTATACACGCACCATATCATTATAAGCCGCTTCCCCGTAAAATACAAGGGGGAGTGATGTCATGATACGCTATGATCCGCTGTGGCGGACGTTGAAAGAGAAAAACATCAGCCAATACCGCCTGATCAAGGACTACGGCATCGACAAGGCGCAGCTGCAGCGTCTCCGCGATAACTGCGTGGTCAAGACGGTGATACTGGATACCCTCTGTACGATTTTGGAGTGCCGCATTGAGGATGTGGTGGAATTTGTTCCCGACAATACCAAATAAAACCAGCGTTTCGCATGATGCGGAACGCTGGTTTTGTATTACGCCTCGCCTGTTTCCCGGAAGTATGCCCGGGTCTGGGCGACATTTTTTTCGATCTCGTCCTTCAGCTGCTGGGGGGAGTCGAACTTCTTCTCAGCCCGCAGGCGGCGGCAGAATTCCAGCCGGATGCGCTTGCCGTACAGGTCGCCGTCGAAGTCCAGCAGGAACGTCTCGATGGACACGTCGGCACTGTCACTGACGGTGGGGCGGGTGCCTACGTTGGTGACTCCGGCGTAGCTGCCGCCGTCCGGCAGATACACCCGGGTGACGTACACGCCCTTTTCCGGCACCAGCACATGCTCCGGCACCGTGAAGTTGATGGTGGGGATGCCGATGGTGCGGCCGAACCGGAACCCGTGGCCCACCGTCTGGCTGAGACAGTGGCGGTGGCCCAGAAATACGGCGGCCCGCTCCAGCTCTCCGTCCCGCACCAGCTGGCGGATGTAGGTGGAGCTGACAGTGATGCCCTCGATCTCCACCTTGGGGATGATGTCGCAGCCCAGCCCCAGTTCACGGCATTTTTCCTGCAAAAGTGCCGGATCACCGGCGTTTTTGTGGCCGAAATGGTAGTCGTGGCCCGCCACCAGATGCACCGCGCCATAGCGCTTCACCAGCAGCTCGGTGATGAAATCCTCCCACGGCATGGTCATCATCTCGTGGTCAAAGGGCGCGACGATCACCTGCTCAATGCCGTACAGCCGCTCCATCAGCTCCTGCCGCTCACGGGTGGAGTTGATGAGAGGCACCGGCTTTCCCGTGACCACCTCCTTGGGGGGCCGGTCAAAGGTAAAGGCGGCGGGGGTGGCGTCCAGCTGCCGGGCCACCTCCACGGTGCGCCGCAGCAGCGCCCCGTGGCCCCGGTGTACGCCGTCGAAAAATCCCAATGCGATGACAGTAGGCTTCATAGTTTACGCTCCAAAAAAGTTCTTGATGGATGTCATTTGTCCGTTTTCCAACCGGCTCAGGCACAGGAAGTCCCCCTCCATGCCGTAGACCCGGTAGGTGCCGTTTTCCAGCGGCGCTTTCACGGTGAAGGTGTTGCCGTTGCGGCACAGCTGCTCCACCCGGGGATGGGTGATGCGGTATTCCGGATACTGCCGGAACAGGGTGTCCACCGGCCGCAGCAGGGTCTCGCCCTGGGCCTGCACCTCGTCGATGGTGTGGCTCTCGGCCAGCGTATAGCCCGCGGCCATGGTGCGCCGCAGAGACGCCATGCAGCCGCCGCAGCCCAGCGCCTGCCCGATATCGTGGCACAGGGTGCGGACGTAGGTGCCCTTGGAGCACCGCACCCGCAGGGTGAATTCGGTGTCCGACAGCTGCTCCAGCAGCTCCAGCCGGTGGATGGTGACGGGGCGGGGCTTCCGCTCCACCTCCCGGCCCTGTCGGGCCAGATCGTACAGCTTCTGGCCGTTGATCTTGATGGCGGAGTACATGGGCGGGATCTGCTGGATGGCTCCGGTGAACCGGGGCAGCACCGCCGCTATATCATCTGTCGTAACGGTCACGGGGCGCTCGGCCAGCGTCCGGCCAGAGGTGTCCTGCGTGTCGGTGACAAGGCCCAGACGCAGCTTGGCGACGTACTCCTTTTCGCCGCTTTCGGCAAAGGAGACGCCGCGTGTGGCCTGTCCCACGAACACCGGCAGCACGCCGGTGGCCATGGGGTCCAGCGTTCCCGCGTGGCCCACCTTTTTCGTTTTCAGGATGCCCCGCAGCTTGGCGCACACGTCCATGCTGGTCCAGTCCGCGGGCTTGTCGATGATGATGATCCCGTTGGCCATGGTGTCTCCTTCCGGTTGTTTTTAGGGGGAGTTTCGTCCCTGCGGGGACGAGGTACTTTTGGCCGCTGTCCCAAAAGTACCCAAAAAGACAGCTTAAACCTGCGGTTTAAGAATCCACCCACGCTATGCTACGCCGTGAGTAGGTGGCTTTGTACCTCGCGGTCGCAGAACATATCCGTTTTCGCAATGTATGACGAATCGACTTACGTCTTGCGCCGCTGCCGCTCACAGCTGCGACGGTAGCCGCTGAGGCGTTGTTCGTTATTGGCATCAGCGGCAGCGGCGCTGATGCAGAGACAATCCTGTTGACGAAGCGAAAAGAGAAATTTTGCGTGAACGTGTGGTATGAATTTACAATCTGGTACAAAGTATAGCGCGCCCGGAAGTGAAGGAACCGGAGGTTCCTTCCGGTGCTTTTGCCTACTTTTGCCACTGTAGGCAAAAGTAGGTCGCGCCGGGGCGCGAAATACCCCTGCCCTCTTACGCTCCTGTGACCTTCCGGTACGCGGCCAGCACCGCCATGCGCACCTCGTCCAGCGTGCCGTCCACCGTGGCGCCTGCCGCGGCATGATGGCCGCCGCCGCCCAGAATGCGGCACAGCGCACAGGCGTCCACACGGGGGCCGGTGCGGACGGAGACCTTGATCCGCTCCGCCGTCAGCTCCCGCAGCGTTACGCCGCAGTCGGTGCCCTCCACCAGCGCCGGGAGGGCGCTCAGCTCCTCGATGTCCGCGTCGGTGGCCTGCATCTCCTGCCGCAGCGCCAGCGGGATCTCCATAATGACCACGCGTTCATGGTCAAAAAGCTTCATGTCCGCCACCATGCGGGACTCCATGGCCAGCCGTACCCGGCTCTTGGTGCGGAACAGGGCCTTGTTCACCGCCGCCACGTCCACCGTGTCCATCAGCGCCGCCGCGATGCGGTGGGTGCGGGCGGTGGTATTGCCGTACTGAAAGCCGCCGCAGTCGGTGCTGACGGCCACATACAGCGGCAGGGCGATGTCCGCCGTCAGGGCGGTCAGGTGCCGGATGATCTCATACACGACCTCGCCGCAGGCGGCGCTGTCCGCCTCCAGACAGGTGTTGCGGGCAAAGAAGCCCTGGGAGGGATGGTGGTCGATGGCCAGTTCGATGCGCTCCTGATAGGGCTTGGCGTTTTCCGGCAGCAGGCTCACGTCGGCAATGTCCACGCTGACGATATGCTCGCCCTCCCAGCCCTCCGGCGCCCAGTAGGGGGCGGCGTAGGGCTCATAGGTGGCGGTGATCTCCGGATTGGGCAGCAGGTACGCGGTGCGGCCGCAGTCCCGGAGCGCCCGGCACAGGGCCGCCGCGCTGCCGATGGTGTCGCCGTCAGGCCGCACATGGGTCAGCAGCAGCATGTTGTCCAGCGCCTCCAGATACCCGGCGGCCTCGCGGGCCGTCAACACGGGCCGGTCCATCACTTGTCCTCCGGCAGCACGATGTCCGCGTTGGCGGGGTTGGCGGGCTTGACGTGATGCAGCATGTCCAGAATGTGGGCGCCGTGGGCGATGGAATCGTCAGCGAAGAACTGCAGCTCCGGCGTATAGCGCAGCTGCAGCTTCTGGCCCAGCTCATGGCGCAGATAGCCGCTGGCAGACTTCAGGCCCCGCATCAGATCCTTTTCGTCGGTGCGGTCCATGGCGCTGATGTAGACGCGGGCATAGCGCAGGTCGCTGGTGGTGTCCACATGGGTGATGGTCAGCAGGGCGTCCGCCACACGGGGATCCTTCACCGTGCGCAGCAGGCCGGACAACTCCCGCTGGATCTCCTCGTTGATGCGTCCGATACGGTTGGATGCCATACTTTCGCTCCTTTCATGGAAAAGGGGCGGGCGCACTGCCCGCCCCTCATAATATAGTAGCCTCGCAGAGTTCGCGTCCGCAGACGCGAAACAATCAGATCATTTTTCTGACGACATGCGCGTCAGAAAAATTCTTCTCGGCCAGCAAGTGCACCCAACGGGTGCGCGCAGTCGGCCGTAATCCCTTTTGGCAATGAAATCGTCAGATTTCATGCCAGATTCTTTACTGGGGGATCTCCTCCATGGTGAAGGCCTCCACGATGTCGCCTTCCTTGATGTCGTTGTACTTCTCGATGCTCAGGCCGCACTCATAGCCGGACACGACCTCCTTGACGGAGTCCTTGAACCGCTGGAGGGAGGCCAGCACGCCCTCGTGAATGACGATGCCGTCACGCACCAGACGCACCTGGCAGTCCTTACGCTGCAGCTTGCCGTCCTGCACATAGCAGCCCGCCACGGTGCCCACGCCGGAGACCTTGTAGGTCTGGCGCACCTCGGCGTGGCCCAGCACCACCTCGCGGTACTTGGGGGCCAGCATGCCCTTCATGGCGGCCTCGATCTCGTTGATGGCGTCGTAAATGACGCGGTACATCCGCATGTCCACGTTGGCGCGGGCGGCGCTGTCGCGGGCGGCGGCGTCGGGACGGACGTTGAAGCCCACGATGATGGCCTGAGAGGTGGAGGCCAGCATCACGTCGGACTCGTTGATGGCGCCGACGCCGCCGTGGATGACACGCACGCGGACCTCGTCGTTGCTGATCTTCTCCAGGGAAGCCTTCACGGCCTCCACGCTGCCCTGTACGTCGGCCTTGACGATCAGGTTCAGGTTCTTCATCTCACCGGCCTGGATCTGGCTGAACAGATCCTCCAGAGAGACCTTGGTGACAGGGGCGTTGGCCTTGGCCTTCTCCTCTGCCTTGCGCTGCTCCACCAGCTCGCGGGCCAGCTTTTCGTCGGCCACGGCGTTGAAGGTGGCGCCGGCGGAGGGCGCCTCGCTGAGACCCGTGATCTCCACGGGGACGCTGGGGCCTGCCTCGGTCATGCGCTGACCCTTGTCGCCCACCATGGCGCGGACGCGGCCCACGGAGGTACCGGCGATGATGATGTCGCCCTGACGCAGGGTGCCGTTCTGCACCAGCAGGGTGGCCACGGGGCCGCGGCCCTTGTCCAGACGGGCCTCGATGACCGTGCCCTGTGCGGCGCGGTTGGGGTTGGCCTTCAGCTCGCTGACCTCGGCGGTCAGGGTGAGCATTTCCAGCAGGTTATCCACACCCATACCGGTCTTGGCGGAGATGGGGCACACGATGGTGTCGCCGCCCCACTCCTCGCACACCAGACCGTACTCGGTCAGCTGCTGCTTGATGCGCTCGGGGTTGGCTTCCGGCTTATCCATCTTGTTGATGGCTACGATGATGGGGATCTCGGCGGCCTTGGCGTGGTTGATGGACTCCACGGTCTGGGGCATGATGCCGTCCTCGGCGGCCACCACCAGAATGGCGATGTCCGTTACCATGGCGCCGCGGGCGCGCATGGAGGTGAAGGCCTCGTGGCCGGGGGTGTCCAGGAACGTGATGGGCTTGCCGTGGATCTCCACCTGATAGGCGCCGATGTGCTGGGTGATGCCGCCGGCCTCGCCGGAGGCCACATGGGCGTTGCGGATATAGTCCAGCAGGCTGGTCTTGCCGTGGTCGACGTGGCCCATGACCACCACCACGGGGGCGCGGGGCACCAGCTCCTCGTCCTTGTCCTGGTGGTCATCGATGAGGCGGTCCTCAATGGTGACGACGACCTCCTTCTCCACCTTGCAGCCCAGCTCCTCGGCGATAATGGCGGCGGTGTCGAAGTCGATCATCTGGCTCAGGGAGGCCATGACGCCGTTCTTCATCAGGCACTTGACCACCTCTGCGCCGGTCTTTTTCATGCGGCTGGCCAGCTCGCCCACGCTGATCTCGTCGGGGATCTGCACGGTGACGGGGGTGTTCTTGATGACCTCAAGGCGCAGCTTGCGGAGCCGGTCGGCCTCCTCCTGCTTGCGCTTGTTGGTCATGGGGCCGTTCTGGCGCTGCTTGTTATTGCGGAACTTCTCCTTGCCCTGCAGCTGATCCTTGTCCCGGCGGCCGCCGCGGCTGCTGCTGCGGTCGGCCATGTCCTGCAGCTTTTCGTCGTACTTGTCCAGGTTCACGTTGGTGGCCTTGCGGGTATCCACCACCTGCTTCTGGGGCACGCGGGACATGGGCTTCTGGGGCTGGTTGTTCGTATTGTTATTGTTGTTATTGCCGTTGCTCTGGGGCTGGGCAGGCTTCGCCTGCTGATTGCCCGGCTTCTGGCCCTGAGGCTGCGCGTTCTGCTGCTTCTTCGGCTCCGGCTTCTTCTCCTCGGTCTTGGCGCCCTCGGCAAAGATCGTGGCAATGCTGCCGATCTGGTTGTGCTGGGTCAGATACTCAAAAATGAGGCTCAGATCCCGATCCTCCAGCACCTGCATATGGTTCTTGGGGGTCTCGGCATACTTGGTCAAGATCTCCGTGATGTCCTTTGTGGCGACGCCGAAGTCCTTCGCCACCTCATGCACTCTGTATTTGTTTGCTACGCTACCCAAATAAAGCCACCTCCATCATAGTAAACGGTGCGCCGCGGCCCACCGCGTGTTGTCAACTTTCCTGCTGCTTTTTCCGAACGCTGCCCTTGCCGCGCTTTACCGGCAGAGATCCGGCAAAGCGGTTTTCCGAACGATGGGCGGCTTTGCGCCGTGTTCCGTCGCCTCGTCCGCCGCCCCGGCCCGGCTTTTTGAAGCCGTGCTCCGGCGGTTTCGTCCGCCGCTTTGGCTCCTCCTGCCGCGCTGCCGGAGGCTCCGGCGGCTTGTCGCTGTGAACGCGGCGCTTGCCCTGCCGCAGATTCTTCTCATGCCGTAGCTGCTCGGCCCGGCGCTCCATGGCCCGCTGGGCCTTCACGTCCAGCTGTGCCGCCGCCGCGCCGTATTTTTCGCCGTCGATGGCCGCCAGCTTCTTTACGATGGCTCCGGCAAAGCCGATCTCCGTCACGGCGCACATGGCCACGCTGGTGCGGCCCAGCGCCCGGCCCAGGGCGTCCTTATCCGCCGGGATGGTCAGACACAGACACTCGCCTGTCTGGGCGAAGGAGAACGCCCTTCGCTGTGAGGACGGCCCTGCGTCCTGAGCCACCAGGATCACCCGCGCCTTTCTGGCACGGGCGGCAGCGCCCACCGGCTCCTCGCCGGTCTCCACGCGGCCCGCCTTTTTGGCAAGGCCCAGCATGGACAATACCTGATCCGTCATGCTTCGCCGCCCTCCATCTGCGCCTCCAGCGCGTCGTAGACCTCCTCGGGAATGGGTGTCTCCAGCGCGCGCTCCAGCGCCTTGGACTTGCGGGCCTTTTTCAGGCACGCGATATCGGGACACACATACGCGCCCCGTCCGGAGGCCTTTCCCCTGCCGTCCAGCAGGATGCTGCCCTCCGGCGTGCGGACCACCCGCAGCAGCTCTTTTTTATCCTTCATCTCCCGGCAGCCGACACACTGGCGCTGGGGGATCTTCCGGGGCTTGACCGCCATACCGGCCACCTCCTCGATGCGATTATTCCCCGCTGTAGGAAGCGGGCTTGATGTCGATCTTATAGCCGGTCAGGCGGGCCGCCAGACGGGCGTTCTGACCCTCCTTGCCGATGGCCAGACTCAGCTGATCGTCCGGTACGATGACGCGGCAGGCCTTGCCCTCGGCCGACAGACGCACCTCCACCACATCGGAGGGCGCCAGCGCGGCGGCGATGAACGCGGCAGGGTCTTCGCTGTACTTGATGATGTCGATCTTCTCGCCCCGCAGCTCCTCCACGATGGCGTTGACGCGCTGACCACGGGGGCCGACGCACGCGCCGATGGGATCGATGTTCTCATCCTCGGACCAGACGGCCATCTTGGTGCGGTTGCCCGCCTCGCGGGCGATGGAGCGGATCTCCACGGAGCCGTCGTAGATTTCGGGGACCTCCAGCTCAAACAGGCGCTTCACCAGACCGGGATGGGTGCGGGAGATCAGCACCTGGGGGCCGCGGGTGGTGCGGCGGACCTCCACCAGATACACCTTCACCATCTGCCCCTCGGTCAGCGTTTCGCCGGGCACCTGCTCGTTCTGGGTCAGCACGGCCTCGGTGCTCTCGTTGCCGGAGCCGATCTTCAGGATCACGTTGCCGTTGCGGGGGTCGATCCGCACCACGGTGCCCGTCAGGATCTCGTGCTGCTTGCTGCCCCACTCGTCATAGATCATGCCGTGCTCGGCTTCCCGCAGGCCCTGAATGATCACCTGCTTGCCGTTGCCGGCGGCGATGCGGCCGAATTCCACATTTTCCACAGGGAAATTCACAACGCCGCCCAGCTCGTTTCTGGCGCTGATGTGCTTGGCCTCCTCCAGAGAGATCTCATTGGCGGGGTCCATGACCTCCTCCACGATCTCCTTCTGGACGTACATCCGCAGGTCGTGCTTTTCCTCGTCCACGTCCACGATCACGTTCTCCACGCCCTCGTGATCCCGCTTATAGGCGGTGGTCAGGGCCTGAATGATCTTGCCCATCATGAAGTTCTGGGGGATGCCCCGTTCCTTCTCCAGCATGGCCAGCGCCGCGAAAATCTCATCACATTTCATGATCTGAATCTCCTTCTATCTAAAACGAAACTTGTTGTTTAAAACTCTATCCGCAGGCGCACCAGCGCCACTTCCGCCTTCTCGAACCGTACCGGCTCCGCACTGCCCATGTCCAGCAGCACCGCGCCGTCCTCGTAGCCTGCCAGCGTACCGGCGAACTCCTTCCGGCCGTCCCGGTTCTTGTAGGTCTTGACCAGCACCGGCTGGCCCAGAAAGCGCTGAAAATCCGAGGGCCGCTTCAGCTGCCGCTCGGCACCGGCGGAGGAGACCTCGAACATATAGCTGGATTCGATGGGGTCCACCTCGTCCAGCAGGTCGCTGACCTTACGGCTGACGGCCTCGCAGTCCAGGATGTCCACGCCGCCCTCCTTGTCCAGGTAAAGCCGCAGGTACCACTGGCCCGCTTCCCGGACGTATTCCACGTCCCACAGCTCGCAGCCGTTTTCCTTCACCACCGGCTCCGCCAGCTCCCACACAATGTCGGTGACTTTTTTCATAACGTTCCTCGCTTTATTTTTCAAACGATTTCCGATTTTTAAGAAACGGATTTTGCTCAACAAAAAGAGCGGACGGAACGTCCACTCTCAGTCAACACATACTACCATGCTGTATCTTACCATATTTATAGGGGGATTGCAAGGGGTTTTACGGAAAAAACCACCCCAAAAGGGGCGGTTATGTGCCGTTTTTCGACGGAATGCGCCACAGGCGGGCCGGTCCCGGCCCGCCTGCAAAAGCTTCGCAGAATTCGCGCCGCGCACGGCGCGAAAAAATCAAATCATTTTTCTGACGACATGTGCGTCAGAAAAATTCTTCTCGGCCGCCAGTGTGTCCAAAGGACGCGCGCAGTCGGCCGCAAGCCTTTTGGCAGCAAAATCGTCAGATTTTGCGCCAGTTTATTTTACTCCGTCATGATCTTCAGGATCACCCGGTCGGTCTCCCGCATGCCCTGGGCCGCCAGCACGCCGACGTGGCAGATGGTGTCCTCCACATCCTTGCCCATGATGCCGTGGCCGGGCTGGAAGTTATTGCCGCCCAGATACATGTTGTAGCCCAGCATGCCGCACTCCACGCCCATGGCGATCTTGCTGGCGCAGCTGGCCTTGGCCCCGTCGCAGATGCAGCCGGAGATCATGGCCACCGCGTTTTCCAGCGTGTGGCAGATGGCGTCATAGTCCGCGCCCCGCAGCCACGCGATGCCGCAGCCCGCGCCCACACCGGCGGAAACCGCGCCGCAGTAGGCGCTGAGACGGCCGATGCCGGTTTTCTGGTGGATGGTGATCAGGTCGCTGAGGCACACGGCCCGCAGGATCTTCTCGTCGTCCGCGCCCATGAGCTTGCCGTAGCGCCACACGGGGACGGAGGCGGTGATGCCCTGGTTGCCGGAGCCGGAGCAGATGACCACCGGCATCTCGCAGCCGTTCATGCGGGCGTCGGAGCCGGCGGCGGCCCATGCCCGGGCCTGGGTCTCGATGTCATCGCTGCGCAGGAGCAGCGTGGAGCCGATGTTGGCGCCCCAGCTGTTTTTCAGGCCCTCCTCCGCGATGGCGGTGTTGCAGGCGATCTGCCTGCCGATGATGGGCTCGATGGCGGATAACGGTACGGTTTCAGCGAAGGTGAGAATGTCTTTCACGTTAAGAACGCTCTTGTCCTGCAAATTGTCCTCCGCGTTGGCGGTAACGGGCTTTTCCAGCAGGATCTCGCCGTCCCTTTCGATGTAGATGATGTTGGTGTGGTTGTTGGCCACCCGCACGGCGGCGGTGTGCCCCTCCCGCTTGCCATGCAGGAAGATATCCAGCAGGCACGGCGTCTCGGGACATGTGACCTTGATGGGTGTGGTATCCAGATAGCCCTGAATGGCGGCTGCGTCATCCTCTGTGACGTTGGCGATCACCTGAAGCTCCGCGTCCGCGTCGCCCGCCACAATACCTACCGCGATGGCAGCGTCGATGCCGCGACGGCCATCAGTATTGGGTACGACCACGGATTTCACGTTCTTCAGAATGTTGCCGCTGACCTCGGCCAGCACTTCTTCCGGTTTTCCGCCCAGCACCTCGCGCAGCTTGGCAGCACAGTACGCGACGGCGATGGGCTCTGTACACCCTGTGGCCAGCAGGAGCTCTTCCCGCAGGATAGCCGTATAGGCGGCTACCTTTTTGTCGTTCAACATCATGACATTCTCCTTCGTATTCATTTTTTATGATCAGGCCCGCAGGCCGGATGCATGTCTCACCGCAGGTCGGGCACGTCGTCCTCCAGATCCACCCAGTCCTGCACGTCCACGGTGGAAAACGCCGTCTCGGTATTGCGAATGACCACCTTGGCAAGGCCCGCGTTGATCACCAGACGGCGGCACATGGCGCAGGAGGTGGCATCGTGGAGCAGCTCACCGGTCTGGGCGTTGCGGCCCACCAGATACAGCGTGCCGCCCACCATGTCCCGCCGGGCGGCGGAGATGATGGCGTTGGCCTCGGCATGGACGCTGCGGCACAGCTCGTACCGTTCGCCGCGAGGCACCTGCATGGCCTCGCGGGTGCAAAGGCCCATATCCACGCAGTTGCGGCGGCCCCGCGGCGCGCCGTTATAGCCGGTGGAGATGATCTCGTCGTTCTTCACAATAATGGCGCCGAACACCCGGCGCAGGCAGGTAGCCCGCTCCAGTACGGTCTCGGCGATGTTCAGATAGTAGTTTTCCTTGCTGATGCGCTCCATGGCGGTTTCTCCTTGCGACACAAAATTTTCACTTAACTTGATTATAGCCTGTTTTGCCGCTCCCTTCAACAAATACACCCGTCACGATTTTCACAAAAATTTGCGGTGTTTTTTGAAGAAAACGTAAAATTCCGGAATCTTTTTGCATACTGAAATGGTCTGATTTTGGCGTTGTGAGAGAAAAAACAAAACCGCCCTTGCGGGCGGCTCTGTCAGCTCTTGTTCAGCTTATACAAATTCTTATCCGCGGCGAAGTTGGTCAGCTCATACAGCACCAGCACATCGTCGGCCTCATCCGCCAGCGGCTGCACGCCCTCTCGGTAGAACCGGAGATCCAGCACCGTGATGGTGTCATAATCCTTCACCAGGAAGGGCAGGAAGCTGTTGGCAAAGCTGTCCTTCACCACCAGCAGGGACTTGCCGGTGTTCGCGCCGGTGTCAATGACCACCTTGGCATAGTTGCCGCCCATGAAGATCTTGTAGTGATCCTTCTCCTCCAGCGCCGCCATGCTGTACAGGCTGTCGGATACCTCGCCGTCGCAGTCCATGGAGCGGATGGCGGCATCGGAAGCGATGGACACCGTGTCATAGGGGCTGTCCGGCAGCAGCACCTTGGAGTACAGCGTACCCCGGAAGGTGGTGCTGGCCGTTTCCAGCTGCCAGTCCTGATCTGCGTGGCCGGTGGCGGCGCACCACACGCCGTAGGCGGTCAGAGCGCCCTCGCTGGTCCAGTGATGGTCGGTGCGGTAGTACATGTCCGCCGCGTCGGGGGTCAGGGCCGGGCGCAGGTCGATGGCCTGCTTTCCGAACTCGTTCAGCAGCGTGCCGAAGCAGGCGGCCGCGTCAAAGAGGGGCGCGTTGGCGGGCAGGTCATCCCGGAGCATATAGGCGGGGGTGGGTACCATCATGATGCGGCAGTCCTTGCCGGAATTGTTGTCGAAGAACGTCCGCACCTGCTCCAGATTCTTGTGGTACTGGTCGGTGTCGAAGGTGTCGGGGGTGACCTTGGCGAAATAGCGGCCGTCCCGGCCCAGCCATGTGCCGTTGATCTCCTGCCGCAGTGCCGAGCGCTGCACCAGCGAGGCCGCCTCCATCCAGGTGTCCCGCAAGGCGATCTGGTCGGAGACATAGTCCTCCGCCTTCTGGGTGAAGGAGCCGTCCATCAGCGTGGCCCAGCTCAGCTCTGGCTTCAGCTGGAGATAGCGGTTCTCGTTGGGGGAAAACTCCCGCTCCGGCGTCAGCAGCGAGGCCAGTGCCAGCCCCACCAGGATACCGAAGATGGCCAGCAGAGGAGCCAGCTCCCGGCGCTTTTGCTCACTTTTCATCAGGCGCGCGCCGCCTTTATTCGGGTTATTCATACAGGCTCCTCCTTAGAAACGGAAGTAGAGGAAGGGGTTATAGCTGTCGCCCACCAGAAAGGCGATGGACAGCAGCAGCAACGCCACCACGCCAACGGTGCGCAGCGTCACGGCGGCGGTGTCGGACAGCTTATTCTCCACCCGGTCCCACAGCCGCAGCGGGCCGGTGGTGCAGCCGATGGCGGCGGCGATCAGCAGCACCACGTTGGAGCGCAGCAGATACAGGGCCGTCCCGTCGGCAAAATGGGCGGTGAACATGGCGGAGACGTACTGTCCCAGTTGGCCGAAATCGGTGATGGCGAACAGCACCCAGCCCATGATGAAGGCGAAGATGGTGTACACATGCCCCGCCCATTTGGGGGCTTTATCCAGCCACCGCAGCAAAAACAGCTTTTCCAGAATCAGCAGCGCCGCGTAATAGAGGCCCCACAGCACGAAGTTCCAGCTGGCCCCGTGCCACAGGCCCGTCAGGAACCAGACGATCAGCAGGTTCAGGATCTGCCGCGCCTTGCCGTGACGGTTGCCGCCCAGGGGGATATAGACGTATTCCCGGAACCATGTGCTGAGACTGATGTGCCACCGCCGCCAGAATTCCGTGACGGTGCGGGACTCGTAGGGATGCTCAAAGTTTTCCAGAAAATGGAAGCCAAACAGATGCCCCAGACCGATGGCCATGTCGGAATATCCGGAGAAATCGAAATAGATCTGGAACGTAAAGGCGATGGCGCCCAGCCACGCCGTCACGGCGGAGGGCGCGGACATGGCGCTGATCTGCTCCCATAGAGCGCCCACCTGATTGGCGATCAGCACCTTTTTGGCAAGACCCACCACGAAGCGCTGCATGCCCCGGCTGGCCTCGAAGATGCTCTCCCGGCGGTACATCAGCTCGTGCTCCACCGTCTTGTACTGGACGATGGGACCGGCGATCAGCTGGGGGAACAGGGTCACATACGCGCCCACGTTGAGGATGTTCTTCTGGGCCTTGACAATGCCCCGGTACACGTCGATGGTGTAGGACATGGTCTGGAAGGTGTAGAAGCTGATGCCGATGGGCAGGGCCAGTCCCAGCGCGGGAATACCGGCGCTCAGCAGGCTGTTCAGGTTGTCGATGGCGAAATCCGTGTACTTGAAGAAGCCCAGGATCCCCAGATTGCCCACCACGTCCACGATCAGCACGGCTTTGGCGGCCTTCTGCTTCCCGGCGTCCTGAAAATGGCCGATGAGCCGGGCGTTGGTGTAGTCGAACACCGTGGAGAACAGCATGATCAGGATATACTTCGGCTCGCCCCAGCCGTAGAACACAAGGCTGAACAGCAGCAGCACGGTATTGCGTGCCTTTCGGGGGCACAGGAAATAGATCCCTGCCACCACAGGCAGGAAGATCAACAGAAAGACGGTGCTGCTGAATACCATAAGGGTTCTCCTTCGTTTACGGTTTGTTTACGGCGCTTTTGCCGGAAAGTGGGACAGAGCAGCGCTCTGTCCCACAGGGGATGATCGGTTGTGCGGATGGACTATACCGTTTTTCGCGTGGCGGGGTGAGGGCACCCCGCCCTACGGAATTCTACCGATGGTCAGTGCGTAGGGCGGCCTGCCCTCAGGCCGCCGCGCATTACGCCATTTCATGCCAGCATCGTTTTACACCACGTTGTGCAGGTATCCCACCAGTGCCGTGGAGCGGATGGCGGACAGGTTGTTGACGAACAGCACGTCCTGCACGCCCTTATCCTGGGCGAACTGGCTGATGCTGCCCTTCCAGTAGCGATAGTCCAGCACATAGATGGTCTGGTAGTGATCCGTCAGGAACGGCACAAAGGCATTGCCGAAGGACTCCTTCACCACGATGCAGCTGGAGCCGTCCGTCACATCGGGGTTGTTGATGACGGAATAGGCGTTGTCGCCGGTGATGAACGCGCCGTATTTCAGGCTGGCGGGCGCGGTGGATTCATCATAGATGATCTTGCCCCGGGTCAGGCTGGCGTTCTCGCTGTCGCCGTAGTCCAGCGTGGCCTCGGTGCTGAGGGGGTGATAGGCCACCACCTTGTCGGGGTTTTCTCCCATGGTGGCGTTCTGGTTGGAATCCCGGTAGAAGGTGCCCAGGAAGCCGTCATACTCGTCCACCTTATAGCTGGCGATGGGCGTGGGCGTGATGCCCTTGGCCTTGCAGAACTGCTCATAGGCGTAGTACGCGCCGGTGGCCGTCCAGTGATGGTCGGTGCGGAAATAGACATACTCGGTGCGGTGGGCCAGCAGCGCGTCGTACAGCGCCACGGACTTCACATTGCCGTTCATATAGCTGATGATCTTCTGCTCGGCGTCCTTCTGGTCACCGAACACATCCTTGCCGTACAGCTCGTCCGGCAGGCTGATGCCGGAGCTGAGGGGAATGGGCAGCATGTACACGTTGGCCTTGCCCGCCAGTGCGTCCGCCACGGCGTTCACGTTGTCGGCGTACTTCTTGGCGGTGCTGTCCACATAGCTGTACATCTCATAGCCGGTGTCGCCCACACGGTACACCGCGTCATACTGCTGCTGGTCGCCCTTCAGCTCGATCTTCTGATAGGCGGGCTCAGTGACGTCCGGTGTGACGGGGTCGGCGGCGTTGGGATCGTCCGTATTGCCGGGGTCGGTGGTATCGCCGTTGGCGGGCGGGGTATTCGCGTCGTCGTTGGCGGGCGTCTTATTCTTCCCCAGATTGATGACGATCAGCACCACGGCGGCAATGGCCACCACCAGCGCGATCAGCAGCATCAGGGGCGACACGCTCCGGCGGCGTCCTCTGTACCGGCTCATTTTACATAGCCCTCCACAATGGCGGTGGCGGCGGCGGTATCATCGCTGACGCACAGCACCACCACAGCGCCGTCCTGCCGCAGCAGCGCGCCGTTCAGCCGGGCCTCCTCCTCGGGCTGATAGAGGTTGGCCTCCCGCTTCAGGTCGTCCAGATAGGTCTGCACGTTGGCGTACAGCGTCTTGGCGTCATCAGCGCTGGCGCACTGGGCCACCACGATCAGGTCGGCGGTGTTGCCGTCGGCCATGTAGCCGGTGATGGTGGTGCCCTCGGGAGGATCCAGCTTGTAGTTCAGGTCCTCCACGGCGGTGGCGATCATGTCGGCGCTGTAAGGCACGTTGTCCTTCAGATCGTCGGCCAGCTTCTGGACATCCACGGTCTTGCCGCCGCTTTCACCGCCGCAGGCGGCCAGCGTCAGCATCATCATAGCCGCCAGCAGGGCGGCGAGCATCTTCTTCATCCAAGATCCCTTCCTTTGTATCCTGCCCGTTGCCGGGCGTTCTTTTGTTTGTTTCTGTCACGCCGGCACATACCGCGCCGGCAATCAGCATCATACCACAAGTATAGACGAATTTGAAGGACAATTTGTTCCCAGCGGCAAAAATTTTACATTTCGTTCACGTCTCCTACGCGGGGACGGAGGGACGGTATCAGTATACCCGTTTTTCCAGCGCGTGACACAACGGCGCGAAGGTCATGGGCCATACCGCCCCGGCAAACAGCACCATCACGGCGTAGCGCACCGCGCCGCCCGGCCCCGGCCCCAGCAGCGCCGCCAGCGGGGCCTTCAGCGCGGCCCGGATGGCCACGATCAGGACAAGGCCGCCCACCAGCTTGATGAGCTGCACATACCACACGGCCCGGGTGTCGAAGTGGATGAATTTCAGATCCAGCCACCACGCCGCCAGCAGGCCCACCGTGGCACCCATCAGCTTCCATGCGTTCTCCACGCCGTGGGCCAGATTGTCCGCGTCCACGTCGGCGGGGAACTGGTACAGCGACACGAACAGCAGATACCCCGCCGCCAGCGCCAGCATCACGCCGATCACCGCGGCCATGACGCCGTGGCGGACGTCGCTGTGCTCCATGACGGGATAGAGGACGAACAGCAGCACCATCGCCGTCACGGCGGCCACCCCCACGTCCAGCGGCGTGTGGACGCCCAGATACATCCGGGAGAAGGGCACCAGCACCGCAATGACGATGCACACGATCCGCACCCATTTCCGTCGGGTGAACCGGGCGATGCCGCCGAAGGTGCCCACGGCGTTCTGGGTGTGGCCGCTGGGAAAGGAATAGCCGGTGGCCTGGGCGCGGGCGCTCTCCACGATGGTGAAATTACTGTCCAGCACCCACGGCCGGGGGATGCGGCACAGCAGCTTCAGAAACTGGTTCAGCACCGTTCCGGCAAAGCCCACCGCCAGCAGGTAGTAGCCCTCCTTCTTGCTGACGCACCAGAACACGAACAGCGCCGTCACCATGAACACCAGCTCCTCGCCCAGATGGGTGATCAGGGAAAAGACGGTGTCGAAAAACGGCGTGCGGATGGATTCCAGGGCGTATAAAACTCCCATAAGCGCACCTCCCGTGTGGATTTTCTTCAGTATAGCCTGTTTCCGCCGCCTTTGCAACCGGAAAAGCGCAAAAAGCAGCGTCTCCGGCGGCCTGCCGGAGACGCTGCGTGGGATCTGAAAACGCTTACTTGACGCAGATGGTCTCGATCTCCACCAGCGCGCCCTTGGGCAGCGCACCCACCTCAACGGCGGAGCGGGCGGGATACTGGCCCTCGGTAAAGAACTCGGCGTACACGGCGTTCATGGCGGCGAAGTCGCCCATGTTCTGCAGGAACACGGTGGTCTTGACCACGTTGTCCATGGTCAGGCCGGCCTCGGTCAGGATGGCCTTGATGTTGGTCAGCACCTGACGGGTCTGCTCGGTGATGCCGCCGGGAACGAACTCGCCGGTGGCGGGATCGAAGGGCACCTGGCCGGAGGTGACGAGGAAATTGCCGCAGTCGATGGCCTGGGAATAGGGGCCGATGGCGGCGGGGGCATTGGTGGTGGAAATGATCTTCTTCATGGGAACATCCTCCTTTATTTACTGTACGTCCATGGTACACCACGGCCGGGAAAATGTCAACGAGTAACCAACGCCCCACCCCCTCAATATACTGATGCAGGGAGAGACATTTTCTCCCGCAAAGCGTTCAACACGCAAAAGGGAGGCGCATATGAACCAAATCATTTCGATCCGGGACGCCGCCCTGACGTATCAGGCCCGCAACGGCGAGGTGGAGGCGCTGCGGCGTGTCTCCTTCGACGTGGCGGAGGGGGAGTTCGTCAGCATCGTCGGGCCGTCCGGCTGCGGAAAATCCACGCTGCTGGGCGCGCTGGCGGGTCTGGAGACGCTGGACGGCGGCACGGTGACGCTGTGCGGCGCGCCGGTATCCGGGGCCAGCGGCCATGTGGGCTTCATGCCCCAGCGGGATCAGCTGTTTGAATGGCGCACCATCCGGGACAATGTGCTGCTGGGACTGGAGATCCGCCGCGACCGCGAACCGGAGCACCGCGCCCATGTGGACGCCCTGCTGAAGCGCTATGGTCTGGCGGAGTTCGCCGCCAAGCGGCCCGACCAGCTCTCCGGCGGCATGCGCCAGCGCTGCGCCCTGATCCGCACGCTGGCCACGGGGCCGGATATCCTGCTGCTGGATGAGCCGTTTTCCGCCCTGGACTATCAGACCCGGCTGGCGGTATCCGGCGACATCTGGCGCATCATCCGCGGCGAGGGCAAGACCGCCCTGCTGGTGACCCACGATATCTCCGAGGCCGTCAGCATGTCGGACCGGGTGGTGGTGCTGTCCCGGCGGCCCGCCGTGGTGAAGGCGGTGTTCGACATGGGGGAGCTGCGGACGCTCTCGCCCATGCAGCGGCGGGAGAACCCAGCCTTCCCCCGTTACTTCGACGCCATATGGAAGGAGCTGGAGCTGCATGAATGAGGCCCTGTCGCCCAAGCGGGCGCGGTATCTGCTGGCGCTGCGGCGGCAGACCCGGCGGGTGCGTATCTGGCAGATCTCTGTATTGGTGGGCTTTTTCGCCTTCTGGGAGCTGAGCTGCCGCGTGGGGCTCAGCGACGGCTTTCTGGTCAGCTGTCCCAGCCGCATCGCCGCCACCTTCGTCAACCTGTGCCGGGGCGGCGACGTGCTGGTGCATGTGGGTACCTCCTGCTGGGAGACGGCGGTGGGGTTCCTGCTGGGTACTGCCGCCGGTACGCTGATCGCCGTGGCCATGTGGTGGTGGCCCACCCTCAGCCGGGTGCTGGATCCGTATCTTGTTGTGCTCAACGCCCTGCCGAAAACGGCGCTGGGGCCCATCTTCATCGTGTGGATGGGCGCGGGCATCGGGGCCATCATCGTCATGACGCTGGCCATCTCGCTGATCGTCACCATCCTGAACATGTACGAGGGCTTCCGCGCCACGGACGCCCAGAAGCTGCGGCTGATGGCCGCCATGGGGGCCAGCCGCTGGCAGACGCTGCGGATGCTGGTGTTCCCCGCCAACTACGCCACGCTGCTGAACACCCTGAAGGTCAACGTGGGCCTCTCGTGGGTGGGCGTCATCATGGGCGAGTTCCTTGTCTCGCGGGCCGGTCTGGGCTACCTGATCGTCTACGGCTCTCAGGTGTTCAACATGGATCTGGTGATGACCAGTGTGCTGCTGCTTCTGGCGGCCGCGGTGATCATGTACCGGCTGGTGCTGTGGGTGGAAAAAATACTGTATCGTTTATTGGGGGTAAAAGCATGAAAAAGATCTTCGCGCCAATTCTTGCCGCCCTGACGCTGCTGCCGCTGCTGTGCGGCTGCGGCGCGGGGCAGACGGAGAAGGAGCTGACCACCGTCCGGCTCAACGAGGTGACCCATTCCGTGTTCTACGCGCCGCAGTATGTGGCCATGGAGCTGGGCTTCTTCGCGGACGAGGGCCTTGCCATCGAGCTGACCAACGGCGGCGGCGCCGACAAGGTGATGACCGCCGTGGTGTCGGGACAGAGCGACATCGGCCTTGCCGGGCCGGAGAGCTGCGTCTACATTTATAATCAGGGCAAGGACGACTATCCCGTGGTGTTCGCCCAGCTGACGGCCTGCGACGGCGCGTTCCTCATGGGCCGGGAGGATGTGGCCTTCGACTGGGAGGATCTCCGGGGAAAGACCATCATCGGCGGCCGCAAGGGCGGCGTGCCGGAGATGACGCTGGAATACGTCCTGCGCAGCCACGGGCTGGAGCCGCAGGTAGACGTGATCGTGGACACCAGTGTGCAGTTCAACATGATGGCCGGGGCCTTCACCGGCGGGCAGGGCGACTATGTGACGCTGTTTGAGCCTGCCGCCACCCAGGTGGCAGCCTCCGGCGAGGGGTATATCCTCTGCTCCATCGGCGCGGAGAGCGGCACCATTCCCTACACCGCCTATTTCGCCTCCCAGAGCTACACGGCCCGGCATGACGACGTGATCGCCGCCTTCTGCCGGGCCATGGCCAGAGCGCTGGACTGGGTGGAGTCCCACACCGACCGTGAGGTGGCCGAAGCAATTATTGGCCAGTTCCCCGATACCAGCCTTGACACGCTGGAGGCCGTCACCGCCCGCCACCGTGAGATCGGCGCGTGGAACACGCCCCTGACCATGGAAAAGGCGTCGCTGGAGCGGCTGGAGACCGTCATGACCCAGGCTGGCGAGCTGACGGAGGACCAGTGGGTGGACTTCGACAAGCTGGTGGATAACCACTGGGCGGCCGCCGCGCGGTAAACCAAAAGAGAGGGCAGCTCCGGCTGCCCTCTCTTTTGGTTTACATAATTCCGAAAAACGAAACGGCTTTTGCGGAAAGTTTGTCCGTTCCGCGGCGATCGCGCCCCAAATATGGTGTTTACCCGACAAAATCCCTCAATTTTTTGTGTTATTTTCGTTTTTTCAGTAGACAAGCCCGTGCCCGGATGCTATACTTGCTTTGAATAGTATTATGTAAATCGGTGGAGAGGCGCTGTGCCTCCCCTGCATTTGCATGTCTGCGTATTCTGACGGAGAGCGAGGAAAACAGTATGAAGCTATTACGACGGGGGACCGCTCTGCTGCTGAGCGCGGCCATGGTGCTGGGCCTGGTGGCCGGCGGCCTGCTGATCCGCGCCGCGGCAGACACGGCTCTGGAGTGGCTGGATGCCGATTATGACGATCTGAGCCGGTTCTATGAGATCGGCGCAAAATATAACCCCGGCATCATCTCCACGGTGCCGGGCGATCCCGGCGGAAAGTCCTACGGTATGTACATGTTTGCCAGCCGCGCCGGTGTGCCTCACGACTTTGCCGAGTGGTGCAAAAAGAGCGACCTGCGGGTGTATCAGGACATCGGTGATACGCTGGACAGCGCCTATCACTATATCTCCGACGGGTACGGCACCTATTTCGACAACGCCTGGGAGGCGTTGGCCGAGGATTACGGCGATACCTTCGGCTCTGCCCAGTACGACTATACCAAGGCCAAGTTCTATGACAAGGTGATCGACCTGGTGGAGAGCAAGGTGTCCGGCTTTGACATCGACGACTACTCCGTGGCGCTGAAGAACGTGTTCTGGAGCCGGGCCGTGCAGCACGGCCCCTCTGATGCCTGCTTCCTGATCCAGCGCGCCTTCGACAGTCTGGGCGGCTTTGCCAACCAGCCGGAGGGCGATCTGATCCAGGCCATCTATGAGGTCTCCGGCCGTCTGGTCACGGTGGAGGAGCTGCGCCAGGAGGGCAAATCCGCCGCCACTATGTCCGGCGACGACGCCAACAAGTACAATACCGCCGGCCTGATCCTGCGGTACTTCTACGGCTGCTCCGGCGGCGTGCAGATGAGCGTGTACCGCCGCCTACGGGTCAACGAGGTGGCCGACGCGCTGGTGATGCTGAAGAACAACGGCTATGATGACGCCCTGCTGGCCGACGGCCATTACCAGCTGGCCCTCAACAGCGGCGACCAGAAGCACGCTATCGACTGCACCGGCGGCCGCGTGAGCCTGAACGTCCGCGCCGGTGACGCCGCCAACCAGACCTTCACCCTGACCTATTTTGACGGCGGATTCTACACCCTCAGCACCGAGGTGGACGGCAAGACCCTGCGCCTCAGCGCCGACAGCAAGGGTGTGAGCCTGTCCGCACCCTCCACGGCCAACAGCCAGAAGTGGCTGCTGGAGCGGGGTAAGAGCGGCTTTACCCTGAAAAACATGAAAACGGAAACATATCTCAGCCGCAGCAATGATACGCTGGTGATGGCAGCCGCCACCGAGGAGGCGCCCGCCGCCGAGTGGCAGCCCATCTCCCTGACCGGCGCGGCGGCGGACTGGACCATGCGGGGCATGATCTATCCCACCAAGGATAACGTGCTGGTGTCCGGGAACTCCCTGTTCCCCGTCCGCGGCGTGATCTCCTGCTCCTCCCCCATCACCTCCGTCAATATCACCGTGGCCGGGAAGAGCGGCAGCGCCGTGATCAGCAAGAGCGCGTCTCCCAACGAACCGGCCTATGACCTGAAGAAGCTGGATGACAGCATCCCCTACAGCCAGCTGTCCGCCGGAAGCTATACCTTCATCCTGACGGCCGCCGCCGGCGGCCAGACCGTGGAGCTGGTGAGATCCGACTTCACCGTCAGCGGCAACAGCGGCCCCGTCCACAATGACGAGACCTATACCGTCACCTTCGATCCCAACGGCGGCACCCTGAAGGGCAGCAAGACAAAGACCGTCTCTCTGGACGACGTGATCTACGGCAAGCTGCCTACCGCCGACAAGGAGGGCTACACCTTCATCGGCTGGTTCACCGAGAAGGAGGGCGGCGATCAGATCATGTCCGGTACGAAGATCATCGCCTCCGACCTGACGCTGTACGCCCACTATGCGGATGTGTACACCTATACCTTCCTGGATGCCGACGGCGACATCTTCCTGCGCGGCACCGTGGCGGAGGGCGAGCCCATCCCCGCACCTAAGAGCACACCCACCAAGGCCCCTGACGGCGAGTACACCTATACCTTCAGCGGCTGGGAGGGCTATACCGAGGGCAAGACCGTTATGAAGAACGAGAACATGACCTTCAAGCCCACCTATACCGCCAAGCCCGTGACGGAGCTGCCCGACAGCTCCGGCTACTGGGACGGCCTGGTTCCCGGCAGCACGGTGGAGCAGCTGGGCAAGCGCGCCAAGGTCTACGACGGCAAGACGGAGGTGACCTCCGGAGAGCTGGCCACCGGCATGACCGCCGTGGTGGGCAAAAAGAGCTATACGCTGGTGGTCACCGGCGATGTGAACGGCGACGGCCGCCTCACCATTACCGACGTGGTGGCGCTGCAGTCCCATGTGGTGGGCAAGCAGGAGCTGACCGGCGCCTATAAGGAGGCCGCCGATCTCAACGGCGACGGCAAGATCACCATTACCGACGTGGTCAAGGCGGCCCGCGTGATGGTGGGTAAGGACAGCATCAGCTGACACAGGAGGAGAGCTGTATGAAAAAGAAGCACATCTTGAAAACACTGGTGCTGGTGCTGGCGCTGGTATTTGCGCTGCTGCCCCAGCGGGCAGAGGCGGCGGAGGCCAGCCTTTCCGGCAGCTCCGCGGTACAGGCCGGCAGCACCGTCAAGCTGACGCTCAGTATCTCCGGCAGCAATATCATGGGCATGGACGCCACGCTGGATTATGACAGCAGCGTGCTGGAGTTCACCAACTATGACAACCAGCTCAGCAGCTGGACCATGGTCAACAACGGCATGAAGTTCGTGCTGTACGGCGTGGATCCCATCTCCAGCTCCAGCGTGCTGTCCGTCACCTTCCGGGTCAAGAGCGACCTGGCGGCAGGTACGGCCCTGTCCGCCAGCTTCAAGAACATCACCGTCAGCGACGGCGACAGCGAGACCACCATCGGCACCGCCTCCTGGAGCGGCAAGGTGGACGCGCCCCTCAGCAGCAACTGCGATCTGGGCGCCCTCAGCTGCTCCAACGCCACGCTGAGCCCTGCCTTCAGTAAGGGCACCACCTATTATACCGCCACGGTCCCCTATGCGGTGGAGTCCCTGAACCTGAATTATAAGGCGGCGGACGGCTCGGCCAAGGTGTCCGTCAGCGGCAATTCCCTGGTGGTGGGCAGCAACACGGTCACCGTGACCTGCACCGCCGCCACCGGCGCGAAAAAGACCTATACCATCTCCGTCACCCGTGAGCAGGATCCCAACTACAAGCCCAGCACCGACGCGCTGCTGAAGGAGCTGACGCTGGATGTGGGCACCCTCAGCCCCACCTTCTCCGGCGCGGTGACCGACTATGTGGCCTATGTGCCCTATGAGACCAAGACCGCCACGCTGACCGGCGTGGCCAAGGATGAAAAGGCCCTGCGGGTCACCGAGGCCACCGCCCAGCTGACCCAGGAGGGCGACACCGTAATGACCGTCACCTGCACGGCGGAGGACGGCACCACCACCAAGACCTATACCGTCCATGTGTACCGCATGCCCAAGTACGAGGGCATCATCCCCACCATGGAGATCATCGACCCCAACATTCCGCCTGAGCCCCCTACCTACTCCGTTCCCATGACGGTGACGCTGCCGCTGGTGGGCGAGATGGCCACCACCACCGCGCTGATCATCGGCGCGGCCGTGCTGGTGGTGATCCTGCTGCTGGTGGGCTTCCTGCTGGGCCGCATCGGCCACCACGGCGGCTATGATGACGACGATTATGAGGACGATGACGGCGGCGATGACGATACCCCGCCCCAGCCGCCCCGGCCCTCCCGCGGCGAGCCGGAGAAGCTGCCCCAGGAGCCGGTAAAACCGCAGCCGGTCCGGAAGCCGCAGAGCGCCCCGAAGGCAACCCAGCAGACCGCGCCGCGCCCTGCCGCGCCCGCGCCGCGCAAGGTGTCCGACGATACCCTGACCAGCCCCTTCGTGGAGGATCTGTCCGCCAAGATGCAGCAGGAGATGGCCCAGCGCCAGGCGGCGGAGGCCGCCGCGCAGGCTGCCAGGGAGGAAGCGGACCGCCAGGCCGCCGAGGCTGCCGATCCCGCAGCCGCTGCCGACGATAAGGTGAGCCGCATGTCGCTGGACGAGCTGCTGAACGACATCCACAATATGTAACGGGACAGCCCTGTCCCGAAGCCGCAGCCCCGTCTGCCGGACAGTGTGTCCGGCAGACGGGGCTTTTCCGCGGCGGGGCATTGACAAAACTGCCGCCGTCGCATATGATGGCAGTGTACCATCGAATCAACAAGGAGGAGATATCATGGAGCTTGAGCAGTACCGGCAGGCGCTGATGGACACGGCGAAGCGCCTTTTCGCGGTGGATTCCCCCAGCGGCTATACCGGCGAGGTGATCGCACTGGCCAAGGAGATGGCCGAGGAGCAGGGCTATGCCGCCCGCCGTCTCAACAAGGGCAATCTGGTGATCGAGATCCCCGGCCGGGATCACAGCAAGACCGTGGGCGTCTGCGCTCATGTGGACACGCTGGGCCTGATGTGCCGGGCCATCACGGAGAAGGGCGAGCTGCTGTTCACCCGGATCGGCGGCCCGCTGCTGAACACGCTGGACGGCGAATATTGCCGCGTCCACACGCGGGACGGCCGGGTCTATACCGGCACCATCCTGTCCCTGTCGCCCTCTGTGCATGTGTTTGACGACGCCGATTCCCGCCCCCGGGACGAGCAGAACATGTATGTCCGGGTGGACGAGCCTGTGTCTGCCCGGGACGAGGTGCTGGCCCTGGGCATCGAGGTGGGCGACTACATCTGCATCGACACCAAGACCACCGTTACCGGCAGCGGCTTCCTGAAATCCCGCTTCATCGACGATAAGGGCTCCGCCGCCTGCCTGCTGACCGCCCTGCGGATCATGCGGGAAAACGGCATCGTTCCCCGGTACGACACGGAGTTCTACCTTACCGTTTATGAGGAGGTGGGCCACGGCGGCTCCGACATTCCCACCACCCTCAGCGAGCTGCTGGTGGTGGACATGGGCTGCGTGGGTGCGGCCCTTACCTGCACCGAGCAGCAGGTGTCCATCTGCGTGAAGGACAGCGCCGGCCCCTACGACTACGAAATGACCTCCCGGCTGATCGGCTTCGCCAAGGCCGATGGCATCGACTATGCTGCCGACGTGTATCCCCATTACGGCTCCGACGCCGGTGCGGCGTGGCGGGCCGGCGGCGGCATGAAGGCCGCGCTGATCGGCCCCGGTGTCCACGCCTCCCACGGCATGGAGCGCACCCACTGGAACGGCATGAAGGCCACGTTGCAGCTGCTGCTGCGCTATCTGCAAGGCTGAGACATAAAAAACAGGCGCGGGCCGCGGCCCGCGCCTGTTTCGTCTGTCAGAGCTCCCGGAAGAACACAAAGGTCACGCCGCGGTTCTCCGCGTCCAGATCCCGATCCTGCCGCAGCTGGGGATAGCGCTGCATGGCCCGCCGGGCCGTCTCGTCGAAGATGGAGAACCGTTCCCCCGGCAGATAGGTCGTGATCCGCCCCTGGGCGGCGGCCTCCTCCAGATAGCGGCGGCTGGCGGTGCGGATGCGCCCGCCCTTGCCGGAGGAGCCGTAGCCGTGGATCAGCTTCATCAGGGGCGTGTTCATTTTCCGGGCGGCCTCCAGCTCCGCCGCCAGCCAGCCCAGCGCCTGATCCACCGTGGGTCTCCCCTGCTCCAGATTCAGTTCCCGTACCGTACCCTTCATGGGCGGCCCTCCTTTCGGCGCTTCAAAAAGTCCCGGCATACGAAGGTATGCCGGGACTGGTGTTATGTGTGAGGGGATCAGGTGTACTGGCGCAGACCCTCGGTGGCGGAATCCTCATCAGCGCTGATGGTGACGGTGAACTTCACGTCGTTGGCGTTGCTGAAGCGATCCAGCCAGCCCAGGAAGTCCTCGACCGCCTGCAGATCCTTGTCGCCCGCGATCTTGCACAGGTTGTCCACGAACACATGGGAAATATCGTAATTGCCCGCATACAGGCCGCTGATAAAGCCCCGCAGACACTCATAATTATTCACATTATACTCGCTGGCGTTGACCAAACGGACATTATAGCTGATGTCGTAGGTCATGTCGGCGCTGGGTTCGATGCACACGACGCTTCCGTTCTCGCTTTCCACGGCGGAATGGATCAGCTCGATCAGCTGCTTCGTCTTGCCTGCACCGTTGGCGCCCATAATCAATCTAACCATAAGAAATCACTCCTTTATCCATGATAGGAGGTGGTTATGCTCCTGCTTACAGCATAGCATAACCGCGTCCAAAAAGCAATGACAAAACGGTTAACGTTTCAGCTTTTTCTCCAGCGTCTGACGCAGCTCCTCATAGCCGGGCTTGCCCAGCAGGGCAAACATGTTCTTCTTATAGGCCTCCACGCCGGGCTGGTCGAAGGGATTCACGTCCAGCAGATAGCCGCTCAGGCCGCAGGCATACTCGAAGAAGTAGATCAACTCGCCCAGGGTATGGGCGTCCTTGCTGCCGGTCTGGACGATAATGTTGGGTACGCCGCCCTCCACATGGGCCAGCAGCGTGCCGTCCATGGCCTGACGGGCGATAAAGTCCATGCTCTTTCCGGCAAGGAAGTTCAGGCCGTCGCCGTTGCCCTCGTCAAAGGGCACCTCCTGCTGCCGGGCGGAGGGGCCGAAGCGCACCACCGTCTCAAACAGGTGGCGCTCGCCCTGCTGGATATACTGGCCCATGGAGTGCAGGTCGGCGGTGAATTCCACGCTGGCGGGGAACAGGCCCTTGCCCTCCTTGCCCTCGCTCTCGCCGTACAGCTGCTTCCACCACTCGGCCATGAACCGGAAGGAGGGCTCATAGGCGGCCAGGATCTCGATCTTGTGGCCCATGCGGTACAACTCATACCGGGCGCCGGCATAGTGCCACGCGGGATTGAGGGCCATGTCGCCGGCGGTGCAGGTCTCCATCATCTCCTGCGCGCCGGCCATCAGCGCGTCGATGTCGATGCCGGCGGCGGCAATGGGCAGCAGGCCCACGGCCGTCAGCACGCTGTAACGGCCGCCGATGTTGTCAGGCACCACGAAGGTCTCGTAGCCGTTGGCGTCCGCCAGAGACTTCAGCGCACCCTTGTGGGCGTCGGTGGTGGCGTAGATGCGGCGGGCGGCTTCCTCCTTGCCGTAGCGCTGCTCCAGCAGGTCGCGGAAGAAGCGGAAGGCCACGGCAGGCTCGGTGGTGGTGCCGGACTTGGAGATCACGTTGACGGAGAAGTCAACATCCTTCACCAGCTCCATCACCTCGGTCAGTGCCTCGCTGCTGAGGCCGTTGCCGATGAAGTAGATGTTGGGGGTGTCCTTCTTTTTCAGGTTATAGTTGGGGGAGCACAGACACTCGATCACGCCCCGTGCGCCCAGATAGGAGCCGCCGATGCCGATGACCACCAGCGCCAGGGAATCGCTCTGGATCTTTTTTGCCGCCGCCTTGATGCGGTCATACTCCACCCGGTCATAGTCCCGGGGCAGATGCACCCAGCCGGTGAATTCGCCGCCGGTGCCGTCGCCCAGCTGCAAATGGCTGTGGGCGATCTTCAGGCGGGGAGACAGCGCCGCCTCGTAGGGCAGCCGCAGAAAGCTCTGGATATTGGTAAGGTCGACCTTGATCATACTATGCGCCTCCTATGTGCACTTTTCTTAAAATCCTATATTACAGCGCCTGCGGGGAAAATACAAGGGAAACTTTGCGTTTACCCGCAGAAAATCGCCGTGCGCAGCATCCGGGTCACCGTTTCGCCCCAGGTAAGGCGCTCCACCGTCTCTCCCGCCACGATGGGGATGGCCAGCGCCACGGTCCCCTCCCGGCTGACGGTCAGGGTGCCCAGCCGGTCACCGGCGCACACCGGCGCCGCCACCGACTCCGGCAGCTCCACCGTCTGGGTCAGGCCGCCGGTCTGGGATTTCTCCAGCAGCAGCGTGCGGCCCTCCTCTGGCAGCACGGCGGACACGGTGTCCACCGCGCCCAGCACCACCGGCAGGACGGGCAGCGGCTCCTCCGGCTGGACGTCCACCAGCGCGTAGGTGGAGAAGCCGTAGTTCAGCAGGGTTTTCGCGTCGGCGTTGCGGCTGTCGGAGGTGTTCCCCTTCATGATGACGGCGATCAGTTCCATGCCGTCCCGCTCCGCCGTGGCGCTGATGCAGTAGCCCGCCTCCTGTGTAAAGCCGGTTTTCAGCCCCGTGGCCCCGTCATAAAACCGGATCAGCTTGTTGGTGTTGCTGAGCCCGAAGGTGCCGCTGCGCAGGGTGTCCATCCAGATGGTGGTATAATTCCGCACCTCCGGATGGTGCAGCAGAAGCTCCCGGCTCATGAGGGCGATGTCGTAGGCGGAGGTGACGTGGCCCTCCGCCGTCAGGCCGGTGCAGTTGACGAAGTGGGTGTCCTTCATGCCCAGTTCCCGGGCGCGGTTGTTCATCTGCTCCACGAACAGCTCCGTCACGCCCGCCACATGCTCCGCCAGCGCCACCGCCGCGTCGTTGCCGGAGGAGACGCACACCGCTTTCAGCAGATCGTCCACCGACATCTGCTCGCCCTCCGCCAGAAATACCTGGCTGCCGCCCATCCCGGCGGCGTAGGCGCTGACGGTCACCATGTCGTCCAGGGCGATGCGGCCGCTGTCGATGGCCTCCATGGTCAGCAGCACCGTCATGATCTTGGTGACGCTGGCCGGCGGCCGCGCCTCATGCTCATTCTGGGCATAGAGGATCTCCCCCGTGGTTTTTTCCATCAGCAGCGCCGCGTGGGAGGTCAGCGTCAGCTCCACGCCCCAGCAGGGCACCGCCATGCCCCACACCAACACCAATGCCGCCAGAAATCCCGCCGCTCGTTTCATACCGCAAGCCCTCCTTGTTTCTTTGGTGCCATCCTATGCCCTGCCGGGCTTGGCCTATGCGTCGGGGGAAAAGTGCGGGTCCCGGCGATTTTCGCCTTGCAATAGACGGTAAAGTGTGGTATGATAACTCCACTTGCAGGGTTCGTACATCGGTAGTACATCGGCTTCCCAAGCCGAGGAGGCGGGTTCGATTCCCGTACCCTGCTCCAAGTGCAAGAAAAAGACCGCCGTCGGCGGTCTTTTCTTTTTGTCATTTTTGCGGCATCCCAGCTTATTCCTCCGGCTTCTGCGGGTTGGGGATGTTCACGCCGATGCCGTTGATCTCCACGCCGTCGTCGGCGGGGATCAGGATGTACCTGCGCCCGTCAATGACGCGGGCCTCGATCATATAGCTGTACTCCGGGGCCACGGCGATCTTCACCTCCGGGGTGGTGATCTGGAATTTGCCGCTTTCGATGATGTTTTTGGGGTTCAGCTCCGCGTCCTCACCGTACTGTTTGCGGCATTCCTGCTGGAAGGCCTCCACCTTTTCGGCGGACACGCCGCTGCCGCTCAGCATGTCGCCCACCTCCCGGACGGACAGGGTCAGGGGCTGGGGATTCTTGCTCTCCTTATGCTCCTCGATGCGGCCCCGCAGCTGCTCGTGGACGGACTGCACCACGTCGTAGCTGCAATCCTTCTGCAGGGTGTCGCCCAGGGCGGTGCTGAACACGTTCCGCTGCTCCTCGGCGGACATAGGCGGCTCCGCCACGCGGAACACCGCGTCAATGACCTCCTGATGAAGCTCGGCGGCGTTCTTGCTGTAAAAGAGGGCGTTATAGATGTTGGCGGCGCGGTCGTCAAAGGCGGGGAACAGGAAGCCCAGCTCCGGCGCCAGGGCGATATGCCCGGTGGAGACGCTGTGGAAGCCGCTGTCCTCATTGCTGTATTTCAGCTCCAGCGTCGGCGCCTTCACGGGACAGATGCTGCACACAAAGTACTTGTACACCGTGTCGGCGCCGTCGGCAAAGGTTTCGTCGTCCCGGCCCTTATAGGGTACGTCGTAGGCGTCGGCGGCCAGCAGGATCAGATAGTTGGTCTCCCCCATGTCCATGGCGTCGATGATGCGGCGGCACAGCTCCTCCCGGGAGTTTCTGTCCTGCAGGGCCGTCTGGCGGACGGTTTGCAGCAGACGGTGCTCATCGCTGCCGGCCACCTGGGCGGTGGAGAATTCGATGTCGATGAGATTCCGCCCCAGCGTACCGGACAGGGCCTTTTTCAGCAGCCCCAGATACATCTCCTGCTCCTCCTGGGACATGAGGCCCATGGAGGCGTCGATGTGGGCGATGATCTCCTTGCTGCTGTTGACATAGCAGCCGTAGATCCTGCTGATGGCGTTCTTGTCCAGCTTGAAACGGCGGCGGATCTCGTTAAGCTCTTTCTGGTTCATGGATCCCTCCTGAGGTGATGGGGCTCAATGGTGGAAGCTGGTGGTGACCACAGGCTCTTTCTCCGGCAGGCCGAACTGCGCCTTGCCCAGCTGGATGCTCTTCATCAGGAAGGCCATGTTGCGGCCCAGCGTCCGCATGGTCTGAAGCCCCTCCTTGTCCTGCATGACCTCCTCCGCCGTGTTGCCGTATACCATGTTCCAGTACTGGCTGCTGGCGATGGGCATGCCGCAGATGGTGAAGTATTTGTTCAGCGCGTCAAAGGTGGCGGTGTTGCCGCCCCGGCGGCAGGACACCACCGACGCGCCCACCTTCATGGTCTTGTTGATCCAGGGCGTGCTGAAGAACAGCCGGTCCATAAAGGAGATGGTACCACCGGCGGGGGAAGCGTAGTACACCGGCGAGCCGATCACCAGG
This sequence comes from uncultured Oscillospiraceae bacterium, assembly GCA_934565655.1. GTDB lineage: Bacteria > Bacillota > Clostridia > Oscillospirales > Oscillospiraceae > Vescimonas. The sequence continues at coordinate 101,357 of CAKTIE010000001.1, forward strand.
GCGTCGGCCTCGTTGAACTTCTGGGCCACCTCGTTCACCAGATCGTCATGAACGCAGCGGTTGGTTTTCTTACAGACGCCGCAGGCGTTGCAGGAGATGTTGGTCTTACCGGCCTGAACGATCTCCGCCTCGATGCCCTCGGCCTCCAGCGTTCTGGCCAGCTCCGCCAGGGCGGTATAGGTGCAGCCCTTCTCGTGGGGGCTGCCGTTGATGAGCAATGCTTTCATGGCAAAAGCCTTCCTTTCCGATGGTATTCCTGCCGTCATTATACCCGCGAAGGCCCGCCCGCGCAAGGGGAAAATCCCACGAAAAAGGACGCCATCCGACGGATGGCGTCCTTTCTGATATAGCAGCGGTCACCGCTGGCCCTTGTCGTAGGGGATGCCCTCCGCCTTGGGTGCGCGGGACTTCTTGGAGGTGAAGGCCAGCACGATCAGGGTGATGATATAGGGCAGCATGCGGTACAGGTGGGAGCTGATGCCGATCTCCGCCAGCCAGTACACACCGTCGCCGTTGATGTCCAGGCTGGAGTAGGCGGCGGCGATGCACTTGAACAGGCCGAACAGCAGGGAAGCGCCCGCGATGTTCAGGGGCTTCCAGTTGCCGAAGATCATAACGGCCAGCGCCAGGAAGCCGAAGCCCGCCACGTCGCCGTTGGAGGAGCAGTTGGCGGTGGTCAGTGCGTAGACGAAGCCGCCCATACCGGCCAGCGCGCCGGAGATGGTGGTACCGGCATAGCGCATCTTATACACGTTGATGCCCAGCGAGTCTGCCGCCTGGGGATTTTCGCCGCAGGAACGCAGCCGCAGACCGAAGCGGGTCTTATACAGCAGGATGGACAGCACCACAAAGATAATCAGGCAGATGTAGGTGGCCAGATACACCTTGTGCAGGAACGTGTTGCCCAGGAAGCCCAGATCGTCGGTCTTGGCAAAGCCCAGCGTGGTCTTTTTGATCATGAACCAGCTGGCGGAGTCGCCGGTGGCCATCTGCAGGGTGTTCTGGTTGGCGATGATGCGGATCAGGAACAGCACCAGCGCGGGCGCCATCAGGTTCAGGGCGGTGCCGCCGATGGTCTGGTCGGCCCGCAGGTTGATGGAGGCAAAACTCAGCAGCAGGGAGAACAGCGCGCCGAACACCGCTGCCACCAGCATTGCCAGCAGCTCGAAGCCCTGAAGGGCCAGCCAGTTGCCGGCGGCCTTGGCCGCGTCGAAAACGTGGGCCTGCTGCATCACGCGGACGAACAGCACGCCGATGAATGCGCCGAAGATCATGATACCTTCCAGCGCCAGGTTGATGATACCGCTGCGCTCGGCAAACACACCGGCCAGCGCCACGATCATCAGGGGGATGGCATAGATCAGAGTTTGCTGGATCAGAAACGTCATGCTTCCTCCCCTCCTTTCTCAGTATCCGCGTCTGTGTCCGGAGACGGCTCCTCCGGCGCGTCCAGCGGCTGTGCCGCCGCCTCGGCAGGTATGGCCGCGGTGGTGGCGGTTTCGGCAACAACGGCCTTGTGCTTCTTGCGGCCGGTCAGCATCATGCGGATCACCAGGGAGAAGGCGGACAGGTACACGATCACGGAGATGATCACGTCGGTGATGTACTCGTTATAGGCGGTCAGGTTGGTCAGCTGCATACCCACGATATCCAGCATGGCCATGAAGATGCCGGTGAAGATCACGGCGATGGGGTTGTTCACCGCCAGCAGCGCAACGGGGATGCCGTTGAAGCCCACGCCGGGCAGGGACTGGTAGGTGGTCCAGTAGAACTCGGTATTGCCGCTGAGCCAGTACAGCGCCGCGCCGGTACCGGCCAGCGCACCGGCGATGGCCATGGACAGCACGATGTTGCGCTTGTCGGGGATGCCCGCGTAGCGGGCGGCGTGGCGGTTGGAGCCGCAGGCCTTCAGCTGATAGCCGAAGGTGGTCTTTTCCATAATGATGTATACCAGGATGGCCAGCAGGATGGCCACCAGGATACCGCCGTTCACCTGAGAGTTGGGGAACAGGTGGTCAAGACCCATCTTGGGAGTGGCCACGTTGTTGTAGGTGGTCTTGTAGATATAGCCGGACTTGGTGTTTTCCACCATGTTCTTGAAGTTGCTGATGTCGAACATCCACGTTACCAGGTTGGCGGCGATCCAGTTGGTCATGATGCAGGCCAGCACCTCGTTGATGTTCAGCAGCGCCTTCAGCAGGCCGGGGATCGCGCCCCACAGCGCGCCTGCCAGCATGCCACCCAGGAAGGCCAGCAGCCAGATCAGCGCGGGAGACACGGACGTGGAGGGGATGCCCAGCGCGATATACAGGGTCGCCAGCGTACCCATCAGGTACTGGCCCGGCGCGCCGATGTTGAACAGGCCCGTTTTGAAGGCGATGGCCACGGACAGACCGGTCATGATCAGCGGCGTGGCGCGGAACAGCATATTGCCGATGTTCTGGGCGTTGAAGCCCCAGGTCAGGGAACCGGCGGCGTCACGGCCGGTGTTCAGGATACCGGCGAAGATCAGACGGATGCCGTCCCAGATGCCCGCGCCGGAGATCTTGCTGTTGAAGGCGCCCACGATGGCCACCACGATACCGCCCACCAGCAGACCTACCAGAATGGAGATCAGGGAGGAGATCAGTTTCTTGGTGCCATCCTTGGCGTACAGGCTGGATAGCTTTTCTTTCATGCCGTTTCACCCGCTTTCTCCGCGCGCTTGGCGCCGGCCATGTAGAGGCCCAGCTCCTGCACGGTGATCTGTTTGGGATCAAATTCGCCCACGATCTCACCCTCGTACACCACGAGGATGCGGTCGGACAGGCTCATGACCTCGTCCAGCTCCAGAGAGACCAGCAGCACCGCCTTGCCGCGGTCCCGCTCAGCCACCAGCTGGCCGTGGATATACTCGATGGCGCCCACGTCCAGGCCGCGGGTGGGCTGCACCGCCACGATCAGGGACTTGTCCCGGTCGATCTCACGGGCGATGATGGCCTTCTGCTGGTTGCCGCCGGACATGCTGCGGGCCACGGTGACGGGGCCCTGTCCGCTGCGGACGTCGTACTGCTCGATCAGGTGCTGGGCGTACTGCCGCACGGCGTCCCGCTTGATGAAGCCGTGGCTCTGGAACTGCGGCTCGTTGAAGCGCTGCAGCACCATGTTGTCCTCCAGCGTGAAGTCCAGGATCAGGCCGTGCTTGTGGCGATCCTCCGGGATATGGCTCATATTGCCGCCCCGCTGATGGATAGAGGCGTGGGAGATATCCCTGCCGCACAGGGTGATGCGGCCGGTGGACTTATCAAGGCCGGTCAGGCCGTGGATCAGCTCCGTCTGGCCGTTGCCGTCGATACCGGCGATGCAGACGATCTCACCGGCGCGGACGTCAAAGCTGACGTGGTTGACGGCGTTGCGCTTGTGGGTGTGGGAGGCTACGCACAGATCCTCCACCCGCAGGATCTCCTCGCCGGGCTTGGCGGGGTCCTTCACCACCTCCAGCTGCACGGGGCGGCCCACCATCATGTTGGACAGCTCCTGCTTGTTGGTGTCGCAGGTGTTGACGGTGCCGATATAGCGGCCCTTCCGCAGTACGGTGACCCGGTCGGAGACCTCCATGATCTCGTTGAGCTTATGGGAGATGAACAGGATGGACTTGCCCTCGGCCGCCAGATTCTTCATGATCTGCATCAGCTCCTCGATCTCCTGGGGCGTCAGCACGGCGGTGGGCTCGTCAAAGATCAGGATCTCGTTGTCGCGGTAGAGCATCTTCAGGATCTCTACGCGCTGCTGCATGCCCACGGTGATGTCCTCCACCTTGGCGTCCACATCCACCTTCAGGCCGTAGTGGGCGGACAGCTCCTCCACCTTCTTGCGGGCCTCCTTCTTCTGGATGAAGCCCAGCTTCGTGGTCTCCGCGCCCAGAATGATGTTGTCCAGCACGGTAAAGACGTCCACCAGCTTGAAGTGCTGGTGCACCATGCCGATGCCCAGTGCCGTCGCCACGTTGGGGTCGGTGATCTCCACCTTCTGGCCGTTCTTGCGGATCTCACCGGCCTCCGGCTGGTACAGGCCGAAAAGAACGCTCATCAGCGTGGATTTGCCGGCGCCGTTCTCGCCCAGCAAAGCGTGGATCTCGCCCTTCTTCAACTGCAGCGTAATGTCGTCGTTGGCCTTGATGCCGGGAAACTCCTTGGTGATGTGAAGCATTTCGATCACATACTGGGGAGCATTGTCCATGCCGCCACCTGCTTTCTGTAAGTTTGTTCTGTCCCTCATTGACCAGAGCACTGACGCCGTACCGGCCCAGGTGCGCTTGTCAACGGGGGAGGGCATGCAAATAACATGTCCAGTATATTATAGTGGATAATGGGCGGAAATGCAAGGCTGCGGCCGTCATTTCCCACAAAAAGGGGCGGAAATGCCAGCCCTTTATACGAAAAAAGAGGAAGTCCCGAAGGACTTCCTCTCTTATGTATCCGGTGACAGATTACTCGATCACGTTCAGGGTCAGGCTGTCGGTGCTGGCCAGCTTGGTGTAGTCGTTATCGACCACCAGGGAGCCATCGGCCATAGCGGCGACCATGGCGTTGTAATCGTCAACGCTCCACTTGGTCAGGGACCAGGTAGCGGTGGGCAGACCCACAGCGTCGTCCTTGGCGCCCAGGGTAGCGCAGGTGCCGCCCATGGAAGCGAAGGAGCCGTCATACACCTTGGCGCAGGCCCACTGCACGGAGGCAGCCAGACCCTTCATGGCGGAGGTGATAACAGTGTCGGACTCGAAGGACTGGTCGACGTCGACGCCGATCACAGAACCGTCGTTGGCGCTGGCAGCAGCGGCAACGGAAGCGAACATGGAACCGCCGCAGGCAAAGACGACCTCAGTGCCGTTCTCATACCAGCCGTTGACCATGGTCTGCAGCTCGGGGGAAGCGGAGAAGGAACCGCCATACAGCCAGGAGTAATTCATCTCGACCTTCTCGTTCAGCTCAGCAGCAGCGGCGGAAGCGCCCTGCACGAAGCCATAGCCGTAACGGCAGCAGGCGGGGTTGGTGCCGCCGCCACCGCCGGTGAAGCCCAGCTTGGTGTAGCCTTCCTTAACGGCAGCGTAACCGGCCAGATAGCCGCACTGCTCTTCCTGGAAGGCGATGCCCAGAGTGTTGGTCAGGGGGTTGCCGTCAGCATCGGCCATGGCCCAGCCATCGACGAACACGAAGGAAACGTCGGTGAACTCAGCAGCGGCCTTGGCCAGGGCGTTGCCCTGCATAAAGCCGGCGCAGACGATGATCTTGGCGCCGTTGTCGGCAGCGGCCTTCATGGCGTCGTAACGGTCGTCATCGGTGGCCTGGTCGCCGTTGGCGGGCTGATAATACTTATAGCTCAGGCCGTTGGCGGCAGCATACAGCTTCACGCCGTCGAAGGTGCCCTGGTTGAAGGACTTATCCTTCAGCTGGCCCACGTCGGTGACGAAAGCGATCTCATACTTGCCATCCTCGGAGGTCATCTCGTCGGCGATATCGTCGGCGTTGACGACGGCTTCGGGGGTCTGGGGCTCATCGGGGGTGTCAGGAGTTTCGGGCTCGGTGTTGCCGCCGCCGCAAGCGACCAGGGACAGCGCCATGACCAGAGCCAGAATCAGAGCAAGAAACTTTTTCATGTGCTTAATCTACCTTTCTCAATATTTTCTCCCGCTTTTACAGACAGGAGAGGTTATGTACGGCTTGACCGCCATACACCGCTATTCTAGCAGGTGCTGCCGCCAAAAGCAAGCCTTATTTTGCGCCATTCCGCAACAAAGGGTCTTTTGTGCGCGGGATACGCACAAAAGACCCTTTATCACAGATTATTTACCGTTTGTCCATTTTTACCGCGATCTCCAGGGCGATCTTCATCATGTTGGTGAAGGTGGTCTGGCGCTCGTCGGCGGACAGCTCCTCGCCGGTGATGAGGTTATCGGAGATGGAGCAGATGGCCAGCGCCCGCTTGCCGGTATAGGCGGCGGTGCAGTACAGGGCGGCGGCCTCCATCTCCACGGCCATGACGCCCATCTTGGCGAAGCGCATGTTGCGCCCGGCGGCATCATAGAAGGTGTCGGAGGAGTACAGGTTGCCCACGGGCATCTTCACGCCCAGCTCCTTCGCGCTGTCCACGGCGGCCATCAGCAGGTCAAAGTCGCAGATGGGAGCGAAGCTGCCGCCCAGCTCGTACTGGTCGGCGAAGCTGGAGTTGGTGCAGGCGCCCTGTCCGGCCACCACGCTGCCCAGCTCCAGGTCGGCCCGCATGGCGCCGGCGGAGCCGACGCGGATGATGTTCTCCACGTCGTACTGGGTATACAGCTCATAGGAATAGATGCCGATGGAGGGCATGCCCATGCCGCTGGCCATGACGGAGACGGGAACGCCCTTGTAGGTGCCGGTGTAGCCCTGCACACCGCGGACGTTGTTCACCAGCTTAGGCTCGGTCAGGAAGGTCTCGGCGATGAACTTGGCCCGCAGGGGATCGCCGGGCATGAGAACGGTCTTGGCAAAATCGCCCTTGACGGCGTTGTTATGGGGGGTAGGCATAGTCGGTTCCTCCTTGTTTTACTCCATGGCCTTCACGGCCTTGACAATGCGGCTGGTGCCCAGACGGTCGGCGCCCAGGTTCACGAAGTCCTCGGCGTCCTGCAGGTTGGCGATGCCGCCGGCGGCCTTGATCTTCACATGGGGGGCCACATGGGCCTTGAACAGGGCCACATCCTCGCGGGTGGCGCCGCCTCCGCCGAAGCCGGTGGAGGTCTTGATATAGTCCGCGCCGGACTCGCTGACCACGCGGCACATCTCGGTCTTCTCCGCGTCGGTCAGCATGCAGGTCTCGATGATCACCTTCAGCAGCTTGCCCGCGCAGGCGGCCTTCACCTGCTTGATCTCATCCAGCACCTGGTCGTACAGGCCGTCCTTGACCCAGCCGATGTTGATGACCATGTCGATCTCGGACGCGCCGTTCTTCACGGCGTCTGCCGCCTCGAAGCACTTGGCGGCGGTGGTGTCGTAGCCGTTGGGGAAGCCGATGACGGTGCACACGGCGATCTTGCCGTCCACATATTCCGCCGCCTGCTTCACATAGCTGGCGGGGATGCACACGCTGGCGCAGCCGTACTTGACGCCGTCGTCGCAGATGGCCTTGATCTCCGCCCAGGTGGCGCTCTGGCTCAGCAGGGTATGATCCACGCGGCTGAGAATATCTTTCAGTTCCATAATGTATTGACTCCTTTCGGTATTTTGTCATATTACAGGCAGAATTGTACCACAGCCCATGAAAAAAGGCAAGGTGAAGGACGAAAAGCGTCCGTTACCTTGCCTGATTTTCTTCATCCGGAAAATAAGCCATGATATCGCCTACGTCGCAGGACAGTATCCGGCAGAACATTTCAATGGTGTGGGTGCTGACGCTTTCATTGCGCTTCATCCGCGTCAGCTGTCCGGGGCTGACCCCGTACTTTTTGATAAGCGCGTATTGTGAAACGCCCTTTTTCTTCATGGTTTCCCAGAGGTTGTCATAGGAGATCATAACATGCAAGCCCCACTTTCTACTTGCATGTTAACCGAAAATGATATACAATAATATTGACCAATATCGGTCAATGTTAGGAAAGGTATACGACTGTTGTAGGGGCCGGCGTCCCCGACGGCCCGAAAAAAAGACCGCCGAAGCGGTCCTGCGGGGTCATTCCTCGACTTTTACGATATCCACGGCGGATTCCAGAAGAATATTCACCAGCTCGTTGCGGGAACGGTTGGTCTTTGCGGCCAGCTCATCCAGCCGGGCGATCAGCTCATCCTTCATGCGGACGGAAACAACCTTATACCCGTCGTCGCCCCGCCGTGCCGCCTTCTTTTTGATTTTGATCACATCTGCCATATATACACCTCATTTACAGTCATAGTGTAGCTTGACAGTGGCGAAAATAGTATATTACAATTATATAGTTATTTAAAAACTACAAATTATAGTTAAAAGGAGGCCGTCGATGGACATTTATAAAGAACCGTATTTTCTGCTGTTCAACGCCATCACCGACGCGCACCGCTATCTGATGCTGAACTGTGCCGCGGATGCGGCGGAGGTGCTGGTAAAGGCCCAGCAGGATGCGGAGGAGTTGGTGGTATCCGCCGAAGAAGCATAAAAAAAGAGAGCCGTGCGGCTCTCTTTTTTATTCTGTGTGCTTGTCAGCCCTCCAGCTTCTCCACGGCGGCGTCCGGCGCGTTGCGGCGGACGGAGTCGATGCCGTTCAGGCAGGAGGCCTTGGCCTTATAGCCCTCGCTGGCGGCGATGACCTCGCCGTTGCGGGCCTTCAGGCGGAAGCGGAACTCGCCGGCCTTGTCGGTATACATCTCGAACTTGGGGTTGGTGACGGCGGCCACCTCGGCCACGGTCTGATCCTCCAGCTTGGCGTCCACGGCGTTTTTGCGGACGGACTCCACGCCCTTCAGGCAGGCGGCCTCGGTGGTATAGACCTCACTGGTGGCGATGGTCTCGCCATTTCCGGCCTTCAGATTGAACACGAAGCCGGTCTTGGTGGCTTTGACAACAAATTTACCCATAGTGATCGTTTCCTTTCCCATATTGCCCCGCAGGGCTTTTTTACTATTTTACACGGTTTCTTTATCCCTGTAAAGGGCGAAACGGCAAAAACCGCGCTTTTTCGCCCCGACTTACGCTTCGGTGCGGCCGTCGCCGTACACCAGCAGCTCCTGGGGCGGCGTGTGGCTGGAAAACCGGTGGGCCGTCAGCGTACAGGCGTAGGCTCCGGCGTTGCGCACCTCGATCAGGTCGCCCACCGCCATCGCCGGGCCGGTGAAGTCCTCTGCCAGCACGTCGGCGGCGCAGCACAGATTGCCCACGATGTCCACCGTCTCCGTGCGGCTTTCGTCGCCGTGGGCGATGATGGGGAACGCCCACTCCGAGGTGAACAGCGGCTCATAGGGGGTGGGGGCCGCGCCGCCCAGCTCATGGCGCAGCATGGCCGCCAGAGCGGGCTTCTGCAGGCCGTTCATGCAGTTCTCCGCGATGACGTAGGTCTTGCCGCGGGAGAGCTTTTTGTCCACCACCCGCAGCCAGTAGGTGCCTGCCTGCGCCGTGGGAAAGCGGCCCGTCTCGATCATCAGCCGTGCTCGCAGCGTGGCGTCGTTGTCGGCGGCGATGGCGTCGGTGTACGTCCGCAGCCGCTCCAGCGCCAGGGGCTGCTCGAAGGCCTCGTCATAGGCCACGCCCACGCCGCTGCCGAAGTTGACATACCGCATCCCGCACTCCAGCGTGTCCCGTACCCGCTTGGCCAGCGCCCAGCTGTCCCGGTAGCATCCGCCCAGCACGTCGGCGTCCAGATTCTGTGACTTCAGGTGGACGTGGATGCCCTCCACCGTCACCGGCAGGGTGTCCAGCAGCGCCTTCAGTTGGGGCAGATTCTCCTCGTTGATGCCGAACTTGCTGCTTCCGCCTGCCGCGCCGCCCATGCCGAAGGCGGGGTTCATCCGCACGCCGATGGCCCGGTGCTGCCCTTTTTTCTCGCACAGCGCGCCGATGCGCGCCACCTCACCCAGAGAGTCAGCGATGATCTCGCCCTCGTCCCACGCCGCTTCCAGCGCCGCGTCGGACTTTCCGGCGGCGGAGAAGAAAATGTCCGCCCTGTCCATGCCGCACCTCCGACTCAGCAGCACCTCCGGTGCGGAGGCGGCGTCCGCGCCCAGTCCGAGCCCGGCCAGCGCACGCACCACCGGCGGGAAGGGGTTGGCCTTGATGGAGTACAGCAGGTCGTAGCGGGGGAAGGCGCGGCGCAGCGTCTCCACCTGCCGCCGCATCACGTCGTATTCATAGAGGTAACAGGGCGCGTGCTCTCGCGCCAGCGTCAGGATGTGGTCGTTCATGATGATGCTCCTCTCTCTTGCTTTTGTAAAAAAGCGGAGCGCATATTCTGTCGCTCCGCTTTCTGGTACGGGTATGGGGACTCGAACCCCAACGCATCGCTGCACGAGAACCTAAATCTCGCATGTCTACCAATTTCATCATACCCGCGTATTCTTTCCCTACTATACCATATCCCGCGCCGGGGTACAAGAGAAAGTTGCTCCGAGTCTGGTATTATCACCCGCGCAAAAACTGGGCATACGGCCATATCCAAAAGGTGGTATAATAAAATATTACTGTACTTAGGAAGAAACGAGGGCTTTTCCCATGAAACGCATTGCCAGTATTCAGGATGTGTCCTGTCTGGGCCGCTGCTCCCAGACGGTGGCGCTGCCGGTGGTCTCCGCCATGGGGGTGGAGTGCGCCATCCTGCCCACCGCCGTGCTGAGCACCCATACCAGCTTTCCGGATTTCATCTGCACCGACCTGACGGACGATCTGCTGCCGGTGGCCCGCCACTGGAAGGCACAGGGCGTGCATTTCGACGCGCTGTATACCGGCTATCTGGCATCTGACCGGCAGGTGGCGGTGGTGCTGGAGCTGCTGGAGCTGCTGCGGGAGGAGGATACCCTGCTGTTCGTGGATCCCGCCATGGCCGACCACGGGAAGCTGTACGCGGGCTTCGGCCCGGAGTTCCCGGCGCTGATGGCGCAGGTGGTGTCCAAGGCGCAGATCACCGTCCCCAACATTACCGAGGCCAGCCTCATGACCGGCCTGCCCTACCGGGAGACCTATGACGAGGACTATGTCCGGGCGCTTTTGCAGGGCGTGGCGGCGCTGGGCGCGGAAAAGGTGGTGCTGACCGGCGTTTCGCTGGAGCCGGATACCATCGGCTTCATGTCCTACGACAGCGTCACCGGGGAATACGACCGCTATTTCAACCGCCGGGAGCCCCACGCCTATCACGGCACCGGCGACATCTTCTCCGCCACAGCGGTGGGCGGTATCATGCGGGGCCTGAGCCTGAAGGAGGCCTTCCATCTGGCGGTGGATTTCACCCTCCGCTGCATCGAGGTGACCCGCACCGACCCGAAGGCGGCATGGTACGGCGTGGAATTCGAGCGGGCGCTGCCCATGCTGACGGAGCGCATGAAGGAACGGGAATAAAGAACGCCCCTGCGGCACATGGTGCCGCAGGGGCGTTTCAGCTTATTACTGCTCCAGTGCCGCCGCCACAAAGCCCCGGAACAGGGGATGGGGCCGGTCGGGACGGCTCTTGAACTCCGGATGGAACTGCACGCCCACGAACCAGCGGTGGGCGGGGTTCTCCACGATCTCCACCAGATGTCCGTCGGGGGAGGTGCCGGTGGGCACCAGCCCGGCGGCGGTGATGCGCTCCCGGAAGTCGTTGTTGAACTCATAGCGGTGGCGGTGCCGCTCGCTGATCTCGCTCTGGCCGTACAGGGCGCGGGCGCGGCTGTCCGCCGCCAGCACGCAGGGATACTGGCCCAGCCGCATAGTGCCGCCCTTGCTGCTGACGCCCACCTGATCCGGCATCAGGTCGATAACGGGATGGGCGGTCTTGGGCGCCATTTCGGTGGAGTGGGCGTCGGCCCAGCCCAGCACATGGCGGGCAAATTCGATGACGGCGATCTGCATGCCAAGGCAGATGCCCAGATAGGGGATATTGTTCTCCCGGGCGTACCGGGCCGCGGCGATCATGCCCTCGATGCCCCGGTCACCGAAGCCGCCGGGTACCAGAATACCGCCGCAGCCGGAGAGCACCTCCGCCGCGTTTTCCGCCGTCACGGTCTCGGAGTCGATCCACCGGATGTGGACCACCGCGCCGCAGGCGGTGCCCGCGTGGAACAGGGATTCCTCCACGCTGAGGTAGGCGTCGTGGAGCTGGACATACTTGCCCACCAGCGCGATGGTGACCTCCTTCTTGGCGTTCTTGATATCGCTGACCATGGCGGCCCAGTGGGTCATGTCTGCCGCCGGGCAGGAAAGGCCCAGCTTGCGGCACACGATCTCGTCCAGGCCCTCCTTCTGCAGCAGCAGCGGCACCTCATACAGGGTGTCCGCCGTGGTGTTCTGGATCACGCAGTCCTCGGAAATGTTGCAGAACAGGGCAATCTTCTTCCGCATGTCCTCCGGGATGGGCACGTCGCTGCGGCACACCAGCACGTCCGGCTGGATGCCCAGACTCAGCAGCTCCTTCACCGAGTGCTGGGTGGGCTTGCTTTTCAGCTCGCCGCTGCCGGGGATCTGGACGATCAGCGGCACATGGATGTACACCACGTTTTCCCGGCCCTTTTCCACCGCCACCTGACGGATGGCTTCCAGAAAGGGCTGGCTCTCGATATCGCCCACCGTGCCGCCGATCTCGCAGATCAGCACGTCCACGTCCTCCTGCTCCATGGCGTAGACGTGACTTTTGATCTCGTCGGTGACGTGGGGGATAATCTGCACCGTGCCGCCCAGAAACGCGCCCTGACGCTCCCGGTTGAGAAGATCCCAGTATACCCGGCCGGAGGACACGGAGCACCGGCCCGTCAGGCTCTCGTCCACAAACCGCTCATAGTGGCCCAGATCAAGGTCGGTCTCCGCGCCGTCGTCGGTAACGAACACCTCGCCGTGCTGATAGGGGCTCATGGTGCCGGGGTCCACATTCAGATAGGGGTCGAATTTCTGGTTCCGCACCCGCAGACCCCGCTGCTTCAAAAGGCGGCCCAGCGACGCCGCGCAGATGCCCTTACCCAGTCCGGACACCACGCCGCCTGTCACAAATACATATTTCATACGCCGTTCCCTGTTCCCTTCCGCGCGCCGCTTTTCCCTGTGGAAAGCCGGCGCTCACAAAAATATGCTACATTGTAAACGTGTGGTTTTCCGCCGTCAAGACGCAGTTTTTCCAAAATACGCGGCAGAAAAGTGCGGCTTTTCATGCCCTGCGCCGAAATTGAAAAATATGGGGATTTCCTCTTGAATTCAGCGCGGTGCAGTGCTAAGATGTAAAATACACCCCTCTTTTTGGGGAAGAAAAACCGGCGTCAGAATGACGCCGGTTTTCGCTTTATTCGCTCAGCTCCAGCACCACGGGGCAGTGGTCGCTGCCGGTGACCTCCGGCCAGATGTCGGCGTTCTTTACACGGGGCAGCAGGCGTTCCGATACGATGAAATAGTCAATGCGCCACCCCGCGTTGTTCTGCCGGGCGTGGAAGCGGTAGCTCCACCAGGAATAGGCCCCGGTGCGGTCGGGGTATAATGTGCGGAAGGTGTCGGCAAAGCCGCTGGAGAGCAGTTGGGTCATCTTCGCTCGCTCCTCGTCGGAGAAGCCGGGGTTCATGCGGTTGGTTTTCGGGTTCTTCAGGTCGATCTCCTGATGGGCCACGTTCAGGTCGCCGCAGTAGACCACCGGCTTTTTCCCGTCCAGCTCCATCAGGTATTCCCGGATGTCGTCCTCCCACTCCATGCGGTAGTCCAGCCGGGCCAGCTGATCCTTGGAGTTGGGGGTATAGCAGCACACCAGATAGAAATCCTCGTACTCCGCCGTGATGACCCGGCCCTCGTGCCGGTGGATATCCGGGCCAAAGTCGTAGGTGACGGCCAGCGGCTGGCGGCGGGTAAAGACGGCGGTGCCGGAGTAGCCCGCCTTGTCGGCGCTGTTCCAGAACCGGTGATAGCCCGGCAGGTCGAACGCCGCCTGCTCCGGACGCATCTTCGTCTCCTGTAAGCAGATCACGTCCGCGTCGGCAAAGGCGCAGAAATCCAGAAAGCCCTTGCCCAGGCATGAGCGCAGGCCGTTGACGTTCCATGAGATCAATCGCATAAAGGGGTCTCCCTTCGTGGTTTTTCCCCAGCATATCACATTTTCCGCCTCTTGACAACGGGGCATCCGATGGGTATACTATATAAAACTGTTCCAAATGGAACAAAAAAGGAGTCAACTATGGACGATCATATGACGCTCCTGCGGCGGCATTTCCTGTTTCAGGGTGCGGAGGCGTTGCTTTCCGACGCGCTGGCCCTGGGCGTGAAGGCTTTCCCGCGCGGGGAGACCATCTGCGGCCCGGACACGGCGGAGCGCGCCCTGGGCATCGTGCTGGAGGGCCGGGCCGAGGCGGTGTCTCTCACACGGGAGCAGACGGTGCTGGCGGCCTTCGGCCCCGGCGACACCTTCGGCGCGGCGGCGCTGTTCGGCGGCGGAGGCTACGTCTCCCTTGTCCGGGCGGTGACCGGCTGCACGGTGCTGCTGCTGCCGGAGGCGCTGCTGCGGCAGTGGTTCGCCAGCTGTCCCCGGATGGCGGAAAACTACATCGCCTTCCTCTCCGGTCGGGTGCGGTTCCTCAACGGTAAGATCGCCATCTTCACCCAGGACAGCGCCCGGCACCGGCTGTACCGCTGGCTGCGGGCCAACTGCGATGAGGCGGGCCGCCTGCCGGAGAAGCTCAGCATGACGAAGCTGGCGGGCGCGCTGTCCATGGGCCGCACCAGCCTGTACCGGGCCATGGAGGAGCTGGAGAGCGCCGGACTGATCGTCCGTGACGGAAAAAGAATCGAGGTAATCCAATGAAGCACATCAGATCCCTTGTCAGCCTGCTGCTGGCACTGACCCTGGCCCTGAGTCTGACCGCCTGCGGCACGCAGGCCAATACCGAGCCGGAGCAGCCGGATGATACCCCCGCCCCGGCGGAGGTGAACCTGTACGTTCTGTCCGGCCCCACCGGCATCGGCGCCATGAACCTGTGGGCCGCCGCCGACGCGGGCGAGACGCAGAACACCTATCATATCACCATGCCCGGCGCCAATGACGAGGTGGTGGCCGCCATCTCCAACGGCGACGCTGATATTGCCGCCGTGGCCACCAATCTGGCGGCGACCCTCTACAACAAGACCAGCGGCGGCGTGACGGTGCTGGCGGTGAACACCCTGGGCGTGCTGTCCCTGCTGGGCAATGGACAGGAGATCGCCTCCATCGCTGACCTGGCGGGCAACACCATCTATGCCCCCGGCCAGGGCGCCAATCCGGAGTATATCCTCCGCTATGTGCTGACCGGCAACGGCCTTGACCCCGACAAGGATGTGACCATCCAGTTCGTGGGCGAGGGCAGCGAGCTGCTGACCGTGTGGCAGACCGATCCGGAGGCCGTTATCATGGCCCCGCAGCCGGTGGCCACCAGCATCCTGATGCAGAATGAGAACGCCGTGACCCTCTTCAACATGACCGATGAGTGGGACAAGGTGTCCGGCGGCGACAGCACGTTGATGATGGGCTGCGTTATCGTCCGCAATGAATTCCTGCAGGAGAACCCCGGCGCGGTGGCGCTGTTCCTGCAGGAGTATGCCGCCTCCATCGAGAAGGCCCAGAGCGACGTGGAGGGTACCGCCGCCCTGTGCGAGCAGTACGGCCTGATCCCCAAGGCGGCGCTGGCGAAGGCTGCCATTCCCTCCTGCGGCCTGACCTTCGTCACCGGCGCGGAGATGAAGTCCGCCCTCAGCGGCTACCTGCAGGTGATGCTTGACGCCGATCCCAAGAGCGTGGGCGGCGCCATGCCGGGCGACGACTTCTATTACGGTGCGTAAGGCGCTGAAAAACGGCATATCGGTTTTGTTCTGGCTGGCGGTGTGGCAGCTGGCGGCCATGGCTGCCAACCGCTCGCTGCTGCTGCCCATCCCCACGCCGGTGGATACCGCCCGCGCCCTGTGCCGCATGGCGGCGGAGGGCGGCTTCTGGCTGACGCTGGGCGCGTCCCTGCTGCGGATCTGCGCCGGGTTCGCGCTGGCCCTTCTGGCGGGCGGCGCGGGCGCGGCGGCCTCGGCCCGCTGGCCCCTGTTCCGGCAGCTGGCCGCGCCGCTGGTGCAGCTGATCCGCGCCATTCCGGTGGCGGTGTTCACCATTGTGGTGTTCCTGTGGGTCAGCCGCCCCTATATCCCCAGCACCATCGTGTTCCTGACGGTGCTGCCCATCGTGTGGAGCAATGTGGAGACGGGACTGGAGAACGCCGACCGCCACCTGTCCGAGATGGCGCGGGTGTTCGGCATGAGCCGGCGGGCCATCCTGCGGCAGATCACCCTGCCGGGCATCCGGCCCTATGTGTCCGCCGCCGTCACCACGGGGCTGGGCTTCGCGTGGAAGTCCGGCATTGCCGCCGAGGTCATCTGCCGCACGCAGGGCTCTCTGGGCGACCTGCTGTGGCGCGGCAAGGCGACCGTCAGCTATGACGAGGTCTTTGCCCTGACGGCGGTGATTGTGCTGTGCAGCGCCCTGCTGCAGCGGGCCTTTTCCGGCCCGAAGCGAAGGGAGGCCGCGCCATGATCCGTTTCGACCATGTGACCTTCGGCTACGCCCTGCAAAGGCCCATCCTGCGGGACTTTTCCCTGACCGTTCCCGAGGGCGGGCGGGTGTGCCTGACGGGCCCCTCCGGTGAGGGCAAGACCACGGCGCTGCGGCTGCTGCTGGGGCTGGAAAAGCCCCGCAGGGGCACCGTTTCGGTGCCGGAGGGCGTCCGGTTCTCCGCCGTGTTTCAGGAGGATCGGCTGCTGCCGTGGAAAACGGTGCTGGAAAACGCCGCCCTGTTCAGCGATGAAGAGACGGCCCGCCGTGTCCTGACGGCGCTGGGGCTGGGCGACAGCCTTGACGCGCTGCCGGAGACGCTCAGCGGCGGCATGAAGCGCCGCGCGGCGCTGGGCCGTGCGCTGGCCCATCCCTTCGACGTGCTGGTGCTGGACGAGACACTGACGGGGCTGGACGGCGAGACGAAGCGCCGCTGTCTGGCCGCCATCGACGAGGTCGTGGGGCGTCGGACGCTGGTGCTGGCCACCCACGACACAGAGGAGGCCCATGCACTGGGCGCGGAGACCGTAGCACTATAAAAAATACGCTGTGCTTTTGAAAGCACAGCGTATTTTTTATTTCGCTTCGTACATTTTCTTGTATTCCGCCGCTTCCTCCCTGTACATGACGGCGCTGGCCCGGTTGGCGGCGATCTCCGCCTCGGTGACGGCGCGGCGTACCTTGCCGGGCATGCCCACCACCAGCGACCCGTCGGGAATCACGGCGTTCTGGGGAATCAGCGCCCCTGCGCCGATGATGCAGTTCTTGCCCACCACCGCACCGTTGAGGATGATGGCGCCCATGCCCACCAGTGTATTGTCTCCCACGGTGCAGCTGTGGACGATGGCGCTGTGGCCGATGGTGCAGCCGTTGCCCACATGCGTCGGGATGCCCCGCTCGATGTGCAGCACGCAGTTATCCTGAATGTTGGTGCCCTCGCCGATGACGATCTCATCCAGCTCCGAGCGCAGCACCGCGCCGAAGAACACGCTGCTGCCCGCGCCGATGCGGACGTTGCCCACCACCGTGGCGGTAGGCGCGACAAAAACGGATTCGTGAATTTCCGGTTGCTTCATAGTGTTTTCTCCTTATCTCTTTCTATCAGAATCAGAACATACCCAGCTGCTTGAACAGGGTGATCCACAGGAACAGGGTGAAGAACGATCCGGCGGTGGATACCACCACGGCGCTGCCCGCCAGCTCGCTGTCGCCGCCCAGCTGCTGGGCCATGTTGAAGGAGTTGACGGCGATGGGCGCGGCGCTCATGGCCAGCAGGGTAACAAACTCGATATCCCGCAGGCCCACCGCGGCGGCCAGCGCCAGGATCGCGCCGGGGAACACCAGCAGCCGCAGCCCGACGCACACCAGCAGCTGCTTCTTATAGCGGGCGATATGCCGCACCTCGAAGGACGCGCCCAGCAGCATCAGGATCAGCGGCGTGGCGGCGCTGTTCATCTTTCCGGCGAAGGATACCAGCACGTCCGGCAGGGTGATGTGCAGCGCCTGCGCCAGCAGACCCAGCATTGAGCCGATGATCAGCGGGTTTTTGATCACCGCCAGCAGTACCTCGCCCAGCTTGGGCTTGCTGCCCCGGAAATATTCCAGCACCACTACCGACATCATGTTGTAGATGGGTACCACGATGGCGACCATCAGGGCGGTAACGCCGAAGTTGGCGTTTGGCAGCAGCTCCTCGGCGATGGGCAGGCCCAGCAGCACGAAGTTGCTGCGGAAGGCCGCCTGTATCATGACGCCCCGGCGCTCCGGCGTTTTTTCCACCGCCAGCGTGATGAGGAAGGCCAGCAGGATCATGGCCAGCGCCATGCCCACTACGAACAGCGCGTAGGACAGGCGCACCGCATGGGAGAAATCAGAGGTATAGATGTTATAGAACAGCATCACCGGCATAAAGGTGTAAAAGCACACCTTGTTGAAGCGCCGCACGTCCTCCGGGCCGAGCCAGCCCAGACGCTTGACGCCGAAGCCGAGGGCGATGATCAGAAACAGGGGAACGATAGCGTGAAACGCGATGGATAATGCCTGCAACGAGACACCTTCTTTCTTTGGTGATTTGCCACGCCATCATATCACGCCGCCTGCCGGATTGCAACCGTCATAATGCGACAAAAAGGGGAGCGCCGCTCCCCTTTTTATGCACGATGCCTTTACGAGACCTTAACGGTGCCGTGATAGTCCACCGGCAGATCCCGCACCTTCCAGTGATGCTCCAGCGGCAGCACCGCGCGCTCCATCCGGGCGGCAAAGTCCGGGTCGCGGGTGATGCACAGGATGGTGGGGCCTGCGCCGCTGATGCACACGGCATGGCAGCCGTTCTGATGGGCCAGCGCCTCGATGCGGTCATACTCCGGGATCAGGCGGCGGCGGTAGGGCTGGTGCAGCCGGTCCTGCAGGGACGCGGCGATCAGCGCCTCGTCGCCCTGCTCGATGGCCCGCAGCAGCACTGCCAGAAAGCCCGCGTTGCGGACGGCGTCGCTGTGGGCTACCATGGAGGGCAGTACCCGCCGCGCCTCGTGGGTGCTGAGGGGGAAGTCCGGCGACAGGGCCACGAACCGCAGCTCCGGGTGGGGCAGATACTCCACCGTATATACCTGACCGCCCAGCAGCATGGAGGCGGTCAGGCCGCCCAGCAGCGCCGGGGCCAGATTGTCGGGATGGCCCTCGATCTCCGTGGTCAGGGCCAGCAGCTGCCGCTTGTCGAAGGGCTTGCCCGCCATGATGTTGGCCGCCGTGGCGCCGGCGGCGATCAGCGCCGCCGAGGAGCCGAGACCCCGGCAAACGGGGATATCCGCCTGGATATGGATGTGTACCGGCGGCACGTCCACGCGCCGCAGCTCGTGCCACACCTTGGCATAGGCCACATAGGCCAGATTTTCCTCTGTCTGGTACTGCTCGTCGCAGCCGGAGAAGCTCAGCGTCTCCGCCGGCGTGAAGGACAACGTGTTATAAAGCCCCAGCGCGCAGCCCAGTACGTCAAAGCCCGCCGCCAGATTGGCGGTGGTGGCCGGAACGCGGATGGTCACTTGCTCCATACGGCTTCACCTGCTTTCTTCAGAACGTAGGACAGCATGTCCTCGCGGTCGATCACATCGTGGTGCAGCACCTTCCGCTGCCGCAGGTCCGCCAGATTGGGCGGCACCGGCACGCCGGTCAGGTCATGGAGCTGCGCCATCACGTCAAATTCGTCGCCCTGCGCCTCCACGCCCAGGCCCTCCAGCACGGCGGCGGGGAACTTGTAGGGGGAGGCGGTGGAGAGCACCACCACGGGGTTGTGATCGGGATTGGCGGCCTTGTAGTCCTGGGCCACCTGCCATGCCACCGCCGTGTGGGTGTCGGCCAGATAATGATGCTGGCTCCACAGCCGGCCGATGGCCGCCTTGGTGGCGGTATCGTCACAGCAGCCGCTCCAGAACACGGACTGGATCTTCTCCAGCAGCGCCTCCGGCACCTGATAGACGCCCGTCTCCTTCAGTTGGGCCATCAGCTCCGCCACCAGCGCCGCGTCGCCGCTCATAAGGTACAGCAGCCGCTCCAGATTGCTGGACACCAGAATGTCCATGGAGGGGGACACCGTTTTATAGAAGGGGCGGTTGCGGTCATAGCGGCCGGTGCGCAGGAAGTCGGTCAGCACGTTGTTGGCGTTGCTGGCGCAGACCAGCCGCCCCACGGGAAGTCCCAGCTCACGGGCGAAATAGCCCGCCAGAATGTCACCGAAGTTGCCGGTGGGTACGGCGAAATCCACCTTGTCGCCCGCCTGGATACGGCCCATGCGGCAAAGGTCGGCGTAGGCGCGGAAGTAGTACACCACCTGTGGGGCCAGACGGCCGATGTTGATGGAGTTGGCGGAGGACAGGCGCACGCCCTTGTCCGCCAGCAGCTGCGCCTTTTCCACGGCGGCGAAGATGTCCTTCACGCCGGTCTGGGCATCGTCGAAGTTGCCCCGGACGGCGCAGACGCAGACGTTGCGGCCCTGCTGGGTCTCCATCTGCCGCTGCTGCACGGCGCTGACGCCGCCGTAGGGGTAGAATACGATGATCTTCGTGCCCGGCACGTCCTGAAAGCCCGCCATGGCAGCCTTGCCGGTGTCGCCGCTGGTGGCGGTCAGGATCAGGATCTCGTCGCTGACGCCGCACTTCTCGCGGGCGGCGGTCATCAGCCGGGGCAGCATGCTGAGCGCCACGTCCTTGAAGGCGCTGGTGGGGCCGCGGAACAGCTCCAGCACCGCGTCATCCCCCACGGCGGCGGTGGGGGTCAGGTCGGGCGTCTCGAATTTGTTGGTATAGGCGGCGTGGACGAGGGCGTCCATCTCCTCCTTATCAAAGGAGGGCAGCAGCGCCGACAGGATCTCCCGCGCCATGGACAGGGTGTCCAGCGGCAGGAGGGCCTGCCAGTCCAGCCTGATCTCCGCCAGCGAGGGCATGGTATACAGTCCGCCGTCGGGGGCGAGACCCTGTAAGACCGCCTGGGCCGCCGTGGCGTGCAGGTCAGGGTTTCGTGTGCTCTGGTATTCCATCATGGGATAGACCTCCGGTTATTTTTCCTAAAAAATTTCTCGAAAAAAGCAAAAATTTCGCCTTGCATTTTCATGAGGGATATGATATATTGTTTCCCATAAAAAGTCAAGTGTTTTTTGCACAAAGACAAAATGTAAGTTTCTGTCTTTTTGTCCACCAGAGAAAACGCTTTGCACCCCAGGAAAGGACTGTTGATATGTTAAAAGTAGCAAAATTCGGTGGCTCCTCCATGGCAGACGCCGTGCAGTTTGCCAAGGTAAAGGCCATTGTGGAGAGCGACGACGCCCGCCGCGTCATCGTGGTGTCCGCCCCCGGCAAACGGTACAAGGACGACCATAAGGTCACCGACCTTCTTTATCTGTGCAGCGCCCACCTGAAATACGGCGTCAGCTGCGAGAAAATTTTCAACCTGATCCGCCAGCGGTATCAGGAGATCGCCGACGACTGCGGTCTGACCATTGATCTGAATCCGGAGTTCGACACCCTGTGGAAGCGGATGTGCGCCGGCGAGGCGGATCAGGAGTATCTGGCCTCCCGGGGCGAATACTTCGCCGCGCGGCTGATGGCGGACTATCTGGGCTATACCTTCCTGGACGCGGCGCTGTGGCTGCAATTCAAGTTTGACGGTACCGTGGATCAGGAGGCCAGCTATGAGGCCCTGCGGAAGGCAGCGGACGGCCAGCGGGTGGTGATCCCCGGCTTCTACGGCGCTATGCCCGATGGCCGGGTGGTGACCCTGACCCGGGGCGGCAGCGACATCACCGGCGCGCTGGCGGCGGCGGCGCTGGACGCCGACGTGTACGAGAACTGGACGGACGTGTCCGGTATCCTGATGGCCGATCCCCGCATCGTGGAAAACCCCGCGCCCATCCGCCGCGTAACGTACAGCGAGCTGCGCGAGCTGAGCTATCTGGGCGCACAGGTACTGCATGAGGGCACCGTGTTCCCCGTCCGGGAGAAGAACATCCCCCTGAACATCCGCAACACCAACGATCCCGCCCACGACGGCACCATGATCCTCAGCAGCATCGACGACGAGGAGCAGGACGACAGCTTCATCACCGGTATCGCCGGTAAGAAGGGGTTCTCCATCATCACCGTGGCCAAGAGCGGCATGTCCTCCGAGGCAGGCTCCCTGCTGAAGCTGCTGTCCATTCTGGCCAAGCACCAGATCAACGTGGAGTACGCGCCCTCCGGCATCGACACCGTGTCGCTGGTGGTGGAGGCCGCCAAGGTGTCCTCCTGCCTGTACAGTATTCTGGGCGAGATCCAGCAGGAGCTGCAGCCCGACGCCATCCGCCTGACGGAGCACATCGCCGTGGTGGCGGCGGTAGGCC
The DNA here is from genome assembly GCA_934565655.1 of uncultured Oscillospiraceae bacterium. Taxonomy (GTDB): domain Bacteria; phylum Bacillota; class Clostridia; order Oscillospirales; family Oscillospiraceae; genus Vescimonas. The sequence continues at coordinate 123,424 of CAKTIE010000001.1, forward strand.
GGAAGATGGCCTTCCGTCTGGGCGTGTCCGGTAAGATTTTCAGCAAGCTGGGCGAGCACGGCGTCAACATCCGTATGATCACCCAGGGCCCCGAGGAGCTGAACATCATCGTGGGCGTGGAGGAAAAAGATTTTGAACAGGCCATTCGTGTCCTGTATGACAGCTTTGTAAAGGAGGAAGTTGCAAAATGAAACAGTTTCGTGTAGGTATTCTGGGCGCTACCGGCGCGGTGGGCCGTGAAATGATGAAAATTCTGGAGGAGCGCGACTTCCCTGTGGCGGAGCTGCGCCCCATCGCCAGCGCCCGCAGCGCAGGCACCATGCTGCCCTTCCGGGGCGGCCAGGTGCAGGTGGTGGCCGCTTCCGACAGCGCGTTTCAGGGTCTCGACCTGGTGCTGGGCGCGGCGGAGAACGACATCGCCAAGCAGTACGCGCCTGCCATCGTCAAGGCCGGCGCCGTGTTTGTGGATAACTCCAGCGCCTTCCGTCTGGACAAGGACGTGCCGCTGGTGATCCCCGAGATCAACCCCGAGGACGTGAAGTGGCACAAGGGCATCATCTCCAACCCCAACTGCACCACCATCGTGTCGCTGGTGGCCATCAACGCCCTGAACAAGATCAGCCCCATCGAGAGCATCGTGGCCTCCAGCTATCAGGCGGTCAGCGGCACCGGCGCAGGCGGCCCCATCGAGCTGATGGCCGAGGTGGACGCCCTCAGCAAGGGTGAGAGCTATCAGCCCAAGGTGTTCCAGTATCAGATCGCCTATAACGTCATCCCCCAGATCGGCGGCGAGGCCTTCGAGGGCTATACCTCCGAGGAGATGAAGATGCAGAACGAGGGCCGCAAGATCCTGCACCTGCCGGAGCTGAAGGTCAGCTGCACCTGCGTCCGCGTCCCCGTGGTCCGCAGCCACAGCGTGTCCATCGTGGTGCGCACCAGGGAGAAGATCAGCGTGGCCGACGCCAGGGCCGCCATCGCCAAGGCGGCGGGCTGCCGTCTGGTGGACGATCTCCAGAACAAGCAGTACCCCATGCCGCTGGATACCTCCGATCAGGACATCGTGTTCGTGGGCCGCATCCGCGACGATCTTACCAGCGACAACGGCCTGAACATCTGGTGCTGCGGCGACCAGGTGCGCAAGGGCGCCGCCACCAACACCGTCCAGATCGCGGAGCTGGCCCTTGGTATCAAGTAACTGCGCAAAGTCTGACGATTTTCCTTCCATTCTTCATACACAAAAAGCAGGAGAGCGCTTCCCTCTGGGGGAGCGCTCTCCTGCTGTGTCCGGTTTGACAAACATGCCCTGCGCCTGTATACTGTTGCCATCAATGGCCGGAGGTACACAGCATGGAAAACAAGCTGATGCGGAATAAATGGTTCCTGTATATTACCGAGTTTTTCGCCGGTGTGTCGGTGATGGCGGTGGAGCTGGGCGCGAGCCGGTTGATGGCGCCCTATTTCAGCTCCTCCCAGATCGTGTGGACGGTGATCATCGGCGTCATCATGATCGCCATGGCCATCGGCAACCTGTGGGGCGGCAAGCTGGCGGACAAGACCAACTCGCCGGACAGGCTGTATGGCCGCATCCTCATCGCCGCCATCTGGATCGCCCTGATCCCCTTCGCGGGCCGGTGGCTCATCGCCGGGGTCAGCCTGCTGCTGGCCACCTTCGTGACGAAGAATTTCCTTGTTTGGGCGGCGCTGGCGGCGTGTCTGGTGATCTTCGCCTTCCCCTGTGTGCTGCTGGGTACGGTGACGCCGTCGCTGACCAAGTTCACGGTGGATAATCTGGACGATACCGGAAAGACCGTGGGCCGCCTCAACGCCCTGAACACCATCGGCAGCATCATCGGCACCTTTGTCCCCACCTTCATCACCATCCCCGCCGTGGGCACGGCGGCCACGTTCCTGATCTTCGCCGGGGTGCTGGCGGCCATCGGCATCGTGTATTTCGCCTTTGCCCGGAAGCGGATGATCAAGGGCATCGTGGCGGTGGTGGTCATCGTGGGACTGTGCTTCACCCTGCCCACTTACAGCTTCGCCTTCTGGGAGAGCGACATCACGCTGGAGGACGAGTCCATCTATAACTACCTTCAGGTGAAGGACAACGACAAGCGCACGGTGCTGTCCACCAACGTGCTGTTCGGCGTCCAGTCCATCCAGCGGAAGGACGCGGAGCTGACGGGCATGTACTATGACTACGCGCTGGCCGCGCCCTGCATGGCGGGCATGGACGGCAGGGAAAACGACGGCCGCAGCGTCATGATCCTGGGTATGGGCTCCGGCACCTACGCCAGCTACTGCGTGCGGTATTTCCCAGGCGTGAAGGTGCAGGGCGCGGAGATCGACGAAAAGATCGCCGATATCGCCACGGAGTACTTCGGCCTGCCGGGCAGCGTGGAGGTGGCGGTGGAGGACGGCCGCGCCTATCTGACCGCCTCGCAGGAGCAGTTTGACGTGATCATGGTGGACGCCTATCAGGACATCACCATTCCCTTCCAGCTGTCCAGCGTGGAGTTCTTCACCGAGGTGCAGCGGCATCTGAAGCCCGGCGGCGTCATGGTGGTGAACCTGAACATGACCTCCGCCCAGGACGGCTCCATCAACCAGCACCTGTGCGACACCATGGCCAGCGTGTTCGCCCACACCTATACGGTGAATGTACCGGCCAATACCAACACGGTGGTGTTCTGCACCGATAGCGACGGTCTGCGCCAGACCTTTGACGAGAACCGGGTGCGGCTGGGCAACGCCAAATACGCCGATATGATGGCGAAGGTGGCGCAGAGCTTACAGGAGTACACCGGCGGCGACTGCATCCTGACGGATGACAAGGCGCCGGTGGAGCTGCTGGGCATGCGGGTGCTGGACGAGCTGATCGACGGCCAGCTGAACTACTACAAGGAGCAGTTCTCCATGCAGGAGATCATCGACATGGTGACATAAAAAAGAGATGACCGGCGCTGCCGGTCATCTCTTTTTTATGCGTCCTGGCCGCGGGTGCGCTCCTGCTGGGGCGTCAGCGCCACGATCTTATTGAAATAGTGGTAAAAGGGGATCAGCGTTTTGAACCCCTCAATGATATCCTCTGCCAGCGCGGGGGAAAAGATGCGCTCATCCAGCGGCCCCTCCCAGCGGAGGGAGAGGGACTTCTTCTGATACCATGGCCGCAGAAGGTCGGAGGTCTGGCCCTTGCTGCGGGCATATTCCGGACCCTCCAGCGTGAACACCTTCTGCTTGCTGAACTGCCGCACCAGCTTCTCCAGCTCCTGCGGGTGCTGGTCGATCTGCTTGCGGAAGGTCTCCATCAGCGCCGCCGCAGGCGACCAGAAGCCCAGCCCGAAGCTGTAATAATCCGGCCCCAACTCAAACCAGAAGGTGGGACGGCCTGTCCAGTCCTTGTCGCCGGTGCGGATGCACCACCACAGATGATCCTTATACGGCCCCCGGCCAAACAGCCGCCGGGCGTCCCGGTAAATGCGGGAGACCTTCAGCATCAGCGGCTCTTCCGGCAGCAGGGCGTGCATGGCGTCATACACCTGCTCCCCCAGCTCCTTTGTCGGGGTAAGAAAGGTGCTGATATATTCGTCCTTGTGCGCCATGAACCAGCCCCGCTCATTGTTGAAGCGGATGCCCCACATGAAGTCCACCGTCTGCTGGGTATAGCCCTGAAATGCCATGATGAAACGCTCCTTATCGCTGCTTGTTTTTCCATGGTATTGTACCCGTTTTTCCGCAAAAAAGCAAGAGGGCCGGTCAGTTGACCGGCCCTCGCGGGTATGTAAGAGCTTTCAGCGCTTGTTGTAGGCCTCGATGCCCAGACGCAGCAGATCCATGGCGCGCTCCAGATCCTCCTGCTTGAGGACGTAGGCGATGCGGATCTCGTTCTTGCCCTTGCCGGGAGTGGCATAGAAGGGCTCGCCGGGAGCGAACATGACGGTGTCGCCGTGGTCGTCGAACTCCTCCAGAAGGAACATCTGGAACTTGTCGGCATCGTCCACCGGCAGAGCGGCCATGACATAGAACGCGCCCTTGGGGCACTCGCACACTACGCCGGGGATCTCCTTCAGCTTGCGCATGACGGTGTCGCGGCGCAGCTTGTACTCGTCACGGACGGCGGCGAAGTACTCGGGGCCGACGGTGTACAGGGCGGCGGAGGCGATCTGATCCAGCGTGGGAACAGACAGACGGCACTGGGCGTACTTCATGGCCTGGGCCATCAGCTCCTTGTTGCGGGAGATCATGCAGCCGATGCGGGCGCCGCAGGCGGAGAACCGCTTGGACACGGTGTCGATGACGATGACGTTGTCGGCGGCGTCGTCAAACTGGCCCATGGACTGGAGCGGCTCGCCGGCATAGACGAACTCACGGTACGCCTCGTCACCGATGATGAACAGGTCGTGCTCCTTGGCGATGTCCACCATCATGCGCATCTCCTCGGGGGTCAGCACGGCGCCGGTGGGGTTGCCGGGGTTGGTGACCATGATGGCGCGGGTATGCTCGTTGATCTCGGCCTCCACCTTGGCCCGGTCGGCGTAGTGATAGCCGTCATGGGGAGAGGTGGGGATGGGGTGGATCTTGGCACCGCAGGTATAGGCCATGGTGTAGTAGTTGGGATAGAAGGGCTCGGGGATCAGGATCTCGTCGCCATCGTCCAGAATGCAGTTCATGGTGATCTGCAGAGCCTCGCTGCCGCCGTTGGTGATCAGGATGTCGCCCTTCTCAAAGTGCATGTTCAGGTTGTCATAGTACTTCTGGATGGCGTCGATCAGCACGGGGATACCGGGGGACGGCGCGTATTCCAATACCGGAAGGTCAAAGTGCCGCACGGCTTCGAAGTAAGCCTTGGGGGTCTCGATGTCAGGCTGGCCGATGTTCAGATGATAGATCTTCTTGCCTTTTGCCTCGGCTGCCACGGCGTAGGGGTGGAACTTACGCATGGGGGACAGGCCGCATTTCAGAACCTTGCTGGAAAACTTCATGATATTGCCTCCTCATATGATTTGACGGCAGAACCAACATATTCCGCACTTGCTATCACCATACTAGCCTATTTTCCGCCAATCGTCAAGAAGAAAGGAAAAGAACGGCCATAATGAAATGGCCGTTCCTATGATAGTACGACTGTCAGCGCCGCGCAGCAGCAATATCAGAAAGCCTCACAAAGCCTCGCAGAGTTCGCGCCCGCAGGCGCGAAAAAATCAAATCATTTTTCTGACGTCGGGGCGTTAAAAAACATGCCGGTGGCATGTTTTTAGCCGCGATCTCGGCGGCTATGCCGCCGTAGCATCCGCCTGGACTTCCACGGCACTATCTTAAACCAGCAATCCCCCAGTCTCGGCTGACGCCGAGCCAGCCCCCTTTACACAAGGGGGCCTTTTACTTCCTGCAAGCGAAACACCCTAAAAAACCATAAAGCCGAAGGCGCGGCGCCCTCGGCTTGTTATGGCAGGAAGATTGATGAAAAAAGTTTTTGTCTCTTGCAAGTATTAAGATACCCGACGGTTGTTAAAAATCATCGTAAGGAAGTATTACAAAAGTGTTAAATGTTTTTCTGATGGCTGTCATAATTCCGGATTCTTCCGTTTTCGCCGGAGCATTCCCCTACACTGGAGGTCTGAGAAAGGGGCGTGTTACCATGAGACGGACTGTGGGCGCGGGACTGCTGCTGTTGCTGCTGCTGTTTCTGCCGCCGTGGCTGCGGGCGGAGGAGACAAACACCGGAGAAAGAACTGACGCGCCGCCGCAAACGGAGCAGAGCGTTCCGGACGGCGGCTCCGACGCCGCCCATACGGTGCGGCTGTGGAACGGCAGCGCCGTGGAGACCATGACGGCGGCGGAGTACCTGCCGGGGGTGGTGCGGGGCGAGATGCCCGCCGCCTTTGAAGAGGAGGCCCTGAAGGCCCAGGCGGTGGCGGAGCGCACCTATCTCTACTACCGCATGGCGTCCGCTCCCAAGGAGAACCATCCCGACGCCGACGTGTGTACCGATTCCAACTGCTGCACGGCGTGGCTCAGCGAGGCGGATGCCAGAGCCAAATGGGGCGATAAATTCGACCGGTACGAGGCCAGGGTGCAGCAGGCGGTGGCGGACACCGACGGACAGGTGGTGCTGTACGAGGGCGCGCCCATCATGGCGGTGTTCCACTCCTCCTCCGCCGGGGCCACTGCCGCCAGCGGCGACGTGTGGACGGCCTCCCTGCCGTACCTTGTCAGCGTGAAAAGCCCGGAGGACGCCGACAGCGTGCCCAATTACTACAGCGTCAACACCTTCACCGCCGGGGAGTTCCGTACCATCTTCTGCAAGGCCCATCCGGAGGCGAAGCTTTCCGGCGACACGGCCGGTTGGATCGGGGACGTGACGCTGACGGACGCGGGACGGGTGGCTTCCGCCAAAGTGGGCGGCGTGTCCGTCACCGGCAAGGAGCTGCGGAGCCTGTACGGTCTGCGCAGCGCCGCCTTCACGGTGGAGGCTTCCGGCGGCAGCGTGACCTTCCGGGTCACCGGTTACGGCCACGGCGTGGGCATGAGCCAGTACGGGGCCAACGCGCTGGCCAAGGAGGGAAAGACATGGCGGGAGATCCTGCAATGGTACTATACCGGCGTGACGATCGGACTGTACAACGGCTGAAAAGTGTGCTATACTACATTGTTGTTTACAGAAAGTTCAGGAAACGCCCCACAACTTCGATATAATGGCAATATAGTATAGAAATACATTGGGAGGCTATGTATATGGCACGCAACATCCTTGTGGTGGAGGACGACCACAATATTTCCGACCTGATCCGCATGTACCTGGAAAAAGAGGGCTTTGAGGTGCGCATCGCCTACGACGGCGGCAAGGCCGTGGAGGAATACGACGCCAAGGCCCCGGACATGGTGCTGCTGGACATCATGCTGCCGGTGATGGACGGCTGGGCCGTATGCGCCCACATCCGGGAAAAGGGAAAGACCCCCATCATTATGCTGACCGCCAAGGGCGATGTTACCGACCGGATCACCGGCCTTGAGATGGGCGCGGACGACTATCTGGTGAAGCCCTTCGAGATGAAGGAGCTGATGGCCCGCATCAATGCCGTGCTGCGCCGCAGCGAGATCCCCGACGATACCCGCAAGCGGCTGGTATACGATAAGCTGGTGATCGATCTGGACAGCTATGAGCTGCTGGTGGACGGCAAGAAGGTAGACACGCCTCCCAAAGAGCTGGAGCTGCTGTACCATCTGGCGGTGACCCCCAACCGGGTGTATACCCGCAATCAGCTGCTGGACGAGGTGTGGGGCTTCGACTACTTCGGCGACAGCCGCACCGTGGACGTACACATCAAGCGCCTGCGGGAAAAGGTGGAAAACGTCTCCGACCAGTGGGCGCTGAAAACCGTATGGGGCGTAGGCTATAAGTTTGAAGTGAAGCAGCCGTCATGATCGAGCAGTTCAAACGAAAATTCAACAGCCTGTACTGGCATCAGTTCGCGCTGACGGCCGGTATGGTGCTGCTGACGCTGCTGCTGTTGGGCGTCAGCTTCTTTACGCTGACCTACGGCACCACCACGGCGGACAAGCGGAGCGAGATGCGCACCCGCGCCGAGCTGATCGCGCAGGTGTCTGCCGACTACTTTACCGCCGCGGGCGACGACAGCATCGATCAGGGTACCGCCCTGCGGAAGCTGGCGGACATGGCCTCCCGGATGACGGATGTGGACTTTCTTATCTGTGCGCCGGACGGAACCGTGCTGCTGACCACTGATAACGATCTGGTGGGCCGCAGCATCACCATCCCGCAGGAGATCGTGGACAGCATTCTGTCGGAGAAGGCGCTCTATCAGGGCCGCAGCAATGTCAGCGGCACATACATCGCCAAGAAATTTGCCGTGGCCGTTCCTGTCGTGAGCGGTGACAGCCAGCTGCTGGGCATTGTGCTGGCGGTGATGGACGAGTCGGAGATCATGCAGGTGTGGCGCTCCTTCATCGGGCTGTTCCTGATGACCTCCGCCATTATCCTGCTGATCGCTTTCCTGGCCAGCTCCGTTACCTCCATGCGGCAGATCCAGCCCATCACCGACATGGTGAAGGCCACCCGCGCCTATGCCGCCGGTGACTTCGACGTGCGCATCCCCGAGCTGGACCGCAGCGATGAGATCGGCGAACTGGCCCAGTCCTTCAACGCCATGGCGGATTCGCTGGCGGAGACGGAGCGGCAGCGCCGGGACTTCATCGCCAATGTGTCCCATGAGCTGAAGACCCCCATGACCACCATCGCCGGTTATACCGACGGTATTCTGGACGGCACCATCCCGCCGGAGCGGGAGAAGCACTACCTGCAAATTATTTCCGACGAGAGCCGCCGCCTGAGCCGATTGGTGCGCCGGATGCTGGATATCTCCCAGATCCAGTCCAAGGAGATGAAGAAGGAGGACTTCGACATCTGCGAGGTCATGCGCATCGCCCTTCTGAGCATGGAGCAGAAGATCAACGACCGGGGGCTGGACGTGGAGACCAATATCCCGGAGGATTCCATCATGGTGCAGGGCGACCGGGATCTGATCACCCAGGTGATCTATAACCTGCTGGAAAACGCCGCAAAGTTCGCCTCGCCCCACTCCGCGCTCTATCTGGGGCTGGCCACCAATGATGAAAAGGCCATCATCTCCGTCCGCAATCACGGCGCCACCATCGCGCCGGAGGAGATCCCCCTGCTGTTCGAGCGGTTCCATAAATCCGACAAGTCCCGCAGCGAGGATAAGGACGGCTACGGCCTGGGCCTGTATGTGGTCAAGACCATTCTGGCCCAGCATAAGGAGCATATCTCCGTCACCAGTGAGAACGGACTGACCTCCTTTGATTTCACCCTGCAATTGACAGCGCCCCACAACACCGAGAGGTAATACACATATGGATGAACTGAGAGACAGAACCGAGCCGCAGGAGGTCGTAGACTGGTACGTTCCCCAGCAGGGGAAGGAGGTGGTGGACTACTACGTCCATCACCAGCCCCTTCCGGAGAGCATCCGTCCCGCGCCGCCCCGGCCGCTGAAAAAGAAAAAGCATCTGGGCCTGTGGATCTTCCTGGGCGTCATGGCCGTGGTGGCCGTGGTCGTGGTGCTGGCCGCCATTTTCTGGCGGAGGGACACCGCCCCGTCGTATGACGGCGGGACCGACGACAAGGACGCCAGCAGCATCGTGGACATCTTCGGTGACCAGACCACCACTATCCCCCGCTATACCGACTACGACCCCACGCTGAAGCTGGACGTGGTCTCCGGCCACGGCCCGGAGCTGACGGCACAGGAGGTCTATGCCAAGGTGAACCCCGCCACCGTGCTGGTGGTGGCCGAGCAGGGCGGAAGCGCCTCTGTGGGCACCGGCGTCATTATGACCGCCGACGGCTATGTGATCACCAATGCTCATGTGATCTCCGGCGGCGAGAGCTGCTGGGTGGTGCTGGCCAGCGGCGTGCAGTATGAGGCGCAGCTGGTGGGCTATGATTCCGACGAGGATCTGGCGGTGCTGAAGCTGGAGGGCGCACAGGATCTGCCTGTGGCCGAGTTCGGCAACAGCGACCTTGCGGTGGTGGGCGACAGGGTCTACGCCATCGGCAACCCGCTGGGCATCGAGCTGCGGGGCACCCTGACGGAGGGCATCCTCTCCGCCATCAACCGGGACGTGGAGCTGGAGGGCCGCACCCTGAACGTATTGCAGACCACCGCCGCCCTGAACAACGGCAACTCCGGCGGCCCGCTGATCAACCGCTACGGGCAGGTCATCGGCATCAACACCCTGAAAATGAGCGGCACCGGCGCGCCGGAAGAGGCCACGGTGGAGGGACTGGGCTTCGCCTTGCCCATCTCCAGCGCCAGCTTTGTGATCAACGATATCATTGCCGACGGCAAGTTTCACGGCACGCCCACGCTGGGCATTATGGTGGCCACCTATGACACCGAGGACGGCGGCACCATTGTGGCGGCGGTAGAGGTCGCCGCAGGCTCTGCCGCCGAGGAGGCCGGTGTGGAGACGGGCGACATCATTCTGGCCGTGAACGGGCAGGAGATCACCACCACCGCCGAGCTGATGGCCATCCGCCGCCAGCACGCCATCGGCGACACCCTGACACTGACCATCCTCCGGGACGGCGAGACCATGGATATCCCCGTGGTGCTGCGATCCAACAAGAAATAAAAAAAGAGTGAGCCTCGCGGCTCACTCTTTTTTTACCAGCGTCATGACGCCCATCACCAGCAGGTATATGCCGAAGGGCTTCCGCAGCAGCTCTGTGTCCACGGCGGAGGCTGCCCACGCCCCTGCCGCCGCCGTCAGCAGACCCCATGGCACCGCCTGCCGCAGGGCATCCCTGTCCAGCAGGCCGCTTTTCCGGTGAAACAGCAGTCCCGCCCCGGCGGTGGGCAGGAAATACAGCAGATTGATGCCCCGTGCGGCGGCGGGATCGACGCCCAGAAACAGCGTCATCACCAGCAGCAGAAGCGTTCCGCCGCCTACGCCCCAGGCCGAGAGGATACCGGTGCCTGTCCCCACCAGCAGCGGCAGCACCCACTCCGTCACAGCAGATACCTCACGCCGCCGTACAGCAGGAACAGGGCGAAGATCCGCCGCAGCCATGTGCCGCTGACCTTCCGGAACAGCACTCCGCCCACTGCGCCGCCGATGCCGCCGCCGATCAGGTACGGCAGCGCCGCCAGCCAGTCAAAGCCGCCCCGCAGCATGCAGATGGCCGCCGACAGCACGCACAGAGGCAGGATCACCGCCACGCAGGTGGCCAGCGCCCGCTTCTGCTCCAGACCGCACCAGAGCGTCAGCATAGGCGCCAGCACCATGCCGCCGCCTCCGCCGAAGGCGCCGTTCACCAGTCCCGCCGCCGCGCCCGCCAGCCGCAGCTTGCCCTTTTGCCCCATTCTGTTTCACCTCCGCGTATATGTAAGGCCGCCGGAGGGCGGCCTTTTGCGCGGGCTTCTTAATACTTGCGGAAGCTCTGGCAGTCGGTGCACTGATCCATGGAGGGGTTCTGCTCATGAGTACCCACCTGGATGGAGTTCAGGCCGCAACGGTTCACGTCCTTGCAGTGATGGGCGCAGCTGGTGACCGTGCAGTTGATGGCGCTGTTGGGGGTGCACTCGCAGCCGTCGTTGGTGCAGCCGCACTTCTCGTAATTGCTCATTGTGGTTTCCTCCCGAATAAAAAAGTAAGGTCAGGCGCGGAAAGCTTGGCTTTCCATTTGCCTGACCCTAGTGTGTCCGTCAAATACGGGAGTATGCAGTTGAAAATTTTTGAAATTGCAATGTCGTACCGGCTCATACGATCACTCTATATCCCCAGAAACGCCGAGGCCAGCGCAAAATAGATCAGCAGGCTGGTGGCGTCCACGATGGTGGTGATGAAGGGACTGGCCATCACCGCCGGGTCAAGGCCGATCTTCTCCGCCAGCAGCGGCAGCGAACAGCCCACGCACTTGGCGAAGATCACCACGAACATCACCGTCAGGCACACCACAAGGCACACCGTCATGGTCACCTCGTCGTTGCCCAGCAGCAGCCGGTCCACCAGCAGCATTTTCACAAAGTTGGCCGCCGCCAGCGCCGCGCCGCACAGGAAGGCCACACGGACCTCCTTCCACAGCACCGCCAGCACGTCGGAGAAATCCACCTCGCCCAGACTCAGGGCGCGGATCACCGCCACGGACGCCTGGGTGCCGGAGTTGCCGCCGGTGCCCGACAGCATGGGGATGTAGGCGTTCAGCACCAGGCAGGCCGCCAGCGCGCTTTCGTAATGGTTCAGGATCATGCCGGTAAAGGTGGCCGACAGCATCAGAATCAGCAGCCACGGCATACGGGCCTTCCATGTGTCGAATACACCGGCGCGGAGGTAGGGCTTGTCGGAGGGCAGCATAGCCGCCATCTTCTCGAAGTCCTCGGTGGTCTCTTCCTCGATGACGTCCATGGCGTCGTCGACGGTGACGATACCCACCAGCCGCTTTTCCAGATCCACGATGGGCATGGCCAGGAAGTCGTATTTGCTCAGGGCCTGGGCCACGTCCTCCTTATCGTCGGTGGTCTTGGCCCACACCACGTCGGGATCCATGATGTCCTCGATCAGGTCGTCCTCGTCCGCCAGCAGCAGCTCGCGGACGGACAGCACGCCCAGCAGGCGGCGTGTGGGGTCGGTGACGTACAGGATGTTGATGGTCTCCAGCTCGCCGCCGATGCGGCGGATGCGCTTGAAGGCGTCCGCCACCGTCATGTCCTTCTTCAGGGACAGGAACTCCATGTTCATGATGGAGCCGGCGCTGTCCTCGGGATATTTCAGGATCTCATTGATGGACTTGCGCATTTCCGGCGTGGCCTTGTCCAGAATACGGATCACCACGCTGGCGGGCATCTCCTCCACGATGTCCACGGCATCGTCCAGATACAGCTCGTCCAGCACTTCCTTCAGCTCGGTGTTGGAAAAGCCGTTGATCAGCATCTCCTGGCTCTCGCTCTCCAGCTCCACGAATACCTCCGCCGCCGTCTCCTTGGGCAGCAGCCGGTACAGAAGGGGCATGACCTCGGGGCCGGCCTCCTCCAGTATCTGGGCGATATCCGCGCTCTCCATGGGAAGGAACATGTCACGCAGCTCGGCGTACCGTTTCTCATGGATCATCTCCTTGATCTCGTCCAGCAGCTCGTCCATCCTGTTTTCCAGATCGATCATGCCGCGTTCCTCCTTTCCCCGGATCGTCCACCATTTTCGGGCAGCAAAAAAACACCCCAGCGCGGCAGGCGCTGCGGTGTAAGCGGGAAGCCATCCTATATGCGGCTTCTGGCCCTACCGTTACAAGCTTTAGCATCGCGGGGCGGTGAAGCTACGTTAGATACTACCTTGGTTTCGATAGTACCTGCTCAAACCATCTCATGGTGTCTCCACCATTTCGCGGCAGCAGCCCATATCCCTCGCGGTAGCCTTACCTACCGGTGAACAATACTATACTATGTCAAAATAAAGGCCTTGTCAAGAGTCGCCGCCATCTTTCGGCCACCTTTTTCGTACAAATCGAAAAAATGTTTTACAAATATGCCTTGTCGCGGAAAACGCAGTGTGGTATACTGTATTATTGCTATAAAATGCGGAATTATCGGCAGAAGGGAGGGCGTGATATGGGCCTGCACGACGGACACCGGGCGCGGAAGAAGGAGCAGTTCCGCCAGCACGGGCTGGACAGCTTTGCCGATCACGAGGTGCTGGAGCTGGCGCTGTATTACGCCATTCCCCGGCGGGACACCAACGAGATCGCCCACCGGCTGCTGCAAAAATTCGGCTCGCTGCAAAACGTGCTGAGTGCTCCGGCAGAGGAGCTGGCCAAGGTAGAGGGCGTGGGCGACGGCGCGGCGCTGTATCTGACGCTGCTGGAGGCCATCCGGAAGCGGGCGGCCCGTCCCGCGGGCCGGGAGCGGGTGCTGAACACCGTGGACAAATGCGGCCGGTATTTTCTGGCGCTGCTGGAGCAGGAGCGGCAGGAGGTGCTGTATCAGGCATGCCTGGACGCCAAGGGAAAGCTCCTCAGCTGCAAGCGGCTGTCCCAGGGCGGCGCGGACAGCGCGGCCTTCTCGCTGCGGCAGGTGGTGGAAAACGCCCTGCTGTCCAATGCCAGCGTGGTGGTGCTGGCCCATAACCATCCCAGCGGCGTGGCGCTGCCCTCCGAGAATGACCGGGCGGTGACGCTGTGGGTGCGGGACGCTCTGAAGGCCATGGATATCCAGCTGCTGGATCACATCATCGTGGCGGACGGGGATTACGTCAGCATGAACCAAAGCGGGTATCTGGTTTGATGTGGATAAGAGAATGCCGCACCAAAGGCTCTCCTTGTTGCAAGGGGAGCTGTCAGCCGCAAGGCTGACTGAGGGGATAAACCGTATTTGGACAATCCCTCCGGCGCTTCGCGCCACCTCAGCTGTGCACGCCCCAGTGTGCGCACTGGGGTGCCTTTACACAAGGGAGGCTTTGGTACAACACCTATCATTAACGTCCGTGCGGCGGGGTGAGGTCACCCCGCCCTACGAAGCGGTATGTTGACATTCCGTAGGGCGGCATGACCACATGCCGCCGCGGCGAAACACTCCAAAGGAGAACCCCTATGCCTCAATTCAAAGTTCATTCTGAATATTCCCCCGCCGGAGACCAGCCCCAGGCCATCGAAAAGCTGGCCGAGGGTGTGGATCTGGGCCTGCGGGAGCAGGTGCTCAAGGGCGTCACCGGCTCCGGCAAGACCTATACCATGGCCAAGGTCATCGAGCAGGTGCAGCGCCCCACGCTGGTGCTGGCCCACAACAAGACCCTGGCCGCCCAGCTGTGCGAGGAGTTCCGGGAGTTCTTCCCGGAAAACGCCGTGGAGTACTTCGTCTCCTACTACGACTACTACCAGCCGGAGGCGTATATCCCCCACACCGACACCTATATCGAGAAGGACGCCTCCACCAACGAGGAGATCGACCGCCTGCGGCTTTCCGCCACCTGCGCCCTGCTGGAGCGGCGGGACGTGATCGTGGTGTCATCGGTCAGCTGCATCTACGGTCTGGGCGAGCCGGATGACTTCGCTCGCATGATGATCTCCCTGCGCACCGGCATGACCATGGATCGGGACGAGCTGCTGCGCCGTCTGGTGGAGGACCGGTACGAGCGCAACGACGTGGCCTTCCAGCGGAATGTGTTCCGCGTCCGGGGCGACACGGTGGAGCTGTACCCCGCCTACTATAAGGATCGGGCCATCCGGGTGGAGTTCTTCGGCGACGAGATCGACCGCATCACCGAGTTCCATCCCGTCACCGGTGCGGCCATGAAAACGCTGAACCATGTGGCCATCTACCCCGCCAGCCACTACGTCACCCCCAAGGACAAGATGGACGCCGCCATGGCCCAGATCAAGAAGGAGCTGGCGGAGCGGCTGCAATTCTTCGAGGAGAACAACATGCTGGTGGAGGCTCAGCGCCTGCGCCAGCGGACGGAATACGACATGGAGATGATGACCGAGCTGGGCTACTGCTCCGGCATCGAGAACTACTCCCGCATCATCTCCCAGCGGCCCGCCGGGTCGCCGCCCATGACGCTGCTGGACTTCTTCCCCGATGACTTCCTGCTGTTCGTGGACGAGAGCCATGTGACGCTGCCGCAGGTGCGGGCCATGTACAACGGCGACCGGGCCCGCAAGGAAAGTCTGGTGCGCTATGGCTTCCGCCTGCCCTGCGCCTTCGATAACCGGCCCCTGAAATTCGAGGAGTTCGAGGAGCGGTTCCATCAGGCCATCTACGTCTCCGCCACTCCCGGTGAGTACGAACGCCAGCACGCCGATCAGGTGGTGGAGCAGGTGATCCGCCCCACGGGCCTGTTAGACCCCCGTATCGAGCTGCGGTCCGTGGTGGGACAGATCGACGACCTGTCCGCCGAGATCCGCGCCCGGGCGGAGCGGAACGAGCGTGTGCTGGTGACCACCCTCACCAAGCGGATGGCGGAGGATCTGACCGCCCACTTCCGCCAGAACGGCATCCGTGTGCGGTATATGCACTCCGACGTGGCGGCGCTGGAGCGGATGGAGATCATCCGCGACCTGCGATTGGGCGAGTTCGACGTGCTGGTGGGCATCAACCTGCTGCGGGAGGGCCTCGACCTGCCGGAGGTCAGTCTGGTGGCCATTCTGGACGCCGACAAGGAGGGCTTCCTCCGCAGCGAGACCAGCCTGATCCAGACCATCGGCCGCGCCGCCCGCAACGCCGAGGGTCTGGTGATCCTCTACGCCGACACGGTGACGCCCTCCATGCGCTCCGCCATGGACGAGACGGAGCGCCGCCGGAAATTACAGGACGACTTCAACAAGGCCCACGGCATCACGCCCCGCACCATCCGCAAGAGTGTGCGGGAGATGGTGGAGATCAGCCACAGCGCCGAGGAGGCGTCCCAGCTCTCCAAGAAGAAGCTCAGCGACCGGGAGCGGGTCGAGACCATCGCCCGTCTGGAAAAGGAAATGAAGGCCGCCAGCAAAATGCTGGAATTCGAGTACGCCGCGCTGCTGCGTGACCAGATCATCCAACTGCGAGGCGGCAAATGATGTACGCCAATCAAAATTCAAACGGACCGAGAATTGACCTATGAAAAAGTATCTTTCCTATATCTATGTGATCCTCAGCGCTGTGTGCTGGGGCTTCATCGGGTTTTCCAACCGCCTGCTGACCGAAGCGGGCGCGTCGCTGGGCAACCGGGTGTTCATCCGCAATTTCGGTACGCTGCTGGTGCTGACGGTGGTGTTCGGCCTGTTTCACCGGCAGGTATTCCGCATCAAACTGAAGCATCTGCCCATTTTCCTGTGCTCCGGTCTTATCAGTATTCTGCTGCTGAGTCTGGTGTACTTCCAGTGCCAGACCATGTGCTCGTTGTCCGTGGCGGCGGTGCTGCTGTATCTGGCGCCCTCCTTCGTGGTGCTCATCAGCGCCGTGCTGTGGAAAACGCCCCTGACCCGCCGGAAGATCATCGCGCTGGTGGTGTCGCTGCTGGGCTGCGTCATGGTCAGCGGCATGCTGGGCGGCGAGATGACCGCCTCATGGACCGGCATCGCGCTGGGCGTGGTCTCGGGCATGTGCTACGCCAGCTATACCGTGTTCGCCCACTACGGCCTTGCCCATTACGAGAGCTATACCATGATCTACTGGACGTTTCTGGTGGCGGGTCTGGGCTCCATTTTCTTCGCGGATTTCTCCACCCTGCCCGCGCTGCTGCACCAGCCCACAGGCCCGCTGGGCATGTTCGGCGTGGTGATCGTGGCCACGGTGCTGCCCTATATCTTCTACACACGGGGCCTTGAGGGCGTGGAGAGCGGCAAGGCCTCCATCATCACCAATATCGAGCCGGTGGTGGAGACGCTGGTGGGTATCCTCGTGTTCCACGAGGCGCTGACCATCTGGACGGTGCTGGGCGTCAGCTGCGTGTTCGGCTGCGTGATCCTGCTGGCGAAAGGAGACAAACCATGCAAAGATGCCGCATCCTCAACGGCTTCCACCTGAAGCTCATCGCCATCTGCACCATGTTCATCGACCACATGGGCTATACGCTGTTTCCCGGCGTCATGTGGCTGCGGTGCATCGGACGGGCGGCCTTCCCCATCTTCTGCTTTCTGATCGCCGAAGGCTGCGTCTATACCCATGACCGGAAGAAGTACGCGGCGCGGCTGCTGGTGTTCGCCCTGCTGTCGGAGATCCCCTTTAACCTGATGAACAGCGGCGCGGTGTGGGATATTTATCACCAGAACGTGCTGTGGACGCTGCTGGCCGGCGCACTGGTGTGCTGGCTCATCGACTGGGCGCTAAAAAAGCGCACGCCGTCCGCCTTTGTGCTGACGGGCGCGGTCATGGTGGCTGCCTACTGGCTGCTGGAGCTGACCGGCACCGACTACGGCGGCTGGGGCATGCTGCTGGTGGCCGCGTTCTACTGTGCCCGCCGCTGCCCTTATCCGCAAATGGCAAAGATGGCGATACAGGCCATTGGCCTCATCTTTTTCTCCATCGGCGTCATGGGCGGCCGCGTGACCATCGAGCTTTGGTCGCTGACGGCGCTGGTGCCCATCTGGATGTATAACGGCCAGCGGGGCTTTTCCAACAAAGCGGTGCAGTACGGCTTTTACGCCTTCTACCCCGTCCATATTCTCATTTTGTCATTGATCGCAATGTACCATTGATCAACAAGGAGGCTGTCCCTATGGCAAAGAACAAGGAAGAAAAGACCAACGTCATGCGGACGCTGGACCAGAAGAAGATCCCCTATACCGCCTTTTCCTACGACCCCAACGGCCCCATTGACGGCGTGTCGGTGGCGGCGGAGACGGGACTGGACGCCGCCGGTGTGTTCAAGACGCTGGTGACAAAGGGCGCCAGCGGGGCATACTATGTATTCGATATCCCTGTGGCGGAAAACCTTGATCTGAAAAAGGCCGCCAAGGCGGTGGGGGAGAAGTCCATCGCCATGCTGCCCCAGAAGGAGTTGCTGCCCCTGACGGGCTACGTTCACGGCGGATGCTCCCCCGTGGGCATGAAGAAGCAGTTCCCCACCGTGTTCCACGAGACGGCGAACGAGCTGGAGCTGATCGCCGTCTCCGCCGGAAAGATCGGCCATCAGGTGCAGGTGAAGCCGGGCGATCTGCTGAAGCTGCTCCGCGCCAAAACGGCGGATGTGGTGGTGTAAGGGGCTGTTTCGTCCCCTCGGGGACGAGGTACTTTTGCCCGCAGCGGCAAAAGTACCCAAAAACGCTGCTTAAACCTGCGGTTTAAGAATCCGCCCACGCTATACCACGTCATAAGTTTCTGACTTTTTACCACGCGATTGCGGAACATGGTTGTGATCGTATCGCATGACGAATCGGCCTTCTTCTTGCGCCGCTGCCGCTTACGTTCTCAACGGTAGACGATGAAGCGTTGTTCGGCGTAGGCATCAGCGGCAGCGGCGCAGGAGCAGAGACGATTCGATGACGAAACGAAACAGGAAATCTTCTGTGAACGTGTGGCAGGCAGTTTCGACTTGTACAACGCATAGCGCGCCCGGAAGTGAAGGAACCGGAGGTTCCTTCTGGCGTTTTTGCCTACTTTTGCCGCTATTGGCAAAAGTAGGTCGCGCCGGAGCGCGAAATATTTTAACTCCCCATTGACATTAAAAATTGATTTTACTACACTTATCTGCAACAAATCACGCAGAATCGAGGAATACCATGCAAAAGGAAATTTTCATCAAAGGCGCGCGGGAGAATAACCTGAAAAACATCGACGTGACCATCCCCCGCGACAAGCTGGTGGTGCTGACGGGCCTGTCCGGCAGCGGCAAAAGCTCCCTGGCCTTTGACACCATTTACGCCGAGGGTCAGCGCCGGTATGTGGAGAGCCTGTCCAGCTACGCCCGGATGTTCCTGGGCCAGATGGACAAGCCCGACGTGGACTATATCGACGGCCTGTCCCCCGCGATCTCCATCGACCAGAAGACCACCAGCAAGAATCCCCGCTCCACTGTGGGCACGGTGACGGAGATCTATGACTATATGCGCCTTCTGTGGGCGCGGGTGGGCGTACCCCACTGCCCCAAGTGCGGCAAGGAGATCCGCCAGCAGACCATTGACCAGATCATCGACCAGATCATGGCTCTGCCGGAGGGCACCCGTATCCAGGTGATGGCCCCGGTGGTGCGGGGCCGCAAGGGCGAGCATACTAAGGTGCTGGAGGACGCCCGCCGCGGCGGCTACGTCCGCGCCCGCATCGACGGCGAGATGCACGAGCTGGACGAGGAGATCAAGCTCTCCAAGACCTTCAAGCATCAGATCGACATCGTGGTGGACCGCCTGATCGTCCGCGCCGATATCGCCACCCGCCTGACCGACAGCGTGGAGACCGCCTCCAACCTGACCGGCGGCCTTGTGACGGTGAACCTGCTGAAGGAGGGACAGGATCTGTCCTTCTCCCAGAACTACGCCTGCGAGGACTGCGGCGTGTCCATCGAGGAGCTGGCACCCCGTCTGTTCTCCTTCAACAGTCCCTTCGGCGCATGCCCCACCTGCATGGGCCTGGGCATGCAGCTGAAGGTGGATCCCACGCTGGTGATCCCCGACGAAAGCAAGTCTATCTTAGACGGCGCGGTGGTGGCCACCGGGTGGAACTCCATTCGCTCCGACGGCATCTCCCGCATGTACTTCGACGCCCTCAGCAAGCGCTATAACTTCTCTCTCCGCACCCCCTACGCCCAGCTGTCCGACGAGGTGAAGGACATCATCCTCTACGGCACCAAAGGCGAGAAGCTGACGCTGGAATACGACCAGCCCCGGGGCAAGGGAACGCTGCATCAGGCCTTTGAGGGCATCGCCAACAATCTGGAGCGGCGCTATGTGGAGACCCAGTCCGACGCCAGCAAGAAGGAGATCGAATCCTTCATGGCGGCCTGCCCCTGCCCTGCCTGTCAGGGCAGACGGCTTCGGCCGGAGGCGCTGGCCGTCACCGTGGGCGGCCTGTCCATCCACGACGCCACCACCATGCCGGTGGATGACGAGATCGCGTTCTTCGACGGCCTGACCCTTACCGGCAATCAGCAGATGATCGCCGCGCAGATCTTGAAGGAGATCGGCTCCCGGCTGCGGTTTTTGCAGTCGGTGGGCCTCAGCTATCTGACCCTCAGCCGTTCCTCCGGCACCCTGTCCGGCGGCGAGAGCCAGCGTATCCGTCTGGCCACCCAGATCGGCAGCAGCCTCATGGGCGTGCTGTATATTCTGGACGAGCCCTCCATCGGCCTGCACCAGCGGGACAACGATAAGCTGCTGGATACCCTGCGGCGGCTCCGGGATCTGGGCAACACCCTGATCGTGGTGGAGCATGACGAGGATACCATGCGCGCCGCCGACTGGCTCATTGACATCGGCCCCGGCGCAGGCGCACTGGGCGGACAGGTGGTGTCCGCCGGAACGCCGGAGCAGGTGATGGCCGATCCCAACAGCCTGACGGGCCAGTACCTCAGCGGCAAAAAGCGCATCGAGGTGCCGGAGTGCCGCCGCGCCGGAAACGGCAAATGGCTGACGGTGCGGGGCGCGCGGGAGAACAACCTGAAAAACATTGACGTGTCGGTGCCGCTGGGCACCCTGACCTGCGTCACCGGCGTATCCGGCAGCGGCAAAAGCTCGCTGGTGAACGAGATCATCTTCAAGCGTCTGGGCGCTGACCTGAACCGGATGAAGGCCCATCCCGGCAGGCATGACGCCATCGAGGGCGAGGAGCATCTGGACAAGGTCATCAACATCGACCAGAGTCCCATCGGACGGACGCCCCGCTCCAACCCCGCCACCTATACCAATCTTTTCAACGACATCCGCGACCTGTTCGCTTCCCTGCCTGACGCAAAGGCAAGGGGCTACGGCCCCGGCCGGTTCTCCTTCAACACCAAGGGCGGCCGGTGCGAGGCCTGCTGCGGCGACGGCGTGCTGAAGATCGAGATGCACTTCCTGGCGGACGTGTACGTTCCCTGCGAGGTGTGTCACGGCAAGCGCTATAACCGGGAGACGCTGGAGGTGCGCTATAAGGGCAAATCCATCTCCGACGTGCTGGACATGACGGTGGACGAGGCGCTGCCCTTCTTCTCCGCCCTGCCCAAGATCGCTGACCGGCTGCAAACCTTGCAGGACGTGGGCCTCGGCTATGTGAAGCTGGGCCAGTCCTCCACCACCCTGTCCGGCGGCGAGGCCCAGCGCGTCAAGCTGGCCACGGAGCTTTCCAAGCGCTCCACCGGCCGCACCATCTATATTCTGGACGAGCCTACCACCGGATTGCACGCCGACGACGTGAAGAAGCTGCTGGCCGTTCTGCAGCGGCTGGTGGACAGCGGCAATACCGTGCTGGTGATCGAGCACAATCTGGACGTGATCAAATGTGCCGACTACCTGATCGACCTGGGCCCGGAGGGCGGCGTCGGCGGCGGCACGGTGGTGGCCACCGGCACGCCGGAGCAGGTGGCGGCAGTACCGGCATCCTACACGGGACAGTATCTCAAAAAGCTGCTGGCCCGGTAAAAGGCACATCTGTCCTCTTTCCGCATAGGATAGCAAGGGGGAGGGGACGGTATGGCGCTTTTCTGGGAGGGCGTGGCGGCATTTCTGGAGGCCGTCGGCATCGCGGCGGTGCTGTGGGTGCTGTTTGACTGGGTGCTGCGCCCGAAACGGGGCGGCGGCACAGCGGTTTTTGTCCCGCTGACCGGCGACGCGGCGGAGCTGGACCGGCTGCTGCGGCGGCTGGAGGGCCTGAGCGTGGTGCTGGTAGACGAGGGACTTTCTGACGAGGGACGCACGCGGGCGGAGCAGGCCGCGCGGCGCGATCCCAACATTACACTGAAGAAACGGGGGGAGACCCATGGGGGAACGCGGTACCATTGAGGGCACTGTGGAAAGCGTGGTGTTCCAGAACGAGGAAAACGGATATACGGTGCTGAGCCTGCTGACCGAGCAGGGCGAGCTGGTCACCGTGGTGGGCTGCATCCCTTTTGCCGCCACCGGTGAGGGCATGACCGTCACCGGCGTGTGGGTTAACCACCCCACCTACGGCATGCAGATGACCGCCGAGCTGGTGGAGCGGCGCATGCCCCGCGAGGAGGATGACATCGTATGCTATCTCTCCTCCGGCGTGCTGAAGGGCGTCGGCCCCGCCACCGCCGCGCGGCTGGTGGAAAAGTTCGGCGCTGATACGCTGCGGGTCATCGAGGAGGAGCCGGAGAAGCTGTCGCTTCTGAAGGGCATCACCGCCAAAAAAGCCATGGAGATCTCCACGGCCTTCCGCAGTCTGACAGGCTTGCGGCGGGTGATGGAATTTCTGAGCCGGTATGACCTGCCGGTGACGCTGGCCATGGGGCTTTTGCGCGCCTATGGCGGCGAAACGCTGGAGAAATTAAAGGACAACCCCTATCTTCTCACCGACGAGCGGTGCGGCGTGGACTTTGCCGCCGCCGATGAGATCGCCCTGTCCATGGGCTTTGACGGGGACTCTCCCTGCCGCACCGAGGCGGCGGTTCTGTATGAGCTGAATCATAACCTGTCCAACGGCCATGTGTTCCTGCCCCGGCCCAAGCTGATCGCCGCCACCATGGAGCTGATCGGCGTAGGCGAGGAAGCGGCGGAAAAAGCGCTGGACGATCTGTGTGAGCGCTTCGCCGTGGTGTGTAAGCCCATCGCCAACGTGGAGGGCTGCTACCTGCGGCGGATGTACGAGGCGGAGGTCTATGTGGCCAGGCGTCTGGCCGCCGCCTGCGGCGATGACTGGGATTGCGGCAGAAATGTGGACAGGATCATCAGCGATATCGAAAAGCAGCAGGGCATCGCCTACGCGCCGGAGCAGCGCCGCGCCGTGGCGCTGGCGGCGGAAAAGGGCGTGCTGCTGCTGACCGGCGGCCCCGGCACCGGCAAGACCACCTCCGTGCGGGGCATCGTGGCCCTGTTTGACCGGATGGGGCTGGATACCGTGCTGCTGGCGCCCACAGGCCGCGCCGCCCAGCGGATGAGCCAGCTGTGCGGCCGCGAGGCCCAGACCATCCATCGCTGCCTGGGCATGAGCTGGAACGAACTGACCGGCGAGGTGACCTTCCGCAAGAATGAGAAGGAGCCGCTGGAGGCCGATGCCGTGATCGTGGACGAGATGAGCATGGTGGATCTGGAGCTGATGGCGTCGCTGCTGCGTGCCATGCGGCCCGGCTGCCGTCTTGTGATGGTGGGCGACCCGGATCAGCTGCCCTCTGTGGGGGCAGGCAATGTGCTGGGCGACCTGCTGCGCAGCGGCGTGGTGCCTGCCGTGTCCTTGACGGAGATCTTCCGTCAGGCGGAAAAGAGCGCCATCATCCGCAATGCCCACGCCGTGAATCTGGGACAGCCGCCGGAGCTGAAAAACACCCAGAACGACTTTTTCTTCCTGTGCCGCCGCGCCCCCGACCGTCTGGTGCAGACGGTGGTGGAGCTTTGCCAGAAGCGGCTGCCGGACAACATGGGCATCCCGGCGGATCAGATTCAGGTGCTGTCCCCCACCCGCAAGGGCGTGTGCGGTACGGTGAACCTGAACCGGGCCCTGCAGGCGGCGCTGAACCCGCCCGCCGCCGGCAGGCGGCAGAAGCTGTGGGGCGACATGGTGTTCCGTGAGGGCGACCGGGTCATGCAGACCCGCAACAATTACGACGTGGTGTGGGAAAAGGATGACGGCGCCATGGGGGCGGGCATCTTCAACGGCGACGTGGGCGTCATTCAGGAGATCGACCCCTCCGGCGAGCTGATCACCATCCGGTTTGACGACCGCACCTGCGTGTATACCGCCGACCTTCTCAACCAGCTGGACATGGCCTACGCCATGACGGTACATAAGGCCCAGGGCAGCGAATACCGCTGCGTGGTGCTGGTGTCGGCGGCGGTGGCCCCGGCGCTGATGGTGCGGGGCGTGCTGTATACCGCCATCACGCGGGCGCGGGAGCTGCTGGTGCTGGTGGGCGACGATGTGGCCCCCGGACAGATGGCGGCCAATGACAGGCAGCAGCGCCGTTACAGCGGCCTGCGGCGGAGACTGCGGGAGGAGGCAATGAGCCATGGGCTTCAATGATGAGCTGAACAAGATCACCGATAACCTGCTGGGGGTATTCTTTCCCCGGAAATGTCCCTTCTGCGGCAAGCTGACGGGGAAAACGCTGCTGTGCGAGACATGCGGGGCCGCGCTGCCCCGATGCGAGGAGATCCGTCAGGGCGCGGACTTCGGCCGCTGCACCGCGCCGCTTTACTATGAAGGGCCGGTGCGGGACGCCATTCTGGCCTTCAAATTCAAGGCGAAGCTGGGCGGCTTGGACGCCTTCGGCCGCCTGATGGCCCAGACCGCCGCCGAGCGGTACAGCGGCGAATTCGACGCCATCACATGGGTGCCGGTCAGCAAAAAGCGGCTGAAAAAGCGGGGCTTCGATCAGGCTCGCTATCTCACCGCCAGCATGTGTGTGGACTGGCATGTGGCTCCGCTGGAGACGCTGCGCAAGATAGTGGACAACCCGCCCCAGTCCGGCCTTGACGATGCCGCCACCCGCCGGGCCAACGTGCTGGGTGTGTATGAAGCGGTGTCGCCGGAGCAGTTCGCGGGAAAGCGCTTGCTGCTGGTGGACGATATCTGCACCACCGGCGCCACCCTGGGCGAGTGCGCCCGCGTGCTGAAGGCTGCCGGCGCGGCAGAGGTGCTGTGCCTGACGCTGGCCATGGTGCGGGAGTAAAACGGAAGCTTTCGGGGCATAGTAGGAAAAGCATAGCGGCGGGGTGTCGGGGACGCCGCCCCCTGCGAACGTTCTGCCGGGGGTTGGCCGTAGGGGCCGGCGTCCCCGACACCCCGCGCGACAAAAAGTGGGCTGCCGGAGGCAAATGAGAACATTCTGTCTCTCTTTTAACAAATCTGTGAACAATTACAACTTGCTCTTGCAAAATGGAAAAGCCGTCAGTATAATACTTAATTGGGAAAAATTCGGCAGCTGGCCGTATACGATAACACAAATGAGAAATGGATGAGGTGCAGTTATGTGTTCTTTGGCGAAGGATATCGGTATCGATCTGGGTACCGCTTCTGTTCTGGTATATATCAAGGGTAAGGGCGTCGTGCTGAACGAGCCGTCGGTGGTGGCCATCGACAAGAATACGGGCCGCCTGCTGAAGGTGGGCGCCGAGGCGCAGGCCATGCTGGGCCGTACCCCCGGCAACATCGTGGCCATCCGTCCCCTGCGTGAGGGCGTCATCTCCGACTATGACATGACGGAGCGGATGCTGAAGGAATTCATCCACAAGGTCACCGGCGGCTTCCAGCTGTTCAAGCCGCGGGTCATTATCTGCGTTCCCTCCGGCATTACCGAGGTGGAGGAGCGCGCCGTGGTGGACGCCGGCATCCAGGCCGGAGCGCGCCGCGTCTATCTGATCGAGGAGCCTGTGGCCGCCGCCATCGGCGCCGGTATCGACATTGCCAAGCCTGACGGCCATATGGTGGTGGATATCGGCGGCGGCACCACCGATATCGCGGTCATCTCCCTCAGCGGCGTGGTGGAGTCCGCCTCCATCAAGGTGGCCGGCGACCAGTTCAACGAGTCTATCGTCAAGTATATGCGCCGCAAGCACAACGTGCTGGTGGGCGAGCGTACCGCCGAGATGATGAAGATGCAGATCGGCTGCGTGTTCCCCAAGGAGGAGGAGACCTCCATCGACGTGAAGGGCCGCTGCCTGCTGACGGGCCTGCCCAAGACGCTGACCGTTACCTCCACCGAGATGCTGGAGGCGTTCGAGGAGCCGGTGGAGCGTATTCTGGAGGCCGTTCACGGCGTGCTGGAGCGCACCCCGCCTGAGCTGGTGGCCGATATCTCCGATAACGGCATCGTCATGACCGGCGGCGGCAGTCTGGTGGACGGCTTCGACAAGCTGATCACCGCCCGCACCGGCATCCACACCATGGTGGCGGATGACGCCATCTCCTGCGTGGCCGAGGGTACCGGCAAGAGCCTGGATTCCCTGAACGCCATGACCGACGGCACCGTGAACCTGAGCCGCCGCCGCCAGATGAACTGAAAACCGCATAAAAAGACCGGCCTGCCCTGTGCCTTCCGCGCAGAGCAGGCCGTTTTTTATTTCCGCAGTCCTTTGAAAAACTCCGACAGCACCGAAACCAACACCCCGTTCATCCTCATGCGAGGGTGGACGGGGTGTTCGTCATTTCATTCAGCAATCGGAGCCTTCGGCCAGAACGGCGTCAAATTCCGTGTACGTGGCCGCCGCGCTGTCAGGGACAGCCACGGTGATGAACCATCCTGCCATATCGTCTGTTACGACTTCCGCGTGGGTCGTTTCCGCAATGTGGACGCACAGGCCCGTGCCGTCGCCGGTGATGGTGTCCACCGCAAAGCGGTATGTGCCGGTGCTGGCTACCACATACACCAGCAGCAGGGTGTTTTCGGAGAAGAACGTCTCGTCATATTTTGCCGTCACCTCATTGAAAGACGGCATCTCATCATATTTGTAAGATCTGGAAGAAAGACTCTCCGGATGCTCCAAAGAATCCTTGAACTGCGTCAAGTCCTCCAAAGTGTCAAATTTGCAGATGGGGAAATGGCGAACGCTGCTGATGGCCATTTTATCCGCATTCAGCGCACCGGAATAAAGCGCCTCTGTGTCTGAGATGCCTACTTCGCTTACAGTGGTATCGGGGTTCTCCATCCATGTGGTGTCGATGGGCTTTCCGCCGCAGCCCGCCGCGCTCAGCAGAAAAAGGAAAGCGAAAAGGAAACAGATCAGCTTTTTCATGGGATGTACCTCCTGAAAATAGTGGGGCATCTATATTATAAGACGGAAAATTTTCCCGAAATGTTCCCAAAATTCGCGCTTTTTCGTAATTTTCTATTTCCGCAGTCCTTTGAAGAACTCCGACAGCACCGACTGACAGTCCTCCGCCAGAATGCCGCCCACCAGCTGGGGATGGTGGGGGAAGTCCTCCATGAACAGATTCAGCACGCCGCCGCAGGCCCCCATGGCTCGGTCGCGGGCGCCGTAGAACACCCGGCGCACCCGCGCGTTCAGGATGGCGCCGGCGCACATGGGGCATGGCTCCAGCGTCACATACAGGTCGCAGTCCTCCAGCCGCCATGTGCCGAGGGCGGCGTTGGCCTGCGCCATGGCCTCCATCTCCGCGTGGGAGCTGACAGTCTGCTTTTCCTCCCGCTGGTTGCGGCCCCGGCCGATGATCCGGCCGTCCCTGACGATGACGCAGCCCACCGGCACCTCGCCGTGAGCGGCGGCCTCCCGGGCCAGCGCCAGCGCTTCCTTCATATACTCCTCGTGGGTCATGGCGGCGCTCCTTTCGGAAAAATTTCCGCAATGGGGTTAAACCCCGGCATATTTGTCCAAACTACTCGTACAATGTAAGGCAGGGGAAGTATCCCCGCCTCGGACGAGGAGGACATATCATGGCAAAAAAGCAGAAGGATACCCTGTGGCCCACCGACAAGGAGCTGCGGCAGGAGCTGGATCAGATCAACCAGCAGCTGAAGGAGGCCTATGACCGCTTCAACTACGCCTGCGAGCCGGAGCTGATAGAGGCCAGCATTTTCGAGATCAACGCCCTGAAGGCGAAATACGACTATTTCCTGCGGTGCGTCAAGGAGCGCTCCGGCATGCCTGTGGGCCGCGGCACGGCAGTCCCGCTGCCCCGTGAGGCCGGCGTGGCGGCGTCCGCAATGAAGGGAGGGAAGCCATGTCGGTCGTAGAAAAGGTATCGCTGGGGCTGGTGCTGCTGTTTCTGCTGGTGGCCATCTGGCGGCTGTTCAAAACGCCGCTGAAGCTGGCGCTGCGGCTGGCGGTGAATACGGCGTTGGGGTTCGGCGCGGTGTGGGCGCTGAACCTCACCACCGCCTATACGGGGCTGAGTCTGGGGCTGAGCCTGTTCAACGCGCTGGTCATCGCCATACTGGGCGTGCCGGGGTTCTGCCTGCTGCTGTTGGTGAAGTGGGTGCTGGGTACATAGTAAATCGTTTGATACATAGCGGCGGCATGTGGTCATGCCGCCCTACACATCACATATGGGGGACACTTCGTAGGGGCCGGCGTCCTCGACGGCCCGCACAATATACGATGGTGTTTCCGGTAGACGGCGGGGCGTCAGGGACGCCGCCCCCTACAAATATGAACATCGTTCTCGCGGCAGGGGTCACGCCCTGCCGTTTTGGCTTCGCGGCAAGAAAGCATTTACGCAGCAGGTCTGCTCCATTCTCCGGTGCTGTCTTTCTGCAAAAGCAGCTCATATCCGCCGCCGGGGCGATTGAAATAGATCTCCGTGTCCTCCGGCCCGACTTCCAGCAGAAATGAACTTTCCGCGCCCCATGCGCTGTTCAAGCCGCCGAAGGTGCGATAGAAATTCAGATAATGGGGCCTCACACCGCCGCCGCTGTTCTTGAAGCCCCGGACATATCCCATGGACGACCCCACCTGCACATCAAGGCGGATCGCCGTTCCATCCTCCGCAACGGAATAGTCGGTCAAGAGAACGTCTGTCTGTTTCTGCAAGCCTGTTCCGATCAGGAACGCCGCCGCCAAGACACCTGCAATGGCGATTGCGGCAAATACTGTCTTTTTCACGCTGTCATACCTCCATTTTTATGCTCCTCATAAGTAAGCCGCCTTACTTCTCCGGCACTTCCAGACTCCATCCGTACAGCGGATAGCGCTGTAAGCTGCCGAACAGCTTCTGCTTCAGGTCGGGGTATCGCTCATCCAGCGAGGCGATCAGCTCCTTCACCTCCTGGCGGCGGCTGTGGCCGTCCATGGGACAGGGATTGTGGACGATAGGCAGGTTCTCCCGCAGGGCCACGCGGCGGATGTCATCCTCATGGCAGTACAGCAGCGGGCGGATCTGGGTCACGCCGGTGCGATCCAGGAACGTCACCGGCTGGAAGCAGCCGATGCGGCCCTCGAACAGCAGGTTCATCAGCAGCGTCTCCACCGCGTCGTCATAGTGGTGGCCCAGAGCGATCTTGCGGATGCCCTTTTCCGTCAGGGCGGTGTTCAGGCTGCCCCGCCGCAGCTTGGCGCACAGGGAGCAGGGGTTCTTCTCCTTCCGCTCCTCGAAGATGATCTGGTACACCGGCACCTGTATCCGGGTGTAGGGTACCTCCAGCCTTTCGCACAGCGCCGCCACGCCGGAGAAGTCCATACCCGGCATGCCCATCTCCATGGTGATGGCCTCCACCGTGAAGGGGATGGGATAGAATTTTTGCAGCCGGGCCAGGGATACCAGCGTCAGCAGGCTGTCCTTTCCGCCGCTGACGCCCACGGCGATACGGTCGCCCGGCTCGATCATATGATAGTCCTCCACGCACCGGCGGACAAGCCCCAGAATATGCTGCATGGCGTACACCTCCAAAAGTGAAATTGCAAAACTTGAAAATGAGAGATATCAAGAGAAAACGGGAGAAAACGCAAGATGTTTTTATCGTAAATCAAATTGCTGTTGACAATCCGCTCCCGCTATGCTATAAATATCCTTGCGCGTTTGGCGCGTTTCCTTACGATTTTAGCAAGGGATCACGAAAAAGTAAAGCAAAATACATTATAATAAATTTGGAGGAAAACACCATGTCCACTTTTATGGCAAACAAGGCCAACATCGAGCGCAAGTGGTACGTCGTTGACGCCGCCGGCAAGCCCCTGGGCAAGACCGCCGTCATCGTGGCCGACCTGCTGCGCGGTAAGGGCAAAGTCACCTATACCCCCCATGCCGACTGCGGCGACAACGTCATCGTCATCAACGCCGGCAAGGCCGTCCTGACCGGCAACAAGATGGAGCAGAAGTACTATCGCACCCACTCCGGCTGGGTGGGCGGTCTGAAGGAGACCAAGTACCGCATCCTGATGCAGGACAAGCCCGAGCTGGCCATGCGCGTGGCCGTCCGCGGCATGATGCCCCGCAACACCGTTACCAAGGACTCCCTGAAGCGCCTGCACGTCTATGCTGGCGACACCCACGAGCATCAGGCACAGAAGCCCGAGCTGGTCAAGTAATTGAAGGAGGAAACGAAGAATGTATCAGTCCAAGAATCCCTACAAGTACGGCACCGGCCGCCGCAAGTCCTCCGTTGCCCGCGTGCATCTGTTTGAGAACGGTTCCGGCAATATCACCATCAACGGCCGCGACATCGACGAGTACTTTGGTCTGGAGACCCTGAAGATGGTTGTCCGTCAGCCCCTGTCCGCCACCGATACCCTGGGCAAGGTGGACATCGTTGCTACCGTGGAAGGCGGCGGCGTTTCCGGCCAGGCCGGCGCCCTGCGTCACGGCATCAGCCGCGCTCTGCTGCTGGTGAACCCCGAGTACCGCGCCGTCCTGAAGAAGGCCGGCTTCCTGACCCGCGATCCTCGTATGAAGGAGCGTAAGAAGTACGGTCTGAAGGCCGCACGTCGTGCGCCTCAGTTCTCCAAGCGCTGAGAGATCGAGATTTTACAACAAAATCGAATGGAAAACGCCAGAAACGAGAAGTTTCTGGCGTTTTCTTGCATAATTGCGATTTGAATGATTTTGGAAGGTTTGGCAAAATTTGGCTGAATCAGACCCATGTTAACCCATTTTATAGGGGCTAAAAATGGGTTAACAGAGCAAAATGGGTGAGCAAATGGGTTAACAAATGGGTTAACACGCGAGACGAATTTGTCGCCTTTTCCGGCAGGTGTGAAGCGATATTGCCGCGCGCTGAGCGGCAATAACTCCTCTGGCCGAATTTGCCTTAATATGATAAAATATAACTGTGGGAAAATGGTTATGAATCGTTTGTAAGGATGGTGCACTGCTACTGGAAAACTGGTGATATCGAGTATGTGAGACATGGTATACGGCAGAGAAAAAGGAGTATAAAACTTTAGCTATAAGAAAAGCACCTCTTGTGAGATGCCTTCTTATACGATTTGAAGTTATTTAGATCAGATTGCTCGGAATAAAACAGTTATCCGCATCAATCGGTATCGGCTCCTCGCACATGCAGATAATACCGCCATTGCCACGCTTTAAGGAAGCCTTATCAATGACATTGTATTTTTTGACTTCACGGCGGTCGGGTGCAGCGCTCTTTTTGATTTCCAACGGATGGATGACATTGTTTTCCTCAACAAACACATCAATCTCTTTTGCGTTGGAGTCTCGGAAGTAGGTGATGTTCACCTTGGACTTTGCATAGGCGTAGTTCTTGACAAGCTCCATCACAACATAGTTCTCGTAGTAATGACCGCTTGCGGCACCGTTACGCAGCGTATCCGGCGTCAACCACATGGAAAGATACGCGCAAAGCCCCGTATCGCAGAAATACAGCTTCGGCGTTTTACTAAGGCGTTTCAGCTCATTATTGGAGTATGGGGCAAGCAGATAGATGATATTTAATCCAACGAGAATTTTCAGCCACTCTTTTGCGGTACTCGGAGCGATGTCGGCAGATTCGGCCAGCGTTGTATAATTGACCTGCTCCGAAACAAGGGAGGCACAGCCCACAAGAAATTTGCGGAAACGGACGGCGTCAGTAATGCTGCCAGCCTCGGTAGCATCACGCATCAGGTAGGTGTCGATATAGGAATTGAAATACTCCTGTCTGAGTTCGTCATCCACCCCCTGTACCTGTGGCATACCGCCCTCCCAAATGTGATGGAATACCTGAACCACATCATTTTTCGGAAGCTTGCGTTGCCTTGCCTGTAAGGTAGCCAGCGAGAAATCTAAATCCGTATCGAACACAAGCCCTGCTTTTTCTCTTGCGGACAGACTATACAGCTCCAAAATGCCAATTCTTCCGGCAAGGGTCTCGCGTACTTTTTTCATCATATTGTACTGCTGCGAGCCAGTCAACCAAATAAGACCTTTTTCGTCGCTCTCATCGCAAATGATTTTGATCTGCTCGAACAGCTCCGGCGCTTTCTGCACCTCATCTATGAGAATTGGCGGTTTATAGGTCTGAAAGAACAGCACAGGGTCAGACTGTGCAAGCTCTCTCGCCATGGTGTTGTCCATCGTGACGTAGGTCCTGTCACTCTCTGCTAAATGTTTCAGCATGGTTGTTTTGCCAACCTGCCTTGCGCCGGTAACAAGGATAACCTTGAAAAAGTCATTGAGCTTCAAGAATTTTCGCTCAAGCTCCCGTGTGATATATGCCATACGCGCCTCCTTGTTTTTAGGAAAATCTATGGTCAATCGTATTTTATCGTAGTTTTCCTGCTTCGTCAAGAGAATATGCGCATGATGGATTTTGACGTGCCTGTAAATATTCGGGAGGTCTATAGTGGGCGGAGGTTTATCTCGGCAGCAGGCAAAATCCCTCATCAGAATTGAGATACCCCCCTCACGAAGCCCTGCGGTGCTCTGGTGAGCCACACCGCAGAGTTGGACTATGGGGAAAAGATTATGAATCGTTTGTAAGGATGGTGTAGTGTCATGAAAACAGGAACCCTTATATATGACCCAATGATGAATCGCATTGATGTGCGGTATGCAGACGGAAGCAGCTACGGCGGTCTGCATTGCGGGACAACGTTGGAAGCGTTCTACAATGGCGAGTGGATACCCACGCGAATTGAATGTGCAGACGACTGGTACCTTGTTGGGATACCACAAGAATCGCTGTACGGACTACAAGCAAGAATATAATAGTTAGATGCTGAAGGCGGTCTCTTTACAACAGGGACTGCCTTATTTTTATGTTACACCCAGAAGGAGGAAAACGCCATGCCAAAATGCTTGCTCAAATACCAGTGGGTCAAGCTACCCCGTGCGCACTTGCCTGTCGGCAAGGGGATCATGGGCTATTGGACGAAGCTGGCCTCCAGATCAGCATTCCGCAAGGGGCAGGCACATTATTGCGGTTATACGAATGATGTGATACCCGGCATGTGGTCAGGTGGCATGGTAGGCTTGAAGAGCATCTTGGGCGTCAAAAGCCGATCAGCGGCTTTAGAGATCATGGAAGAACTCCAACGTTTTGGTTTTCTTCGATATACATTGGATGCGAGAACGAAGAAACTGGAGTACGCCATCACGGACTGGGTCGTGAAGTGCTCTGGCACCGAATGCACGGAAGGCACCGTCTATGCTACCGAGGGATATGGCTTTCTCTGCCTACCGCGCAGTATTACACAGCGGCTGGTAGAGCAGGACTATACATTCGGTGAGTCAGACGCATGGCTGGATCTCTGGTGTCACACAACGTGGCTGGATACTCATAATGTATTCTCCTGTTTAGCACCTGCCGTTCAGTACGGGAAAACAGGTGCTGTTTTAACTCTGGAAACCCTGGGACAGCGCTGGGGCTGGGAAAAGACTAAGGTATGGAGATTTTTTCAAAGGCATGGGGATGCTTTCTCTCTGTACCGTCTGCCCGGCTCCTACGGCTGCCTCATTTTCAACAAACTGTATCCGACAGATACAGAGGTTTCACTGCCTTCCTACGCAGAGCTTGAACGCATTATTGAAGAAATGCGTATTTGCGCCGGAAATACGCACATTGCAGGCTCGGACAATATGCGTCTGAACAAGATGTGTCTCTGGTACAGCCGTGGGCTTATTACGCAGGCAACGGACGATCGTGCCGAACAGAGTTCAGAACGTCGCGTTGCATTTCTTCGCCCTATAATACGCGCGTATTTTTCTCTGTGTAGGAATTGTCAGAATTGTATCTATGACTGCGGAAGTGTAGATAGTATAGCTCCGCGTGCGGATGCACATTTCATCAGAGGGCCGTGTACTCCCACGAGCTCCCTGTACCGATTATCAAGTGAAAGGAATTATCGACATGAACGAAAAGGAGATCGGCGTTGACAAGACGCCTTATGAGCAGCAAGAAAGCAAGCTCTCAGAACAGTCCGCGGCATTTATTGAGCTTTTGACGAAGCGAGGGATACTGGAAGATGCGCGGATCGACGATGATCGCATCCGTCAGGCAAAGAAGGAAAAAAAGAAGAACATGTATCACAACACGTTCCTCTTACTGCAGCACTACCGGAGTAT
This sequence comes from uncultured Oscillospiraceae bacterium, assembly GCA_934565655.1. GTDB lineage: Bacteria > Bacillota > Clostridia > Oscillospirales > Oscillospiraceae > Vescimonas. Next base: position 157,476 of record CAKTIE010000001.1, read on the forward strand.
TCTGTGGACATTGGAGTGCTTCCCTGCCAACGTCGCAGAAGAACTGGATCGCCCGCTGCAGGATCTGGACACGCTCTTGGATCGTCTTGATCTGGAGTTGGGGCTGAACAACCGGAAGCTGGAGAGCCGCATGGAGAGTATCCGCCGCTCACGTCTGCTGGTGGACCGGCTCAACGAAGCGGTCAGCATATTGAAAACAAAGCCGGTCAATGGTCATAAGATGTACGACATCATCTACATGACGTTTCTCGGCCCGGATAAACTGACGCATGAGGAGCTGCTGTACAGGCTAGATATCTCCAGCCGTCACTATTACAGGCTCCGCACACAGGCGATCAACATCATTGCGCTGCGTCTGTGGTCGGCTCCCGCCGGTGAGATCGATTCATGGCTGGAAGTCCTCACCATACTGGAGAACTGGTGATATTGAGCATATGACGACCTGTACCAAAGCGGCTGCATCGGACTGTGTAAAGCGGTGAGCAGTGATAAAGGTGGCTGCTTTTCGACCTTTGCATATCGACTGATCTGGAACGAGATATGCTCAGCGTTGATCTACGCAAATCGACGCGCCGGCAGAGAATGTGAACTGGTCCCAGAGATACTCGATGTTCGGCAGCAGGAGAAAGAATACAGTGATCTGCATTCGGTTTTGGGCAAAATCGAAGCGGAAGCCACTGATGCGATGGCCAAGGGAATCCGTGCGATCCGGCTCAATGCCGAGGGCTATTCCTGCGCGGAGATCGGACAGGTATTAGGAGAAAGCGCCAAATGCGCCGCTGCGCGAATCTCCCGTACTAGAAAATACCTTAAAGATCAGCCTGCGCTTGCTGCGTTTCACTCGTTATAAGGCGTGTTGAACTCCGTCAGCCGCTGCATGAAAAAGTACCGCTCTGCCATACGTCAGAGCGGTACTTTTTCATATAGTGGGGTTAATTGTCATGTGATCCACAAGTGTGTGGAGGCTAATATCATACTGTTCTTGAGAAATCACTCTACGAGCGAGAAAGGTATCCAAGATGCCTTTTTGCTTCAGGAAAAGATGTTGTTGCTGCTCTTGTTTAGAAAGGCCCACCCATTTATCTGTTATTGTAAAGTCGAGATCCATTATAATTCCCTCCCATAGTATTCACACATGCTCTACTATCTCCCCAATGTGTCCATGCCGATTAGATATAAAAGATCCGCTCCTTCGCCGCCAGGCGAAGGAGCGGATCTTTTATCTTATCTTGCGGCAAAGCCACATGGCCTACGCAGAATTTCTGTTACAGGATCACCAGCTTGTGGCTGCATTTCTTCTGCAGAACCTCTGCCACGTCCCGGCTTAGCGCATCCAAGGGGGCGCCGTTCAGGGAGCGAATCTCCAGCCTGTGGGCCTGTTTCCCCGTGCAGAGGCCGGTTATCAGGTCTATAAAAGCCTCCGCTACGCGCACCATGGGTACGCATGTCGGCGTCTGCGCAGGCAGGATAGGCTGCAAATAGGCCAGGTCCGAGAGCTGCCGCTGTGTCAGATGGTCACTCCAAGTGATCTGATTGCTTTGGCAAAGCGCCTTCAGCACCTGGGACATCCAGCCGCCGGGGAGGGACGGAATGGTGCAGACCTCCAAATGCAGCACATTTTCCTCCACATCCCTGGTTTTCTGCAAGTGGAACTGCTTGCTCAGCTCCTGCAGCTCCGGAGAGGGCTCGGCCCCCACATCCCGCAGCAGCCGGCTATAGAACATCTGATAGTACTGCACGGCATCCCGCCAGGCGCTCCGCCGGATCAGTATCTCCAAACGGATTCTTGCAATGTCCTCGTTATAGGGGTCGATCTCCTCGCAGGCGGACATAAACTGCAGGCAATCGTCATCCAGCGCGTTTTCATAGGTCAGCCGGATCAAGCGGTGATAGACCACCAGCTTTCGGTTTTCCAGGTAGTACCGGCGCTGGATGATATACTCCAAAAAGTTCTCGCAATTGTGCAGACTGCAGTTTTCAAAAAAGTCGCCCCGGAACAGGGACAGCAGATGCTTCAGCTCTGCGATGGAGTTGATATCTTCGAGATTGGCCTGCTCGATCTCAGATATATCGCACAGAAAGCTAAAGTTGGGATTGACCTTGATATCATCCTTGGACACCAGCAGAAGCGACTCACCATCCGCCTGCACGAGGGCCTTTTTGATCTGCCAGAGGTTGAAGCGCAGGTTGTATTTGGCGGCATCATCGCTGCTTTCGCTCCAAAGATAGCTGATGATGTCGCTGCGGCGCATTTGCCGGGTCTCCCTCATCAGGACCAGGGCGATGATAGCGGCAGCCTTGCTGCTGATTTGATCGCTGACATCCGCACCGTCCAGCAAAAATCGGGGCCCGCCCATAAACGTAATGTACAACATACTCATTCATTCCGGTCAAATACGACCCGCCCGTCTTTGATGGTCATATCCACTTGAACGTCCTTCAGCTGCCGGGGATCCATCTGCGTTATATCCCGGTCCAGGATCACAATATCGGCGTCCTTCCCCTCCTGGAGGCTCCCCTTTTTCTTTTCCAAAAAGAGGGCATAGGCCCCATGGCTTGTATACATCTCCAGTGCCTCCTGCAGCGTTACGCTATTGGCGGCAACGGGATGGTTGACGGCGTAGTGGATGCCCTGGAAGGGATTGGGGTTGGTGATGGGTGGGTCCGAACCGCCGCAGATGGTAATACCGCTGTCGATAATCCGGCGAAATTGGTTGGTAGTGCCGTAACGATCGCCCAGACGCTGCTGATACATACCGCCAGGATAGCCCCACAGCCCCTCATAGGCGGGCTGCATGCACAAAATGACGCCCAGGCGGGCAGCCCGCTGCATCTGGGAGGGTGTTATAAGCTCCGCATGCTCAATGCGGTGGCGCATGGAGCGCACGTCATAGTGTTTCGCGGCGGCCTCCAGCGCCTGGAGCACGGTCTCGATGGCGGCGTCGCCAATGGCGTCAAAGCCAATCTGCAGATTGTTCTGGCAGCACTCCATGGTAAAATGTGTCAGCGCATCCTGCGTCATGTAGATCCACCCCTTCCGGTGGGGCTCATCGGCATAGTCAAAGGAAAGGGCCGCTGTCCGGCCGCCCATGGTGCCGTCGATATACAGGGCGCCGCCGATATGCTTGAGGCCGTGCTGCAGGGCACGCTTATACTCGGTGGTCTGATAGAAAATCTCTATACTCAGAGGATAGCGGTCCTTATAGTGCACCAAGAACTCGCTGGTGCGCAGAGGGCTCTGCTCTGCCTTGGCGCCCCGGCACTCCATGGCGGCCACGGTGGTAAGGCCATGGGAAAAGGCTATGCCCACAGTGCGGGCGGCAGCGGTATCATAGTCATCATAGGAATAGGCGTCCAGCACGTTGCCCTCCAGCCGGTTTTCCGCCTGATTGGTAAATACGCCTGTGGGAATGCCGCTGTCATCCATATGGATGCCCGGCAGGGTAAAGGGAACCTTATTATACAGGATGCCCACGGTATTGAGGATTATGGTGTGATGGTCCAAGGAGAAGATCAGAACCGGCTTATCGGCGCAGTAATGGTCCAGGACCTTGCGGTCCGGAGGGGCCTTTTCCTCCAGGCGGCTGCTGTCCAGCCAGCAGGCAGTGACAACGCTGCGGCTGGCCGCCTCACGCCGGATAATCTGACCGATCTCGTCATAATTGCGCACATGGGACAGATCTACATACCCGCACTCCAAGCCGGTACGCACCACCTGAAAGTGGTTGTCAATAAACCCCGGCAATACCGTCCGGCCCCCGGCATCAATGATCTGCACGGTGCCGGAGATATACTCCGGGTCGCGCTTTCCCACGCCCAGGCGGGCAATCTTACCGCCCTGGGTCAAAAGCCAATCGGCGCGCACATCGCCATCCATACAGAGAATCTTCCCGTTTTTGATGAGCAGGTCTCGTTGATCCATGGCATTTGCTCCCATCCTACAGTGTTCTTTACAGAAAGAGTATAGCAGACTCCGCCCGAAAAGGGAAGCCTCTATTCCGCCGTTTCTATGAAGGCGGCCATGGCTGCCAGGAAATCTGCGTCCGTCAGCTCTGCCGCCAGGTCAAAGCACAGGGAGAGACCATTGTCGCTGTTGGTGGTGACCACAAGGCCATCACCCGTCTGCTGATCCCACAGGGCCAAAGACTTGAAGCCGTCGTTATCGCCCCAGTGCCACCGGACGGAGGGTTCCTTTCGTATGAGGCCCACACCCAGGCCCCAGGCAATGTCATCATCGGCGATGCTCTGCGCGGAGCCCATCTGGTGATAAGTGTCCTCCCGCAGCCCACCCCGGCTGCAGAGCAGGCCGGAAATAAACCGGGCGTAATCCGCAGCGTTGGAATACAGGGACCAGGCAGCATTGGGCTCCGGGGCGTTGCCGGTTAGATCCACGCAATCCCGCACGCGGCAAGGATAGCCCTCCGCATCAAAGCCCAGAGAGATGGCGCTGCCCACCCCCGGCGTCCAAAGCACGGCGGAGCGGTGCATTTGAAAGGGCGTGAAAGCATGGCCCGCAAACAGCTCTGGGAGGGATTGTCCCGTAATTTTTTCCGCCAAGTGCTGCAGCAGGTAATAGCCCTGGCCGGAATAGCTATAGGCCGTACCCGGGGCAAAGAGCATGGGCATAGGGCGGCTGTGCCAATCCGGCAAGCCGGAGCTGTGGCTGAGGATGTGGCGGGGGGTGATCTTTGCAAAATCCGGGTCCTGGGACCAGGGCTCGCCCCCCAGCCGGGCGGGCACCGGCTCATCCAGGGCCAGCAGCCCCTCATCAGCTAATTGCAGGGCCAGCACGGCAAACAGGGGCTTTGTCAGGGATGCGCACTCAAAGAGGGTGCCCTCCGTCACCGGGACGGCGCCGGCAGCGCCGCTGACAGCGGAATGGGTCACCTGTCCCCCCTGCAGCAGGGCCACGCTGCATCCCGGTACACCCCGGCAGGTCATCCGGTGGGCCAAAAGCTTCGAATCCCCACAGAAATGCTTCGCTTTTTCCGTTACAATATGCATAGAGTCCCCCTTACATTTTTTTCACGGGATAGCCTGCGAAGGAAACGGCAGCCTCAGCCAGGATCTGCGTGGGATCCGCCACGGGATAGGGCAACTCGCATTGGGCAAACACAATGGGAAGCTCCGTGCAGCCCAGGACAAAGCACTCCGCCCCCTGGGCTATCATGGCATCCAGGGTGCAGCGCAGGGCTGCCACGTCAATGGCGCCTAAGTTTCCGGCCTTGACGCCATCGTAGATGGCGGACATGACCCGGCGCTGGCCGGGAGCATCGGGCTTGATGACCCGTATGCCACGACCGGAGAGGAGGTTTTCATAAATGCCGGTTTGAATGGTTCCGTCGGTGGCCAAAAGGCCCACGGCGTTCACGCCCGCCCGCTCCAGATGGTCCGCCGTCAGGCGCAGCATGTGCAGCACCGGCAAGTGGGTCCGGAGGCAGAGGTCATCGTAGAACCAGTGGGCAGTGTTGCAGGGCATGACCAGAACGTCGGCCCCGGCGGCCGCCAGGGTGTTAGCCGAGCGCACCAGCTGGGGTACAGGATCCATACCGCCCATGAGGATGGCCGCGGTGCGGTCGGGAATATCCGTGTTGCAGTCCACGATCACATGGGGAAAGTCCTGATCCCGGGCGGCGTCGGTAGCGCGGATGATTTTTTCAAACAGGTCCGCAGTGGCCAGAGGACCCATACCGCCGATAATGCCGATAATCTTTTTCACAGCCGATCCCCTTCTTACTTTTCGGATTTTTTCTCGGGCATATAGAGGTCTGCCAGGCTCTTATAATGGTTGCCCGCCCGGCCTGTTACGGCTTTGGCGTGGAGCATGGAGCTGATGATAGCCTCATCCACGCTCTCAATAGCCGCCCGGAACACCTCGTCAATATCCTCCTCGTACACCAGACGGATGGCTTCCAGCCGATCGCTGCTGTAATGGGCCAGCTTGTTTCCGGTGGTGAAGGCCAGGGCAATTTCGCCGCTGCCGTTGCCGGAAATGCCGCCGGTACGGGCAATGCCGGATTGGGCGCGCTTCGCCACCCGCTCCAGCTGCCGGGCTGAAAGGGGAACATCCGTGGCGATGATGACGATAATGCTGCCCTTATCCTTCAGCTCCGACTGCTCCTGCCAGAACAGCCGCTCGCCTACAGAGTCCCCCGCAACCTTGAGGTCCCGGAGGGTGCCGAAATTGGTCATGACCAGGGCCCCGACGGTATAGGTCTCGCCATAGAGCCGGCACAGCCGGGAGGCGGAGCCGATGCCGCCCTTGAGGGAATAGCACACCATGCCGGCGCCGGCGCCTACATCGCCCTCGGCAAAGGTATCCGCCGCCGCATCCAAAGCCGCCCGAGCGTGCTCTTTGGTAATGTGCAGGCCGCGGATGTCGCTGAGGCGGGCGTCGTTACACTCCATGACCAGGGAGTTCACAGTGCCGGCGTCCAGGCCGATGTCATCATTCCGCTCCAGCATATACTCCACCAGAGCCGTGGAGACCGTGCCCACAGACAGAGTATTGGTCAGCAGGATGGGGGTTTCCAGCGTACCCAGCTCCTGCACCTGGACCAGGCCGATGCTCTTTCCGAAGCCGTTGATTACATGGGCTCCGGCCAGGCACTTTTCGTGAAATACATCACCCGTGTGGGGGATGATGGCGGTGACGCCAGTGTGTACCTCGCCGTCATGGATCGTCACATGGCCCACACGCACACCCGGCACATCCGTAATCAGGTTGCGGGGACCATGGTCCATGTAACCAAACTTCAGACCGTATCTGCTCTCTACACCCATAATTAAATTCCTCCCTATTCGTCCGGAGCAGCTGCACTCCGGTCAGTATTTTTGTGAAAAAAGGCCGCCCGCTCAGCTCGTCTAATCAGACGTGCTGAAACGAGCAGCCTATATGTTATGCTTCGCGCTTTAACGCTGATAGACTACCTTGCCGCCCACAACGGTCATTACCGGCAGGATATCCTTGATCTCCATGGGATCCACGGTGAAGATATCCCGATCCAGCAGGACCATATCTGCATAATAGCCGGGCTTCAGGCGGCCCTTGACGTCCTCCTGGAACTCCGCATAAGCGCTCTCCATGGTGTAGGCGTCAATAGCCGTTTCCACATCCACGCACTCGCCGGGATAGAAGCCGCCTGCGGGACGGCCCTGTCTATCCTTGCGGGTAACGGCCATGTAGATATTGATGAAGGGGTTGCAGTCCTCCACAGGGCAGTCGGTGCCGTAGGACAGATGCACGCCCATGCGCAGAAGGGTGCCGAAGGCGTAGGAGGTGGAGGCCAGCTCCTTGCCGCACAGCTTTTCCACGATATTCATATCGCAATCCAGGAAAATGGGCTGGGCAAACACCAGAATATCGTCCTTGGCGATGCGCTCCAGCAGGGCACGGTCGGTAATCTGGCAGTGAACAACGGCGTGGCGGAGCTTGTTCTTGCCATCCACGAAGGCCCGCTCATAGCACTCCACAGTGCGGCGCACGGCCTCGTCACCGATGCAGTGGGTAATCACCTGCAGATTATGCTTCTTTGCCAGCTGGCAGTAGCGTTCCATATCCTCCACGGTGATCCACTCCAGGCCGTGGTTTTCCGGATCGCCCACGTAGCCGTGGGACATAAGACCCGTGCGGGCGCCCAGGCTGCCGTCCTTAAACAGCTTCAGGGGGCCCAGGGTAAGCCAGGAGCCCTTCTTATACTCGCCCACGGCGTACTCGCCCCGGGTCAGGTATTCCTCGAAATCCTCCAGGTTGTTGAAGCAGACCTGGTGGCGATAGCGAACCTTGCCCTCTCCATTGTCGTACATCTCGTGCAGCAGGCGGAAGGCAGCGGGGGTATCCAGGAAGGTGGTGCCCACATCGTTGCTCTGGACGCTGGTGAGACCGTGGGAAACCGCATAGTCCATGGCATCCTTCATGAACTCATGGCGCTCCTCCAGGGTAAACTCCGGGATAAGACGCTTGGCGATGTTGCAGCCGTTGCCGGTGAAGATGCCGTTGGGCACGCCGTTTTCATCGGTGAGGCAGTCCTCGCCCTTGCACTTGTCTATCTCGCCGGTGCGTTGCAGGATCTCCAGGAGCTTGCTGTTGACGGAGACGATGTGTCCGCAGACGCGCTCCAGCACGATGGGATAGTCGGTACTGATCTTGTCCAGGTCATGCCGATCGGGCAGGCGGCTGCCGTCGGTGAAATAGTCCTGGTTCCAGCCGAGGGCATGGAGACCGTTTTTCACCCGCTGGGGATGCTCCTGGGCAAACTTGCGGCATACCTCGATTAGCTCCCCGATGGACTTCACATCGGCGATATGGGCCTGGTTCAGCGTCTCGCTGAACTGGGCAAAGTGCATATGAGAATCATTGAGACCGGGGATCAGGGTCCGGCCGCCGCAATCCACCCGGGTGGCGTCAGCCGGGGCATCGGCCAGCAGGGCATCGCTGCTGCCTATGCGGCGGATGATGCCGTCCTCAACCAAAACTGCCTGCTCATAATGACCCTTTTCTACATAGACCTTGGCATTATAATACAGCTCAGCCATCATTAGTCTCCTTATTCTCCCCTGCTTCCTTCTTCAGCTTACGGTCAAAGATCAGGTAAACAACGGCGCCGAGAGCGGGCACGGTGAAGCCGATGGAACCCAGGATGGGATTCTCAATGGCGGAGTTGACGAACAGGGCCACGAACACGATGGCGGTGAAGATGATGGACACGGGATAGAGCCACACCTTGTAGGGACGCTCGATATTGGGGAACTTCTTGCGCAGGATGGGCACAGCCAGAACGATCATAACATTGAAGAGCAGGTTGCTCAGCACCACCATGTCGGTCAGCTCGCTCAGGTTACGCAGCAGCACCAGGGCGCTGGAGATGACAGCCTGGACAATGACGGGCACATAGGGGATCTTCTGCTTATTCAGCTTGGTGAAGCTCTTGAAGAAGTGGCCCTCCTTGGCCATGGCATAGTACATTCTGGGCTGGGCCAGGATGAGGCCGTTCATGCTGCCGAACATGGCCAGAACCATGCCCACGGTAACCACCACGGCACCTGCGCTGCCCAGCAGCTTCTTGGCAACCGCCGTACCCAGATACAGGTCACCGGCGTCGATCATGGCGGCGATCTCCTCGTGGGGCAGAACCTTCATGATGGCGAAGTTGAAGAGGGTGTAGAGAATCGTAACGCCGCCAATGCCGATGATAAGGGCCAGGGGCAGATTCTTGCGGGGGTTCTTCATTTCCTCGGCCACGGTGTTCAGGTTGGTCCAGCCCTCATAGGCCCAGAGGGAGGCCACCACGGCCAGAGCGATCATGCTGAAAACACTGGTGTTGTTCTCGGCGGCATAGACGCTGGCAGAGCCAAGGGACAGGTCGGGGGTAACATGGCCGACAAACAGGGCGGCCAGCAGAATGATGGCAACGGGCACTATCTTGGCGACCATGGAGACATTCTGCACCACGGAGGCCAGCTTAACGCCCACCATGTTATAGGCGGTGATACCGAAGATGAGTACAACGGCGGCAATCTTGCAGCCGAAGTCGCTGAGGTGGAAAATGGGCTGGAATACGCCCATCAGAGCCAGGGCCAGAGCAGCCACGGAGCCGGGGCCGCCGATGAGCCAATCCACAAAGCCGTTCATGAAGCCCACGATGGGATGATAGGCCTCATTCAGGTAGACCACACGGCCACCGGACTGGGGCATGGCCGCGCCCATTTCCGCATAGGCCAAACCGCCAAACAGGGAAATGACGCCGCCGATAATCCAGCACAGCAGAGCCAGACCGCTGTTCATGCCCACGCGCTGCAGCACATAGGCGCCCAGGTAGAAGATACCGGAGCCGATCATGATACCAGCAATAATGCTAACACCACCAAAGGCACCTATTTCTCGCTTGAGTTCTGTTTTTTCTGTTGTCAAATCGTTGATAGTTTCTTTTCTCATGGGATGCGCCTCCTTTTCCAGCTATGAAAATAGCCTGAATGTAAATTTATTGTAAAGAATTCCCGTTCCCAAATGTGTTTATAGAAAAACTTTTCTTCTTTTATAATCTAAACGGTTTATTAAACTCAAATAAAACATATCGGATTCTATATATGCCTCCAAGCAAAAAGCTTGCCCATGGGCGGAAGGGTCTATCTCACCCGCTTGGAACATATGGCAGGCTTTTTTCACGATAAGCCAGATTACAGCGATGAGACATGGAGTAAGTTCTGCGATCGCGTTTGCCATGGCGATGCATGGCTGACAGAAGATGGGTTCTATAGCTGCTCCGGACACGGTGACGGCGGCTATGGCGTTTATGCCTATGAAAAAGATGGCGAGATCACCGCGCTGGAGATCCGCTTTCTGTAAGATAGATCCCCTGCTTCTGTATCTAACCCAATAAAAGTGACCTTCTGCATGTTCCGCTTTATGCGTTTAATGCCACGCAAATACGCATTTCGCGTGGAATACGTAGAAAAAGGAGACAGCAATATGAAAGAAACCAAGAGCGAACGGTTCCGCCGCGTTGCGGAAGCTCGCGTCAATAAGATCATCCGGATGCTCAGACTGTTAGGTAACTGCGCTGCAACAAGCGTATATGCCTAAGGAAAGAAAAATCTATCGGTATATCAATGGCGAGAAAATCCATCACACCATTTCTCCTAAGCTTGGTGAGAGATGCAGAACGAACAAGAGCATCTACTATACTCTGGATTTTCATGTGACGCCGCATCTTCTCAGGCACACCTATATCACGAATCTGATTCATGAAGGCGTCGATCCAAAGACTGTTCAGTATTTGGCTGGGCACGAGAACAGCAAGGTGACTATGGACATTTACGTCAAGGTGAAGTACAATAAGCCTTGGGAACTGGCACCGGTGATAAACCAAGCTTTCAGCACAAATAGTGAAAAAGAATCGGCTTAATTGATGGGTTAACTCGTAGGGGAAACGGCAAGACAGAACGAAGAAACCCTTGAAAATACAGGGGAAAAGGCGAAAAACTGATTCAGTACGGTCTGAAGGCCGCCCGTCGCGCACCTCAGTTCTCCAAGCGCTAAACGTTATATCTGCGTTCAGCGAAGGCTCCTGCTTCTGCGGGAGCCTTTCGTTTATCAAAAGCCGCGCCCTGCGGCGAGGAGGAATGACTATGATCAGGACGATCGGCATCGTCAGTCTGTCCAGCGGTGTGCTGGGCGAGGATTTTGTGAAGCATGAGACGGCGCTGGGACTGAAACGGTTGGAAAGCGCCGGACTTCGGGTCAAACTGCTGCCCCATGCGATGAAGGGCCTGGCCTTTCTGCGGGAGCACCCGGAGAAGCGGGCGGAGGACCTGCTGACGGCCCTTCAGGATCCGGAGATCGACATGATCCTCTGTGCCATCGGCGGCGACGATACCTACCGGCTGGCGCCTTATCTGTTTGAGGACGACCGGCTGCGAAAGGCGGTCACGGAGAAGGTGTTTCTGGGCTTTTCCGATACCACCATCGACCATTTCATGCTTCACAGCGTGGGCCTGAACACCTTTTACGGACAGGCCTTCCTGCCGGACATCTGCGAGCTGGACCGGGAGATGCTGCCCTATACCCGCCGGTACTGGGAGGAGCTGATCGCCACCGGAACCATCCGGGAGATCACGCCCAGCGACGTGTGGTATGAGAGCCGTACCGATTTCGGGCCGGAGCGGCTGGGTACGGCGCTGCCCGCCCACCCCAACGGCGGCTTTCAGCTTTTGCAGGGCGATCCCTGCTTTTCCGGAGAGATCCTGGGTGGATGCATCGACTCTATTTTCGACATGTTCGACGGCGGCCGCTATCCGGATATGCCTGACGTATGCCGGAAATACGGACTGTTCCCCTCCGCGGAGGAATGGCGCGGCAAGCTCCTGCTGCTGGAATCCAGCGAGGAGCTGATGCCGCCGGAGAAGTACCGGAGGGCGCTGACGTATCTGAAGGCTGCCGGCGTGCTGGATGCCGTCAGCGGCATACTGGCCGGCAAGCCCATGGACGAGGTGTATCACGAGGAGTACAAGCGCCTGCTGGTGGAGACGGTGGACGACTCGTCCCTGCCGATCCTGTGCAATATCAATATCGGCCATGCCCTGCCCCGGTGCATCATTCCCTTTGGCGTGAAGGCTTCGGTGGATGCCCGGACGCAGACCATCCGGTTCTGAGAAAAGAGCGCGCAGCATGCTGTGCGCTCTTTTTTGCGGAAATTTTGGAAAAAGTGAGACAAAATCGCCCGGCGCGCGTTATGATAGTTGACGGCCGTCAAGAACACACAAAAACTCCTGAAGGAAGTGAGCGATTTGACAGAGGAACAGGCCCTGCGGCAAATGAAGCAAGGCTCTCAGGATGCGCTGGCATGGTTCATCCATCAATACGGTGCGTATGTCAGCACCATTATTTATAACGTCATTGGCCAGCGCATGTCCAATGCCGACGTGGAGGAGGCATCCTCCGACGTATTTCTGGCCCTGTGGAACAACGCGGGGAAGCTGCATCCCAACGCCGCCCGGTCGTGGCTGGCCACGGTGGCCCGCAACACGGCCCGCAGCCGTCTGCGCCGGGCGCAGGACACCCTGCCCCTGGACGAGGAGGCCATCATCACCGATGACCGGGCGCCGGAGGCAGCGGTGGAGCGGCAGGACATGACGGCCTGCGTCCGCATGGCGCTGCTGAGCCTGAACCCGGTGGATCGTGAGGTGATGCTGCGGTTCTATTTCTACTATCAGAAAACCGCCGACATCGCCGCGGACATGGAGCTGAACGAGTCCACCGTCCGCACCAAGCTGAACCGCGGCCGGGCAAAGCTCCGGGACTTCCTGACACGGGAGGGACACAACGAAAAGGACGAGAAAGGAGGCGCGGCATGGAATACAACATCTATGATCTGATGGAAGGATTTGCCGACGATACCATTGCGCTGTCACGAAGCGGCACGGCCGACCTCCGCCGGATAGAGGAGCTGACGATGAAAAAGATCAAAGAACAGAACGAGGGACGCCGGGTGAAAAAGCCCGCCCGGCGCGTGACCCGCATGGTGCTGGTGGCCGCCATTGCAGCGGCGCTGTGCGCCGTGACCGTGGTGGCTGTGGCCGGAAACGCTGCCGGCAAGATCACCCCCGCCGACACCGCCAAGGCCGGTGAAATGGACGATAAGACAACCTCCGCCTTCAGCGACGGCATCTCCACCCAGCAGGCGGAGATCCGGGACGCCAACGGCAACACCATCCAGCTGGCCAAAATGGAGCGGGTGCCCACCGATCCGGAGACGGCACAGCGGCTGGTGGGCGGCTATCTGATGGCGCTGGACAACGCTGCCATGACCGTCAAGGACGACTATTACGGCACCTATACCATCACGCTGGAGACCATGCTCATCGACGAAAAGGGCAAGGGCATGATCACCTACTCTGTGGAGAACCCCAAGGGCGTCTACTCCAGCACCGAGGGCTTCAGCTACGGCGAGGGAGTGCACACCTGTATGCCCAGCGTGGAGGTACACGAGCCAAGTGAGGAAGCAGCGCTGCGCAGCGAGGAAGCGCGCAAGGCCGTTAGCACAAAAATCTATCTGGATACGGAGAATACCACCGATACCCATGTGCAGGCCATCATGTACTTTGCCATCTGCGGCGGCTATCAGAAGGGCGACCCCATCTATGTGACGCTGGGCAGCGTTTACAGCGGACAGATGCAGGCCATCTGCATTACTCCCACCAGCTATGTCCCCGCCAAGACCTTTACGGAGAAGGGTGGCACCCATGTGTCGGTGTCTCCACTGGGCATCCAGGTCGATACAGGCGATCTTTCGGGTGATGAGACAAGGAATATCACCATCCGATACAAGGATGATTCTGAATTCGTGGCGCGGGGCAGCGGCATTAACAACTGCACGGTAGCCTTTGGCGGTTACGGCTATGAAGGAACCGACGGAGGGAACTATCGTGATGCCAGCTATTACAATTTCAACCGCCTGGTGGACGTTGACCAGATCGCGTCCGTTGAGGTTATCCACCACTATTATGAGATGGCAGAACAGGGCGCTGAAAAGAGCGTCACCCGCGTTTACGAGCCGTAAGGGGCCGGGGCGGAGCGAACCAAAGCCTCCCTTGTGTAAAGGCACCCCAGTGCGCACACTGGGGCGTGCACAGCTGAGGTGGCAACGCGAAGCGTTGACGGGAGGGATTGTCCCAATACGGTTTATCCCCTCAGTCAGCCTTACGGCTGACAGCTCCCCTTGCAACAAGGGGAGCCTTGTCCGAACCATCCTATCACAAAGACACAGGCGGGGTACGCATTGCGTACCCCGCCTGGTATCATATACAGAAGAAGCGGGAGAGAAGATCACTTTTTCAGATACTCCAGCGCCACGCGGGCCATGCCTGCCACGCCGGAAATTATGACCTTTTCGTCAAAGACGATCTTGCCGTTATGCAGCGATACCTGATTTTCGCCGTGGCCCGCGTCGATCATCATGAAGGCCGACGGCGTACCGGTCAGCTTGCCGAAGAAGCTGAAGTCCTCGCTGCCGGAGAAGGGACGGTCGATGTATACGGCCTTATCCGCGCCCAGCTCCGCCGTGACGGCCTGCTCCACCAGATCGATCATATCGCTGTCGTTGTACTGAAGGGCGTAGCCCTCCTCAAGCGCTACCTCAATGTCGCAGGCGAAGGCGATGCCGATGCCCTTGCAGATACGCTTCACCTCTTCGATGGCGGTGTCGCGGGCCGCGTCGCTGAAGCTGCGGAGCACTGCCACCATTTTGGCCTCGCCGGCGGTGATGTTCACCGCGTCGCCGCCGGACATGGTGCCAACCGTCAGCACGGCGGAATCCATGGGGTCGATGCGGCGGGAAACGACAGTCTGCAAAACCGTGATGAGATATCCGGCGCAGACGATGGCGTCGTGGGCGGTGTGGGGCGCGGCGCCGTGACCGCTCTTACCGTGCACGGCGATGTGGAACAGATCCACCGCGCTGGTGAAAAACCCCTTGTACAGCTGCATCCGACCCACCGTGTCATTTTCGGAGGGGCACACATGCATGCCGAAGATGGCGTCCACATGGGGATTTTCCATCACGCCGGCGGCCACCAGCTGCCGTGCGCCGCCGGGCATCAGATCCTCGCTGGGTTCAAAGATGAACTTCACCGTCCCGGCAAACTGATCCCGCATATGGCACAGCGTCCGGGCAATGCCCAGCAGCATGGTGGCATGCAGGTCATGGCCGCAGGCGTGCATCACACCCTCGGTTTCACTGGCAAAGGGCAGTCCCGTTTCCTCATGGACAGGCAGCGCATCGATATCGGCGCGCAGTGCCACGCACTTCCCCGGTCCCTTTCCGCCATGTAGCAGTCCCACCACTGCGGTGGGCAGGGGAGACTGGACCTCGTCCATCCCCATTTTTTCCAGCTCGGCGCGTATCAGCGCGCTGGTGCGTACCTCCCGCATGCCGGTTTCCGGGTGGGCGTGAATGTCGCGCCGGATGGCCACCAGCTCATCAAAAATGCTTTCGGCGTAGGTTTTGATCTCAGACATGGAATAAGACTCCTTTCAAAGAAGCGGCTGCGCTTACAGCCACGCGCTCATGACGCCGGCCACCAGCACGGAGGTGATGGACACGGTGACCATACCGGCCACCAGCATCTTGGGCATGATCTGGGCATTGATGGCGGCTTTCTCCTCGGCCGTGGTGCCGGTGGACTCGGAGACCTCGTTGGAGATGATGACGGTGCCGGGGAAGCCGAACAGGCAGGAGCTGCCGATGGCCATGGACATCTGCCAGCTGTAACCGAAGATCTTGCCTACCAGGATGGACACCACGGAGAATGCGACAGTACCGATGACCACGCACACCAGCAGGGGAACCACCATGCTGCCCACCATTTCGGGGGTGGCGGAGGCCAGGTTGGTGAAGATGGACAGGGTGATGATGGGCATCACGATACCGGTGGCGTGGGCCTTGCCCAGGGCGTCCTCATCCAGGAAGCCCAGCTCCTTGCACAGCACGCCGAAGATCAGGCACCATACCAGCTTGTTGACGGCGTCGTGGAACAGGCTGGACACCCACACGGACAGCAGGGCCACCAGAATGACCTTGGCGATGATGGCGTTGGGGGTGTTGTACTTGTCAGGCAGCGCGGGGATCAGCTTCTTGCGGCCCGCGGCGGCAGCCTGTGCGGCTCCGGCGGAGACATCCACCTTCAGCTCACCGGCGTCAAGCTGCGCCTTGATGCGCTTGGCCTCGCTCTTGAGGCACAGGGAGGCGACGGGGTAGCCCACGAAGCCCTGGGCGCACATGACCAGCGTGGCGAACACCGCCAGGTCGGGGAGGTTTGCCTTGTTGGCCATGTCCTGCATGGTCAGCGTGGCCACCACGCCGCCGGACAGGATGGGCGCGCCTACCAGGGCGAAGCCGCGGTCGATGATCAGCTGGCCCAGGAAGTACACGGCGGCGGAAATGGCGATGCACGCCACCGCTGAGATGATAACGGTGCGCCACTGGGCGCCGAAATCACGCAGCTTGATGGTGGTGCCCAGATGCACCAGCAGCATGGTCACCAGCAGTCCGGCCATGCTCAGCAGCGTGGAATCGGCGAACATGGTGGTGGGGAAAATGCCGGCCCAGAAGCCTGCCAGAAAGACAACGGAGGCCACCAGCAGCATGGAAACAATGGCTTTGGTTTTCGCGGAGACCATGTCTCCGACGGCGAACACCACGAAGATGATCGCAGCAGCAAGGATCGCGTTCATAGTTTTTCTCCTTCTCAAAAATGTGCATAGTGTGGATGGAATAAAATGAAAAGCGGCTCCGTCTGAAGGACGAAGCCGCTTGACGCCACTGGTAAAAAATGGGTCTTACGCTTATGTCATTTCAGCCGGTTTACGGTATCGGGAGCAAAAATAGGCATACCAATAAAAACCCGCAAAGTAGCGAGCCATCCAGGCATAATAGGAGACCATATTCAGACTGCGGGTTTTTGCGGTGCTGTGCATCATCTGACGTGCCATGACGGTCTCCTTTCTGCCGGTTCGCTCCGGCTGATTGTTTTGTTGGCATTGATTTTAGAACTTCAAACCGCGAAAGTCAACAGCAAAAACATGGATATTCCGCCTGACGAAACCGATGAACTTTGTAGGTTTTTCACGAAATTGAACGATTTCTTAACGCGGGTCTGCTTTCTGCTAATGGAAGCCATTGCAAGATCTTTTGGAAGGAACTGGAAGCGCCCTGTAAATATGGATTTACAAACACCGCCGTTTCTGCTACCATAGCGGTATATCAAAACGAGGAGGGCATCCCCATATGAAAGACCTGCAGAAGAAGCTGCGCGTGGCGCTGGTACAGGCCACCCCGGTGATGTTCAACAAGGACGCCACCATCGACAAGGTGTGCGCCCAGATCCGCGAGGCCGGAGCAAACGGCGCGGAGCTGATCGTGTTTCCCGAATCCCTGATCCCCTGCTACCCCTACGGCCTGACCTATGGCTTCACCGTGGGCAGCCGTACCGAGGAATGCCGGGACGACTGGAAAATCTACTATGACAACGCTGTCCTCTGCCCCAGCGAGGATACCGACCGCATCGGCGCGGCGGCGAAGGAGGCGGGGGCCTACGTCTCCATCGGCTATACGGAGCGTGGCCGCAATAACGGTACGCTGTACTGCGCCAACATGATCTTCGGGCCGGACGGCAAGCTGCTGTGCAACCACCGGAAGCTGAAGCCCACCGGCGCGGAGCGCATCGTCTGGGGCGACGCCGACAGGGATTACTTCCCCACGGTGGACTCCCCCTGGGGCACCATGGGCGCGCTGATCTGCTGGGAGAACTATATGCCCCTGGCCCGCATGGCCCTGTACCAGAAGGGCGTCAGCCTGTATCTGTGCCCCAATACCAACAATAACCCCGAATGGCACGACACCATCAAGCACATCGCCATCGAGGGCAAGTGCTTCGTGTTCCATGTGAACCAGTACTTCACCAAGGACATGTATCCCGCCGGTTACCACGGCCCTGCCGCCGACGAGATCGCCCGCCTGCCCAAGGCGCCCTGCAATGGCGGCAGCGCCATCATCGACCCCTACGGCCACTATGTGACCGAACCGGTGTGGGACTGCGAGACCATCATCTACGCCGACATCGACCCGGATCAGGCCGCCCGCGCCCGCATGGAGTTCGATCCCTGCGGCCACTATTCCCGTCCCGATGTGACGGAGCTGATCGTTCACGAGAAATAATATCCGCAGGGGCCCTGTATCGGCCCGCTGTGGAGGAGAGGAAGAAGATGCTGCCATGGATCTGCGCGAGATCACGGATTTTAATGCCCCGGAGCTGGACGTCTACGCCCGCCTGACGGAGAATCAGCTGGTGAACCGGGCCGACCCGGCCAACGCCCTGTTCATCGCGGAAAGCCCGCTGGTGATCGGCCGTGCGCTGGACGCGGGCTGCGTGCCGGTGTCCTTCCTGATGGAGCGCAAGCATGTGGAGGGGAAGGCGTCGGAGCTGCTGGCCCGCTGCCCGGCGGATATCCCGGTGTACGCCGCAACCCTGGAGGTGCTGGAGCAGCTGACGGGCTTCAAGCTGACCCGCGGCATGCTGTGCGCCATGCGCCGCCCGCAGCTGCCTGCGGTGGAGCGGGTCTGCGCCGGAGCCCGCCGTGTGGCGGTGCTGGAAAACGTCATGAACCCCACCAACATCGGGGCCATTTTCCGCAGCGCCGCCGCACTGAACATGGACGCCGTGCTGCTGAGCAGTCAGGGCAGCGACCCGTTGTACCGCCGCGCCGTCCGGGTCAGCATGGGGACGGTGTTCCAGATCCCGTGGACGTATTTCCCGGAGGATGCGGCGTGGCCGGAGGGCGGCATGACCCTGCTGCGGCAGCTGGGCTTCAAGACTGCCGCCATGGCGCTGCGGGACGATTCCCTGTCCATTGACGATCCCCGTCTGCTTGCGGAGGAGAAGCTGGCCGTGGTGCTGGGAACGGAGGGCGACGGCCTTGCCGCCGAAACCATCGCCCGCTGCGACTATACGGTGCGCATCCCCATGGCCCACGGGGTGGATTCCCTGAATGTGGCCGCCGCCAGCGCCGTGGCCTTCTACCAGCTGGGCAAGCGGTAAAACGCATAAAAAATGACCGTCCCTGGGGACGGTCATTTTTTGCGGTTATTGGAGCTCCTGCTCCAGCGCGTCAAACTCCGGCGTGGAAAAGAATTCGCCCAGCGTGATACCCAGTCCGTCACACAGTAGCTTGATGGTCAGCAGCTTGGGATTCTGGCTTTTTCCGTACAGGATGTTTTTCACGCTGGAGGGCGGCAGAGCGCTGATGGTGGCCAGCTTGTTGACGCTGATGTTCCGCTCGCCGCATAGCTGCAAAATGCGGTTTTTCACCGCGCTGATGGTATCCATACATACCCCTCCGGCTATTTTTTCTTTAGGATAGCCGAAAAGACTTGCCAATATAGGCTATGCGTGCTACTATTGGGCTATGGGTAGACGAAAGAGGGGCTGTCTGTGGCGGATTATCAAAAAATGTACGCGGTGCTGTGCATGGCGATCGACGGTGTTCTGGATGATCTGGAAAGCATCCCTTTGGCGCGGCCTTATGCTCAAAGGCTGTATTCGGCACTGCTGACCGCAGAGGATATCTATGTGGATACCGTACTCTACACCGTGGGGGAGGAAGCGCAGAAGGTCATACAGCTCAGGATCGACAAGTATCCGGGGGAATAGACTGAAGGGGAGACGGCTTCTGCCGTCTCCCTTGCTACGTCACACCGTACCGGTGATGACCAGATTGGAAACGCCGGGGTCCACCGTGTAGATGCCGGTGGCGGCGTCCTGCGTATAGGTGGCGGCAGGCACCGTCAGCGCGCCGGTCACCGTGGCGAAAGCGCCGGTGGCCGCGTCGTAGGTGTAGTGGACGCCCTCCGTCCACACCGTGCCGTTGAAGCTGACCGACAGATCCTTGAGGATGGGATCGAAGGTGTCGGTGATGACCAACTCATCCCCTGCGGCCGCGGCGGTGTTGCCCCGGTTCTGCAGCGTCAGCGTATAGGTCAGGGTGCCGTTTTCGGCGATGGTGGACGGGCAGATGCTCTTGCTGATGGACAGCTGCGGCGCGGCGGAGGCGGTGATGGTCTCGGTGGCGGTGACAGGCGCGGCCAGACCGCCGCCGGTGACAGAGGCGGTGTTGACGATGCTGCCCTCCGCGCCCAGCGGCGCGTACTCGTTGACGGCGGCGGAGTAGACCAGCATGGCGCTGCCGCCGGCAGGCACCGACAGGCCCGTCACCGTCAGGGGCGCGGTGTCGGCAATGGCCGGGGTGGCCTGCAGAATGCCGTTGACGTAGTACAGCAGCGACCCGGTCGTATACGTCAGGGGATACAGCGTGCCGTTGTTGAAGGCATAGCTGCCCAGCGTGTCGGTGATGGTCAGGCCGGTAAAGGCCGTCGCGCCGGAGTTCACCAGCGAGATGGCATAGGTCTTGGTGCCGCCGGGGGTATAGGTGGTGTCGGCAGCCGTCTTGGTCACGGTCAGCACCTCCACCAGCTCGCCTACCGCGATGTTGGAGAGGGTGGTGATGCCGTTATAGGACAAAGCCGCCTGATTGGTAATGGTTGCCATGGCAAACCTCCTGAAAGAAGCAGATTACAGGCAGGCGACCAGAATAAGGACACCGCCCGCGTTCCATTCTATGTGGAAACCGCGGGCGGTGTGTTTGACCGATGGGAAAAGCTTGCGGCGTCCGCGGCGCGGACGCCGCAAGCCCCGTTGGCAGCAAAAACGTTAGCGTTACTGTTTTCGTGCCGTCAGGTACTCGTCTCCCGGACGCCAGTAGGGGCATTGACTGCTCTGGTTGGAGAGAAAACGCACCATCTCGTCCTCGTCCAGATCCATCTCGCAGATATAGTCGTCATAATCCTCATCGTAGCTGTAAAATACGCAGCTCTCGCACTTATCCACACGGGACGCCCCCTTTCCTCCCGCCATTATACGGCGGGGGAGGGGACTCGTCAAGTCAGAACAGGAACTCCTCCAACAGGGCGGGCCGCATGATGGAGACCTCATAGGCGGTGCGCTCGGTGGAGACGCCGTTCTCCACCTTGGTGTATGTACGGCTCTGCACCCGGCCCTCGATGGTCAGGCGGTCGCCGGTGGTCATGGCCGCCGCCTGCTGGGCCACCGCGCCCCATGCGATGCAGGGCAGATAGTCCGCCCGGCCGTAGCGGCGGTTCACCGCCAGAATGATGTCGCTGATCTCCCGGCCCAGGGGCGTCCGCCGCAGCACCGGCGGCTTGCACAGCACGCCCGACAGCTGGATCACGTTCAGGGGCGCTTCGCCGCCCTTTTCCAGCACATGGGCGAACACGGAGATCACCAGACGGCTGCCCTGACCGCTTTTGTTGTTGAAGGAGCGCAGCTGGCCCCGCACCGTCACTGTGTCGCCCTCCCGGAGCGGCACGGCCTCCAGCTGCGGCGCCGAGACGATCACCGTCAGCTTGTCCGCAAGGCCACTGAGCCGCTCCACCGCCAGCGTGAATTTGAAAAAGGAAACGCCGTGGTTGATGTGGCTCAGCTCCGGGGCGCTGTCCACCGTGCCGCACAGCTGCACGCGGTTGAAGTTGTTGTCCATATGATGTCCACCTCGTTTGTTGATATGCCACAGCCTATGCGCCGCCGGGAAAGAATATGCTTTTCAAACGGCGGAAAGTATGGCATAATAGCGGCAAAGGAGTGATCAACCATGCGATATAAGGGAAAGGTCTATCGTCCGCCGTCCGAGGCGTACAGCCTGATCGTGCAGGTGACCTACGGGTGCAGCCACAACCGCTGCGCCTTCTGCGATATGTATGACGACAAGCATTTTGCCATGCGGCCCATGGCGGAGATCCGGGAGGACTTCGAGACGGCCCGCCAGCTGTACCGCCGGGTGGAGCGGGTCTTTCTGGCGGACGGCGACGCGCTGATGCGGAAAACCGACGATCTGGTGCAGATCCTGGGCCTGATCTACGGCCTGTTTCCGGAGTGTGAGCGGGTGACGTGCTATGCCTCCCCCGCCAGCTTACAGGTGAAATCGGAGGACGACCTGCGGCTTTTGCGGGCGCGGGGCCTGCAGATGGTGTATATGGGGCTGGAATCCGGCTGCGACGCGGTGCTGGAGCGGATGAACAAGGGCCACAGTGCAGCCGCCATCGTGGCCGCGGGGCAGAAGGCCCGCCGCTGCGGCCTGGCGCTGTCGGTGACGGCCATCTCCGGCCTTGGCAGTGTGGCGCTGTGGCGTGAGCATGCTGTCGGCACGGCGGAGGCCCTCAGCGCCATGAAGCCGGAGTACATCGGCCTTCTGACGCTGATGGTGGAGCATGGCACGCCGCTGGAGCAGTGGGTGCGGGAGGGCGAATTTACCCTGCTGAGCCCTGTGGAGGTGCTGAAGGAGACGGAGCTGTTTTTGCAGCACATCGACTCCGAGGGCAGCGTGTTCCGCATGAACCACGCCAGCAACTACCTGACGCTGAAGGGAACGCTGAACCGTGACCGGCAGGCGCTGCTGGACAAGGTGCAGACAGGGCTTTCCGGCGTGGGATTGAAGCCGGAGTTCATGAGAGCGCTGTAAGGGGAAAGGAAAAAGCCTCTCCTGTGTAAGGGGAGGTGGCGCGAAGCGCCGGAGGGGTTGACGGATAACGGTCAATCCCCCAGTCTCGGCTTGCGCCGAGCCAGCCCCCTTTACACAAGGGGGCCTTTGATGCGCCATACCTCAAAAAATCAAAAATTCCCTCTTGACAACCCGATTCAAAAGTGCTAAAGTACGTCCATAATCAAAAAAAGTAAACCATTGAGTAAGAGGAGTACCTGTACAGGAACCTTTCAGAGAGCCGCGTGTTGGTGGGAGCGGGGCAGCGGAATGTACGGCGAATGGACTTACGAGGGCGGGGAGAACACCGGAAACGGCCAGTAATACCCGACGGCATCCGCGGCCGTTACCCCGGCGGAGCGCATGATGGTGCGTGCAGAGTGGACGCTTTTGCGTCAATATGAGTGGTACCGCAGGAATTGCTTTTACATCCTGTCTCATGAATGATTTCATGAGACAGGATTTTTTATTTTATCAAAATAATTTTACATACAAAAAGGAGAAACGATCATGGGAAAGATCATTCTGACGGGCGACCGTCCTACCGGACGGCTTCATGTGGGGCATTTTGTGGGCTCCCTCCGCAACCGCGTTACGCTGCAAAACAGCGGCAAATTCGAAAAGCTGTTCTTCATGATCGCTGACGCCCAGGCGCTGACCGACAACTTCGACCATCCCCAGAAGGTGCGGGACAACATCCTTGAGGTAGCGCTGGATTACCTGTCCTGCGGCATCGACCCGGCCAAGTCCACCATTCTGGTGCAGTCCCACGTCAGCGAGCTGACGGAGCTGACCTTCTACTACATGAATCTGGTGACGCTGGCCCGTCTGGAGCGGAACCCCACCGTCAAGGCGGAGATCCAGCTGCGTGGCTTCAACCACAGCATCCCCATGGGCTTCCTGACCTACCCCGTCAGCCAGACGGCGGACATCACCGCCTTCATGGCCGACACCGTTCCCGTGGGCGAGGATCAGCTGCCCATGCTGGAGCAGGCCCGCGAGATCGTCCGCCGCTTCAACGAGCTGTACGGCGAGACGCTGGTGGAGCCCTCCGCCCTGCTGCCGGACAACGAGGCCTGCCTCCGGCTTCCCGGCACCGACGGCAAGGCCAAGATGAGCAAGTCTCTGGGCAACTGCATCTATCTGGCTGACGATCCCGACGACGTCCGCACCAAGATCATGGGCATGTATACCGATCCCAACCATCTGCAGGTGTCTGATCCCGGCAACACCAAGGATAACCCCGTGTTTATGTATCTGGACGCCTTCTGCACCGACGAGCACTTTGTCCGCTACCTGCCGGATTACGCCAATCTGGCGGAGCTGAAGGCCCACTATGAGCGGGGCGGTCTGGGCGACGTGAAGGTGAAGAAGTTCCTGAACAATGTCCTGCAGGAGACGCTGGAGCCTATCCGCACCCGCCGCCAGGAGCTGGCGAAAGACCCCGCCGCCGTCATGGAGATCCTGCGCAAGGGCAGCTTTGCCGCTCAGGCCGAGGCCGCCAAGACGCTGGACAAGGTCAAGCACGCCATGAAGATCGACTATTTCGCGTAAATAGAAAAATATACATTATAGAATATAAAGGAGAAACATCATGAAAGAGCTCAAAGACAGAAACATCCCCTACAAGATCTATCTGGCCGAGGATGAGATGCCCAAATATTGGTACAACGTTCGCGCGGACATGACCAACAAGCCCGCGCCTCTGCTGAACCCCGGCACCCTGAAGCCCATGACCGCCGAGGAGCTGGGCGGCGTGTTCTGCGCTGAGCTGGTAAAGCAGGAGATGGACGACACCACCGCCTACTTCGAGATCCCCGAGGATATCCGCAACTTCTATAAGATGTACCGCCCCTCTCCGCTGGTGCGGGCCTACTGCCTGGAGGAGAAGCTCCAGACCCCCGCGAAGATCTACTACAAGTTCGAGGGCAACAACACCTCCGGCAGCCACAAGCTGAACTCCGCCATCGCCCAGGCTTACTACGCCAAGGAGCAGGGCCTGAAGGGCGTCACCACCGAGACCGGCGCCGGCCAGTGGGGCACGGCCCTCAGCATGGCCTGCGCCTATCTGGGCCTGGACTGCCGCGTGTATATGGTGAAGTGCTCCTATGAGCAGAAGCCCTTCCGCCGCGAGGTCATGCGTACCTACGGCGCCAACGTGACCCCCTCCCCCTCCAACACCACCGAGGTGGGCCGCAAGATCCTGGCCGAGTTCCCCGGCACCACCGGCTCTCTGGGCTGCGCCATCAGCGAGGCCGTGGAGGCCGCCACCACCCGCGAGGGCTACCGCTATGTGCTGGGCAGCGTGCTGAATCAGGTGCTGCTGCACCAGTCCGTCATCGGTCTTGAGACCCAGACCGCGCTGGAGAAGTACGGCATCAAGCCCGACATCATCATCGGCTGCGCCGGCGGCGGCTCCAACCTGGGCGGCCTGATCTCTCCCTTCGTGGGCCAGATGCTCCGGGGCGAGGCCAACTACCGCATCATCGCGGTGGAGCCCGCCTCCTGCCCCAGCCTGACCCGCGGCGTGTTCAAGTATGACTTCTGCGACACCGGCATGATCTGCCCCATGGCCAAGATGTACACCCTGGGCAACGGCTTCATCCCCTCTGCCAACCACGCCGGCGGCCTGCGCTACCACGGCATGAGCGGCATCGTCTCCCAGTTGTACCACGACGGTTATCTGGAGGCCCGCAGCGTGGAGCAGACCAGCGTCTTTGAGGCGGCGGAGTTCTTCGCCCGCTGCGAGGGCATCCTGCCCGCCCCCGAGTCCAGTCACGCCATCCGCGCCGCCATCGACGAGGCCGTCAAGTGCCGTGAGACCGGCGAGGAAAAGACCATCGTGTTCGGCCTGACCGGCACCGGCTACTTCGATATGGTGGCCTACAACAAGTACAACGACGGCGAGATGGGCGACTATATCCCCACCGACGAGGATCTGGCCAAGGGCTTTGCCACCATCCCCAGCTTCCCCGGCAACGAGTAAATCTCCGGCGAAAAAATGCGCAATAACGGCAGAGACTTCATCCCGGTCTCTGCCGTTTTCTCCTGCCGAAAACCGCCCTGCTGCGACAATTGACAGTGCGCCGCGGACAGGGAAAATTATAAGCGGCATACCGGACAAAAAGCGTGAAACTTTTCTAAAATAGTTTGGGAATTTCCATATCTGTTGTTGACAACCGACCGATACTTTGTTAAAGTAATGTCAATGATGAAGGTGGGAGGAACCGTCATCGGAAAAGCAATACATTTTCAGAATACAAGCAAGCCGGTCGTCGTGCGGCGGTGACCGGCGAAAAAACCGTTAGGAGGATTACACTTTGAAAGATTGGGATCGTTTAATCACGGTGGAACAGATGGAAGCTGCCACGGCCATGCTGCTGGAAAACGGCGCCAAGGTCGGTGCGGATTCCTGGCAACAGCGCGCAAAGAACCAGACCCCTCACTGCGGCTTCGGCGAAGCAGGCACCTGCTGCCGTATCTGCTCCATGGGCCCCTGCCGCATCACCCCCAAGGCACCCCGCGGCATCTGCGGCTGCGATGTTCACGGCATCGTCGGCAGAAACTATCTGCGCTTCACCGCCGGTGGCTCCGCCACCCACTCCGACCATGGTCGTGAGATCATGCACACCCTGTACCAGACCCGCGAGGGAGGCAACTATCAGGTCAAGGACCCCGATAAGCTGATCCGCATCGCCAAGGAATGGGGTGTGGAGACCGAGGGCAAGGACATCTATGACCTGGCCCACGAGATGGCCGAGATCGGCCTGCTGGAATACGGTAAGCCCTTCGGCGTGCAGCGTTTCCTCAAGCGCGCGCCCGAGCATACCCAGGAGCTGTGGAACAAGGCCGGTATCGAGCCCCGCGCCATTGACCGCGAGGTGTCCCAGTCTCTGCATATGACCCATATGGGCTGTTCCTCCCTGCCGGAGGCACTGATCCGTCAGTCCCTGCGCGCCGGTCTGTCCGACGGTTGGGGCGGCTCCATGATGGGTACGGAATTCTCCGACGTTATGTTCGGCACCCCCAAGCCCATCGACACCACCGCCAACATCGGCGTGATGGAGAAGGATAACGTCAACATCATCGTTCACGGCCACGATCCCTCCCTGTCCGAGATGATCGTGTTCTATGCCAACGACCCCGAGATGATCGCCTACGCCAAGGAGAACGGCGCCAAGGGCATCACCGTGGCCGGTGTGTGCTGCACCAGCAACGAGGTCACCATGCGTCACGGCATCCCCATGGCCGGTAACTTCCTGAGCCAGGAGAACGTGGTGCTGACCGGCGCCTGCGAGGCCATCGTGGTGGACGTGCAGTGCATCTTCCCCGCCCTGGGCCCCCTGAGCAAGTGCTTCCACACCAAGTTCATCACCACCTCTCCCATCGCCCGCATCCCCGACTCCGATTTCATCGAGTTCCATGCCGAGAGCGCCGGTGAGAACGCCAAGAATATCGTCAAGACCGCCATCGAGAACTTCAAGAACCGCCGTCCCGAGCTGGTCAACATCCCCGACCTGAAGACCAAGGCCCGCGTGGGCTACTCTCTGGAGGCCATCAAGAAGGAGCTGGACGGCGTGTGCAACTCCCATGTGGATACATACGGCACCACCAAGCCCCTGATCGACTGCGTCAAGGCCGGTGTGCTGCGGGGCGCCGTGGCCATGGTGGGCTGCAATAACCCCAAGGTCCGTCCCGACACCGCGCATATTGAGCTGATGAAGAAGCTGCTGAAGAACGACATCATCGTCATTCTGTCCGGCTGTTCCGCTCAGGCTGCCGCCAAGGCCGGCTTGATGGATCCCGCCGCCAAGGAATACTGCGGCGAGGGCCTCAAGCGCGTGTGCGAGCTGGTGGGCATTCCCCCTGTGCTGCACATGGGCTCCTGCGTGGATATCTCCCGCATGATGCTGCTGGCCTCCGACATCGCCAAGGATTGGGGCATCAACATCTCCCAGATCCCCCTGTGCGGCTGCGCACCCGAGTGGATGAGCGAGAAGGCCGTCTCCATCGGCAACTATGTGGTCGCCACCGGTATCGACACCTACCTGGGCGTGGATCCCTACACCAAGGGCTCCAGCGAGGTGGTGGAGCTGCTGCAGGGTGAGCACGGCGTGAAGGATTGGGTGGAAGCCCGCTTCATCGTGGACACCGATATCGAGAGCCTGGGCGACAAGATGATCGCCGGTATCGAGGCCAAGCGCGCCGCGCTGGGCATCTGATCAGAGCCGTATCTTGACTGAGGAAAGGTCGAACCAATGAAAGTAGCCATTACCGGAAAGGGCGGCGTAGGCAAGACGACGCTCTCCTCCACGCTGGCCCGCCTGTACGCCGACGAAGGTCGTACCGTGCTGGCCGCCGACGTGGACCCGGACGCCAATCTGGGATTGGCCCTGGGCCTGACGGAGGAGGAGGTCAATTCCATCACCCCCATTTCCAAAATGCGTCAGCTGGTAGAGGAGCGCACCGGCGCCACCTATACCAATAAATTCTTCAAGCTGAACCCGCAGGTCAGCGATATCCCCGATAAGTTTGCCCGGGACATCAACGGCGTCAAGCTGCTGGTGATGGGCACGGTGGAGACCGGCGGCGGCGGCTGCGTCTGCCCCGAGCATGTGATGCTCAAGTCCATCCTGTCCGCACTGGTGTTCCGCAAGGATGACGTGGTGATCATGGACATGGAGGCGGGGCTGGAGCATCTGGGCCGCGGCACCGCCGGGTGCATGGATCGCTTCATCGTGGTCATTGAGCCGGGCGCCAGAAGCGTGCAGACCTATGAAAAGGTGAAGCAGCTGGCCGCCGACCTTGGCGTCACCAAGGTGGACGTGGTGGCCAACAAGATCCGGGACGACGCGGACCGTGAATTCGTCCGCTCCCGCATCCCGGAGGAGAACCTGCTGGGCTTTATCAGCTATGACGCCGAGGTCATTGATGCCGACCGGCGCGGCCTTTCCCCTTACGATGTCAGCCCCAGGGCCGTGGAGGAGATCCGGGCCATCAAGGCGCGCATCGACGAGACATGAATTATTGAAAGGATGAAATAGATCAATGGGATTATTTGACAGAGTATTCAGAGGCTCCGACGAGATGTTTGCCAAGGCGGAGGCAGAGATCAACGCCGTCGTCGCCGAGCTGGGCGAGTCCGCTCCCATGAAGATGCCGGACACGGCCTACTACCTGTCCTGCATTTACGCCTATCTGGGCAAGAAGGTCACCACCCTGGGCGAGCTGCGCGATACGCTGGCCGACGTGAAGGCCATGATGACCCGCGAGTATAAGACCAAGGATATCTTCACCTCCGGTGTTGGCACTGCCATCGCCGCCGAGATGATCGAGGCCTGCAAGTATGCCCGCAACCCCGACCCCTATGCCGGCACCAACTACCACGGCCATTTCACCGACGCCGAGGTCCGTACCCTGGGCGTGCCTCTGGTCACCCGCGACATCCCCGGCTTCGTGGTCATGATCGGCCCCGCTCCCACCAAGGAGGAGGCCCTGGAGACCGTCAAGGGCTATCAGTCCCGCGGTATCTTCGTGTTCCTGATCGGCGGTATCATTGACCAGCTGATCGAGTGCGGCATGACCATGAACTTCGACGTCCGCGTCGTCCCCGTGGGCGAGGACATCTGGTCCGTGGGCCACATCATCTCTCTGGTGGTTCGCGCCGCCTTCATCTTCGGCGCTGTCCAGCCCGGCGATTATGACGGCCATATCGACTACTCCTTCCACCGCATCTTCGCGTTCGTCAACGCCTACGCTCCCGTGCCCGACATCACCGTGGCCTGCGGCGCCGGCGCCATCCAGCTGGGCTTCCCCGTCATCACCAACGATACCGATGACATGTGGGCTGTTCCCAAGTCCCTGATCATCAACGAGAACACCCAGGACTGGATCGAGACCTCTCTGGAGGCCCGCGACATCAAGATCAAGGTCACCAACATCGACATCCCCGTGGCCTTCTCCAACGCCTTCGAGGGCGAGATCATCCGCAAGAACGACACCCAGATTGAGATCGACGGCTCCCGCGTGGACTGCTGCGAGTTCTGCCGCACCGAGGAGGCCCAGAATATCGAGGATCACGCCATCATTCTGGATGGCCCCGATTTCGACGAGTTCGAGCCCGGCTCCAAGATCTGCCTGACCATCACCCTGGAGGTGGCCGGCAAGTCCTGGCAGACCGACTTCGAGCCGGTTGTTGAGCGTAAGTTCCACAACTTCCTCAACTGCATCGAGGGCGTCATGCACACCGGCCAGCGCGATATGATCCGCGTCCGCGTGTCCAAGTCCGCCTTCGAGGCCGGCTTCCGCGCCCGTCACCTGGGCGAGGTGCTGTATGCCAAGGTCAAGGGCGAGTATGAGACCGTGGTGGATAAGTGCCAGGTCCGCATCTGCACCCGTCCCGAGGGCTGTAAGGAGATCCGCGCCAAGGCCAACGAGGCATTTGTGGCCCGCGACGCCCGCCTGAAGTCCATGACCGACGAGTCCGTGGATAAGTTCTACACCTGCATCCTGTGTCAGGCATTCTCCCCCAGCCACGTCTGCATCGTCACCCCCGAGCGTCTGGGTCTGTGCGGCGCTGTGTCCTGGCTGGATGCCAAGGCCACCAATGAGCTGGATCCCAACGGCCCCTGCCAGATCGTCCCCAAGGATCGTTGCCTGGACGAGCGTCTGGGCGCTTACGAGGACGTCAACGAGGCCGTCAGCAAGTACTCTCACGGCGCTCTGGAGCGCGTGACCCTGTACTCCATTCTGGAGGATCCCATGACCTCCTGCGGCTGCTTCGAGTGCATCTGCGGCATCGAGCCCATGTCCAACGGCGTGGTCATCACCAACCGTGAGCATGTGGGCATGACGCCTCTGGGCATGAGCTTCTCCGAGATGGCCTCCATGACCGGCGGCGGCGTTCAGACCCCTGGTTTCATGGGCCACGGCAAGCAGTTCATCGCCTCCAAGAAGTTCCTGGCCGCAGAGGGCGGCATGGGCCGCATCGTGTGGCTGCCCAAGGAGCTGAAGGATCAGATGGCGGATCGCATCAACGCCACCGCCAAGGAGCTGTACGGCATCGACAACTTCACCAGCATGATCGCTGACGAGACCGTCACCACCGACATGGAGGAGCTGTATGGCTTCCTGACCGAGGTGGGCCATCCCGTTCTGGAGATGGAGCCCCTCATGTAAGGGAAGCTTTCCAAAAACAAAATAGAGGGATCCGGGCAAAGCCCGGATCCCTCTTTTTATGCTCAGAATATGGTTTTGATGCGTTCCTCCGCCGCGGTAAGGACGGCGTCCGTGCGCTCGCCCAGTGTCTCGCGCAGCCATTTCTCTTCGCTGAGGGTGCCCTCCACATGGGGCACCCGGAACGCGCCCGCGTCGCAGCCCAGGCCAATGAGTCCGCCCAGACCGGCCACCCTGCGGATGTTTTCCTGCGCCGACCGGAGGATGCGCGCCGCCACATCGTCCGGAAACCGTCCGCTGCCGATGAGATTGCCGATGGTGGACAGGGTGGGCACCCAGACGGCGCGGCTTTCCGTCAGCGCGCGGCAGGCGTCATCGTCCAGATACGCCCCGTGCTCAATGCTGTCGACACCTGCCAGCACGGCGTTTTTCACCGCCTCTGCTCCGTTGCAGTGGGCCATGACGGCGTACCCCATGTCGTGGGCGGCGGCGATCAGGTCGTGCATTTCCGCGCCCGTCAGCGGCTCCTCCGTCAGCCGTCCGTAAACGGAAAAATCCATCAGGCCCGACACCATCAGCTTGATGAAATCCGCTCCCGCCGCTTTAGCCTCCGCCAGCAATGCGCGGTACTCCACAAGCTCCGACCATCCCCGACCGATGAAGCTGCCGTAGTGGCCCTTCTTGTAGATGGGGAACGCCGGGGTGCGGTAGGTGATGCCGTACTCCGGGGCCAGCTCTCTGGCCCGCAGGCACACGCCGAACCGGTCGCCGCCGTCCCGGAGATAGGTGATGCCCGCCGCCTGATAGGCGGCCAGACGGCGGCGGATCAGGTCGTCATCCGGCGAGGGCTGATGCCCGGCGATGGCGGCCCGCCAGTCCGAACCGGACAGCAGCATGTGGATATGTAAGTCAGCAAACATGGGGCGTCTCCTTGTAAAACCAACGCGGCAGGGAGCCTGCCGCGTTGAGGTCATTCGGTTTCTTCAACTGCTGAAATGACATCGCCCAGCAGGTACAGCGAGCCGTAGCACAGCACCGTGCCGTCCTTACCGGCGTGGTCGATGGCCAGACGGACGCCCTCGGCCACCGTGCCGCAGGCCGTCACAGGCTTGCCGAAGCTGGCCAGATACCGCGCCAGCTCCTGGGCCGTCAGGGCGCGGGGGTTGTCCGGCGTGACGGTGATGAACTCCACGGCGTGATCCGCCACGCTGCGGTACATGCAGTGGTAATCCTTGTCGCTCAGCACGCCGGTCAGCACCGTCAGGGGACGGCCCGGCAGATAGTCGGTGATATTCTGGGTCAGCGCCTGAATACACTGGGGATTGTGGCCGCCGTCGATCAGGAACAGCGGGTCGCGGCGGATGATCTGGAACCGTCCGGGCCATGTAACATGGGACAATCCCTGCCGGATGTCCTCCTCGGTGATCTGCCAGCCACGCTTTTGCAGTACGTCCAGCGCGGTCAGTGCCACGGCGGCGTTGTGGAGCTGATGCTCGCCCAGCAGGGGCAGGTGCAGTCCCTCCCGGCCGCCGAAGTCGAAGATCTGGCCCTCCAGCGAGTGGGAGCGCAGGCGCAATTGGGTGAAATCCACCTTGTGGAGCGCGGCGCCCACCTCGCGGCAGCGCTGCTCCACCACGGCCTCCACCCCGTCGGTGGAGCGGTACAGCACCGCGTCGCAGCCGGGCTTGATGATGCCGCTCTTGGTGGCGGCGATCTTCTCCAGCGTGTCGCCCAGCACCTCGGTATGGTCAAGGCCGATGTTGCACAGCACGGCGGCCTCCGGCGCGCCGATGACGTTGGTGGCGTCGAATTCGCCGCCCATGCCCACCTCGCACACCACGATGTCGCACTTGCGGCGGGCAAACCACGCGAAGGCGATGGCGGTGACCATCTCAAACTCGGTGGGCTGCTCGAAAATGCTGTCGGCCAGGGGCTTGATCTCCTTGGTGATCTGACACAGCTCCTCGTCGGGGATCATCTCGCCGTTGATCTGCATCCGCTCGTTGAACCGGACGATGTAGGGCGAGGTGTACAGGCCCGTGCGGTATCCCGCCTGCCGCAGCACCGAGGCCACCATGGCGCAGGTGGAGCCCTTGCCGTTGGTGCCGGTGACGTGGACGAACTTCAGCGTCCGCTCAGGGTGACCCATCTTGTCCAGCAGGGCGCTGATGCGCTCCAGGCCGGGGATGCTGCCCTTCCAGCAGACAGCGTGTATGTAATGTAAGGCTTCTTCCAGTGTCATTGACCTGACACTCCTTTCTGTGCCGGTTTGGCGGCCGCGGGCCACACACCGGCGGCGGTGAATACGCGGGAGCGGCACAGCACCCACACCAGCAGCACATCCAGCACGCCGGTGACGGCGAACTGCACGCTGCGGGTGGCCAGCTTCGTTACGAAGAAGGCCAGCTTGCTCTCGCCGCCGTAGATAAGGGCCAGCGAGCCGCTCTGATAGAGAATGGAACCCAGCACGATGGCCGGGAGAAACGCCACGGCAATGCGGAAGGGAGAGGCCTTCTGGGTCAGCCACGGGCGGAACAGCCCGGCGCTCAGACCGTACAGGATGGGCGGCACACAGAAGATGGGGTTGTAGCCGTAGGGGGTGAACAGACACCCGATGAAGTCGGCGGCAAAGCCGGTGAACGCGCCGGGCAGCGGGCCGAACAGCATGCCCGCGATGAAAATGGGCACGGCCTCGATGGAGAAACGGGTGGTCTCGTTGGGCATGGGGATCAGCAGACGGGCCAAAATGACGCTCAGCGCCGTCAGCAGGGCACAGATGGCGATGGAGCGGACGCTCCATCCGGACTTTTCGGGTTTTTTGGACATAAAAAAGGCCTCCTAACAAAAATGTGGGAGGAGGTTGGGGAAAGGGTATGCAGTTGTTCCGCGCACGGCGTGGCCGTACTCTGCAACAGCGGATGCGAAGATGGCATCGCGGAGCAAGCTCCTTCGTCCGGCGGCAACCTCCCATCCGACCGGCACTTAACGCGCCACTTCTACTCTTGCAGCAAGGGAATGTCCGCAGCGGGAGAAGCGTCCCGGTCTGCGCACACTGCCTGTATCATACCGTGATTGACAGGAAAAAACAAGCAAAAAGAAGTAAAAAAATTATTTTCGTCAATTCGTCAAAAAGTTCACATAGCATTACGGTCAATTTAACAACAACGTGTAGAGAAACGGAAAGTCAGGGAAAATGAAATGTTCGTTTTGTGAGGTTTGCACGAAATAAAGGTTGACAAAAACGCATGGTTTCAAGTATAATTTCTAATTGTAGAAAAAATAACAATGGGGAAAGGAACGCGGTGAAAAACGCCGTAACTGCCCCGGCAAAAGCGCGGTGCGCGCGGCCCTGTGGTGCGAAGGCGAACATAGTTGTCTTGAACATGGGGGCCGTTTTTTCTTTTTTCAGGAGGCCGTAAATGAAGCGCTATGAGGTGGTGCGTGAGATCGCCAACAGCTGCGCGCGCAACCAGATGCGGGACGTGTTCTTCTTCGAGGTGGAGACCGACGACCCGGCGGAATGGGTGCGGCGGGAGATCAAGGGCGCGGAGGTGAACATCACCGCCGAGACCAACACCAGAGGTGAGATCACCATTTTTGCCGAGAGCGCGGGCATGTTCCAGAAATTCCTGTTCACGGAGCTGTGAGAGAGCATCTTGTGCCATTCCGAGGGAGCGAGGCGACCGTGGGAATCCGTGCTGCGGAAGAAAGATGACGGATTGCCGCGCCGGTAAAAATCTGTATCTATATCCCCTGATCGGGATCATGATAAATTATTTGTATGTGGATACTAAGGAGGTAACTTATGAGCGTGAAGGACATTTTCAGCAAGAGAGCTGCATTTTCCTTTGAGGTGTTCCCCCCCAAGACCGACGTCGGCATGGAGAAGCTGTGCGGCGAGAACGGCGTCCTGGACAAGCTGTACACCCTGAATCCCGACTACATCTCCTGCACCTATGGTGCGGGCGGCTCCAACGTGGGCAAGAATCTGGAGGTTCTGGACAAGATCAAGAAGGACGGCAAGTGCACGCCCGTCACTCACTTTACCTGCATCGGCAACACCAAGGAAGGCATCCGTGAGCAACTGCAGAACTATCTGGATCACGGCATCGACCATATGCTGGCTCTGCGCGGCGACCTGCCCTTCGGCTGGGAAGGCACCGGCGGCGACCTGCACTATGCCACCGAGCTGGTGAAGTTCGTCCGTCAGGAGTTCGGTGACAAGTTCACCATCGCCGTGGCCGGTTCTCCTGAGGGCCACATCGCCTGCCGCTCTCTGGAGGCTGATATCGCCTTCCTGAAGCAGAAGCAGGACAACGGCGCCGACTACATCATGACTCAGCTGTGCTGGGATATGGATCAGTTCCGCTATTGGCTGGACGCCATCCGCGCCGCCGGCATCACCATGCCCGTTGACGTGGGTATCATGCCCATCCTGGATCAGGCCGCCACCATCAACATGGCCCTCAGCCGCAACGGCTGCGTCATGCCCCGCGCCCTGTGCGAGATCATCTCCAAGAACTGGATCTTCCCCAACCCCTTCGTCAAGGATCCCTTCGACGCCGACGTGGAGGGCAAGAAGGCCTCCTTCAAGGCTGCCGGTATCGAGTACACCATCAACCAGATCGACGAGTACCGCGCCTGCGGCGTGGACGGCATCCACCTGTACGCCCTGAACAAGTATGACGATGTGGCGTACATCGCCAAGGCTGCCGGTCTGCTGGATCTGATCTGAGAAACTGAAACCCCTGTGTCCCGCGGGGAGCGTCCCTCCCCGCGGACACCGCAATAAGGAAGAATCGAACTATGGGAAAGACACATATCATTGCAGTGGCAGGTAAGGGTGGCGTCGGCAAAACGACCACCTGCGGCATGCTTATCGACTATCTGTGCAAGGCGGGGAAGGGCCCGCTGCTGGTGGTGGACGCGGATGCCAATTCCAACCTCAACGAGGTGCTGGGCGTGGAGGTCGAGACCACGCTGGGCGACATCCGCGAGGAAATGGCGCAGGCCGAGAAAAACGGCACCGTGCCGCCCAGTATGACCAAGGCGGATTACGCTGAGATGAAGTTCAGCTCCGCTTTGGTGGAAGAGGACGACTATGACATGCTGGTCATGGGCCGGACTCAGGGCAAGGGCTGCTACTGCTTTGTCAACGGCGTGCTGAAAACGCAGATCGACAAGTACGTCGGAAACTACAAGTACATGGTCATTGACAACGAGGCGGGCCTGGAGCATATCAGCCGCGGCACCCTGCCTCATGTGGACACCATGCTGCTGATCTCTGACTGCTCGCGGCGCGGCATCCAGGCGGCGGGCCGTCTGGCGGAGATGATCCGGGAGCTGGAGCTGAAGCCCGGCACCATGAAGCTGATTGTCAACCGCGCACCCAACGGGGAGCTGAACCCCGGCGTGGCGGAGGAGATCGAAAAATACCACCTGGAGCTGGCAGGCGTACTGCCCCAGGACGAAACGGTCTACGCCTATGACTGCGAAGGAAAACCCAGTTCCCAGGTGCCCGACAGCTCGCCGGTAAAGCAGGCGCTGGCCGGGATCATCAAGGAACTGAAGCTTTAACATCGAAACATCAAATATCAACAAGGGGGATCTGTCAAGATGTCTTTCGTTCCCAAGAAACAGACGTACAACGCCCACATCAACGAGGTGGTTCTGGGTGTTGGCGATAAGGCCGTCGCCATCGGCGGCCAGAACGTGCTGGCCTTCCACACCTTCGACGGTGAGATCGCCAACGCGCCCAAGATCGGCGTGGAGCTGACCGATGCCGGTATGGCCATGTGCACCATGCCCGGTGAGCAGAAGTTCTATGAGGGCTGTGCCACCGTGGCCGACATGGCCAAGCGTGCCGCTGAGATGGAGGGCGCTTCCTTCATCTGCCTGCACCTGGAGGGTGCCGACCCCAACGGCGAGAACAAGTCCGTTGACGAGTGCGTGGAGCTGGCCAAGTCCGTGGCCGACGCCACCGATATGCCGCTGGTGATCATGGGCTGCAAGAATATCGAAAAGGATACCGAGCTGTTCAACAAGATCGCCGAGGCGCTGGCCGGCAAGAACATTCTGGTGTTGTCCGCCCGTGACGAGAACTACAAAGCCATCGGCGCAGGCGCAGGTCTGGCCTACGGCCAGAAGGTGGGCGCTGAGTCCGCCGTGGATATCAACCTGGCCAAGCAGCTGAACACCGTCATGACCCAACTGGGCGTCAACGCGCAGTCCATCGTCATGAACATCGGCTCCGCCGCCGCCGGCTACGGCTTCGAGTATGTGGCCTCCACGCTGGACCGCGTGAAGGACGCCGCTCTGGGCCAGTCCGACGCCATGCTGCAGATGCCCATCATCACCCCCGTGTCCGCCGACACCTGGGGCGTGAAGGAGTCCATCATGCCCGAGGCTGACATGCCCGAGTGGGGCTCTCAGGAAGAGCGCGGCATCGAGATGGAGATCGTCACCGCCGCCGCCGTGCTGGCCAGCGGCTCCGACGCCGTCATCATGCGCCACCCCGAAGCTATCCGCACCATCGCCGCTATGATCGGCGAGTTGGTCTGACGCGGAAAGGAGGAACCAGACAATGGCTGTTAAAGGTTTAGATATTTTCAAGCTGTCTCCCAAGAAGAACTGCAAGGAGTGCGGCGTTCCCACCTGCATGGCATTCTGCATGAAGGTGGCTCAGGGCGCTCTGCCCATTGAGAAATGTCCCTATATGTCCGACGAGGCCATCGCCCTGCTGAGCGAGGCGACCGCGCCCCCCATGAAGGCCATCGAGGTGGGCGGCATGAAGCTGGGCGGCGAGACCGTCATGATGCGTCATGAAAAGACCTTCGTCAACCGCAACCGCTTTGCCGTGTCCCTGTGCACCTGCATGGACGACGCCGCTGTGGACGCCAAGCTGGCCGAGATGAAGGCCGTGGATTACGAGCGTATCGGCGAGCGTGAGTATGTGGAGTTCCTGCTGGTCCACGACGGCGGCGACGGCGCGCGCCTGGCCGAACTGTGCAAGAAGGCTGCCGCTGCCGAGCGTGCCGTCATCATCGACACCGACAGCGTGGACAACGCCAAGCTGGCCCTGGCCGCCATCGGCGACACCAAGCCTCTGCTGAACGGCGCCAACAAGGATAACTACGAGGCCATGAGCGCCCTGGCTGTGGAGGCCGGTGTGGTGCTGGGCGTCAAGGGCACCGACCTGGCCGAGATCCACGACACCGTGGCTGCGCTGGAGAAGCTGGAGAACAAGAACCTGGTCATCGACGTGACCGGCGCTACCATCAAGGAGACCTTCGCCAACGCCGTGCTGGTGCGCCGCACCGCCCTGAAGGACGGCGACCGCACCTTCGGCTATCCCTCCATCGTCAACCTGGCCAAGCTGTGCAAGGGCGACGTGCATATGGAGACCGCGCTGGCGTCCCTGTTCACCATGAAGTACGGCTCCATCGTGGTCATGGAGACCATGCGCTATGCCGAGGCCCTGCCTCTGTACGGCCTGCGCCAGAATGTGTTCACCGATCCTCAGAAGCCCATGAAGGTGGAGCCGGGCATCTATCCCATCAACGGCGCGACCCCCGACGATCCCTGCGCCCTGACCGTGGACTTCGCCCTGACCTACTTCCTGGTGTCCGGCGAGCTGGAGCGCTCCAAGGTGCCCATCAACCTGCTGATCACCGACGCCTCCGGTATGTCCGTGCTGACCGCGTGGGCCGCCGGTAAGTTCTCCTCCGGCTCCATCAAGAAGTTCTTTGATGAGTACGACATCGCCGGTAAGATCAACAACCGTACCCTGATCATCCCCGGCAAGGCCGCCGTGATGAAGGGCGACATTCAGGATAAGCTGCCTGACTGGAACGTGGTGGTCGGCACCCGCGAGGCCGTGGAGCTGGTGAAGTACCTGCGCGACGGCGAGTACATCAAGGCCGCCGAGGCTGTCGCCGCCTCCAAGAAGCCCGCCGAGGAGAAGAAGGTCGTGGACGCGGACGCTCCTCTGGACTTCGAGAAGATCTCCATGTCCATCCCCAAGATCGACGTGGTGGATATGGGCGTCACCTACAAGCAGCGCGACCCCAACTCCCCCAAGTTCGTCACCATCGGCGAGCGTATCCACTGCATCAGCCCCGTGATCCGCGAGGCCATGAACACCATGAACCCCGAGCCCATCCTGAAGCGTGCCGCCGAGCAGATCAAGGCCGGCGCCACCTATCTGGACGTCAACATCGGCCCTGCCGAGTCCAACGGCCCCGAGCTGATGACCTGGGCGGTCAAGCTGCTGCAGGAGAACTTCAACAACGTGCCTCTGGCTCTCGATACCGCCAACAAGAAGGCCATCGAAGCCGGTATCCACGTCTATAACCGCACCAACGGCAAGCCCATCGTCAATTCCGCCGATGCCGGTTCCCGTATCTCCAACATTGATCTGGCCGCCGCCAACGACGCCATCGTTATCGCCCTGTGCTCCGCCGACGGTATCGCCAAGGATAACGAGGAGCGCATGATGCACTGCCACCACATGCTGGAGCGCGGCCTGAGTCTGGGCATGGACGCTTCCGACCTGTGGTTTGACCCCCTGTTTCTGGTGGTCAAGGGCATGCAGGATAAGCAGATGGACGTGCTGAACGCCATCAAGATGTTCGCCGACGAGGGCCTGAAGTCCACAGGCGGCCTGTCCAACAACTCCAACGGCGCCCCCAAGGCTGTCCGTCCCATTCTGGACTCCACGCTGGTGGCCATGGCCATGATGCAGGGTCTGACCTCCGCTATCGTCAACCCCAACGACCTGCGCCTGATGGAGACCATCAAGTCCTGCGATATCTTCAAGAACCACGTGCTGTATTCCGACAGCTATCTGGACGAGTAATTCCACAGATTTCTTTTCCCGCCGCCGCATCGCGGCGGCGGGAAAAGAAATCCCCGGCGTTTCTCCGCCTTGGGACGGAGGGAGAAAGTGTTGCATATTCTATAAATTTGAAATAGGAGGATCAACATTATGAGCGTATTGACCGACCTGATCTATGGTGGTTCCAACGCCGTGGCCGGCCTGACGGAAGGTGCCGTCAACGACGCGATCGCCAAATACGGCGCAGACAAGGAGATCGCATTCCCTGATACCGCGTATTTCTTCCCCACCATCTATGCCGCCACCGGCGTGAAGGTGAAAACATTGGGCGACCTGCCCGCCTGCGTGGGCGTGCTGAAAAGCCTGATCACCAATCAGGAGGATCTGGGTCAGGCGCTGAACGCCGGTCTTGCCACCGCCGTGGGCGCGGAGATCCTGGAGGGCCTGAAGTTCGTGGAGCCCAAGGACGCCTATGAGCAGGCGACCGTTCCCGGCATCGGATTCGTTCCCGATCCCATTATCCGTTCTCTGGGTGTGCCGCTGGTCACCGGCGATATCCCCGGCGTGGCCGTGGTGCTGGGCAAGGCCGAGAATCCGGAGGATGCCGTGAAGGTGGTCAAGGACTATCAGTCCAAGGGCATCATGACCTTCATGGTGGGCGACGTCATCGAGCAGTGCGCCGAGGGCGGCGTGAAGATGGGCCTTGAGTTCCGCGTGATCCCGCTGGGTCATGACGTGACCGCCGTCATCCACGTTGTCACCGTGGCCATCCGCGCGGCGCTGATCTTCGGCAATGTGCAGCCCGGCGACCTGCCCGGCCTGCTGGCCTATACCAAGGAGCGCGTGCCCGCCTTCGTCAACACCTTCGGCGCCATCGACAGCGTGGTGGTCTCCGCCGGTGCAGGCGCTATCGCCCTAGGCTTCCCCGTGGTGGTGGACATCGATCTGGGCGAGAATCAGGTGCCCGGCGCGCTGGAATCCGTGCTGGATCACAACGAGACCGTGAAGCGCTCTCTGGAGCTGCGGAACATCAAGATCAAGTCC
Organism: uncultured Oscillospiraceae bacterium; assembly: GCA_934565655.1. Taxonomy (GTDB): domain Bacteria; phylum Bacillota; class Clostridia; order Oscillospirales; family Oscillospiraceae; genus Vescimonas. The sequence goes on from CAKTIE010000001.1 coordinate 198,134, forward strand.
AAGGATCTGCCGATCCCCGTGGCGTTCTCCGCCGCGTTCGAGGGTGAGATCATCCGCAAGGCCGACGTGAAGGCCGAGTTCTGGTCCGCCAAGAACCCCACCTGCGAGCTGGTCCTGATGAAGGACGCCGACCAGGTGGAGGATCACAAGATCACGCTGATCGGCCCGGACATCGACTCCGGCGATCTGGAATATGCCATGGGCACCTTTATCGAGGTGTACGGCAAGAAGATGCAGCCCGACTTCGAGTCTGTTATCGAGCGTAAGATCCATGCCTGGTTCAACTACATGGAGGGCGTGATGCACACCGGCCAGCGCAATCTGCTGCGTGTCCGCGTGTCCAACGACGCCTTTGAGAAGGGCCTGCGCATGAAGGACTTCGGCGAGGTGCTGTACCACATGATCATGGACGAGTTCGACGCCGTTGTGGATAAGTGTCAGATCACCCTGATCACCGACGCGGCCGAGACCAAGAAGCTGCTGGACGAGCAGGCAATGCCCCGCTACAACATGCGTGACGACCGTCTGGCCTCCATGTCCGACGAGTCCGTGGATCAGTTCTATACCTGCATCCTGTGCCAGTCCTTCGCCCCCGCCCACTGCTGCGTGGTCACGCCTGAGCGTCTGGGCCTGTGCGGCGCCGTGTCCTGGCTGGATGCCAAGGCCACCTATGAGCTGAACCCCAACGGCCCGTCCCAGCCCATCGAAAAGACCGGCTGTCTGGACGAGCGCACCGGCTCCTATGAGTCCGTCAACGAGACCGTGAAGAACGCCACGCACGGCGCGGTGGAGTCCGTCACCCTGTACTCCATCCTGGAGGATCCCATGACCTCCTGCGGCTGCTTCGAGTGCATCTGCGGCATCGAGCCCATGTCCAACGGCTTCATCGTGGTGAACCGCGAGTACAGCGGCACTACCCCCGTGGGCATGACCTTCGGCGAGCTGGCCTCCTGCACCGGCGGCGGCGTTCAGACCCCCGGCTATATGGGCCATGGCCGCCACTTCATCTCCTCCAAGAAGTTCATCCATGCCGAGGGTGGCATCGAGCGCATCGTGTGGATGCCCAAGGAGCTGAAGGACGACATCGCCGAGCGCCTCAACAAGACCGCCAAGGAGCTGTATGGCATCGACAACTTCAGCGACATGATCGCTGACGAGACCATTTGCACCGACTGCGACGAGCTGATGAACTTCCTGACGGAGAAGAATCATCCCGTGCTGAGCATGGAGCCCCTGATGTAACCAAACCCCTCTGTGGGGGCGGCATCCGCCGCCCCTACAGAAAAACGCGACCCCAAGGAGAACGATATGTATCAGGTCATCTTTACCTTTGAAAACGGCGCAACGCCGGTAACGGCCACCGCCGCGCCCGGCGAAACGCTGCTGGAAACGGCCCGCGCCGCCAATGTGGCCATCGACGCGCCCTGCTCCGGCAACGGCTCCTGCGGCAAGTGCCGCGTGAAGCTGCTGGAGGGCACCGTGGAGGGCTTACAGACCAGCCACATCACCGATGAGGACTACGCCGCCGGTTGGCGTCTCAGCTGTGCCAGCAAGGTCAGCTCCGACGTGACCGTGATGGTGCCGGACATCGCCTCCGCTTATCAGAGCCGCATGAAGACCGCGGATCTGTCCACCGGCGAGGAGGTGGCCATCTTCACCCGGCTGGAGGAGGATCTGAAGGCGGCGGGTGTGGATTTCAGCAACGACTTCGTGGAGACGGAGGTCACCATGGAGGAGCCGACGCTGGAGGACACCATGCCCGATACCGAGCGGCTGACCATGGCACTGGAAGCGGCGCTGGGCTGTGAGAAGGTGTGCCTGAGCTATCCCACGGTACATAAGCTGGCGCGGGTCCTGCGCGAAAGCGGCTTCCATGTGGCCGTGGCCGGTACGCTGAAAGACGGCGTATTTCAGGCCATGGACGTGCGGAATGCCAATGAGCCGCAGCCCATGTGCGGCCTTGCCATCGACATCGGCACCACCACCGTTTCGGCGGTGATCACCGACCTGAAAACCGGCAGATTGCTGGCCAAGGGCAGCGGCGGCAACGGCCAGATCCGCTACGGCGCGGATGTCATCAACCGCATCGTGGAGCAAGGACGGCCCGGCGGTGTGGAGCGCCTGCAGAAGGCCATCGTGGAGGAGACCCTCCAGCCCCTGACGCGGGCCCTGTGCGCCAGCGCCAAGGTGGACGCCGACCGCATCCTGCGGTGCTGCGTGGCCTCCAACACCACCATGAACCATCTGCTGCTGGGCGTGGACGCCGATCCCGTCCGCATGGAGCCTTACATCCCCACCTTCTTCCACTGGGACGGCCTGAAGGCCGGCGACATCCGGTTTGTGGCCAACCCCGACGCGAAGGTGGTGCTGGCGCCCAATATCGGCTCCTATGTGGGCGGCGATATCACCGCCGGTACGCTGACCAGCCGCATCTGGGACAAGGACGAGTTCTCACTGTTCATCGACCTTGGCACCAACGGCGAGATCGTGTTCGGCAACCGGGACTTTATGATGTCCTGCGCCTGCTCCGCAGGCCCCGCCTTCGAGGGCGGCGACATCTCCTGCGGCATGCGCGCCACTGACGGCGCGGTGGAGGCCGTGACCATCGACCGGGAGACGCTGGAGCCCACCCTGTCCATCGTGGGCAAGGCCGGCCAGAAGCCGGTGGGCATCTGCGGCAGCGGCATCATCGACGTGATCGCTGAGCTGTACCGCACATCCGCCATCTCCGCCAAGGGTCACTTTGTGCGGGAGAACCGCCGTATCCTCCGTGACGAGCACGGCATGGGCCGCTATGTGCTGGCCTTCAGCAACGAGAGCGACACCGGCTGGGAGATCGCCATCACCGAGGTGGATATCGAGTGCTTCATCCGGGCCAAAGGCGCCATTTTCTCCGCCATCCACATTATGCTGTCCTCTCTGGATATGGATGTGTCCGTGCTGGAGCACATCTATGTGGCGGGCGGCATCGGCAGCGGCATCAACATGGAGAATGCCGTGCGCATCGGCATGTTCCCGGATGTGGATCGTGCGCTGTTCCAGTATATCGGCAACTCCTCGCTGGCGGGCGCTTACGCGCTGGCGCTGTCCAACGCGGCGGAGGAGAAGGTTCACGAGCTGGCCAGCAACATGACGTATCTGGAGCTGTCCACCGAGCCGAAGTACATGGAGGAATTCGTGGCGGCCTGCTTCCTGCCCCATACCAACAAGGAGCTGTTCCCGTCCAGCGTACAGGAGTGACCGATGGAGATACAAAACAACAAAGAAGAGGTGCCGTTTTCCCATTATCTGGCACTTTTTGAGAAGCTTGATCCCCAGGAGACGGCAAAGCGCTGCGGCGTGCCCTTCGAGGACGGTTGCTTTACGGTGCAGCTGCTGAACAGTACCTACCGTATCGCGTGGCCGGAATACGCCATCACGGCGGATCGGGAGGATGCCTTCGCGCTGACGAACCTGCCCTGCCAGACCTTTTTACTGCGGTATCTGCTGGAGGGACGGCAGGCGGCGCTGGCGCTGGGCTATAAGACCTTCCGGGAGATGCCCTGGGGCGAGCTGTACATCACACCCTATACGGGCCGCTGCCTGACACGGGCGGCCTTCACCTTCGGCACCCAAGTGGCCAATTTCGCCGCCGCCTGCCAGCGGATGGGCGGCGAGAAGCTGTCCCGCGGCGACGCGGGCTACGGCTTCGGCTTTCTGGGCGGCTACCGGATGCAGATCATGATCTACGCCGGGGACGAGGAATTCCCGCCCTCCAGCCAGATCCTGTATTCCGACAATTTTGCCTCCGGCTTTTCGGCGGAGGATCGCGTGGTGGCGGGAGATATTCTGATCTCCGCCATCCGACAAGAGATGAAAAGGAAATAAATAGCATGAGTTTTACCTATCTGAACCTGCAGGGCAAGCTGGAGCATGTGGATGTGACGGCTGAGGATATCGATCGCCAGCTGCAGCGGCTTTTGCAGGCCAATCCCCGCATTGAACCCGTCGTCGGCCGCGCCGCGGCGCTGGGCGACGAGCTGGTGCTGGACTACGCCGGCTTTTCCGAGGGTGTCCAGTTCCCCGGCGGCACCGCCGAGAAGCAGACCCTGACCCTGGGCAGCGGCATGTTCATCCCCGGCTTCGAGGAGCAGCTGGTGGGTGCCAACATCGGCGACGATGTGACCGTTACCGTCACGTTCCCCACCGAGTATCACGCTCCGGAGCTGGCGGGAAAGCCCGCCGAGTTCCGCTGCCGCGTTCATGAGATCCGCACCCATGGCACCTATGAGATGGACGATACCTTCGCCAAAGAGATCGGCCAGTGCGACACCATGGAGCAGATGCGGGAGAACATGAGCAAGGCGCTTCAGGACTACTATAACGAGCGGGCCGAGCAGGAGCTGCGCTGGCAGCTGATGCATCAGGTTGCCGCCACCGTGGAGGAGCAGCCCTCTGACGAGGAGCTGGATCGCATGGTGGAGGCCCAGATGGAGACACTGACCGCCCAGCTGGCCCAGAAGGGCCTGACGTTGGAGGCCTATTGCCAGTTCACCGGCAGCGACGAGAAGAAGCTGCGTGAGGATATGCGTCCCGACGCGCTGGAGGCATTCCGTACCCAGAAGGCAGTGGAGAAGATCGCCCAGCTGGAGAACCTGACCGTCACCGACGAGGAGATGAACGCTGCCATCGAGCGGATCTGCGCCGACAACCATATGAGCGCGGAGGATCTCAAGCCCTATTTCGACAACGGCTTCCTGACCGTTGTCCGCCAGCAGATGCTGCGGGACAAGGCCACCGAGGTGGTGCGCCGCAGCGCCCAGATCACACAGTGACCCCCCGGCGCACAGGGCGCCGCAGGATACATTCATTCATTATTCAGGGACGACCTGAGGATAACAAGGAGGATAACCCCATGGCAATCGAATTCAAAGACGGCAAGTATGTTGACGCCAACGGCCACGTGACGCTGGATCCTACCATCTATAAGGATTGGCAGATCGCCGAGGAGGCGGAAAAGGCACTTCCCCCTGTGGAGTATTTCCGCGAGAAGCTGGGCCTGCTGCCCGAGGAGATCATCCCCTACGGCAAGACCCCCAAGATCGACTTCATCAAGGTCATGAATCGCCTGAAGGATAAGCCCGACGGCAAGTTCATCGAAGTGACCGCCATCACCCCCACCCCCTTCGGCGAGGGTAAGTCCACTGTATCCCTAGGCCTGATCGAGGGTCTGGGCAAGCTGGGCCTGAACGTGGGCGGCGCTCTGCGTCAGCCCTCCGGCGGCCCCACCATGAACGTCAAGGGTACCGCCGCAGGCGGCGGCAACGCCCTGCTGATGCCCATGACCGAGTTCTCTCTGGGCCTGACCGGCGACATCAACGACATCATGAACGCCCACAACCTGGCCATGGTGGCCCTGAACGCCCGTATGCAGCACGAGCGCAACAACAACGACGAGTGGCTGGCCGCCAAGGGTCTGAAGCGTCTGGATATCGACCCCAAGCGCATTGAGATGGGCTGGGTCATGGACTTCTGCGCCCAGGGCCTGCGCAACATCATCATCGGCATCGGCGGCCGTCTGGACGGCTTCATGATGGAGTCCAAGTTCGGCATCGCCGTCGGCTCCGAGCTGATGGCCATTCTGGCTGTGGCCCGCGATCTGAAGGATCTGCGCGAGCGTATCGGCAAGATTGTTGTGGCTTACTCCCGCAGCGGCGAGCCCGTCACCTGCGAGGATCTGGAGGTTGCCGGCGCTATGACCGCCTGGATGCGCAACACCATCAACCCCACCATGTGCTACTCCGTGGAGCACCAGCCCGTTCTGGTCCACGCCGGCCCCTTCGCCAACATCGCCATCGGCCAGTCCTCCGTCATCGCTGACCGTCTGGCCCTGAAGCTGTTTGATTACCATGTTACCGAGTCCGGCTTCGCCGCCGACATCGGCTTCGAGAAGTTCTGGAACGTCAAAACCCGCCTCAGCGGCCTGACCCCCAACGTGTCCGTGCTGGTTGCCACCGTCCGCGCTCTGAAGATGCACGGCGGCGGCCCGAAGGTCACCCCCGGCGCACCCCTGCCCAAGGAGTATACCGAGGAGAATCTGGAGCTGCTGGAGAAGGGTACCTGCAACCTGTTCCACCATGTGAACACCATCAAGAAGTCCGGCATCAACCCCGTGGTCTGCATCAACCGCTTCTATACCGATACCGACGCCGAGATCGCTCTGCTGAAGAAGCTGTGCCAGGAGCGCGGCATCCGCTGCGCCGAGTCCAACCATTGGCGCTTCGGCGGCGAGGGCGCCATCGAGCTGGCCAAGACCGTTGTGGAGGCCTGCGAGGAGCCCGTGAACGTCAAGTTCCTGTACGATCTGGATATGCCTCTGCGTCAGCGCGTTGAGCTGATCGCCAAGGAGGTCTACGGCGCTGACGGCGTGGATTGGGCGCCTCTGGCGGTGGAGAAGGCCAAGCGCTTCGAGAGCGATCCCAAGTATGCCGATTACTGCACCATGATGGTCAAGACCCATCTGTCCCTGTCCGACGATCCCACCAAGAAGGGCGTGCCCACCGGCTGGCGTCTGGCTGTCCGCGACATTCTGGAGTACGGCGGCGCCAAGTTCCTGTGCCCCATGGCCGGCACCATCTCCATGATGCCCGGCACCGCGGCCAACCCCGCCTATCGCCGCATCGACGTGGACACCGAGACCGGCAAGGTCAGCGGCCTGTTTTGATTACTGGCGAAAAGTCTGACGACTTTTCTGCCAAGAAGGCTTGCAGCCTGACTGCGCGCCTTTGGCACTTGCAGGCTGAGAAGTATTTTTCGCCACGCACATGTCGCGGCGAAAAATGATTGGATTGTTTCGCATCTGCGGATGCGAACTCTGCGAGGCTTTTTAGGACGTATTAAGGTTATTTTCGGATACTTAAATGCAAGAAAGCTCCGGCGGCTTGAAGCCGCCGGAGCTTTTCCCTTTGAGAGAAAAATTTTCACCGGATCATAACAAGGAGAAAACTATGGATTATACCACCAAATCCTGCCGTGAGTTCGTCACGGTTCTGGCTTCCAACGAGCCTGCTCCCGGCGGCGGCGGCGCGTCCGCGCTGGTGGCCGCCATCGGCACCGCCCTGGGCAACATGGTCGGCTCTCTGACCGTGGGCAAGAAGAAGTACGCCGACGTGGAGGCGGAGATCATCGCCCTGCAGAAGAAGTGCGACGCCCTCCAGACCGAGCTGCTGGATCAGGTGCCTGCCGACGCCGAGGGCTTTATTCCTCTGGCCAACGCCTACGGCATCCCCAAAGACGATCCCGACCGGCCCCGCATCATGGAGGAGGCCACCATCACCGCCTGCCAGGTGCCCATGCACATCATAGAGCTGTGCTGCGAGGCCATCGACGCCATCGAAGTGTTCGCTGCGAAGGGCTCCCGCTTGGCGGTGTCCGACGCGGGCTGCGGTGCCACCATCGTGAAGGCGGCATTGCAGGCGGCGTCCCTGAACGTGTTCATCAACACCAAGACTCTGCTCAACCGCGAGGTGGCGGAGGAGATGAACGCCAAGTGCCTGACCATGCTGGACGTGTACGGCAAGAAGGCCGACGGCATTTTTGAGACCGTCAAGGCCGGTTTCTTCAAATAAGGGAGGAAAAGAATATGGCAAAGCAATTACTGGGTAAAGAAGTGACCGCCGCCATGAACGAGAAGCTGCAGCAGCGCGTGGCGGCGCTGAAGGAAAAGGGTGTCATGCCGAAGCTGGCCATCGTCCGCTGCGGCGAGAATCCCTCCGACCTGTCCTATGAGAAGGGCGCAACCTCCCGTGCCGAGCTGATCGGCGTGGACGTGGTGAAGTTCCTGCTGCCGGAGGATGTGACCAAGGAGGCGCTGATCGCCCAGATCGAGGCCATCAACGCCGACGACAGCATCCACGGCTGCCTGCTGTTCCGCCCTCTGCCCAAGCATCTGAAGGCGGATCAGGACGAGATCTGCAACCATCTGGCCGCCTGCAAGGACATCGACTCCATGACCGACCTGTCCAACGCCGGTGTGTTCATGGGCAAGAAGCTGGGCTTCGCACCCTGCACGCCCCAGGCCTGTATGGAGATCCTGAACTACTACGGCATCGACTGTACCGGCAAAAAGGCCGTGGTCATCGGACGCTCTCTGGTAGTGGGCAAGCCCGCCGCCATGATGCTGCTGGGCAAGAACGCCACCGTTACCGTGTGCCACACCAAGACCAAGGACGTGCAGGCTGTGGCCCGTGAGGCCGACATTCTGGTGTCTGCCGCCGGTGTGCTGAAGAGCCTGACCAAGGACTATGTCCGTCCCGGCCAGATCGTCATTGACGTGTCCATGAACTGGGACCCCGACAAGGTGACCTCCAAGGGCAAGGGCGGCATGGCGGGCGACGCTGTGTTCGCCGAGGTGGAGCCGATCGTCGAGGCTATCACCCCCGTGCCCGGCGGCGTGGGCGCCGTCACCACCTCCGTGCTGATCGGTCATGTGGTGGAGGCCGCCGAGCGCACGCTGGCGTAAGGAGGGCTGACCATGAATCTGTTTGCTCCTGCCGAGATCGCGGCCAACTACGCCGAGGCCGGCGTAAAGAAGAGCAGCCTGCCCGTCAGCAAAATGCTGCTGCTGGGCATGCTGGCCGGTATGCTGATCGCCTTCCCATCCTGCGTGACCAACATGGCCAGCTATGGCCTGGACAACAACAGCACCATCCGGGCCATCTCCGGACTGCTGTTCGCCTTCGGCCTGGGTATGGTGATCCTGATCGGCGCGGAACTGTTCACCGGTAATACGCTGATCTTCATCAGCGTGCTGGAGAAGAAGGTGCGCGTGGCCGCCATGCTGAAGGACTGGCTGTTCGTGTATATCGGCAACTTCATCGGCTCGCTGCTGGTGGCGGTGCTGTGCGCCAAGTTCGGCTGGCTGTCCGCCGGAAGCAACGCGCTGGCCGTGTACGCCATGAAGGTGGCGCTGGGCAAGATGACCATGCCCTTCCAGAATGCCTTTTTCATGGGCTTTCTGTGCAACGTGCTGGTGACCATCGGCGTGCTGCTGAGCCTGGGCGCCAAGGACACCATGGGCCGGTTTATCGGTGCGTGGGCGCCGGTGATGTTCTTCGTCACCTGCGGCTTCAACCACTCCATTGCCGACATGACCTACTGCACCATGGGCCTGTTCGCCAAGACCGTACCCGCTTACGCGGCCTCCGCCGCGGAGGCTGGCCTGAATCTGGACGCCCTGACCTGGGGAACCTACTTCACCGGGAATATGATCCCTGTGACGCTGGGCAACATCCTGGGCGGCCTGTTCGTGGGCTTCACCATGTGGTTCGGCTTCCTGCGGAAGGCGAAGTAAAAGATGACCACCATAACCTCCGGCCTGGCCGGAGGTTATGGATTTTGTAAGGAGGCGTGTGCCTTGGACAAGAACGATACGCTGATCCTGTGCTGCGCCTCGGTGCGGCATCATCTGGACGCGGCCCAGCAGAAGATGGGGACGGACTTCCCGGTGCGGGAGCTGAGCTGGGAGAACCACAAGGAGCCCGCCGTGATGCATGAGACGCTGCTGCGCACCATGGCGGAGCTGCCCGCCCATATCACCACGGTGCTGTCCTGCGTGTGCAGCTGCGGCGGCGTGTGGGAGGGCGTGATCCTGCCCTGCCGCACGGTGCTGCCGAAAATGGATGACTGCGTTACCATGATGCTGCAGACCGACGACACCCTGCGCGCCGACGCCAAGCAGGAGGGCCATATCTACTTCCGGGACTGCGACCGGGGTGAGCACTCGGTGGCGGCCTTCAAGGATGAGATCTGCCGCCGGTACGGCATGGAGATCGGAACCTCCATCTTCGGCGGATTCATGGAGGGCTATCGCCACGCCGACATGATCGACACCGGCGCATACGACTGCTACGCCGAGGACTTCGTGGCGGAGATGCAGCAGTGCGCCGACCTGATCCGCTGCGACCTGGACTATGTGACCGGCAGCAACCGGGTGCTGGAAAATCTGGTGTCCGGCCGGTGGAAAACGCAGTTTCTGGTGCTGGAAAAGGGGCATACTGTGAAGGAGACAGACTTCTTCCCGGCAGGCGAGCCGGGACGGCGGCTGCTCTACTGAAGCAAAGGAGGACAAGGCCATGATCATGGACGGCTGTCAGGGGAAGCCCCGCACCCCCACCATCCGGGAGAAAACCTGCCCGGTGTGCGGCAATACCATCGAGATCTTCTCCACCGATACCCAGGTGACCTGCGACAAATGCGGCTTTGTGGCGTATAACGACGCCCTCAGCTGCGTGCAGTGGTGCCAGTATGCCCGCAAGTGTGTGGGCGACGAGATGTATGAGCGGATGATGGAGCTCGCCCGCCGCCAGAAGGCGGAGCGCGCCACCAAGGAGGAACGGGAAATGACCGTTGCGGAACAGAAAGCGGTGCTGCGGAAGAAGCTGCGCACCATGGAGCGCATTTTGCCCCAGAGCTATCGGGACGAGAGCGCCGCGGCCATCTGCCGCTGCGTGACGGAGCTGCCGGAATATCAGGCGGCGCAGGTGGTGTTCGCCTTTGTGGGCACGGAGCGGGAGATCGACACCACGGCGCTGCTGCGGGACGTGCTGGACAGCGGCAGGACGCTGTGCCTGCCCCGGTGCGGCGCGGAACACAGCATGGCCCTGTGCCATGTGACGTCGCTGGATCAGCTGACGCCGGGCGCGTATGGCATTCTGGAGCCGGTGGCGGACTGTCCGCTGCTGACAGTGGAGGACATCGGCTTTGTGGTGACGCCCTGCCTCTCCTGCGACCTGCGGGGCGACCGGCTGGGACAGGGCGGCGGCTACTATGACCGGTTCTTTGACCGCTATCACGGCCCGGCGGCGCTGCTGTGCCGGGAGAAGCTGCTGTCGGAGGAGGTACCCATGGAGCCCCACGACAAGCGGTTCGCCCTTATCGTCACGGAGAAGGACGTGTACCGGGTATAAAAAAGTACGCTGTGCTTTCGCACAGCGTACTTTTTTATACTCGGTTTTTTACTTCAGCTCGCCGTTGGCGGCGGCGGTCAGATAGGCGTTGATGAAGCCGTCGATGTCGCCGTCCATCACCGCCTGAATGTTGCCCATTTCATAGCCGGTGCGGGTGTCCTTGGCCAGGGTGTAGGGCATGAACACATAGGAACGGATCTGGCTGCCCCACTCGATCTTCATCTGCACGCCCTTGATGTCGCTGATCTTCTCGGCATGCTGCTGCAGCTTCAGCTCCGCCAGCTTGGCCTTCAGCATCTTCATGGCGTTGTCGCGGTTCTGGAACTGGCTGCGCTCCGTCTGGCAGAACACCACGATGCCGGTGGGCAGGTGGGTCAGGCGGACGGCGGAGGAGGTCTTGTTGATGTGCTGGCCGCCTGCGCCGGAGGAACGGCAGGCCTGCATTTCGATCTCCTCGGGACGGATCTCAATCTCGCTGTCGTCGGCCAGCTCAGGCATGACCTCCAGCGCGGCGAAGCTGGTCTGACGGCGGGCGTTGGCGTCGAAGGGGCTGACGCGCACCAGACGGTGGACGCCGTTCTCGCTCTTCAGATAGCCGTAGGCGTTCTCTCCCTCGATGAGGATGGTGGCGGACTTGATGCCCGCTTCTTCACCGGCTTCGTAGTCCATCAGCTGATAGGTGTAGCCGTGGCGCTCGGCCCAGCGGGTGTACATGCGGTACAGCATCTCCGTCCAGTCCTGGGCCTCGGTGCCGCCGGCGCCTGCGTGGAAGGTGAGGATGGCATTGTTGGCGTCATACTCGCCGCTGAGCAGCGCGGCCAGACGGCGCTCGCTGATCTCCTTCTGGAGCTTTTCGTAGCCGTCGATCACATCGGGCAGCTGGGAGGCGTCGTCCTCCTCCTGGGCCATCTCGCACAGGGTCAGGGTATCCTCCCACTCGCTGACCAGACGGTCATGCTTCTTGATCTTGTTTTCCAGACGCTTGATCTGCTGGCTCACCTTCTGGCTGCGCTCCAGATCGTTCCAGAAGCCGTCCTGCTCCGTTTCCTTCTGGAGGGCGGACAGCTCCTCACGGGCCTTGGGGATGCCCAGCGCCTTTTCCAGCTCGCCCAGCGTAGGCTCCAGCGCCAGCAGCTTCTGCTTATAATCATCGTATTCGATAACGGCCATATGTGTCGATCTCCTTATATCGTAGATTTCAGTAACTAAACTATTATATCCGAAAAAATGTGGGCTGTAAAGGGGGAATCAGGGCGTTTCCGGCATTTCTGCGATGATTTCCGCCGGATAAGCCTCGGCTGTCCGCTGATGCCGCAGCAGCATGGCGGCGTTTTCCTCGGCCTTCAGGTTGAGGAACACCCGACGCATCATCACCAGCGTCAGGGCTAAGGACAGAACATCCGCCACCGACTGGGCCAGCTGCACGCCCAGCTGATCCAGCCACAGGGGCATCAGCAGCACGGCGGGAATGAAGAACAGGCCCTGACGGGCGGCGGCCAGAATGGTGGCCGGCAGCGTCTTGCCCATGGTCTGGGTCATCATATTGCTGACCAGCGCATAGGCCGCCAGCGGGAAGGTGACGCACTGGCACCGCATGGCCACCGTGCCGAAGGCCACCACCTCCGGATCATCCCGGAAGATGGCCACCAGCTGGGGCGCGAAAATGTAGCCCAGAATGCCTGCCGCCACCAGAAACAGCGTGCCCCACTTGACGCAGAAGCGGAAGCCCTGCCGCACCCGGTCATAGAGCTTGGCGCCGTAGTTGAAGCCGCACACCGGCTGAAAGCCCTGTCCGAAGCCGATGAGGGCGGAGTTGGCCATGGTCATGATCCGGCTCACCACGCTCATGGCGGCGATGGCCGCGTCGCCGTACAGGCCGGAGGCGGTGTTCAGGCAGATAGTGGAAATGGCCATCAGGCTCTGGCGGCACAGGCTGGGGAAGCCGCCCCGCAGGATCTCCTTGAAAATGTGGCGGGTAAAGCGGATCTTGCTGGGGTGGAGCCGCAGGTTGCCGCCCCGCGTGCAGCCGAACAGCAGCAATCCGAAGGAGAACAGCTGCCCGATGATGGTGGCCAGCGCCGCGCCCTTGATGCCCATCCGGAAGGTGAAGATCAGCAGCGGGTCAAGCCCCACGTTGATGACCGCGCCCGCCACGATACCGATCATGCTGTACATGGCGCTGCCCTGAAAGCGCAGCTGGTTGTTTAGCACGAAGGAGGCGGTCATATACGGCGCGCCCAGCAGGATGATCCGTAGATAGTCGCAGGCGTAGGGGAGGATGGTATCGGTGGAGCCCAGCAGCCGGGCCAGGGGCTGCAAGAAGATCTGCCCCAGGATCAGCACCACCACGCCGGCGGAAAAGGCCAGCGTCACGGCGGTGATGGCCATGGTCTCGGCATCCTCGGTCTCATGGCGGCCCAGCTGGCGGGAGATGTAGTTGCCGCTGCCCTGCCCGAAGAAAAAGCCGGTGGCCTGAATGATGGCCATCAGCGAAAAGACCACGCCCACCGCGCCGGTGGCCGCGTTGGAGTGCATCAGTCCCACAAAGAAGGTGTCCGCCAGATTATACACCGCCGTCACCAGCATGGAGATGATGGTGGGCACCGCCATCTCGCACACCAGCCTGCCAACCGGCTCGGTGGTCAGATGCAGGTATTTTTCCTCCTGAAGCAGGTTGGCCTCCTTCAGATGCTTTGTCTCATGAAGATGATGGTTGTGATACATAAAATCCTCTGCTTCTGTGATTTTTTTACTTAAATTTCATGATAACATGGTTTTTTCTGTAAATCAAGACCATTGACCGGCGGCGCGGCCTGCACTATAATATCAGCAAAGAAGGAAAACGCTATGCAAAGGAGCTTGAAAGGTATGAACGAGATCTATGTGACCGGCCACCGCAACCCGGATACCGACTCCATTGTCGCCGCCATGTCCTACGCCGCGCTGAAGAACGCGCTGGGCGAAAAGGAGTATGTGGCGGTGCATCTGGGCGCCATCAGCGACGAGACCAACCGGATGCTGAAGCGCTTCGGCTTCAAGCCGCCCCGGCTGATCCAGAACGTCCGCACCCAGGTGCGTGATCTGGATTTTGACCGGCCGCCCTGCCTGGACGCCTCCGTCACCATGGACCGGGCGTGGCAGCTGATGCGCAATCAGAAGATCTCCGCCATCCCCGTCACCAACGAGGACGGTACATTGTACGGCATGCTGTCCGCCGGTGACATCGCCACCTTCAGCCTGAACACCATCGCCAACCCCGTGGTGGAGGAGGTCCCCATGTTCAACCTCCTCAGCGTTATCGAGGGCCGCGTCGTGGGCGAGGGCGGCGACCTGGTGGATACCCTGTCCGGCAGCGTGTCCATTGCCCTGCCCCAGAGCTGCGAGAACCTGCTGTTCGACAGCTCCGACAGCATCGTGCTGTGCGGCAGCCAGCCGGACATGATCCGCCGCGCACTGGACATGCAGGTGTCCTGCCTGATCCTGTGCCAGACCGACGTGGATCCGGAGTGGATCAAGAACGCAGGCAAGACCTGCATCATCTCCACGCCCTTTGACGCCAGCCGCGTTCACCGCCTGATCTATCAGGCCATCCCCATCTCCCGCCCCTGCGCCACCGGCGATTTGATCTGCTTCCATCTGGACGATTATATCGACGACGTCCGCGAGGTGGTGCTGAAGAGCCGCTACCGCTGCTATCCCGTGCTGGACGAGGAGGAGAAGGTAGTCGGCACCCTGTCCCGTTACCATTTGCTGCGGCCGAGACGCAAGCAGGTGGTGCTGGTGGATCACAACGAGCTGTCCCAGACCGTGCCGGGCATCGAGCAGGCGGAGATCCTGGCCATCGTGGATCACCACCGCCTGGCGGATATCCAGACCCGCCAGCCCATCAATGTCCGCAACGAGCCGGTGGGCAGCACCAACACCATCATCACCTCCATGTATCAGGAGCACGGCGTCATGCCCTCGCCCCATATGGCGGGGCTGATGGCGGCGGCCATCCTGTCGGATACGGTCATGTTCAAGTCCCCCACCTGCACCAAGCGGGATATCGCCATGGCCGAGCGCCTGGCCCGCATGGCCCGCGTGTCGCTGGACGATCTGGGTCGCGAGCTGTTCGCCGCCGGCGCGGTGGACGGCAAGTCCGCCGAGGAGCTGCTGCGCAGCGACTTCAAGGAGTTCCACATTGCCGAGCAGAATCTGGGCGTGGGTCAGGTGACGTGCATCAACTCCGAGCATCTGATGGAGCGCAAGGACGATCTGCTGAAGGCCATGTGCCAGATGCGGAAGGAGCACGGCTACGACATGGTGATCCTGATGCTGACGGACGTTCTGCAGGAGGGCACCCAGCTGCTGTATATCGGCAGCGATGATGCCATCCGCAACGCCTTCGCCGTGGAGCCCAAGGACAACACGGCATTCCTGCCGGGCGTCATGTCCCGCAAGAAGCAGGTCATTCCCATGCTGACCACCCTGTGGGGCTGAGAAATACAGACAAAGACCGCTGTGGAGCGTCTCCGCGGCGGTCTTTTTTTGCGCCTGCGAAAGGGAGGTCACCGTTAAAATACCACAGAACGCCGCCGGAATGTCCTATCTCATTTTGGGAAACCCTGTATAATAGAATGAAAGCATCAGAACCACAAGGGAGGAGCCTATGCCCATTGACGTCAGAAGTGAGATCGGTGCGCTGGAGCAGGTGCTGCTGCACCGTCCCGGCGCGGAGCTGGAGCAGCTGGTGCCCGGCGAGCTGGAGCGGCTGCTGTTTGACGATATCCCCTAC
Source organism: uncultured Oscillospiraceae bacterium (assembly GCA_934565655.1). Classification (GTDB taxonomy): domain Bacteria; phylum Bacillota; class Clostridia; order Oscillospirales; family Oscillospiraceae; genus Vescimonas. Next base: position 213,857 of record CAKTIE010000001.1, read on the forward strand.
CTGCGGGCTGCCCGGCAGGAGCATGACGCCTTTGCCGCCCTGCTGCGGGAAAACGGCACGCAGGTGGTGTATCTGGAGGAGCTGATGGCCCGGACGCTGGCGGTGGATCCCCAGGTGCGCCGCCGGTTCGTCCGCCAGTTTATCGACGAGGGCGGCCGCATCGCCCGCCACTATCAGCCGGAACTGTACGAGTATCTGATGGCGCTGGATGACCGGGAGCTGGTGCGCCGCACCATGACCGGCGTCAGCGTGGAGGAATTCCTGCCGCCGGACCGGCGCGGAGCGCTGGTGGCCCTGACGCGGGGCAGCCACCGCTTTGTGCTGGATCCCATCCCCAACCTGTACTTCACCCGCGACCCCTTCGCCTGCATCGGCCGGGGCGTCAGCCTCAACGCCATGTACTCCGCCACCCGCCGCCGCGAGACCATCTATGGCCAGTATATCCTGAAATACCATCCCGATTACGCCGGACAGGTGCCGGTCTACTACCGGCGGGAGGATCCCTTCAGCATCGAGGGCGGCGATATCCTGAACCTCAGTCCCCGTCTGCTGGCAGTGGGCATGTCCCAGCGCACCACGCCGGAGGCCATCGAGGTGCTGGCCCGGAACATCTTCCGGGATGAAACGGCGGAGATCCGGTCCATTCTGGCGCTGGATATCCCCGATCTGCGGGCCTTCATGCATCTGGACACGGTGCTGACCCAGGTGGATCGGGATACCTTCACGGTGCATCCGGAGATCCTGGGCACCCTCCGGGTCTATCACATCACCTCCGACGGCAGGGACGGCCTGCGGGTGGAGGAGCGCACCGGCACGCTGGAGGATATTCTGGCCCGTGCGCTGGAGCTGCCCCGCGTGAAGCTGATCCGCTGCGGCGGCGGCGACCGGGTGGCCTCCGAGCGGGAGCAGTGGAACGATGGCTCCAACACACTGTGCATCGCGCCCGGCAGGGTGGTGGTGTACGACCGCAACTATGTGACCAACGCCATATTGCGGGACAACGGCATACAGGTGCTGGAGATGCCCAGTTCCGAGCTGTCCCGCGGACGGGGCGGCCCGCGGTGCATGAGCATGCCACTGCGCCGCCGTGAACTGAGCATTTGAGAGGAGAGAGGAAACCATGGCATTTACGTTACCGGAATATCATCATCCCGATTTCACACAGCCCGTCCTTGCCGCCGCGCCCGACGCCCGGTGGCAGACGGCGGAGCGGGACGGCGTGGCCCCGGATGATTTTCACAGCACCTCCATGTACCCGGAGTATTTCAAGCTCGACGGGCAGTGGCGTCTGGCGGAGGAGAGCCGCATGGACGCCTGCGTGGTGCTGCGCCCGGACGGCCGTCTTGACACGGTGGAGGCCCGCAATCTCAAGCGGGGCGACCGGGTGATCGTGGGCCGCACCGAGCGGGGCGAGGAGGGCATCTACATGCACTGTAACGGCTTCGTGACGGAGGAGAGCACCAACGACGACCAGTTCGTGTTCCGTCAGGGCCGCAGCCGCGAGACCTCCTACGCCAAGGATTACGACGATCTGGCGGCGCTGCTGCGCCACGAGCGGGAGCATGGCCGCATCATCTGGGTCATGGGGCCGGCCTTCGCCTTTGACGCAGGCGCCCGCGCCGCCATGGAGGCCATGATCGCCAACGGCTACTGCCACGGCCTGCTGGCGGGCAATGCCCTGGGCACTCACGATCTGGAGGCGGCCTGCCTCCACACCGCGCTGGGACAGGATATCTACACCCAGCGCAGCCGCCCCAACGGCCACTATCACCATCTGGATGTGCTGAACATGGTGCGCCGCAGCGGCTCCATCCCGCAGTTTATTGCGGATCACCACATCGACAACGGCATCATGTACGGCTGCGTCAGGCACAATGTTCCCTTTGTGCTGACCGGCTCCATCCGCGATGACGGCCCGCTGCCGGAGGTTTACGCCGACGTGTACGAGGGCGCTTCCGCCATGCGCGGACTTGTCCGGGGCGCCACCACCGTTATCTGCCTTGCCACCATGTTGCATACCATCGCTGCCGGCAACATGACGCCCTCCTTCCGGGTGATGCCGGATGGCTCGGTGCGCCCTGTTTACCTCTATGCCGTGGACGCCGACGAGTTCGTGGTCAATAAGCTGCTGGATCGCGGCAGTCTCAGCGCCACCACCATGGTCACCAACGTGCAGGACTTCATCACCAAGGTCGCCCGCGATCTGGGCGTTTATCCGCAATGACAGAAAAGAATTGGGACGCATTGCGCCCCAATTCTTTTCTGCATATTTATAAAGCGTTCTCCTGCAATGCCACCTCCTGCCGGAAGGCGCCGGGCGACATGCCCCGGAATCTGAGAAAATTGCGGCTGAAGGTCTTGACGGTGTTGTAGCCCACCTCGAAGGCGATATCGGTGACGCTTTTCTCTGTGGTTTTCAGCAGCGTACACGCCCGGTTGATCCGCAGGAAGTTGAGAAAATCGGAGAAATCCTTCTCCACCTGATATAACAGCAGCGTGTTCAGCTCCTTTACCGACAGGCCGAACCGGGCCGCTGTGTGCTGGGGCAGCAGCTGGCGGGTATAGTTGTGATAGAGGTAAGACACCACCTCATAGGCGGTGGGATCGTCCTGAATACCGCACAGCCCGCCCACCCGGCGGTAGACTTCCCGGAACTCGCTGGCCTTCATGCCCAGCCGGGCCGAGAACACCTTGCTGATATGAGAGCTGTCCACAAACCCCAGGATCTCCGCCAGCTGCTCCATGGTCAGATCCGTATACAGCAGGAAGCTAATGGATTTGCCGATGCGCATTTCGCCCAGCAGGTCGAAAAAGGACAGCCCGGTGGTCTGGGTGATATAGGCGCTGATGGCGGATTCGCTGAGAAAGAACTGGCGGCTCAGCTGCGCCAGCGTCAGCTTTTCCCCCAGATGGGTGTACATATAATGGAGGATGTCGCTTTTCTCGATGGCCTTCCGGGCGCTCTGCCCCTGACAGCGGCCCAGCCGCAGGAAGGTGATCACCACCTCTGCCAGCTTGTTGGCGGTGTACAGCTCCGACAGAGCGTCAGCCTCCGGCGCGGCGGTCTCCTGCCGCAGCTGCTCAAACAGCAGGCGCAGGCGCTCCGCCTCCTGCGGTGCGCACTGTACCACCGGCGCGGCGGCCATGTCCTCCATCAAGCGCAGCGGCGTGCGGCCCGCCTGCCCCAGCGCCTTCACCGCCATGTTCACATTATCAAAATAATAGGTCAGCAGGTAGTATTGCAGCGGCTCCTCCACCCGGATCACGTCGGAGATCTGCCACGGCAGCACCGATACCACGGTGCCGGGGCCTACCTCATACTGCCGGTCCTGCAGAACGATGGTGCCCCGTCCGCCGGTGAACAGCCAGAAGCGGGACATCTGGTGGATCAGCGGTGTGGCCGGTGAGTCGATGGTCTCCGTCGTGACCCGGCAGATCTGGCTGTAATCCGCCTGCGAGCAGTATAAATGCTGGATCGGTATGGCCCTGCCGCTTCTTTCAACCATAAGCAGCCTCCTTCTGTCCGCGATGCCGGTGATGGCATGATCGTACCTGTCAGTATACCACGGCCGCGGCAAAAATTCAACGTGAAGAAACAAGAAGTTTCGTTTTGAGAAACGGAGGGGAGACGGCGGGACAAGGATAGATGTTTTCCCAGAAAAGACAAATGCTGGAAAGGTTTCCGGTGTCAATAGACATATTGTGTAAAAAGTAGAAAACGACCGGAGCGCAAACCTTGCATTTTAGGCAAAAAAGCGGAAAGAGGTGATGAAAATCCGTTTTTCTTCTTGAACATCAGAAGAGAATCTGATATAATCAAAAGACAAGTCACATCAAAAGCGGGCTGCGGAGCAGAGGGAGATACCGCAGTCAAAAGGGAGTACTCCCTTTTCGTTCCTTTATGAAAGGAACGAAAAGGACGCTCACCAAAATAAGAACGATAGGAAGATGTAGGAATGAATTCAAAGACATTGCTTTACATTCTCAAGCGCATCGGACTGGCGATCGTGACGGTCTGGGTCGTGGTGACGGTGACGTTCTTCGTCACCCGTATCGTGCCCGGCGGCCCGTTCCTGGGCGAAAAAGCGATCTCCGAGGCCGCACAGGCAGCGCTGGAGGCCAAGTACGGTTTGGATAAACCGGTCATGACCCAGTACTTTACTTACCTGAAGGATATTGTGACGAAGCTGGACTTCGGCCCGTCCCTGAAGCAGCGCGGCCGCCAGGTCATCGACATTATCAGCGACGGCCTGAAGGTCTCGGCCAAGCTGGGCGTCATCGCCGCCTTCTCCGCGCTGGGCGTCGGCGTGGTGCTGGGCTCCGTCGCGGCGCTGCGGCGCAACAAATTTGTGGATAAGGCCATCATGGTGATCACCACTGCGTTCATCTCCATGCCCTCGTTTATCATGGGCTCGCTGTTATTGGTGCTGTTCTCGGTGAAGCTTGCCTGGTTCCCGGCCAACGGCGAGGCGGCGGGCGGACTTGTGCTGCCCATCATCACGCTGGCCCTGTATCCGCTGGCACATACCACACGACTGACCCGCTCGTCTATGCTGGACGTTCTGGGCCAGGATTACATCCGTACCGCAAAGGCCAAGGGTGTCTCCGGCGGCCACATCATCTTCGGCCACGCCCTGAAAAACGCGCTGATCCCCGTGATCACCTATTTCGGCCCCATGCTGGCCTATATCGTCACCGGCTCTCTGGTGGTGGAGCAGATCTTCGCCGTACCCGGCATCGGCCGCGCGTTCGTCAACAGCATCACCAACCGCGACTATCCGCTGATCATGGGCACCACCATCGTGCTGGCCACGCTGATCGTCGTGATGAACCTGGTCAGCGACATCCTGTATAAGGCTGTCGACCCGCGCATCACGCTGGAATAAGGGAGGGGAGAAGAGATATGTTGAAAAAACCGTTCAGTCTGCATGTGGATCTGGATGCCTTTATGCCGGCCAGCGCCGAGGATAAGGCCTACATGGTGCAGATGCGCCCCTCCTCCACCTTCTTCAAGGACGGCTGCAAGCGGCTGCTGAAGAACAAGGTGGCCACCGTTTCCCTGATCGTGGTGCTGATCATCACCCTTTCCTCGCTGATCCTGCCTGCTGTCTGGCCGTATTCCTACAGCCGCCAGCTGGGCGTTGCTCCCGGCAAGAAGGTGGACGCCTCCTACAACAACCTGCGCCCCTTCGAGTACGGCGCCACCGAGCAGGCGAAGATCGCCGCCGGTGAAAAGGTGTTCCCCCATGTGTTCGGCACCGACTCCGCCGGACGCGACTACTTCATCCGCGTGGTGTACGGTACCAGAATCTCTCTGGCGGTGGGCTTCTTCGCCAGTATCATCGTGCTGATCATCGGTGTGACCATCGGCTCCATCGCCGGTTACTGCGGCGGAAAGGTCGACCTGATCATTATGCGTATCGTGGATATCATCTACTCGCTGCCGGATATGCTGATGGTCATCCTGCTGGCCGCCGTGCTGAAGGTGGCGTTGGGCGATGTGATCGAGGGTACGGCCCTGGCCAAGATCGGCAGCAATATCATCAGTCTGTTCGTGGTGTTCGCCCTGCTGTACTGGGTATCCATGGCCCGCCTGATCCGCGGCCAGATCCTCTCCCTGCGCGAGCAGGAGTATGTGCTGGCGGCCCGCGCCACCGGCGCCAGCGGCAAGTGGATCATCATGAAGCACCTGCTGCCCAACTGCATCAGCGTGGTCATCATCTCCACCGCCCTGCAGATCCCCAGCGCCATCTTTACCGAGAGCTATCTGTCCTTCCTGGGCCTGGGCGTCAACGCCCCTATGCCCTCGCTGGGCTCTCTGGCCTCCGATGCCCTGAACGGCATCAGCACCTATCCCTATCGACTGGTGATCCCCGCCATCGTCATTTCGCTGATCGTTCTGTCGCTGAACCTGTTCGGCGACGGTCTGCGCGACGCGTTTGACCCCAAGCTGAACAGTTAAGGAGGGCAGAGTAGTATGGCATTATTGGAAGTAAGAGACCTGCGTACCTCCTTCTTTACCGACGCAGGCGAGGTCCGGGCCGTCAACGGCGTGTCCTTCAATCTGGAGCGCGGCCGGGTGCTGGGCATCGTGGGTGAATCCGGCTCCGGCAAGTCCGTCACCGCCTATTCCATCATGCAGATCCTTGCCGGCACCGGCAAGATCGTGGGCGGCTCCATCAAGTTCGACGGACAGGAGCTGGTAGGCGCCGGCGAAAAGGTCATGAAGGATATCCGCGGCAACAAGATCAGTATCATTTTCCAGGATCCCATGACCTCCCTGAACCCCACCTATACCATCGGCCGCCAGCTGATGGAGGCGATCCTGCTGCACACAGACCGCAATAAGCAGCAGGCCTATGACCGCGCCGTGGAGATGCTGCGGCTGGTCAACGTCAACGAGCCGGAAAAGCGCATGAAGCAGTATCCCTATGAGTTTTCCGGCGGCATGCGCCAGCGTGTCATGATCGCCATGGCCCTTGCCTGCGAGCCGGATATCCTGATCGCAGACGAGCCCACCACCGCACTGGACGTGACCATTCAGGCCCAGATCCTGGAGCTGATGAAGTCCCTGCAGGAGGAGCTGGGCATGGCCATCATCATGATCACCCATGACCTGGGCGTGGTGGCGCAGCTGTGCGACGAGGTCATCGTCATGTATGCCGGCTCCATCTGCGAGCAGGGCTCCGCCGACGAGATCTTTTACAGTCCCAAGCATGAGTATACCAAGGGCCTGCTGCGGTCCATCCCCACGGCCCACACCGCCGGTACGCGGCTCAAGCCCATCACCGGTACCCCCATCGACCTGCTGAACATGCCTGCCGGCTGTCCCTTCGCGCCCCGCTGCGACGCGGCCATGAAGGTGTGCATCCGTCAGCGGCCGGAGCGGATGATCATCAACGATGTGCACTTCGCCTCCTGCTGGATGAACGTGAAGGAAGGCGTGGATGAGGGCTCCGTCACACTGCTGGCGGAACCGGAGAAAGGCGGTGACGTCCAGTGAGTGAGAACAGAAATCAGCCGTTGATCGAGGTCAAGGACTTAAAGGAGTACTTTGACATCAATATGGGTATGTTCAAGACCAAGCCCCTCAAGGCGGTGGACGGCGTATCCTTCAGCATCAACAAGGGCGAGACCCTGGGTCTGGTAGGCGAGTCCGGCTGCGGTAAGACCACCGTCGGCCGCACGCTGCTGCACCTATATAAGCCCACCGGCGGCGAGATCTGGTATAACGGCAAAAAGCTGGAGACCCCTGCCGATATCAAGGAGTTCCGCAAGAAGGCCACCATGGTCTTCCAGGATCCCTATTCCTCCCTGAACCCCCGCATGACCGTGTCCGATATCATCGGCGAGCCGCTGGATGTCCATAAGCTCTATAAGACCAAGGAGGAGCGCATGGCGCGCATCCTGGAGCTGATGGATCATGTGGGCCTGAACAGTGAGCACGCCTCCCGCTACGCTCACGAGTTCTCCGGCGGCCAGCGCCAGCGTATCGGCATTGCCCGCGCATTGGCGGTCAACCCCGACTTCATCGTCTGCGATGAGCCCGTGTCCGCGCTGGACGTATCCATTCAGGCGCAGGTCATCAACATGTTCGATGAGCTGCAGGATAAGCTGGGCCTGACATACCTGTTCATTGCCCACGACCTGCTGGTGGTGCGCCATATCTCCGACCGTATTGCCGTTATGTATCTGGGCAAGATGGTGGAGCTGGCCGACGCCGCTGAGATCTACGAACGTCCCCTGCACCCCTATTCCAAGTCGCTGCTGTCGGCAGTGCCGGTACCCGACCCCAAGGTGGCTCGGGCCAACCAGCGCATCGTGCTGCACGGCGATATCCCCAGTCCCCTCAACGCGCCCTCCGGCTGCCCCTTCCGTACCCGCTGCGCCTACGCCACCGAGGCGTGCGCCGAATCCATGCCTCCCTTCAACGAGGTATCCAGCGGGCACTTCGTGGCCTGCCACCGGGTCAACGAGATCAACTGATCCCCCATTGGTTCATCATGTGCGCCAACGCGCATGTTGAAAAATAAATTGTGTGAAAGGAAAGACACCATGAAAAAGTTTTTAGCTCTGATCCTGGCACTGGTCATGGCCCTGTCTCTGGTCGCCTGCGGCGGCGGTACGAGCAACGGCGATAACCAGAGCAACGGCGACATGACGGCGGAAGAGAAGGAAGCCGCTCGTGAAGAGATTCGCTACGCCATCGCCCTGATGTTCGATCGCAACTATATTGTTGACGAGATCACCCAGGCCGGCCAGGTCCCCGCCTCCTCCTTCGTGGCAATGGGCATGACCGAGCCCGACGGTACCGAGTTCTATCAGAACGCCGGTCACGACAGCAGCTATCCCGGCTACTACAACGTAGCAGAGGATGCTTATGAGAGCAACGTTGCTGAGGCCATCGAGATCCTGAAGAAGTACTACACCTGGGACGAGAACGAGCAGAAGTTCACCAACTTCCCCACTCTGACCTATCTGTACAACACCTCCGAGGGTCATAAGGCCATCGGTGAGTACCTGCAGGCCGCTCTGGCCAGCGTGGGCATCACCCTGAACCTGGAGAACCAGGAGTGGAACACCTTCCTGAACACCCGTAAGGACGGCAACTACTCCATCGCCCGTAACGGCTGGCTGGCTGACTACAACGATCCTATCTGCTTCCTGGATATGTGGGTCACCAACTCCGGCAACAACGACGCACAGTATGGCCGTGACGCTCACGGCGCTCTGAAGATGTACAACCTGGATCTGACCGACCTGGGCTATGACATCAAGGTCGAGAACGGCACCTGGGCTGAGACCTATGACGTGCTGATCTCCACCATCAAGGGCTGCACCGACAACGAGGTTCGCTTCCAGCTGATGCACCGCGCCGAGGATCTGCTGATGTCCACCGGCGGTATCGTTCCCCTGTACTTCTACACCGACCTGTACATGCTAAACAAGGATGTCGAGGGCTTCTTCTCCAATCCTCTGGGCTACAAGTACTTCTATCGCTGCACCGTTGCCGGCAAGACCGACAACATCTCCGTCTGCCTGGCTTCCGAGCCTGACACCATCGACCCCGCTCTGAACTCCGCCGTCGACGGTGCCACCATGGTCAGCCACCTGTTCGCCGGTCTGGCCAAGTGGGATCAGGATGCCGATGGCAAGCTGGTCATCAAGGCCGACTGCGCTACCGAGCTGCCTGAGGGTGTTGCCAACGAGGACGGCACCGTTACTTACACCTACAAGCTGCGTGACGGCCTGAAGTGGTCCGATGGTCAGGCTTTGACCGCCAAGGACTTCGAGTTCGCTTGGAAGCGCGCCGCCTCCGCTGAGCTGGGCGCCGACTATGGCTACATGTTCGAGCAGGTCAAGGGCTACGGCACCGACAACAAGGATGATCTGGCTGTCAAGGCTCTGGATGACACCACTCTGGAGGTCACCCTGTCCAACTCCGTCGCTTACTGGAACGAGCTGCTGGCCTTCCCCACCTTCTTCCCCGTCCGTGAGGACGTGGTCGCCAACGAAGGCTGGGCCACCGATCCTTCCACCTACGTCTGCAACGGTGCTTACACCATCGCTTCCTGGGATCACAACAGCGTGATCACCACCGTGAAGAACCCCAACTACTATGATGCCGCCAACGTCACCATGGAGCAGGTCAAGTATTATCTGTCCGATAACGCCAACAATGACCTGGCCAACTTCAAGAACGGCGACTGGCAGATGATCGACGACGTTCCCACCAACGAGATCGCCACCCTGAAGGCTGACTATCCCGATGAGTTCTTCGTCGTGGGTCAGATCGGCACCTACTATGTCATTTGGAACATGAACGAGGAGATCCTGCCCTGAGTGCGGCTTCTCGCTTCAGACAATGACGCGATAAAAAACAGCGGGTACTCGGCTGAGTACCCGCTGTTTTTTCAATAAAAATACGTCACAAAACGGTGATCCCGTGGGACATCAGCTCTTCCCTGGCTTTGTCCGGGAGATTATCATCGGTGATCACATAATGGATCATTTCCGGCGTGGCAAAAGTAAAGGTGCTGACGCCGGAGCGGCCGTATTTGGTGGAGTCCATCAGAATAGCCGTCATGTTGCTGTTTTTGACAATGCTCTGGCGCAGGATATAGTCCTCAATCACGCTGGTAGTGAAGCCCTTGCCGGGCAAATACCCGCCTACTCCCAGAAAAGCGATGTTAAAGTGCATATCACCGATCATCTTGTCGGCGATGGTGCCGTTAACACAGAAGCTGTTCTTGTTGACGCTGCCGCCCAGCATCATCAGGGAGATATCCGGCAGTGCGGAGAGCTCCATTGCGCAGTTGAGACCGGTGGTCGTCACAAAGTATTTGCCGTTGGGAAAAACGCGGGCAAACTGAGCCGTCGTGGTGCCGGAACCGACAAATACGGCGGTATCCTCCTGCAGCAATGCGACGGCCTTCTGGGCGATCAAAGCCTTGCTGTCGGCCTGCTCGATACTGCGCTTGGCATAACCGGCTTCGGTGGCCCCCACAAGAAAGTCTACGGACTTGGCGCCGCCGAATACCCGCACGATCCGGTTGTTCTGACCTAAAAGCTCCAAGTCCCGGCGCACAGTCATGTCAGATACTTCGGGCAGTGCGGCTTTGATCTCTGCAAAGGACATCTCTCGATTCTGATTGACCAATTGGACAATGGCCTCTCTGCGCTCTTCGGCGTTCATGGCACTCACCTCTCTTGATTTTATAGCAGTGATATATACAAATTAGAACCAACAGTATAACATATTTTGGGGAAATACGCAAATGCGGAATAAAGAAAGCGTTAAGGCCTTCTGGATCACAAAAGCGGTCGAAGCATAAAAGGTGATTTACTCGGCTTTTCTGGCAAAACGTTGCCGGCAGCGGTCGGGATCGAATCCGCCCTGAGAAAGGAACTGTTCGATCAGCAGCAGCGCTGCGCCGACAGCGGGTGCCTGAGGGCCGCAGCGGCCCTGGCGAATATGGAAGGCCTCTGAGTGAAAAGCGCAGCGTTCCTGCACCATCTGCTCCAACAGGCGCAGGTCCTGCTGGGTAAAGTAAGGCTGAAGATATCCGCCGAAAATGAAGTCACAGTCGATGAGCATGCGGATGCTGTCGATTGCCCGCGCCAGATATGACAGGTACTGATGCCATACCTCTTGACATTGGGGATCCCCGGTGCGCAGATCCCGGAAAAACCGCGGCAAGGCCCGGCCGGCCTGACGTTCCAGCGCATAGGCGGAGGAAAAGGTCTCCAGACAGCCACGCCTGCCGCAGTAGCATTCCGGCCCGTTGGGGTCCATACAGATATGCTCCAGCGTTCCGCTGAAAAACTCCCGGCCCTGATAGACCTTCCGGTTCAGGGTCAGCGCTCCGCCGAAGTAGCGGTTGAGCATCAGGATCACAGCATCCTGCAATTCCGGGTAAAACCACAGCTCGGCAAAGGCGGAGGCTTCCGTGTCGTGGATCAGTGAGCAGGGACAATGAATGTACCGCTGAAACATTTCGATCACAAGGTCGCCGCACGGGTAGATCTTGGAATAGGTCACGGCAGTACCGTTGGGGGATATCAGGCCCTGCAGAGCGATCTTCACCCCCAGGATATCCTTGGTGGGGACGGGAAGGCTTTCGATGAAACGGTTTACGCTGTCTCCCAATTGGGACATGCACTGCTGATCAAAGGTCAGCAAGCAGGGGTAGCATACCTCCTGCAGGACCGAGCCATACAGGTCGACGGCCACGATGCGCACCTGATCCTTCAGCAGCTCCATGCCCACTGCCGCACGGGCCCGTTGATTGAATTGAATGATCTGCGCTTTGCGGCCACCGGTGGATTCAAATAAGCCGCCGTTGACGATCAGATCGGCGTCAGTCATTTTTTGCAGATTCTGGCTGACGGTGGGCATACTTTGGTGCAGCAGAGAGGCAAGGGCCTGCTTGGACGTTTCGCCCTGTACATAGACTTCGGAAAACAGCGCGCGGCAGTTTATAGCCTTCAGGTCACTGCTGGTGATTTTGCTGGTCGACATGGCCGCCTCCTAAATTGTATGGATACTTTTGTAAAAAGGATATGGAAAAGTTGTGGATTCATTATAGCAAGTTTTGAAATTAAACGCAAACAAAACATTTTGTGACCATGCACAAAATGGCATTGGTAAAATCGTGCAAATGCCAGCTTGATTGAGCGGCAATATATATGCTATAATCACTTATAGAAAGTATATTAACAAAAGTGGTTACAAAAAGAGAAGGAAATATCCACGCCATTTTGTAGTTTAAGGAGCGATACCTCATGTTGCAGCAGGTCATGACACAACCCGGAAGAGTCGAATTTCGTCAGGTAGAGACACCGGCGGCAGGAGAAGGACAAATTTTGCTGAAGGTCCTGCGGATCGGTGTGTGCGGAAGTGATATCCATGTATATCACGGCAAGCATCCCTTTACCAGCTATCCGGTGACGCAGGGACATGAGGTGTCCTGCCGCATAGAAGCGCTGGGCCGCGGCGTAAGCGGTTTTTCTGTGGGACAGCTGGTGACGGTGGAGCCGCAGGTGGTTTGCGGCAAATGCTATCCCTGCCGCCATGGCAAGTACAACCTCTGTGAGGAACTGAAAGTAATGGGATTCCAGACGACCGGCATGGCCTCGGAATATTTTGCGGTGGACGCGGCGAAGGTAACGCCTCTGCCGGAGAATATGACCCCGGAAGAAGGCGCTATGGTAGAGCCTGCGGCCGTGGCGGTCCATGCGGTGCGGCGGGCCGGCGACCTGACAGGCAGAAGGGTGGCTGTGCTGGGTGCGGGCCCCATCGGCAATCTGGTAGCGCAGGCGGCCCGGGCTGTGGGCGCGGAGACCGTGATGATCACGGATGTGTCGGATTTTCGGTTGGACAAGGCCAGAGAATGCGGTATTGAATGGACATATAATACGCGCACCCGCAATTTTGGTCAGGCCATGCAGGAGGCATTGGGACCGGATCGGGCGGATGTGATCTTTGACTGCGCGGGAAATGATACCACCATGGGGCAGGCGATCCAATATGCCCGCAAAGGCAGTACCATCATTTTGGTGGCGGTATATGCCGGGATGGCGCATGTGGATCTGGCCGTGCTCAACGACCATGAGCTGGATCTGAATACCACCATGATGTACCGGCATGAGGATTATGTAGAGGCCATTCGCCTGATCGGAGAGGGAAAGATCCACCTGCGGCCGCTGATGAGCAGAGTGTTTCCCTTCCGGGAGTACCAGCAGGCGTATGAGTTCATTGATGCGAACCGGGAAACCAGTATGAAGATCCTGATCAATGTGGAAGCGTAAAAGGAAGTGCTGTGAATGAAGATCATTGCCGATACCCATACCCACACCATTGCCAGCGGAGATGCGCACAGCACGCTTCTGGAGAACATCCATGCCGCCAGAGAACGGGGCCTGAAGTTTTTGTGCGCAACGGAGCATGTGTGCTCCATCCCCAGAGCGGTGCCGCCCTCCTGGTTTCGGAGCCTGTGTGTTATTCCGCGGGAATATGAAGGCGTGGGCATTGCCCGGGGCGTGGAGGTCAATATTCTGGATTATGACGGCAGACTCGATATGCCGGACGACCTGCTGGACTGGCTGGATTGGGTGATCGCATCGCTGCACGATGCGGTGATCCCCCCGGCGGACCGGGCTGCGCATACACGCTGCTGGTTAAAAATAGCGGAAAATCCGCTGGTAGATGTGATCGGACACTGCGGAGATCCCCGGTATGCCTTTGATTTAGATACGGTGCTGCCGGTGTTTCAACAGTACGGGAAGATCGTGGAGATCAATAATCACTCCTTTGAAGGGGGACGTGTGGGCTCGCCGGAGGGATGCCGCAAGGTGGCGCTGGGGTGCATGAAATACGGCGTCCCGGTAGTGGTCAGTTCGGACGCCCATTTTGCCGGCTGTGTGGGCAGCTTTTCGCATGCGTTGGCAATGCTGGAGAGCATTCATTTCCCGGAGGAGCTGATCCTGAACGCGGATGAAGAACGGTTTGCCCAAGTGCTGCGCCGGAAGCGGACGCAGCCGTAAAACAGGAGAGAGCTATGACGGATGTAACGGCGCTCGGTGAGCTGCTTATTGATTTTACACCATCGGGCGTATCAGAGCATGGTGCGGCATTGTATGCCCGCAACGCCGGCGGAGCACCGGCCAATGTGCTGGCGATGCTGTCCCGTCTGGGACGCAGCACCCAACTGATCGCGCGGGTGGGTCAGGATGCCTTCGGCCGGTTTCTGCGTGACACGCTGGAGCAGTGCGGCGTAGGATGCCGGGGCATTGTGACGGGGCCGGAGACTACCACTCTGGCATTTGTGCAGCTGGACAAAACAGGAGAACGGTCCTTTGCGTTTCATAGAGGCGCGGATCTGCTTCTTACAGCGGAGCAGGTGCCGGTGGAATTGATAAAACGCAGCAGGGTGTTCCACTTCGGCTCGGTGTCCATGACGGGTGAGCCGGGGCGCGGCGCCACGCTGTTCGCGGCGCGGACTGCCCGCGAGGCGGGCGTGCTTGTCAGCTACGATCCCAATTACCGGCCGTTTTTGTGGCCGGATACCGCTGCGGCGGTGAAGGTCATGACGCAGGGGCTGGCTTATGCCCGGATCGTAAAGGTGTCCGATGAGGAAGCGCTGCTGCTGACCGGTGAAAGGGAACCGGGTGCGGCGGCCCAGGCGCTGCGGCAACTGGGTCCCGAACTGGTGCTGGTAACTGCCGGCGGCGATGGCGCCTGGTACGCCGGAGAAGGGTCCTCCGGTCATGTGCCGGCCTTCCATGTGCCGGTGGTCGATACCACCGGAGCAGGAGACACCTTCCTGGGTGCATTTCTGCACGCCTTATTGCGGCGTCCCGGCGATCCGCTGCGGGAGCTGGACGAGCCGTTTGTGCGCGGGGCTGTGACATATGCCAGCGCGGCCGGTGCGCTGTGCACTACGGGCTTTGGAGCAATTGCCGCAATGCCGGCAGAGAAGCAGATCCAAACATTACTGACAGGAGAAGAAGGATGAAAGGCAGCTATTTTCTGGGTGACCGGCGTTTTGCGGTTCGTTCCATTCCGCGTCGGCCTCTTGCACGGGGTGAAGTGCTGATAAAGGTCGCTGCCTGTGGCGTATGCGGCACGGACGTGCATATTTATCATGGGGGAAAAGGCTCTGCGGCGGTTACGCCGCCGGTAGTGCTGGGTCATGAATTTTCCGGCGTGGTCACGGAAGTGGGAGAAGGAGTGGATAGCCTGCGGCCCGGCGACCGGGTGGCGGTTGATCCGAACATCTACTGCGGCCGCTGCCATTTCTGCCAGATCGGGAAAAAACAGCTTTGTACCAACTTGCAGGCCTTGGGAGTGACCCAGGACGGCGGCTTTGCAGATCACTGCTATGTACCGCAGGAGCAGTGCTTCCGGCTTAGTGATGAGATCCCGCTGTGGTGGGGTGCGTTGGCGGAGCCGCTGGCCTGCTGCCTGCATGGCATTGACCGGGTGGGGATACGTCCCGGCGATACGGTGTGCGTCATTGGCGGCGGCGCAATTGGCCTGCTGATGGTGCAGCTGGCCCGCCTGAAGGGCGCTTCCAAAGTGGTTCTCAGCGAGCCCATCGCACTGCGGCGGGAGATCGGGCTACAGGTGGGCGCGGATGCCGCGGTCGATCCAATGACGGAGTCGCTGCCTCAGCGGCTGCGTGAGCTGCTGGACAGTGATGGCGCGGATGTGGTGATCGAATGTGTGGGCAATCCTGCCGCATCGGCGCAGGCATTTGAAGCGGCGGACAGGGGTGCTTCCGTACTGCTTTTTGGCGTACCAAAGCCGGAGAGCACCTACACCCTGCGTCTGGAGGACATATATCAGAAGGAGCTGTGTCTGACGGGGTCTATGATCAATCCGGATACACATGGCCGCGCTGTGGCACTGCTGAACAGCGGGCGTCTGCAGATCGCCCCGCTGGTAACGCATACCTATCCCATTGAACAGATGGAGGAGGCGATCCTCAAGCAGATGGAGAACGACTCCATCAAGGTGATCGTCAGAGCGGAGGAAGAAGCATGACAACCGCGGAACTGAAGCAAAAGGATGGCGTGATCCTGGTGGGACACCGGGGTTACGCGGCCCTGTACCCGGAGAATACGATGGTTTCCTATGAGGCGGCGGCCAAGGCCGGTGTAGATATCATTGAGGTAGATGTGACGCTGTCCCGGGACAAGGTGGTGATGATATCCCACGATGACCGTCTGGATCGGGTCTCCAACGGGCATGGACTGGTGGCCGATTTTACCGCGCAGGAGCTGCAGCGGTTGGACTGCGGTACGAAAGCAGGACTGGCCTTTGCCGGTGAGCCGATGCCGACCTTCGCGCAGGTGATCGAGCTGATGAAGCGATATCCCGAGCTGATGATGGATGTGGATTTCAAGGTCTGTCCGGCGATTTGGGAAACGGTGGAACGCACGATGCCTATGCTGGAGGAGGCGGGACTGCTGGATCGCTGCATCTTTAACAGCTGCGACGGAAATGTTACCCGCTATCTTTCACGGGAACGGGGATTGCTTACGGTAGGCTGTCCCCATGATTATCCCGGCCGTGCCAATTTTGATCCCGGCCCGGACGGCACTTATGCGCACCTTTGGGCGGTGTGTGTCCCGATAGAGGACTTGACGCCGGAGCGGGCGGATTTTTACCGGGAAAAGGGGATCGTGCTGGCATGCTGCTCGCCGGATACACCGGAGCAATTCCGCTTGACCCGGGCCTGCGGCGTCAAAATGGCCATTTGCGATGACCCGGTATTCTATCGGGATGCGTTGTCCCGGGAGAGGGCCGAAGGGCACACTGTGAAAGAATAAACGAACCTGAATATTGACAGGAAACAGGAATTGGAGGAATTGCCGTTATATGCCTGTCGATTTTGTGAAAATCGGGGAAAAACGACCATCTCTGCAAATTAATGTTGCAAAAGAACATTGCAAATGTTATTCTATGACACAAGAAATGTGAATAACAACAAGTTTGCTTGGGAGGTGCGTTTATAATGAACGCGATAGTGAAGGAATTTCCCGGCGAGGAAGGCACCTTTTTCAGAACGGACGTGAAGGAGCCCTCTCCCGGTTATGGGCAGGTAAAGGTCAAGGTCATGGCGGCCTCCATCTGCGGTTCGGATATCCATGCGCTGTACAGCGGACTGATGCAGGACCGATACGCATTTCCGGTCATTATCGGCCATGAAGGGGCCGGTGTGGTGGTGGAAGTAGGAGAAGGCGTTCACTCCATTCGTGTGGGCGACCGGGTCACGGCAGAGACAACGCTGACGGCCTGCCACACCTG
This sequence comes from uncultured Oscillospiraceae bacterium, assembly GCA_934565655.1. Classification (GTDB taxonomy): domain Bacteria; phylum Bacillota; class Clostridia; order Oscillospirales; family Oscillospiraceae; genus Vescimonas. The sequence goes on from CAKTIE010000001.1 coordinate 231,171, forward strand.
TGAATATTGCCGTCAGGCGCAGACCAATATGTGCGCGGACCGCAAGGGCCTTGGCTCCGCGGCAGATGGTTATTTCGCACAGTACTGCATCGTGGCGGAAAATGCCTGCCACAAGCTGGCGGACAATCTGTCCTATGAGGTCGGCTCTTTGGCGGAGCCCTTTGCCTGTGCCGTGCATGCCACCTGCATCCTTACCGATATCAAGCCGGGAGATGTGGTGTTGGTGGTTGGCCCGGGTCCCATCGGCGATCTGGTCGCCATTACCGCAAAGCTCTGCGGCGCGGTGATCGTCATGTCCGGCTTGACGGCCGACGCCGAGCGGATGGCCTTTGCCCGCAGACAGTTTGGCGTCGATCACACGGTGGACTGCCAGACGGAGGATCTGGAAGCGTTTCTCAAGTCCATTACGGACGGCCGGGGTGCGGATTTTGTCTTTGAATGTACCGGCTCCCGCGCGGGCATCCAGTCCGGCCTGAAGATGTGCAAGCGCAAGGGAACCTATGTGGCCGTGGGCATGAATATGGGCGAGATCCCCGTGGATTATTACAACACCATCTACAAGAAGGAGATCACGATCCAGGGGGACAAATCGACCAGCTCCATTACTTGGGTGCGCGCGATGCGTATCCTTAACAGCGGCCAGGTGGATCTGACCCCGCTGATCACCCACCGGATCCCCATGTCCCAGTGGAAGCAGGGCTATGAGCTGTGCCGGACCGGAAAGGCAATGAAGGTCGTTATGCTTCCGCAGGAGGATGTACAATAAATCAGGGCTATTCACCGCGGATCCCGGCAGGATCCACGGGAATGCAAATAAGAAAGCAAATAAGGAGGAAACACATGAAGAAGGTCATGAGCCTGCTGCTGGTTGCGATCATGGTCCTTTCTCTGGCTGCCTGCGGCCAGAAGGACAACAATGAGGTCAACAACAGCGACAAGCCCTATGCGGGCATCACGCTGCGCTTTGTCGCCGTGAACCACTCCTGGACGACCGCGATGGAACCCATTATCGCGGAGTTTGAAGAGGAGACCGGCGCCAAGGTCGAACTGGAGGGTTATTCCGAGGATAACCTGCTGAGCAAGCTGAACGTTGAGTTCGGCGCCAAGTCCACGACGATGGATGTTGTGATGATGCGTCCCCCGCTGGATTGCGGCACCTTCATCGGCAACGGCTGGCTGGAGAATCTGGACAGCTACATTGAGGCTGACACGGAATTCGCCTATGACGATGTGAACGCCGCGGCCTCTCAGCCCTGCATCAAGGATGGCAGCGTCTACGGTATCCCCGTTGTCACCGAGGTTGAGATGCTCTACTACCGCAAGGACATTCTGGAGCAGCACAATCTGGCTGTTCCCACCACCTTTGAAGAGCTGCTGAATGCAGTCAAGGTCTGCACCGATAAGGACAACGAGCTGTATGGCTTCGCCGCCCGTGGCGCCCTGTCTCCCTCCGTGACGCAGTGCGCAGGCTTCGTGTTCTCTAACGGCGCCGACTGGGTCAGCGACGATCTGAAGACCTGTACCATTACCGATCCCGGCACCATCGAAGCGATCTCTCTGTACGGCAACCTGCTGGGCAATTACGGCCCTCCGGGCATCCTGAACATGAGCTGGTCTGAGGTCATGACGCTGTTCGCTCAGGGCAAGGTTGTGTTTGCGACCGAGGCCTCCGCTGTTGCCTCTGTGGTGACGGATCCCGAGTCCTCTCTGGTGTACGACAAGGTCGGCTTTGCCAAGTTCCCCAGCGCTAAGGCCGGTCAGGACCCCGTTCCCTATAACATTTCTGCTTGGGCGCTGGGCGTGAACGCCAACTCCGAGCATAAGGATGCCGCTTGGGCGCTGGTTTCCAAGCTGGCCGGCAAGGATGCGCAGGCCGCTGCTCAGACTGCCGGTGTGTCCTCCGCCCGCGCTTCCTCCTGGGCCAACGCTCAGGCAACTGATCTGATGCCTCAGGAGCTGCTGGACCTGGTTGCCGAGTGCAGCACCATCGGCCGCGGCTACAACTTTGTGGCCTTTGGTCAGAACGTGCAGGAAGCCCGCAATCTGGTTGGCTCTGTCGTTACCGCGTCCATCGAGAGCGGTGGTGATTCCGATAAGGTGATGGCTGCTGCCGAGGCCATCAAGGGCGATTTCCAGACCATTCTGGACAATCAGTAACTTACTTACACAGCGGAATACTTCCCGGCGGCTCACAATGGGCCGCCGGGAGGTTCCGGTTTTCGGATGCTTTTCCCACGGCTGCGGAAGAGCAAAAAATTATCTTGATCTGTGTGGCTGCAGGGAGACTTCCCATCCGCAAACTGGCAGAAAGGGGCGCTGACAATGAACGAAACCCATAAGCTCTCGAAATTCCTTAACCGCAACCAGAAAAGGGTCTACATGGCACCATGCATCATCTTCCTGATCTGCATGGTGATATTTCCTCTGCTGTATACGCTGCGGCTGAGCTTTTATGATTGGAGCATGTCCTCCGTTACGGAGCCCGAATTCATTGGCCTGGAGAATTATTTCAAGCTCTTTAAGGATCAATACTTCATTTCCTCTATCAAGATCACCTTGATATACAGTATCGTGGCGCTGGTGATCGAGGTGGTGTTTGGCATCGTGCTGGCGCTGATGCTGAACCGCAAGAAACTGTTCATGCGCAATGTCCACAAGACCGTGATGCTGATCCCCATGACGATGACCCCTGTGGCCGTGGGTATGATCTGGAAGCTTATTATGGATCCGTCCATCGGTCTGTTCAACTATGCCCTCAAGGCGATGGGCTTTTCCCCGCTGGAGTGGCTGTCCGGCTCCACCACGGTGATTGGATCGCTGATCATCATTGACGTGTGGCAGTGGACACCGATGATCTCGCTGATCATCCTGGCGGGACTGAGCGGCATTTCGTCTGATATTTATGAGGCGGCCACCATAGACGGCGCCAATTTCTTGCAGAAAACGTTTCATATTACCCTGCCGCTGACAATGAATACAATTCTGGTGGCCGCGATGCTGCGGCTGATCGACGTGCTGAAAACCTTTGACATTATCTATTCTACGACTCAGGGTGGGCCGTCGTTCCATTCCCAGACCATTAATATTTATTCCTACATGTATGGATTCCAGTATTATAAATACGGATATTCCGCGGCGTCCATGATGATCTTCCTGCTGCTGGTGGGTGTTGTGATCGGTGTCGTTATGTATATCCGCACAAAGGTGGTGGTCGAACGATGAAAACAACGATGAGTCCCCAGCGGGCAAAGCGCGGGGCGCAGAGCGTCCTGTATTACCTGTTTCTGGCGGCGATCATTCTTGTGACGATCTTCCCGTTTGTGTTCATGGTGCTGGCCTCCTTCAAGACAACGGTGGAGATACAGGATCCCAGCAAGTTCCTGAATTTCAACTTCATTCTCAGCAACTATGCGGAAGTATTCGAGCGCTACAGCTTCGGAAAGCCCATCTGGAACAGCTTTTTTGTGGCGTTTATGACCACGGTGGTGTCTCTGATCATCGGCCTCCCGGCGGCATACGCCATTTCCAAGTACCGGCTGCACCGCACCAGCGGCGCCATCCTGTTTACCCGCATGATCCCCGGCATTTGCTTCCTGCTGCCCTGGTTCCAGGTATTTGCGGCGCTGGGACTGACGGACACCTATTTTTCGCTGATCCTGGCATATATGCTGGTGGCGGTGCCTTTCATCATCTGGATCATGGTGCCCCACTTTGAGAACTTGCCCAAGGACCTGGAGCAGGCGGCTATGATCGACGGCTGCACCGCCAACCAGATCTTTTTCCGGGTGATGCTTCCGCTGGTCACGCCCGGTCTGATCACGGCGGCGCTGATGAGCTTTATCTATTCCTGGAACAACTTCCTGTTTGCCCTGGTGCTCTCCGGCTACAATACCAAAACGCTTCCCATGGCGGTGTTCAACTTTATCGGCTATGCCAAGATCTCCTGGGGCCCGTTGATGGCGGCAGCGACCATCATTACGGGACCGGTGGTGCTGATCTCGCTGATCATGCAGAAATATGTGGTTTCCGGTATGACTGCCGGCGCCGTGAAGGGATAAACGAGTATGGACGTAAAAATCGGCTATTCGGAGCTGATCCTGCTGGATCACCCGGTAGAGGAGAATGTGGCGCGGCTGGCGGAAGCAGGCGCGGATTCTGTCGAATTGATGATGGATGCCTCCGGCTGGGATAGTCTGGGAGAGGATTACGGCCCCCTGGCAGACCGCCTGCGGGCCACAGGGATTACCTTTACGGTGCATCCGGCCGCATGGGATGTGAATCTGACGGCGGAAATGCATATCCTGCGGGAGGCCGCTTACCGGCACCACCAGCAGGCACTGGCGTTTGCGGCCCGCTTGGGGGCGGAGCAAATGGTGCTGCATCCCGGATACAGCACATTTGACAAGGAGCGTGCCAGAGAGCTGGCGCACCGGACGGTATGCGACCTTGCGCAGCAGGCGGCTGCCTGCGGCGTGCGCCTGGCCTTTGAAAACATTGCCGGTCCGGCGGCGGCACTCTATACGCAGGAGGCGTTTTGCCATGCGCTGGATGAGACAGGCCCGTCGGTAGGCTATCTGTTGGATATCGGCCACGCCAATATGAACGGCTGGAATATTCCGGAGGTGATCCGGACGCTGGGCAACCGGCTGCTGGGACTGCATCTGCACGATAATCTTGGCGTGGGTGACGATCATCTGCCGGTGGGGCAGGGCTCGATCCAGTGGGCCCCCATCTGGGCGGCTGCGGCGGAGAGCTGTACTGACGCATGCCATTGGATCCTGGAGTATGCGCCCGGCACACCTCTGCACTGGCTGACGCAGACACGGGAGAGCATCCGCCGGGTCATGGAGCAATATTAAGCAAAGGCGCAGGGACCTTCGGATGAACCGGAGGTCTCTGCCTGCTTATCGGAATAAACATTTAAAGGAAGGGAGTATGCCCTATGTTGACAGGCTTGACCAGCTTTTTGCCGGAGGACCAGCTGACGATATATGACAATCTGGAATTTCTGATCCGGATCATCTTGTCCGGTGTTTTGGGGATCCTGATCGGACTGGAGCGGACCAAGCGCCAGAAGGAAGCGGGTATCCGTACGCACTGCATCATTGCCTGTTCGGCCGCGGTGTTCATGATCGTGTCCAAATATGCGTTTGTGGACGGCATGGCGGAGGGAGTGCGCGGCGCCGATCAGGCCCGCATTGCGGCGCAGGTGGTCAGCGGCATCTCCTTTCTTGGTGCAGGCGTGATCTTCAAGCATGGCAATGCGACCATTCGCGGCTTGACGACGGCCGCCGGTATGTGGGCTACCTCTGCCGTCGGTCTGGCCATCGGCGCGGGGATGTATTGGGTGGGCCTGTTTGAGACAGCGGCGATCGTGGGAAGCCAGCTGTTTCTGCATCGTTTTCCTGTGGGAAATGACGCCATGACCCAGCAGACGGTGATCGTCTGGATGGAGGACAGCGTAGCTTACCATGCCGCGCTGGAGGAGCTGCTGGCCAGCCATCAGGGACAGGTCATGGAAAGTGCCGTCCAGCGTGTGGATAAAAGCGTCCGTTTGAATCTGACGGTGCGGCTGGAGGAGCCCTTTACCCATGCGGAAGCGATGGCGTTTTTCTCCGCGCATCCGGGTGTGGAAAAAATAGAGGTATGACCGCCTTTCACCGTGAGGGAGAGCGGGATCGAGCCGCGGAAGGGAGAAAAGAATGGCTTTTCCTGTGATTTTTGATATGGATGGGTTGATGTTTGATACGGAACGTCTGCGCATGCAGGCGTGGGACTATGCCGGCCAGCGGGCAGGGATCGGCCCGGCGGGCTATATGGTCCTGCGAACACTGGGAATGAGCCCGGAGCGCTCCCGGCAGGAATGGCAGAAAGCCTTCGGCCAACAATACTGTCCGGAGCAACTGCAGGCATATAAAAAGGAGTTTTACGGCCTGTGGCGTAAGGAGCATCATGTACCGGTCATGAAGGGACTGCTGCCGCTGCTGCAAATGCTGCAGGCGCAGCAGCGGCCGTTGGCCGTGGCATCCTCCTCGGTGGAGGAAGAGGTGCGCTGGAATCTGAAGGACGCCGGTGTGGAGACGTTTTTCTCTGCGGTAGTCGCTGGGGATATGGTTGCCCGCTCAAAGCCTGCGCCGGATATCTATTTGGAGGCGTGCAGCCGGTTGGGTGCAGAGCCTTCCGTATGCTGGGCGCTGGAGGATTCGGCAAACGGCGTCCGCGCTGCGCACAACGCCGGCTGCCGGTGTATACTGGTGCCGGATCTGCAGCCGGCCACGGAGGAAACGACAGCTATGGCCGCAGCTGTGTGCCGTGATCTTTCTCAAGTGCGGACATTTCTGGCGAATATGCCCTGAGCGCGGCTTCTCGCTCCAGACAATGACTGAAATGTAAACAAGAAGGCCTTCCGGCATCGCCGGAGGGCCTTCTTCTACGTCATCATCTTGACTTTCTCCTGTTGTAGGACTACAATATGTGGTATCTGAAAGCGGGAGGGGACAAGATGGACATTCACGGTCTGCAAAAGCTGACGCTGCTGGATTTTCCCGGCCATGTGGCCTGTACGGTGTTTCTGGCGGGATGCGACTTCCGCTGTCCCTTCTGCCATAACGGCGGTCTGGTGCTGGGCGGCATGGAGCCGGTCATGGATGACGCCGGGCTGCTGGATTTCCTTCGCAGGCGGCAGGGGCTGCTGGACGGCGTGGCCGTCACCGGCGGCGAGCCGCTGCTGCGGAGCGATCTGCCGTCGCTGCTGCGGGCCGTCAAGGACTTGGGCTACGCCGTGAAGCTGGATACCAACGGCAGCCATCCCGCCGCCCTGCGGTCGCTGGTGGAGGAGGGCCTGGTGGACTATGTGGCCATGGACATCAAGAACAACCCGGAGCAATACGGCGAGACCGTGGGCCTGCCGGACTTCGACCTGACGCCCGTTCGGGAGAGCGCCGCCTGGCTGCTCTCTGGCGCGGTGGACTATGAATTCCGCACCACTGCTGTGGCGGAGCTCCACGACGACGCCTCCTTCGAGGGGATCGCCCGGTGGATCGCCGGGGCGAAGCGGTACTATATCCAGTGCTTCACCGACCGGGACTCCGTGATCCGATCGGGGCTGCACGCGCCGGACAAGGCGCAGCTGGAGCGCTGGGCCAATATCGTAAGACCCCTGGTGCCCAGCGTGGAATTAAGAGGGGTGTAAGGGGGCGCAGGCGACTGCTGGCGCATATACAAAGCCTCCCTTGTGTAAAGGCACCCCAGTGCGCACACTGGGGCGTGCACAGCTGAGGTGGCAACGCGAAGCGTTGACGGAGGGATTGTCTGTTGTTTATCCCCTCAGTCAGCCTTACGGCTGACAGCTCCCCTTGCAACAAGGGGAGCCTTTGGTGCGCCGTATCTCAAGAGTGTTTCTAAATGCCGATGCATGGCCCTTTCGCTATATCTTGTGACGATTAGAAAATCTTATACACCAGATATAGGCATTTCGCCTTGACAAGACCCATATATGTGGTATACTTGGAGATGTGACTGTGCAAGTCACGTCTCCATTTTATTTTTCGCCCATGACCGGGCGCTGTATACGAGAGAGGGAGGAACATCACATGTACCGGGTAACGAAACGAGACGGAACCATCGCCGAATTTGATATCGCCAAGATCAGCGCGGCCATTACCAAGGCCTTTGACGCCATGGGCAAGCAGTATCATCCCAGCGTCATGGACATGCTGGCCCTGCGTGTCACGGCGGAGTTCGAGCCCAAGATCAAGGACGAGCTGGTGGCCGTGGAGGACATTCAGGACTGCGTGGAAAAGGTGCTGTCCGAGGCGGGCTACGCCGATGTGGCCAAGGCCTACATCCTGTACCGCAAGCAGCGGGAGAAGGTCCGCAACGTGGGCAGCGCCCTGCTGAACTATAAGGATCTGGTGGACAACTATCTGCAGATCAACGACTGGCGCGTGAAGGAGAACTCCACCGTCACCTATTCCGTGGGCGGTCTGATTCTGTCCAACTCCGGCGCCATCACCGCCAATTACTGGCTCAGCGAGATCTACGATCCCGAGGTGGCCGAGGCCCACCGCAACGCCGACCTGCATCTCCATGATCTGAGCATGCTGACCGGCTACTGCGCCGGTTGGAGCCTGAAGCAGCTGATCCAGGAGGGCCTGGGCGGCGTGGTGGGCAAGATCACGTCCTCCCCCGCCAGCCATCTGAGCACCCTGTGCAACCAGATGGTGAACTTCCTGGGCATCATGCAGAACGAGTGGGCCGGCGCCCAGGCGTTCTCCTCCTTCGATACTTACCTGGCGCCCTTCGTCAAGGTGGACAACCTGACCCAGAAGGAGGTCAAGCAGTGCATCCAGTCCTTCGTCTACGGCGTCAATACGCCCTCCCGCTGGGGCACCCAGGCGCCCTTCAGCAACATCACGCTGGACTGGACCGTGCCCCGTGACCTGAAGGATCAGCCTGCCATCGTGGGCGGCCGCGAGCGCGACTTCACCTATGGCGACTGCCAGAAGGAAATGGACATGGTCAACAAGGCCTTCATCGAGATCATGATCGAGGGCGACGCCAATGGCCGCGGCTTCCAGTACCCCATCCCCACCTACTCCATCACCCGCGACTTCGACTGGAGCGAGACCGAGAACAACAAGCTCCTGTTTGAGATGACCGCCAAATACGGCACGCCCTACTTCTCCAACTACATCAACTCCGATATGGAGCCCAACGATGTGCGTTCCATGTGCTGCCGTCTGCGCCTTGACCTGCGCGAGCTGCGGAAGAAGTCCGGCGGCTTCTTCGGCTCCGGCGAGTCCACCGGCTCCGTGGGCGTGGTCACCATCAACCTGCCCCGTATCGCCTATCTGGCGGAGAACGAGGCCGACTTCTATGCCCGTCTGGACAAGCTGATGGACATTGCCGCCCGTTCCCTGAAAACCAAGCGCACCGTTATCACCAAGCTGCTGAACGCGGGATTGTATCCCTATACCAAGCGGTATCTGGGCACCTTCGACAACCACTTCTCCACCATCGGCCTGATCGGCATGAACGAGGTGGGCCTGAACGCCAACTGGCTGCGGAAGGATTTGACCCATCCCGAGACGCAGGCTTTTGCCAAGGACGTGCTGAACCACATGCGTGAGCGTCTCAGCGACTATCAGGAGATGTACGGCGACCTCTATAATCTGGAGGCCACCCCTGCCGAGTCCACCACCTACCGCTTCGCCAAGCACGACAAGAAGCACTATCCCGACATCATCACCGCCAACGAGAACGGCACCCCCTACTACACCAACTCCAGCCACCTGCCCGTGGGCTATACCGAGGACATCTTCTCCGCCCTGGACGTGCAGGACGAGCTGCAGACCCTGTATACCTCCGGCACCGTGTTCCACGCCTTCCTGGGCGAGAAGCTGCCGGATTGGAAGGCGGCCGCCCAGCTGGTGCGCAAGATCGCCGAGAACTATAAGCTGCCCTATTACACCCTGTCCCCCACCTATTCCGTGTGCAAAAACCACGGCTATCTGTCCGGCGAGGTGTCTGTCTGCCCCGAGTGCGGCGAGCGTACCGAGATTTACAGCCGCATCACCGGCTACTATCGCCCGGTGCAGAACTGGAACGACGGCAAGGCCCAGGAGTTCAAGGATCGCAAGGTCTACGATATCGGCCACTCCCACCTGACCCATCAGGGCGTGCTGCATCCCGACGTGAAGCCGGAGCAGCCTGCCGCTCCCGCTGAGGAGCCTGCGGCCAACGCCCACGGCGAGGTGAAGCTGTTCGCCACCCGCACCTGCCCCAATTGCAAGCAGGCGGAAAAGCTGCTGGCCGAGGCCGGTATCCCCTTCACCCGTCTGCTGGCGGAGGAGAACGGCGCAGAGGCCGCCCGCCTTGGCATCCGTCAGGCTCCCACGCTGGTGGTGGGCGACGGCGAGGATAAGTATGTGGGCCTCGGCGCGGTGCGGAAGTTCATCGCGGAGTACAACGCCTGAGAATCATAATTCCTCATATCAAACCGAAAAGCCCCCTTTCAGGGGGCTTTTTCCGGAAGTGAAGGAGACCTGTGTAGGGGGCGGCGTCCTCGACGCCCCGCTGTTTTACCGAAGAAGCCGTGCGGGCCGTCGGGGACGCCGGCCCCTACGCATATTTACCGATAGATACAACATAAGGAGGCAACCTCTATGCATGATATCATCGTGGTGGGCGGCGGCCCTGCCGGACTGACGGCGGCGCTGTATGCCGCCCGGGCAGGAAAGACCGTGGCCGTGGCCGAGCGGGAGAATACCGGCGGCCAGATCGTCTATTCCCCGCTGGTGGAGAACTATCCCGCCGTGCCTGCCATGTCCGGCGCGGATTTCGCCCAGAAGCTCACCGAGCAGGTAGGGGCCCTGGGCGTGGAGATCATCTATGACGAGGTCACGGGCCTTGCCCGTGACGGCGAGGGCTTCATCGTCCGCTGCGACGGCGGCGAACACCGCTGCCGCGCGGTGGTGCTGGCCACCGGTGCGGCCCATCGCCATCTGGGCCTTCCTGGCGAGGAGGATCTGGTGGGCTGCGGCGTGTCCTACTGCGCCGTGTGCGATGGCGCGTTCTATACCGGCCGGGACGTGGCGGTGGTGGGCGGCGGCGATACCGCCCTGCAGGACGCCCTGTTTCTGGCTAACAGCTGTCATCATGTGACCTTGATTCACCGCCGTGATCGGCTTCGCGGCGAGATGCGTCTGGTGCGCCAGGTGGAGAAGAGGGGGAATATCACCATCCTTTACAGCCATACAGTGGAAGAACTGCATGCGACCAATGGTGAGTTGTCCGGCATTGCGGTAAAAAATGTAAAGACCAATGCAACACAGACGCTGACGGTGGATGGTCTTTTTGTTGCCGTGGGCCAGCTGCCCCAGAGCGCCCCCTTCGCGGCGCTGGTGAACACTGACGGCGGCTACTATCAGGCGGGGGAGGATACCCTGACCGGCTGTGAAGGCGTGTTTGCCGCCGGTGACGGCCGGGTGAAGTCCGTCCGCCAGCTGACCACCGCCGTAGGCGACGGCGCGGTGGCGGGTCTGGCCGCCTGCCGGTATGTGGACGCGCTGTAAGCGCGGAGAGGTTTCGTCCCTGCGAAATTTTATCGGCAGTCAGCCGTAGGGCGGGGTGACCACACCCCGCCGCCGTATGAGCCGCTGTGCTCAAAAACCATAAAATATTTCTCATGACGCGGCGTTGGGTATTGCTTGTGACGCTGCGTCATGTGCTACCATGGCTCCATAAGGAGGTGAAACGCTATGTCCAAATACACCACGGGTGAGCTGGCGAAGCTGTGCGGCGTCACCGTGCGTACGGTGCAGTACTACGACAGCCGGGGCATCCTGATCCCCACAGAGTTGTCCGAGGGCGGACGACGGCTGTATACGGACGGCGATCTGCGGCAGCTGCGGGTCATCTGCTTCCTGCGGGATATGGGCCTGCCCATCGACGCCATCGCCCAGCTGCTGGCGGAGGAGGAGCCGGGCCGGGTGGTGGAGCTGCTGCTGGAGCAGCAGGAGCAGGCGCTGCGTCAGGAGCTGGCCCGGAGCCAGTCCCGGCTGGAAAAGCTGGAGGAGCTGCGCCGCCAAGTGAAGCAGCCGGCGTTTTCCGTGGAATCCATCGGTGACATAGCGTATCTGATGGAGCGACGCACACAACTGAAACGGGTGCATACCACCATGCTGCTGGCGGGCGTCCCTATGTCGCTGCTGGAGGTGACGGGGATCATCCTGTGGATCGTCACCGGCGTCTGGTGGCCCTTTGTGGTGTACCTGCTGCTGTCGGTGCCCTTTGGCGTTCTGATCAGCCGGTACTATTTCCGGCGGGTGGCCTATCTCTGTCCCCAGTGCCACACGGTGTTCCGTCCGGCGCTGCGGGAGGCGTTCTTCGCCCGGCATACGCCCTCGGCCCGGAAGCTGACCTGCACCTGCTGCGGCTACCACGGCTTCTGCGTGGAGACGACGGGAGGTGACGGGGCATGAAGCGGTTTCTGACCAGGTATCGCGGCACCCTGCGCTTTACGCTGGCGCTGCTGCCTGTCGCCGCGGCGGCGGGCTATCTGATGCTCCGCTATCAGCTGGCGCTGTACGACAAAGCCACATTGGCTGCCATGGTGGCCCAGCTGGGTAGCACCACGGCGCTGCTGGCCATCGGCACGGTGCAGACGGTGGTTTACGCCGCCGTGGCCAGCTTCTTCGGGTATATTCTGGCGGAGAAGCTGGGGCTGATGGGGCCTTTCCGGCGGGAAAAGCGGCCCCTGCTGCGGACACTGGCAGTGTCGCTCCCGCTGGGCGCGCTGTTCAGCCTGGACTACTGGACGTTCGGCGCATGGCTGCCCGGTACGGCGGTACAGGATTCCGCGGCGGCGGGACTGACGGCGTGGGGCTGGTCGTCCGCCATCCTGTACGGCGGCGTGATAGAGGAGCTCCTCATGCGGCTGTTCCTCATGAGCCTGCTGGCCTTCCTGGGCTGGAGGCTGTTCTTCCGCCGGGAGAAGCAGCCGCCCACCGGCGTGATCATGGCGGCTAACGTACTGGCGGCGCTGCTGTTCGCGGCGGGGCATCTGCCTGCCACGGTGGGCGTGTTCGGTACGCTGACGCCGCTGCTGCTGGTGCGGTGCTTCCTGCTGAACGGCGGCTTCGGACTGGTGTTCGGGCGGCTGTACCGGAAGTACGGCATCCAGTACGCCATGCTCAGCCACGCGCTGCTGCACATCGTCAGCAAGCTGATCTGGACGGTATTTGCATAAGAAAAGCGCTGGCCGCCGGTCAGCGCTTTTTTCCGCCAAGGGAGTTGCCAAGGGACGCGATATCGGGTATGATGGAGAAAAACAGGGGAGGGACGCACCAAATGGTTGACATAACGCTATACGCCGCGCCCATGGAGGGCTTGACCACTTATCTGTGGCGGCAGGCTCATCGGGAGATCTTCGGCGGCGTGGACAAGTATTTCACGCCGTTCCTGTCACCCAACGCCAACCTGTGCTTCCAGCGGAAGGAGCTGGATGAGATACAGGGAGAGCCGGACACGGTGCCGCAGCTGCTGACCAACCGGAGCGAGCACTTCGTCTGGGCGGCGCGGGAATTGCAGGCGCGGGGATATGGCGAGGTCAACTTCAATCTGGGCTGTCCCTCCGGAACGGTGACGGCCAAGCGCAAGGGCTCCGGCCTACTGGCCTGTCCGGAGGAGCTGGAGCGGTGTCTGGACGGCATCTTCGACGCGCTGCCGGACATGCGGGTGTCCGTCAAGACCCGCATCGGGAAGAATGACCCGGCGGAGTGGGAAGCGCTGCTGGCGCTGTACAGCCGCTACCCCATCCATGAGCTGATCGTGCACCCCCGCGTTCAGAAGGAGTTCTATAAGGGCACCGTCCACCGGGACGCCTTCGACCGGGCGCTGGCGGCCTATCCGGGGCGGCTGGTGTATAACGGCGACCTGTTCACGGCGGCGGACGTAACGGCGTTTCAGATGCAGTATCCCCAGGTGGATACGGTGATGGCGGGCCGGGGGCTGATGGCCGATCCCGCGCTGGGGCGGCGGCTCCATGGCGGCGCGGCGACCTCCCGGCAGGAGCTGGAGACGCTGCATGACCGGCTGCTGGAGGGCTATCGCCAGCGCCTCAGCGGTACGCCGCCGGTGCTGCACCGGATGCGCGAGCTGTGGAACTATCTCAGCCTGCATTATGAGGGGGCGGAGCGGCCCCTGAAGGCCATCCGCAAGGCCAGTGACCTGACCGCCTATGAGACGGCGGCGAAGGAGATTCTGCGGAACTGCCCGGTGAAATAAAGAAGAGACCGGCGAATGCCGGTCTCTTCTTTATTTCCGATATAAAAAGCCATTGGCTCCCTTGTGTAAAGGGAGCTGTCACCAAAGGTGACTGAGGGATTGTCCAATTCATGAAGAGGTTTCGGACAACCCCTCCGTCACGGCTTACGCCGTGCCACCTCCCCTTACACAGGGGAGGCTTTGTCTTTATTCGTCGTCCAGCCGCCGCAGGCCTGCCACGTCGGACACGGGCAGCGAGAAGCTGATGGCGCCCGCCGGAGTAGAAGGACCGGCATCCTTGTTGATGGCGTTCATGATGGCGGCTTTCTCCTTGCCGCTGGCCACAATGTAGATCACGTCCTTTTCATTGGCCAGCGTTACGCCGAAGAATTTCTCCGTGCCGATAGCGCCGGTGCCCTTGGCGTGCAGCACCGTGCCGCCGCCTGCGCCCGCGCTGCGGGCCGCGTCCATCACCATGTCGGAGTGACCCTCGTTCAGGATCACCACGATCAGTTCATAATCAAAGTTCATTGTCGGTACACCTCCTCCGGTGGCGGCCTTGCCGCTGTCTGTCAGATACGCCAGCGTCCGCCCGCTGCTGACGCTTTTCAGGGGCACGGCCAGCATCAGGCCGTTGCCGGGAATGTCGATAAAAAGCTTGCGCTTGGCGGTGCGGAACAGCTGCTTCATGGTATCTGTTCCCACCACCGCGCCGGTGACGGCCTTCTCCGTCCGGGACAGGCCGTACAGCGCCAGCTGCTGGGGCGTGGCGGTGCCCCGTCCCATCATGGTGGTCACCAGATTCAATCCGGCGTCCCGGTACAGGGCCGCCATATCCTCCGCCCGCTCGCGGTCAGTTATGCTCATTAAGTAGTAAAGCTCCATGTCAGGCCACCTCCCACAGCTCGATGACGCCCTCGTCGCTGAATACGGGCGCGGTCTCCTGCGCCTTGTTGCGGCGGGTCTTGACGACGTAAATCGCGCCCATCACCTGCACCACGATCAGGGGCATCATGGCCACCAGCGCCACAAGGCCGAAGGCGTCGGTCATGGTGTTGCCGCCCAGCGCCGTCGTCGCGCCCATGGCAAAGGGCAGCATGAACGTGGCCGTCAGCGGGCCGGAGGCCACGCCGCCGGAGTCGAAGGCGATGGCGGTGAAGATGCTGGGAACAAAGAAGCTGAGGCCCAGCGCGATGATGTAGCCCGGCAGCACGAACCACAGGATGGAGATACCGGTCAGCACCCGCACCATGGCAAGTCCCATGGCGGCGGCTACGGCGATGGACAGGCTCATGCCCATGGCCCTGGAGGAGATGGCGCCGGCGCTTAGCTCCTCCACCTGCTTGTTCAGCACATGGACGGCGGGCTCGGCGTTGATGATGAACCAGCCCATCAGCGTGGCCAGCGGGATCAGCAGAAGGCCCAGACCCTCGTCCACGATGACGCCGCCCAGCACATAGCCCAAGGAGGAGAAGCCCACGTTGACGCCGGTCAGGAACAGCACCAGACCAACGTATGTATAGCCCACACCGATGAGGATGCGCAGCAGCGGCAGCTTCCGCAGGTGCAGCGAAAACACCTGGAACAGCAGGAAGAACACGCAGATGGGCAGCAGGGCAATGGCCACCTCGCCCATCATGGCGGGCAGCTCCTCCAGATAGCTGTGGCCCACGGTGATGGTGGTCTCGAAGCTGTCCACCACCGTTTCGCTGGCGGCGGCTGTGTTTTCCGGATACAGGAAGCCCAGCAGCAGCACCGCCAGAATGGGGCCGATGGAGCACAGCGCCACCAGACCGAAGCTGTCGGACTTGGCCTTTTCGTCGCTTCGGATGGAGGCGACGCCAACGCCCAACGCCATGATGAAGGGGACTGTCATCGGCCCGGTGGTGACGCCGCCGGAGTCAAAGGCCACCGACAGAAAGTCCGGGTCGGACAGGGTGGCCAGAATAAACACGATGGCATAGAACACCAGCAGCAGCGTCCGCAGGGAGATGCCCAGCAGGATGCGCAGCATGCAGATGGTCAGGAAGATCCCCACACCCACGGACACCGTCAGGATCAGCACGGTCTTGTCGATGCCCGGTACGTTCTGGGCCAGCACCTGCAGGTCAGGCTCAGCAACGGTGATGACCACGCCCAGAAGGAAGGCCAGCACCAGGATGAGCCACAGGCGGCGGGACTTGGTCATTTTCGCGCCCACCAGATTGCCCATCTGGGTCATGGACAGCTCCGCGCCCAGGGTGAACAGGCCCATGCCCACGATCAGCAGCACCGCGCCCACTAGAAAGGCCAGCATCAGACCGCTGCCCACGGGGAGGAAGAAAAAGCACAGCACCGCCACGATAATGGTGATGGGCAGTACGGAGTCCACCGCTTCTTTCAGTTTACTGTTGATGATTTTACGACTGGTCAAGGTAACGCTCCTTTTCTTGAGTTTGATAGTGGCGCGCCGTTATCCGGTGCGCCACGCATATATCTGATTTTAGTATACAATAAAACACCGATACAAGCAAGTTAAAACCTTGACAAAGAGGAAAAAGTTTACATTTCAGAAAAAGAACCGCACGCACCATGCCGCCGCCAGAAAGCCCGCCAGATCCGCCGTCAGCGCGGCGGGGATGGTATAGCGCAGCCTCCGCACGCCTGCCGCGCCGAAATAGACGGCAATGGTGTAGAAGGTGGTCTCGGTGCAGCCCAGCATCACCGCCGCCGTGCGGCCGATGACGCTGTCCACGCCGTAGGTCTCCATCAGCTCGCTTCCGGCGGCCAGCGCGCCGCTGCCGCTGAGAGGACGGATCACCAGCAGCGGCGTGGTCTCCGGCGGGATGCCTATGGCCGTCAGCACCGGTGCCAGCAGCGCGGTGAGCCAGTCCAGTGCGCCGGAGGCGCGGAACATATACACCGCCGTCAGCAGTGCCACCAGATTGGGGAAGATCCGCAGCAGCACCCGCAGACCCTCGGCGGCGCCGTCGGTCAGGGCGGCGTATACGTCCACCCGCTGCCGCAGGCCCCATGCCGCCACCGCCGCCAGCAGCAGCGGGATCAGAAGGGAGGTCACGTCCATGTCAGCGCCTCCATACGGCCTGCAGGCCCCGTGCTGCCAGCAGTCCCGCCGCCACCGACAGCGCAGAGGAGAGCCATACCGCCGGCAGGATGTCGAAGGGCGCAACGCAGTCGTGGGCGCTGCGGACGGCGGCCACGGTGGTGGGCAGCAGCTGGATGGACGCGGTGTTCAGCACCACAAGGCGGCACAGCTCGTCGCTGGCCACGCCGCCGCAGCCCTCTGCCATCCGTGTGGCGGCCCGGATGCCCAGCGGCGTGGCGGCATTGCCCAGTCCCAGCAGATTGGCCGACACATTGGCACTGACGGCGGCCAGTGTCTCGCTGTCACGGCTGGCCCGGGGCAGCAGCCGCCGCAGCACCGGCCGCAGCAGCCGGGCAAGCTTCTGGCTCAGGCCGCAGCGGTCCATCAGCGTCATGACGCCGCTCCACAGACAGATGGCGCCCGCCATGGACAGGCACAGCTCCACGGCGGCCTGTGCACCCGCCATAGCGGCGGCGGAGACGGCGGACAGCTGCCCCGTGATGCAGCCGAACACCAGTGAGAGGATCAGCAGCGCGGTCAAAAAGAAGGGCATTGCCATAAAAGTTTCACCTCAATATACTATATGCACATAGGAGGTGGGAATATTTGTAAAATAATTGGACAAAATGTCGATGCGCGGTTGACAAACGGGTAAAAGTATGTCATGATGAATGGGCAGAGGAACTCACACAGTTGTGAGAAGCAGAACAGAGGAGAGGTTTCCGTGAAGTCAACCGGTATTGTGCGAAAGGTCGACGAACTGGGACGGATCGTGCTGCCCATCGAGCTGCGCCGCACGCTGGATATCGCTGAGAAAGATGCTTTGGAGATCTATGTGGATGGCTCCACCATAGTGCTGAAAAAGTACCGGCCCAGCTGTATCTTCTGCGACAGCAGCAGAGATCTGGTGGTGTACAAGGACAAAAATGTCTGTCCCCGGTGTCTTAAGGACCTGAGAAACAGCTGACGCGCAAAAACGCTCCCCGCCACATGGCGGGGAGCGTTTTTATGCGCCCTGACGGGACGCAGATAAGAGATAAAAGTGAACAGTGAAGAATTTCGGTATGCCGCCAAAGGCGGCATAATTGGTATTACACGAGGGGAGCCGTGCAATGCCTCGCAGAGTTCGCGCCCGCGCAGTGGAGCGAAGCGGAACAAGTGCCCTTGGGGTACAGGCGCGAAATATTCAAATTATTTTTTGCCGCGACATGTGCGTGGCAAAAAATACTTCTCGGCCAGCAAGTGTGCCCAAAGGGCGCGCGCAGTCGGCCGCAATCCTCTTTGGCAATGAAATCGTCAGATTTCATGCCAGATTCTTTAGCGCTGCGTCGTACAGGGCGTTGCGGCTCAGCCCCGTGTCATCGGCCACGGCTCGGACAGCGTCCTTCAGCCGCATGCCCTCCTCGCGGCGGCGCAGCACCAGCGCCACGCCCTCCTCCAGCGTCATGGCCGGTGCGTCGGACTTTTCACGGCCCGCCACCACCAGCACATATTCACCTCTCGGTTCGTTGGCGGCGTAGTGCTCTACCGCCTCCGCCAGCGTCATGCGCATGGTCTCCTCATGAAGCTTGGTCAGTTCTCGGCACAGGGCGATCCGCCGCTCACCGCCGAAGGCCTCCGCCATGTCGGAGAGCGTGGCACGGAGCCGGTGGGGCGCTTCGTGGAAGATCATGGTGCGCCGCTCGCCGGTCAGCTCGTGGAGCTGCTCCCGCCGCTCCTTTTTGCCGGAGGGAAGGAAGCCCTCAAAGGTGAAGCGGCCCGTGGGCAGGCCGGACACCGCCAGCGCGTACACGGCGGCGCAGCAGCCGGGGATGGCCAGCACCTCCACGCCGTTTTCGGCGCACAGCCGCACCAGATCCTCGCCGGGGTCGCTGATGGCGGGCATGCCCGCGTCGGTCACCAGCGCGCAGGTCTCGCCGTCCAGCAGCCGGGCCAGAATGGCCTGCCCCGCAGAGGCGCGGTTGTGCTCGTGGTAGCTGACCAGCGGCTTCTTGATATCGAAATGGTTCAGCAGCTTCACCGACACGCGGGTGTCCTCGGCGGCGATGAAGTCGGCGTTTTGCAGCGTCTCCACGGCACGGGGCGAAAAATCCCCCAGATTGCCGATGGGGGTGGCCACCAGATATAATGTTCCGGGCATAGCGGTTACTCCTTGTCTCTGAAATAGGCGCGGCGCACGTCGGGGGATTCGCCGCCGTCCTCCAGCCGCAGCAGCAGCGGCGGCTCCACGGAAAGCCCCGGCTTTCCGCCCCGGCGGCATTCCAGCAGCACCAGCGACGGGGCGCTCCGGGCGGTGTGCTGCACCATCCGCAGCCGCTTGGGCTCCAGACCGTGGGTCACGGCGGCGGTCAGCAGCGCCGCCAGACGCTCCGGCCGGTACACAAGGCAGAAGCGTCCGCCCCATTGCAGCATTCGTTCGGCGGCGGCAAAGATATCCTCCAGCGTGGCGGTCAGCTCCGCGCGGGCGTCGCCCCGGGCGCCCTCCGCCACCGCTCCCGTATGGGGCGCGAAATAGGGCGGATTGGACACCGCCAGCTGAAAGGCTCCGGCGGGCAGCGTCTCCCGCTGCCGCAGGTCGGCGCACAGCACCGTCATGGCAAGACCGTTGGCGGCGGCGTTGCGCGCCAGCATTTCGCAGGCGTGGGCGTCCCGCTCGATGCCGGTCACCTGCAGGGACGGCTCTCTTGCCAGCAGCAGCACGCCCAGCAGGCCCGCGCCTGCCCCCAGATCGCAGACCCGTTCGCCCCGGCGGGGCGCGGCGAAGCTGCCCAGCAAAAAGGAATCCGTGGAGGGCGGGAAGCACTGCTCGTCATAATGATACCGCGGCCCAACCGGCCACAGCCGTTCCGTGCGCTCCATGACCAGCCCTCCTTTTCTAAAGACATAGTATATCACATACGGGGAGAACGCACAATAAAAAAGTGACCGGACAGGAGTCCGGCCACTTTTCATGTACGCATTTTACTCAGCGGGGTTGATCGCGCCGTTGGGGCAGGTGTCTGCGCAGGAACCGCAGTCCAGGCAAGCGCCGGCGTCGATGACGTACTGAGAATCGCCCTGGGAGATAGCGCCCACGGGACATGCATCTGCACAAGCGCCACAGCTGACGCAAGCGGAACCGATCTGATAAGCCATTTTGAGTACCTCCATTAAGATTTGTCAACGCTATTGTATCATGAAAATAAAAAAATGCAAGCCCTTTCTGCGTCGTTTTCCGGCGAAAAATGTGGAAGGCGGTGAAATTGACACCATGTGGGCAATATGATAGAATCAATACCATCGATTGACAAGGAGGACATCCGATGGAATACACCTATGAATATTTTGAGAAGAGCGCCCGATACGTCCGGGAAAAGCTGGACTTTCAGCCGGAGATCGGCATTATTTTAGGCTCGTCTCTGGGGCCGTTCGCCGCGCAGGTGGAGGATCCTGTGGTGATCCCCTATGAGGATATCCCCAACTTCCTGCGCTCCACCGTGGCCACCCACGCCGGAAAGCTGATCTGCGGTACCATCAGCGGCAAAAAGGTGGTATGTATGTCCGGCCGGTTCCATTCCTACGAGGGGTACGACTTCCCGCAGCTGACCGCGCCCATCCGTCTGTTCAAGCTGCTGGGCTGCCGTGCGGTGATCCTGACCAATGCCGCCGGCGGTGTGAACCTCAGCTACAAGCCCGGCGACATTATGATTATCAACGACCAGATCATGCTGCCTGGCTGCTCCCCCATGCGGGGCCCAAATATCCTGGAGTTCGGCCCCCGGTTCTTCGACGTGCAGAAGATGTACAGCCCTGAGCTGCGTGCCATCGCCCGTGAGTGCGCCCAGGGCAGCGGCCTGACCTTCCACGAGGGGTGCTACTTCTTCATGCAGGGCCCGCAGTTCGAGACGCCGGCGGAGATCCGCGCCATCCGCACCCTGGGCGGTGACGCCGTGGGTATGTCCACCGTGACCGAGGCACTGACGGCGGCCCACTGCGGCATGCCCTGCCTGGGCTTCTCCGTCATTACCAACATGGCGGCGGGTATTCTGGATCAGCCCCTCACCGACGAGGAGGTCAACGAGGTGGGCCATCTGGTGGCCGATAATTTCAGCGCCTATCTGAAAAAGGTGCTGACGAGGATGTGAAAAAATGACCACATTACTGAAAAACGCCTGGGTCTATACGCCCGGCGGCGTGATCGAGGGCGGCTTCGTGGCCGTTGACGGCGCGGCGATCACCTATGTGGGCGCTGCCCGACCGGAGGGCCGCTTCGACTGTGAAAAGGACATGTCCGGCAAGCTGCTGCTGCCGGGACTGGTGAACGCCCACACCCACGCCGCCATGACGCTGCTGCGGGGCGTTGGCACCGATCTGCCGCTGCAAAGATGGCTGTTTGACAGCGTGTTTCCCGTGGAGGGCCGCATGACGGCGGAGGATATCCGGGCCGGTACGGCGCTGGCGCTGCTGGAGATGCTCGCCTGCGGCACCACCAGCTTTTCCGACATGTACTTCTTCCCGTGGGAGGCGGCGGAGCTGGTGGCTGTGTGCGGCATCAAGGCCAACCTCTGCTATCCGGTGCAGGCCTTCGACCCGGCGGAGCCCTACGAGAAGAATGAAAGTGCCCGGAAGCTGGAACGATTCTATAAGGACTGGCACAACGCCGCCGAGGGACGCATTCGGGTGGACGGCTGCCTTCACGCGGAGTACACCTGCAATCCCCACGTGGCGGCGGGGACGGCGGCGTGGTGCCGCCAGAACGGCGTGAGAATGCACATCCATCTCAGCGAGACAAAGAGCGAGCACGACGGCTGCGTGGAGAAATACGGCAAGACCCCGGCGGCGTGGATGAACGATCTGGGGGTATTTGATGTGCCCTGCGCCGCCGCCCACTGCGTGTGGGTGACGGAGACGGATCGGGCGCTGCTGCGGCAAAAGGGCGTCAGCGTCGTTCACAACCCCACCAGCAACATGAAGCTGGGCAGCGGCTTTGCCCCGATCCCGGCGCTGCTGGCGGAGGGCGTCAACGTGGCGCTGGGTACGGACGGCGCGGCCAGCAACAACAACCTGAACATGCTGGAGGAGCTGCATCTGGCGGCCATCCTCCATAACGGCTATCACCACGACGCGGCGCTGCTGCCGGCCGGTCAGGTGCTGGAGATGGCCACGGTCAACGGCGCGAGATTGCAGGGCCGGGACGACACCGGTGTCATCGAGGCCGGGAAGCGGGCGGATATCATGGCCATCGACCTGAGCGCGCCACACCTCTGCCCCCATCTGGACACGGCGGGCCTTGCGGTATACAGTGCCCAGGTCGCCGACGTGTGCATGACCATGGTGGATGGCCGGGTGCTGTATGAAAACGGAGAATTCCTGACACTGGACAAAGAGCGGGTGCTGTATGAGGCACGCGCCGCCGCCAGGCGGCTGTACGGCGCTTGAGAGATAGGAGAGAATGTAGCATGGAAAGAGCGGACAAGGGCCTTGCCTTTATGATGCAGTATGAAAACGTGGCCTGGTACGACAGCGGCCAGGTGCGGATCCTGGATCGCCGGGTGTATCCCCGGAGAGTGGAGTTCGTCACTTGCCGCACCTATGAGGAGGTGACTCAGGCCCTGCGGGACATGGTGACCCAGTCTACCGGCCCCTTTACCGCCGCCGCCATGGGCATGGCGCTGGCGGCCTATCAGTGCCGCCATATGACGGCGGCACAGCAGGTGGCCTATCTGGAGCGGGCCATGGATACCATATCCCACGCCCGGCCCACCACGGTGGGGCGGATGCAGCTGATCTGCGGCGGCTGTCTGGAGGCTGCCAAAGCCGCCATTGAAAAGGGCGTCCCGGATGTGGCGCTGGCCATCCGGGACTATACCGTGGCCACCAATAACCGCCGCTATAACCGGGTGGGCCAGATGGCAAAGCATCTGGTGGATAAGTTCCCCGACAACGGCACCGTCATGACCCAGTGCTTCGGTGAGACCATCGTGGCCATGATGCTGAAGGAGTGCCGGGAGCGGGGCAAAACCATCCGCCTGTTCTGCCCGGAGACCCGCCCCTATTTCCAGGGCGCGCGGCTGACGGCCACCGTGTGTCACGACATGGGCTTTGATGTGACGGTCATCACCGACAATATGCCCGCCTATGTGATGCAGCGGGAGCATGTGGGTGTGTTCACCTGCGCCGCCGACGCCATCTGCTGCGACGGCTATGTGGCCAATAAGGTAGGCACCTTCCAGATCTCCATTGCCGCCAACTATCTGGGCGTGCCGGTGTATATCAGCGGCATTCCCGACAAGGGTCATCCCACCGTGGACACCGTCCATATTGAGATGCGGAACCCGCAGGATACGCTGGAGGCCATGGGGGTCAAGACCGCCGTCGACGGGGTCAAGGGCTATTATCCCGCCTTCGACATCACGCCGCCCCAGCTGATCACCGGCGTGGTGACGGATCTGGGCATCTATTCCCCCTATGACCTGAAGCAATATCTGGAGGTCAGTCAGCTGGGGCCCTATGAAATGGTAATTTAAGGAAACTAAACGATTGCTTTATTATGGAAAGAGGCGGAAACATGGAGTATTCCCACAAGGAGCTGCGGCAGGAAATGGTGGATGTGTGCCTGGAATCCCTTCATGAGGGGCTGTTCACCGGCACCAGCGGCAATCTCAGCGTGGCGCTGGCGGACGGCACCATGCTGATCACCCCCACCTCGGTGCGCTATACGGTAATGCGGCCTATGGATATCGTCCGGTGCGATCTGGACGGCAATGTGCTGGAGGGAGAGCTGCGGCCCTCCAGCGAGTGGCGGATGCACGCCGCCATCTATCGGGCCTATCCGGAGCACAAGGCCATCTTCCATACCCATTCCCCCTATGCCACGGCCTTTGCCGTGGTGCATAAGCCCATCCCCGCCGTGCTGATCGAGACGCAGATGTTCCTGGGCGGGGACATCCGGTGCGCCGAATATGCCACCCCCGGCACCTTTGCCGTGGGGGAGAATGCGGTGCCCTGTCTGAAGGATGGCCGGGGCGGCTGCCTGCTGAACAATCACGGCGTGCTGGCTGTGGGCAGGGATCTGAACGAGGCCCGCACCCGCGCCCAGTACATCGAGGACAGCGCCCGGATCTATCACTATGCTCTCCAAATCGGAGAGCCGGTGGTGCTGGGGAAGCTGTAACGGGCAGCAATTTAAGCCTCCCTTGTGTAAAGGCACCCCAGTGCGCACACTGGGGCGTGCACAGCTGAGGTGGCAACGCGAAGCGTTGACGGAGGGATTGTCAAATCGCTTTATCCCCTCAGTCAGCCTTGCGGCTGACAGCTCCCCTTGCAACAAGGGGAGCCTTTGTCCTACAGAAATAAAAGGATATCCGTGCTTTCCGGCACGGATATCCTTTTTTAAATGATCATTTACTTAGGCGATTCCGACCCAGGTGGCCAGAATTCCCACCACCTCGCGGCAGGCGTAGCCGGGGCCGAGGAACCACGGACTGAAGCATCCGGCGGACCGGGCTTCCAGCCCCGCCTGACGGGCGAACAGCTGGCCCCGGTACTGGTGGAAGTTGTCACTGGCGATGACCACATGGGTGTCAAGGCCGTTTGCCCGGATGATCTCCGCGGCGAACAGCAGGTTTTCGCGGGTGTCGAAGGACTTCTCCTCGGCGTAGACCCGCTCCGGAGCAATGCCCATGGCGACCAGCTCCTGCTGGGCGCAGGCGCCCTCCGTCACCGGCTCGGCGCGGCTGTCCAGCCCGCCGGTGGTAACGCAGACCGCGTCAGGGTGGGCCGTCAGATAGTCGTAGGCGGCCTCGATGCGCCCTTGCAGCATCATGCTGGGCCTGCCGTTGTAGACCTGACAGCCCAGCAGCACCACTGTCCCCGGCGCGTCATCGCCGGTGGGACGATCCGCCGCCGCCAGCCCCATAATGGTCAGCACCGTGACGGCCACCGCCAGCACCACGCTGACGCCGGAGATCAGGACAGCCTTCAGCCACTTGGGGAAGCGGCGGAAGAAGTCGGGGAAGAAGCACCGCGCCGCCGCCAGCAGAAGCAGCGCCGCGGGCCAGTACATGCCGATGTGGTGGACGCCGATGGCCAGCGGCATCAGGAAATACACGACGCCCAGCAGGGAAAGGGTGCCAAGGATAGGTAACAGCATAGGTTTCAGTTCTCCGCGATGTGATTGGCGATGCGCTGCATGATCATGTCCAGCGCCACCAGATTGTGGCCGCCCTCCAGCACGATGATGTCGGCATACTTGCGGGTGGGCTCCACGAACTGCTCATGCATGGGCTTGACGGTGGTAAGATACTGGGTCACCACCGACTCCAGCGAGCGGCCCCGCTCCTCCACGTCCCGCAGGGCGCGGCGCAGGATGCGCACGTCGGCGTCGGTCTCCACAAAGATCTTGATGTCCAGCAGATCCCGCAGGGCCTTGTTCTGGAAGATGAGGATGCCCTCCACGATCACCACCTTGGTGGACTTGATCTCCACCGTCTCCTCGGTGCGGTTGTGGATGGCGTAATCGTATACGGGGCAGTAGATGGTCTCGCCCCGCTTCAGGGCCTTCAGATGTTCGATCATCAGATCGGTGTCAAAGGCGTCGGGGTGGTCGTAATTCTGGCGGCATCGCTCCTCGAAGGAGCAGTCCTGCCGCTTGTAATAGTTGTCATGATGGACCACGCTGATGTCATTGCCGAAGCGCTGGGCCAGATGCTCGGTCAGTGTGGTTTTGCCGGAGCCGGTGCCGCCGGCGATGCCGATAAAGATGGTGCTCATAGGGGTCCCTCCCTTGTATTGTTCCCCTTTATTATAGAAACTCAACAGGTGAAAAGCAAGAAAATATGTAAAAAAATGATGAATTTCCAGCATTTTCAGTTGACGGGACTGTTGCTTTTGGGGTATGATAGCTAAGTATTATCAAGAGTATGTCCTTTGGAGGGAATGGAAACCATGAGCCTGATCAAGTGTAATAAATGCGGAGAAATGTTCTCCGACAGCTATAAAAGTTGCCCTTTCTGCGCGGAAGACGAGGAATATTATAACGGCAAGGTGAAGAAGCGCGGCCATCGCCAGATGGAGCAGAAGAAAAAAGCACCCAGCATCGTGGGGCCTGTTCTGGTGGTCGTTGTGGTGCTCCTGATCGCCGTTCTGGTGTGGGCCTTTGCCGGCGACACGGTGAAGGGCTGGTTCGGCGGCAATCAGGAGCCGGCCAACGATCCCAATCCCGGTACCGTCCAGCAGGATCCCGTCACCCCGCCCGACACGACGCCCGATGAGCCCACCGTCAAGGAGCTGGCGCTGGATCATACCACGCTGCTGCTGGCGCCCGGTGATACCGAGAAGCTGACCGCCTCCGGCGGCGCCGAGGAAGGTTACAGCTGGATCACCAACGATTCCGGCGTGGCCAAGGTGGATACCGACGGCACCGTCACCGCCGTGGCCGAGGGTACGGCCATGATCACCGTCACCTGCGGCGAAGAGAGCGCGGCCTGCGCCGTCACCGTCCAGAAGAAGGCGGACACAAACACGAATACGAACACCAACACCAACACAAACACGAATACCAACACGAACACCAACACCAATACGAATACCAATACCAATACCAATACAAACACCAGCACGTCCCTGAAGAATCTGAAGATCAAGACCATGTATGGCACGGAGCTGGGCAAGAATCCCGATGGTCAGTTTGATATGACCATCAACAAGAACGATCCTCCCTGCGAACTGACGCTGGAGGGCGTGACCGGCACCGCCACCTGGAAGAGCTCCAACACCAATGTGGTGAAGGTCTCCTCTGACGGTACGCTGGAGCGTGTGAGCGCCGGTACGGCCACCGTTACCATCACCATCGGCAGCGCCACGGCGGAGATCCTTGTCCGCGTCAACTGATCACAAATATGACCCGGAAAAGCAGCGGCAGCGCCGCTGCTTTTCTTTGCGCGGCAAGGGCAGAAAAAATACTTTTGTAGGGGGCGGCGTCCTCGACGCCCCGTCGCTTTACCGGAGATACTGTCTTATATTGTGCGGGCCGTCGGGGATGCCGGCCCCTACGATCTATTTTGAATGTGCCGACTCCCCCGCCTTGTCAAACCATAGGCCCTGTGGTATAATCGAAACTGGAGAATTATCGACAGAAAAGGAATTTATCATATATGACAACGCAGGATTACCGTACCCGCAGTCCGCTGCGGATATTCTTGAGCTATTTCAGGCCTCATTGGAAGCTGTTTACGCTGGACATCAGCTGCGCTATCCTCATCGCCATGGTGGATCTGGCCTTTCCGCTGATCAGCCGCACGGCGCTGTACCAGTGGCTGCCGGAGAAGAATTACCGGGTGTTTTTCACGGTGATGATCATCGTGGCGCTGGCCTTTGTGCTGCGGGCGGGGCTTTACTATATCGTCACCTACTGGGGCCACACCTTCGGCATCCGGGTGGAGGCGGACATCCGCCGGGATCTGTTCCATCATATGCAGATGCTGGGCTTCGATTTCTATGACCGCAACCGCACCGGCCAGCTGATGAGCCGCCTGACCACCGATCTTTTCGAGCTGACGGAGCTGGCCCACCACGGGCCGGAGGATCTGACCATCTCCCTCATCACCATCGTGGGCGCGCTGGCGGTGATGTTCAGCATCGAGTGGCGCATGGCGCTGATCGTCATGGCCATCATCCCCATATTCCTGGTGGTGCTGATGCAGTTGCGGGGCGGCATGAGCCGCGCCTCGGTGGCCGCCAAGCAGAAAACCGGCGCCATCAACGCCGAGATCGAGTCGGGCCTCAGCGGCATCCGCACGGTGAAGGCCTTCGGCAACGAGACCATCCAGCAGCAGCGGTTCGACTGCGCCAACGAGACCTTCAAGACCGCCAAGCGGGGCTTTCATAAGGAGATGGGGCGGTTCAACGCCACCATGGAGCTGTTCGTCACGGTGCTGAACGTGGCGGTCATTGCCGGCGGCGGCTGGCTGATGATGGGCGACCGGATGGACTACGTCGATCTGATCACCTTCAGCCTGTATATCACCACCTTCATTACCCCGGTGCGGAAGCTGGCCAACTTTGCCGAGCTGTTTTCCAACGGCTTCGCGGGCCTGCACCGGTTCATCGAGCTGATGAGCACCGATCCCACCATTGCCGACGCGGACGACGCGCAGCCTATGCCCAGTGTCCGGGGCGACATTGATGTGAGGGATGTCAGCTTTACCTACGACGGCGCGGACGAGGTGCTCCACCATGTGACGCTGCATGTGGCGCAGGGCGAGACGGTGGCGGTGGTAGGGCCCTCCGGCGGCGGAAAGTCCACTCTCTGCCAGCTGATCCCCCGGTTTTACGACGTGACCCAGGGCGAGATTGACATCGACGGCGTGGACGTGCGCCATATCCGGCTGGACGATCTGCGCCGGGCCGTGGGCGTGGTGCAGCAGGATGTGTTCCTGTTTGCCGACACCGTGCGGGAAAACATCCGCTATGGCCGTCCCGACGCCACCGACGGGGAGGTGGAGGCCGCCGCCCGCCGCGCCGAGATCTATGACGACATCATGGCCATGCCCCAGGGGTTCGACACCTATGTGGGCGAGCGGGGCACGCTGCTGTCCGGCGGCCAGAAGCAGCGGGTGGCCATTGCCCGCGTGTTTTTGAAGGATCCGCCCATCCTGATCCTGGACGAGGCCACCTCGGCGCTGGACAGCGTCACTGAGGCAAAGATCCAGCATGCCTTTGACATGCTGGCCAAGGGCCGCACCACGCTGATCATTGCCCACCGGCTCAGCACCATCCGCAGCGCCCACCGTATTCTGGTGGTGCAGGAGGGCCGCATCGCCGAGCAGGGCAGCCATGAGGAATTGTTGGAAAAGCAGGGCGCTTACGCCCGACTGTATCATACACAGAATTTGGGGGAATTGCGATGAAACAGGAGAAGATCGACCGCATCAACGAGCTGGCCCGCAAGGCCAAGGCCGACGGCCTGACCGTCGAGGAGGAGGCCGAGCGGGAGGCCCTGCGGCTGGAGTATAAGGAAGCCATTCTGGGCAGCCTGCGCAGCCATCTGGAAAACACATGGATCGTGGACGAGAAGGGCAACAAGCGGAAGCTGAAACCCAGGGGGGAGAAATAATGGACTATCATGAGGACTACAAGCCGCAGCGGCAGCCCAACCGCAGCGGCGGCAAAAACGACAATGATTTCGGCGCGTGGCTGCTGATCGGCATCATGTTCCTGGTGGCGTGGCCGGTGGGTCTGATCCTGCTGATCAAAAAGCTGACGGATAACCCGCAGAAGCTGAAAAATGCGGCCTCCACCACGGCGGCCCACATCCGGGCGAAGGCGGAGGAGCAGAAGCAGGCAACGGCCCAGAAGGCCCCGCAGCAAAAGACCGGCGCGGTCAAGAAGGTCACCCAGACGCCTCAGCCCTCCGCGGGAGGGGCCAGGGTGATGAAGTTCATCGGCATCGCGCTGGCGGTGCTGGGCATCGTGGCCATGATGAGCGTGGTTTACAATGACCTGAGCTATGCCGTCAACTACCATGCGTGGTGGCATTTCCTGCGGGAGCTGTTCTATCCCACGGGCCTGCTGGCGGGCGGCCTCGCCCTGCTGGCCGGCGGCGGCATCATGAGCCGCAAGATGCGCCGCTACGCCAAGTATCTGGCCTGCGCCGGTCAGCGGGACGCCATCCCCCTGGCCCATCTGATGAAGGCCGCCGACGTGGGAGAGAGCAAGGCCGAGCGGGATCTGGAGGTCATGGTAGAAAAAGGCATGTGGGGCCCTGACGCCTATCTGGACCGGGGGAACGACATGCTGTTCCGCTCGCAGGACGCGGCCAACGCCTACTTTGCCGAGCGCCGCGCCGCCAGTGCCCAGCAGCCGGCCCAGCCCGCCGCCGTGCCGGAGGCCCAGGGCGACGAGGGGACGCTGGAGGCCATCCGCCGGGCCAACGACCGCATTGACGATCCGGTGCTCAGCGCCAAGATCGACCGGCTGGAGGCCATCACCCGCCAGATCTTCAAGGTCATTCAGGAGGAGCCCGCCAAGAAGGCCAAGGCCAGCACCTTCCTGAACTATTACCTGCCCACCACGCAGAAGCTGCTGGACAGCTACGCCGACTTTGAGGAGGCGGGCGTCAGCGGCCAGAATCTGGATCAGGCCAAGGCCCGCATCCAGGAGACCATGGACAACATCATCGCCGGGTTCGAGCATCAGCTGGATGAGCTGTACCGGGACGCCGCCCTGGACATCGACAGCGATATCCGCGTCATGGAGAACATGCTGAAGCGGGATACCTCCACCGTGGCCGACGATTTCGGCCTGGACGGCGGCACCGCTGTACAGATGCCCGGCACGGAAGTGGAATGAGAAAGGGAGAACTTCTATGAAGATTTGGCGGATTATTGGGGCGATCCTCGTGACGCTGGCAGCCTCGTGGGTCGGATTGATCATTGGCGACAGGCTGCTGGCAGGCACCACCGGACTTGCCATCGTGTTTGCCATCTGCTCCATGGGCGCGTTTATCATCGCCTTCTGCGGCAGGGATGAGTAAGGCTATATTGTCCTTTGCGGCGGCAGGCCGGATACTGGACAGCGGCCGGAGAGATCCGTTTCTTCGTGAGCTGCGAGAGGCGGAGGAGAACCAGCTGCATATCACCATTTGTGGCGCGGTGACTGCTCCGAAAGTGGTGCACCCCACCGGCAATGACGCGGTGGACGCGGTACTGGCCCACTGTACGCCGTTTCTGCCTGACACGGCGGAGACCATGGAGATCGTGTTTGAGGACTATATCCTCTATCAGGTGCGGAACGAGTCCTTCTGCTCCTATGACCCACAGGAGATCGGGGCGGGGAAGTATCTGGCGGTATTCGAGAAATCGAAGCTGCTGGACTACCTGACAGTCACCATGGACGCAGGACTGCTGAGCCTTTGTGACGCGCCGTGGAAGCACTATCGGATCAGCACGCAGAATCAGATCATTGATGTGATCGCGCAGGAAGAGCCGAAGGTGTACCGGTAAATACATAAAAAACAGACGCGACTGCGAAGCGGCCGCGTCTGTTTAGTTTGTCGAGAAATTACCATATGAGGCATATTCAAAGGCTCCCCTGTGCAAGGGGAGCTGTCAGCCGTAAGGCTGACTGAGGGGTTGTTTGATTGAAAACTGTTTTTAACAATCCCTCCGTCAGCGCTTCGCGCTGCCACCTCAGCTGTGCACGCCCCAGTGTGCGCACTGGGGTGCCTTTACACAAGGGAGGCTTTGATTGCTGCAAAGCAGTCACGTCTGTTTTTTTCGTTATCCTACACCCTTGCCTGGGTCTGCTGCGCATCCTCCGGGCAGCCCGCCTGCCGGAACACCGACAGCGCCACGCCCAGCAGCGCCAGCTCAATGACCGTGAACAGACTGCCCTCCACGAAGGGGAAGTGCGTGCTCCACAGCGGCAGGCCGCAGCTGGAGATCAAGCTCAGCAGGAAATGCCCGCCGATGGTCAGCCCCGCTGCCACGGCCAGTACGCCGCCTGTGCTATGGCAGCGCTTCACGCACCGAAGTCCCACCAGCACCAGCAGCGCGCAGAACACGCCGCACAGCAGCAGGAAGGGGATCCAGCCCAGCGTGCAGATCACCTTCGTCAGCGGGAAACTGCTGGCATCGCTGACCACCAGATAGATCGGATCACGCTGGCCGATATCGGGGCAGCCGTTGCCCCACAGCACCGCCTTGTCCAGCGCGGCCCGCAGGGCATACAGGGCATAGCCGCCAGCGGTAGGCGCGACGGTACAAGCCACCATCTTGCGCAGCGATGCGGCCAGAAACAGCCCCAGCGTTACGCCGCCGCCGGAGAGCACCAGCAGCCGCGCGGCGGTTTTATGTACCGGCCACCAGTCCTGCCGGATGCCGTACAGCAGCGTGACACAGCCGCAGATCACCGTCAGCAGCAGACCGATTACCGTGGGCGATAGGTCAGCAAAAATGCACAGGGGCGCGTAGGCCAGAACGGCCAGCCAGAACCCCCAGCGCCTGCCCCGCAGGGCGCAGGCCGCCAGCGCCCCTGCCATGGGAAAGAGCAGCGTCAGGTACACGCTGTACCGCCATCCGCCCACGGCGACGCCGCTTTGGCCGGTCAGCGCGCAGAACACCTCCAGCGCCAGACTGGCCAGCACCACGCCGCCGTAAAGCCACCACGCATACCGGATCAGCTTCCGGTAGTCGAAGACGTAGAGCGCCGCCATCAGCACAAGGCCGACCCCCATGCCCGCCAGCGAACGGATGGTGGAGGTGTGGTTCACATTGATGCGGATCAGCATGCCGCATACTGCCAGCACCGCTGCCAGCGCCAGCGGCGCGTATTGGGGACGGGGTCGGTGTACCGCGTCCAGCTGTTGCCCCACCAGCACCGGGTCGCCCATCTGCCGCACCGCCTCGATCTCCGCGGAGGTCTCGTCCATGCCCTCTGCCAGACAGGCGTCCCGCTGCTCCTCCAGATGGCCCATCAGCTCCCGCCGCAGGGCGGGCCGCACCCGTGCCCAGCGGATCTGCTCATCCACCTGCGCAAGATAGCCGTCAAACCGCTCCGACACAGTGAGCACCTCCCTCCAGCACCTTCGTCACGGCGGCGGCGTAGCTGCGCCATTCCGCCTCTTTTTTGCCCAGCGCCTCCCGGCCGGAGCCGGTCAGATGATAGTACCGCCGGGTGCGGCCGCCTGCCGCCGGTTCCTCCCGGGCCGTCACCCAGCCCTCTTGCTCCAGCGCGTGCAGCAGGGGATACAGCGTGCCGGACTTCAGGTCGAAGGTGTGATCCGACCGGCGGCGCAGCTCCTCGATCATCTGATAGCCGTACATGTCCTGCTGCTCCAGCAGCTTCATCAGCAGAAGCTTTGTGCTGCCGGAGGTCAGCGTCCTGTCAAATTCCATGGTGGCCCTCCTTGTTATGTAGAGTTGCTACATATGTAGATTGACTACATAATAGCGGAGGGAATATCGCTTGTCAAGGGGAATTTTATTTCCCTATTGACAAACGATGCGGCGCTGACTATAATGATCGATACGCATCGCGCGATGTGCATCACACGGTGCGCTTTGAAAAGAGGTGCGGGCGATGGCTCCGAAGAATAAGTTTACAAGAGAAGAGATGGTGGCGGCGGCGCTGCGTGTGGTGCGGGCCAGGGGGATCGAAGCCCTGACGGCAAAGACCATTGCCGACGAGCTGGGCACCTCCACGCGGCCCATCTTTACCGGCTTCGGCTCCATGGACGACGTCCGGCGGGAGGTCTATGCTGCCGCCGTGGCCGTGTATGACGGCTACGCGAAGGAGGGCCTGCGGGAGAAGATCCCCTTCCTTGGGGTGGGGCAGCAGTATATCCGGTTTGCCAGGGAGGAGCCGGAGCTTTACCGGCTGCTGTTCCTGTCGCGGGAACGGGAGTACAGCGCCATAGGCGCCATGCGGCATTTGCAGCAGCTGGTGCGCCCGACGCTGATGGACATCTATCACATCACCGCCGAGGAGGCCGACCTCTATTTCCGCGACCTGTGGTTCGTGGTGCACAGCCTGTCCACGCTGATCGTCACCGGCGACTGCGACTACTCCGATCAGGAGATCGGCCGGATCCTAACGGGCTTCAGTCTCAGCATCTATAAGTCCATCCGGGAGATCCCCGGCTTTGCCGCGGGAACCTTTGACCGGGACGCGGCCTTTCGCGCCCTGGTAGGACGGGAAGCCGGGGTGACGTCCCATGACTGAGAGCATGGCATCGAAGCTGGATTGGCTGCGCTGTCCCAAATGCGGCGGCAAGACCAGAACGCAGATACGGCCACACACGGTGCTGGAGGATTTTCCCCTCTTCTGCCCCAAGTGCAAATACACCTGCGTGATCCGTTTCAAGGACGGTAAAACAGAAGAAATCAAAATGCCAGACGCTTAGACGCAGTGCATGCCACAAAAATGGCCTGTACTGCGTTTACTATTTGGAGAGACCGAGACAAAAAGGAGAGAATGGAGGAAAAAAGCATGAAAAACAGCGCGCTGGTGGTCATCGACCTTCAGAATGACATCACGAAAAACTACAAGGAGATCATAGAAAACGTCAACAGGGCCATCGACTGGGCCGCGCAGAAGGAGCTGTGGGTCATTTACATTCAGCACAACAGCCTGTCCGCGGGGACGAGGACCTTCAAGCCCGGCACCCGCGGCGCGGAGCTGGTGCCGGAGCTGAACGTGGTATCCGGCCATATCTTCACGAAGACGAAGAGCAGCGCTCTGACCAGCGAGGCGTTTGCGGCCTTCATTCAGGAGCACAGCATCACCGATTTCTATCTTGCCGGGGCGGACGCCGCGGCCTGCGTCAAGTCCACCAGCTATAATATGCGGAAAGCCGGTTATACCGTCCATGTGCTGTCGGACTGCATCACAAGCTACGACAAAAAGCAGCTGCCGGAGCTGCTTGCTTATTATGAAAGCAAGGGCTGCTGGGTCATGACGCTTTCCCAGGTCACGGGAGCGTAAGCGCCGTGGCTGTACAGGAGGAAATGATGTGAAAAAGCTGTATGAGAAAAATGAGCTGACCTTTGCAATCGTATGCATCGTGGTCTACTGCGTCCTGCAATCGCTGGCGAATCCGTTAAATGAAATGATCGGAATCGCATACGCGGCAAGCGCCGCTTTCTGCGTTTTGCAGGCCATCGTTCTTTTCGCCTTTATCCGGAAGAACGGTCTGCGCAAGCGGTATGGCCTTTGCAGCTCGTCCGTTCCCGCCTGGCGGTTCCTCTACTATGTGCCGCTGCTTGTTCTGGCGTCGGGGAATCTGTGGAACGGTTTCGCCCTCAATTATTCACTGGCGGAAACGGCCTGCCGGGTTGTGTGTATGCTGTGCGTCGGCTTCCTGGAGGAAGTGATCTTCCGGGGATTCCTGTTTAAAGCCATCGCAAAGGACAACATCAAGTCCGCCATCATTATTTCCAGCGTCACCTTCGGCATCGGGCATATCATCAACCTGTTCAACGGCAGCGGGATGGATCTGGTGAGCAGCCTGTGCCAGATCGTCTTTGCCAT
Source organism: uncultured Oscillospiraceae bacterium (assembly GCA_934565655.1). Taxonomy (GTDB): domain Bacteria; phylum Bacillota; class Clostridia; order Oscillospirales; family Oscillospiraceae; genus Vescimonas. The sequence goes on from CAKTIE010000001.1 coordinate 266,032, forward strand.
CGCGATGGGCTTCCTGCTGGTGACGATCTTCTATCGCGGCGGCAGCCTGCTTCCCGGCATCCTCGTCCACGCCGCCATCAACACGCTGGGCACCTTTGCCAACGACGCGGGCCTTACTGTGGAAGTGCGCCTGCTCCACCTCGCCGTTCTGATCGTCATTACGGTGGCCTATACCCTGCTCCTCACAAGAACGCTGTCGAAAAATCTATGCAAGGTTGGTGAATAAGCGTATGAATATCAGAATCACGAACGACGGAAACGAACGCGATATCCAGGAGATCCATGAGATGCTGCGGGAATACAATCGCAGCCACCGCGAGGCGTCCCAAAGTGTACCCATCGGTGTATTTCTTGAGGACGGGTCGGGCCGGAAGCTGGCCGGACTGACCGGCGAGACCTTTGGCAACTGGCTCTGCATCCAATACCTTTTCGTCAGCGAACGGCTCCGGGGTCAGGGGATCGGAAGCAAGCTGCTGGAGGCTGCGGAGGCAGAAGCCGGACAGCGCGGCTGCAAATATGCCTTTGTGGATACCTTTTCCTTTCAAGCGCCCGCATTTTACAAAAAGCACGGATGCCGGGAGGTTTTTACCCTCGAAGATTATCCCTACACCGGTAAGCGGCACTATTACACAAAGGAGCTACATGGATTCCGGCTTATGGAGACAGCGATGAAAGACACAAATCAACTGATCGGCTGCTGCGGCCTGGACTGCGAAACGTGCGACGCCAGGATCGCAACCGTCACAAACGACAACGCCCTGCGGGAGAAGACCGCCGCGCTGTGGACGAAGCTCAACGGCGTGACCATCACACCGGACATGATAAACTGCACCGGCTGTCGCATGGAGGGCGCGAAAACCCCCTTCTGCGACAAGCTCTGCCCCGTACACAACTGCGTCCGGGAGAAGGGGCTGGATACCTGCGCCGACTGCGGGCAGATGGATGGCTGCCCGACGCTGGGGCGCATCGCGGAAAACACGCCGTCGGTGCTGGAAAATCTGAAGCAGCTCCGGGAGACGAAGTAAAACGAAACAGACGAAAGGAGAAATCATGAAACAGATGAAAAAGATCACGCTGCTGGCCGCGGCGATACTGCTGCTGGCCGCCCTTATGACGGGCTGCACCCGTCTGACAGAAGTAAAAGACAACACACCTTCGACCCCGGACACTCCGGCGGAGACCGGGGAATACGGCGTTTACGTCAAGCTGGAGCGGGATGACGCCAGCGCCATCTACATCCACGGCGGCAGCTTCTCGAAGGTGTGCGAAAACGCCGACGGCTCGCCCTTGAAGGCCGGGGAATGGATCTTCACCGGCGAGGACATCGTGGAGCTTTCCCGGAAGGATAACTGTTCCGTCCTCTTTACCGTGGGCGCGCTGGATGCGGATGACACGCTGCTGGGCGAGGAAACCTTCCTTTATGACGCGACGCAGGAAAAGCTGTATGTGACCATCGGCACGGACGGCGTGACCTGCTCCACCTCCGACGCAGCCGACGCCCCGGCCGATGTGCCGCCGGTGCTGACGCTGTCCATTCTGGATGAGATCGACGCGGATGTGAAGGTGGGGACCTCCGGCTCCTCCCTGTCGGCGGTGCAGGCGGCGGCCAAGCTGATCGAATGGGGCGTGAACACCGGTCTCAGCGCCAAGGAGATCGATGACGCCGCCACCACATGGCTGTCCTCCAAAACCGACAACCTGACGGAGTTCCTGCAAAAGCTGGAGCTGGTGGACGACGCCTATCAGAAGCTGCTGACCGATCAGGCCCGTGAGCTGCTGGACAGCGCCGGGTGCGAGAGTACTGAGATCACCTGGGGCAGTCAGCCGGTGGAGGCCGTGGAGGCCATCATGCAGGCCGCCGGACGGCGATAAGCAAACGAAAAAGCTGTGGGACGGCAAGTCCCGCAGCTTTTTGCCTGCCACCCAAAGAAACCCCTTGACAAACCGCCCTTCACGGAATATAATAACGCATCGTTATGAATAACAATATGTTATTGTTGAGGTGAATGCGATGCCTGCTGCAAAAAAGGTTTCTAAAGACAAGATCATTGACGCCGCCATCGAGGTGCTGCGTGACGGCGGCTTTTCCGCCATCAATGCCCGTAGCGTTGCCCGGAGGCTGGGCTGCTCCACCCAGCCGATCTATCTCTCCTTTCAGAGCATGGAGGAGCTGAAGGCTGCGCTGACGGAGCGTGCCATCGAGATGCATACCCGGCGGGTGCGGGACTCGCTGCGGGCCCACGAGGGGAACGACAGCCGTTACAGCAGCTATGGCATGGGCTTTGTCAGATTCGCGGCGGAGGAAAAGCAGCTTTTCCGCTGGCTCTATCTGGAGGGGGAGCAGCTGGGGCCGTATCAGAACGATGTGCTGCTGCCGGAGGTCATCGACGTGATCGTGGAGGAATTCGGTTACAGTGAAGATGTGGCCCGCCGCTTCCATCAGGACATGATCTACTTCTCCTATGGACTGGCCATTCTGGCCAATACCGACCATCTGCGCCTGACGGAGACAGAGCTTCGTGAGGCCTTCCGGCGGGAGTTCCGCGCGCTGACCGCGCTTTACGGAAAGCCCCCGAAGCTGCCGCCGTTTGCGGTGAAAGCGGGTGTTGTGCTGTGAGCCTGACGGTGTCCTTCTCCTGGGCCGGGCTGGTGATCTTCGCTCTGCCCATGCTGATCAATATTGCCTATGTCCTCTTTCCGCCTGCGGAAAAGACGGAGCAGGCGGCGGTCACCCGCTGGGTGGAGGCGGTGGAGCAGGTCAGCCGCATGGCGTATCTGCTGGCGGTGGTGCTGCTGGTGAGCCGCCGGCCGCTGGCCAGCGTATGGCTGTATCTGGCCGCCGGTTTTCTGGTGCTGTACTACGCCGTCTGGCTCCGCTATTTTGCGGGCGGGCGGAAAACGGAGCTGCTGTGCCGGGCGTTTCTTTTTGTCCCTCTGCCGCTGGCGGTATTTCCGGTGCTGTATTACCTGTGCGCCGCCGTCTGGCTGCACAATTATCCGGCGGTGCTCCTCATAATCATTTTCGGCGCGGCACATATCACGGTGTCGCTGCAAATCGTTCCGGAAAGGGGAAAACAGATGAAGGATCTGGTCGTATACGTCCACGGTAAGGGCGGCTCGGCGGAGGAAGCCGGGCATTATCAGGCCCTGTTCCCGGACAGTGAAGTCATTGGCTTCGATTACCGCGCCCGGACGCCCTGGGAGGCCGCGGAGGAATTCCCGGCGTTTTTCGCCCGGCAGCGGCAGCGCTGCGGCTCCCTTACGCTGATCGCCAACAGCATCGGCGCGTTTTTTGCCCTGTCCGCGCTGGACGAGACGCTGGTGGACAGGGCGTATTTCATCTCTCCGGTGGTGGACATGGAAACGCTGATCGGCAATATGATGCGGTGGGCGAATGTGACCGAGCGGGAGCTTGCGGAAAAGCGGGAGATCCCCACGGCCTTCGGTGAAACGCTGTCGTGGGAATATCTCCTTTATGTGCGGGAGCACCCCGTTTCATGGCGCGTTCCCACCTGTATCCTGTATGGCGAGCGGGACAATCTGACCGCGCGGGACACCATAACGGACTTTGCCCGGCGTACCGGCGCGGCGCTGACGGTGATGCCGGGCGGCGAGCATTGGTTCCATACGGCGGAGCAGATGCGTTTTTTGGATGATTGGATCATAAGCGCGCGGGCCGGTGCATAAGCGCCCGCGCCGAGAGAAATGAAGGAAGAGATATATCATGAAAACTGAGATCAAAACAGAGAGACTGACGCTGCGGCCCATGTCCGACGGCGCCATCAAGGCGCTGATAGAGCGTGTCGATGATGAGCTTCGCGCCGCCTACGGCGAAATGCTGGACGGCTGCAAGCGCGATCCGGAGAACCGGATCTGGTACGCGCCGTGGGAAATGGTGCGGAACGACGAATCCATCGGTGATGTCGGCTTCAAGGGCCCGGCGAAGAACCACGCGGTGGAGATCGGCTACGGCGTTCAGCCGGATCATGAGGGCCGCGGCTATACCACCGAGGCGGTGCAGGCCATGACCAAATGGGCGTTCAGCCAGAAGGACGTGGTGTTTGTAGAAGCCGAGACCGCACCGGATAACAAGGCCTCCCAGCGCATCCTGGAAAAGTGCGGCTTTGTGCCGGACGGGACAATGGGCGAGGAGGGCCCGCGCTTCGTGCTGGAGCGTCCGCTGACCAACTGGAAGCCCATCTATATGCTGTTCGGCATGAGCATCGGCATGGCCATCGGCCATCTTCTGGATCAGCTGCTGTTGGGTCTGGCCATCGGCATGAGCCTTGGCGTGCTTGCCGGTGCGCTGCTGAACAGCTCCGCGAAGAAGGACCGCGAAGCGCTCCGGCAGCGGCGGCACGGATAATGACAGGACAACGCGGCAGAAGAAAAAATGCCCGCCGCGCCCTTCTGAATGCCCCGCATTGACCGGCTTTTCACAGCGTGGCATCCGGGTTACAAAAAGATCGCCCCATACGTCAGTATGGGGCGATCTTTTTGGCCTTTGCATACCATATGCTTCGTGCTCTGAAAACGGGGGAAATGGCTTATACCGTCTGTGGCCTGATCTCTATCGTCCGGCCGCCCAGGCTTTCGTATACGCGGTGGGAAACAGAGAGAACGGTGCGCCCCTGAGAGGCGTGGCGCAGGGCTTCCAGCACCCGCGCCTCGGTCTCCGCGTCCAGATTGGCGGTGATCTCGTCCAGCAGCAGTATGGCGGGATCTGCTGCCGCGGCACGGGCAATGGACAGCAACTGCCACTCACCCTGCGAGAACATGCCGTCCGTGCACATCGTGTCGTATCCTTCCGGCAGCGCCTGAATGGCGTCGTCGATCCCCGCCAGCTTTGCCGCGTTCTGCGCCATTTCACGGGTGATCTGCGGATCGTTGAGGGTGATCTGATCCAGAACTGTTCCCGGCACGCGGGCGAATGCTGCTCCACGCAGCTGATACAGGCGCGCCGCTCCCGGTCTGTGATGGCTGAAGCATCCACGCCGCCGATGGTGACGGTACCGGCCTGGGGCTGATAGAGCCCCAGCAGCAGCTTGAACACCGTGCTTTTTCCGGCACCGGTCCGGCCTACCAGCGTGACCTGCTCGCCCTGCTTTACGGTCATGGATAGATCCTTCAGCACGCATCTTTCGCCATAGCCGAAGGTCGCATGGGAGAGCACCACATCGCCCCGCGGGGTTTTTTGATTTGCCTGCGGAATGGTGCGCTCCGGCTGGTCGAGAAATGCGTCGATCCGCTTGACGCCCGCCATAGCCGACTGGATGGCCTGTATCTCCATGCCGAGGCTTTCGATCGGTGCGAAGATGCGGGAGATGTAGTTGATCACCGTCACCGAGGTGCCTACCGACATGCCGAACAGGGTCAGTATCTCCGCTTTACCGGAGGCGGAGAACAGCATGACGATGCCCACCACCACAGCGTTCAGCAGCAATACCACCGGCGAATAGACCGCGTCATAAAAGTTGGTACGCTCCATGGCCGCATAGCTGTCGCCGATGCGCCGGTCATAGCGGCGCTCCATATAGTGCTCCAGTCCCAGCGCCCGGATGGTGCGGATGTTGTGCAGTGTTTCCGGAACCTGGCCTGATACGACGGCAACGGCGCGGCGGTTGTCCAGCTGCGCCGACAGCATCCGCTTCTGCACATGGCGGGTGAACAGGGCGAACAGCGGCAGCACCAGCAGCAGGATCAGCGCCAAACCGGTGTTCTTCACGGCAATCACCGCCATGATGGAGACGATGCGGCAGGCATCCGCCACCATGCTGATGATGCCGGAAGTGAACAGCGCCTCCACGGTGTCCACATCGCCGGAGAAGCGGGCGGCCACCTCGCCGGGGTTCTGGCCTGCCAGCGTGCCGGCAGGCAGCCGTGTCAGCTTCTGGGACATCTCCGAGCGCAGCGCGTGGGTCATTTTCTGCCCGAACAGCACCAGCAGGCTCTCCTGTGCCGAGGAAAACACGCCCTCCAGTGCGAGACTGCCGAAGTACAGCAGCACGGCGAGAAGGCTCAGCGGGAGACCGCCCGTCAGCCGGTCGATGACGCGTCCCAGCAGCAGCGGCGGCAGCAGCGACGCCGCCACAGATGCCGCCACACACAGAAGCGTCCCTGCGGTCAGCAGATGGTGCGACCTTGCCGCCATTCCGATGGCGGCAAAAACGCCGGATCGCTGTCTGTTCTTCATGCCTGTTCACCTCCCGTTTGGCTTTCATACAGCTGGCGATACACCGGCTCGGACGCCATCAATTCCTCGTGGGTGCCGACGGCAGTTCTGCCGTCCTCCATGAAGATCACCTGCCGCATCTGGGGGAAGTGGTACAGCCGGTGGGAGATCAGGAAGACGACCTTATCCTTGGCATAAGTCTGCAAATTTGCAAACACCGTGTCCTCGGTGCCGCGATCCAGGGCGGAGAAGGGGTCATCCAACACCAGAACCGGCCGGGGATGGGCCAGGGTACGGGCCAGTGCCAGCCGCTGTGCCTGCCCGCCGGACAGGCGGGTGCCGCTGCTGCCGATCACCGTATCGGCCCCGTTTTCCATGGCCAGCACTTCTTCCTGCAGCGCCACAGCGGCCAGATACGGCATGGCATCCTGTTCATCGCCGCATAGGACATTGCTGCGGATGGTGTCGGCGCTCAGCTCCGGGTCGTGGCCCAGATAGCCCACGGTGGCCGCGATCTGCCGGGGCGTAAGGGCAGAGAACTCCTTCTGCCCGAATTTTGCCGACCCGCCATAGGGCGCTTCGCACAGGAATACCCGCCCGAAGGTGGATTTGCCGCAGGCCACCGGCCCGGTGACGCCGATGATATCGCCGGGGCGGGCCGTCAGCGTCAATCCGAAGAACACCGGCTCATCCCCATAGGCAAAGGACAGGTTTTCCAGCGTGACATCGGCAGGGGCGGGGATCGCGAGCGGCGCCAGTGCTTCCGGCGTTTTCATCAGCGGCTTGATGCGCTTCCACGAGACCTCCGCCTTCTGCACGGAGTTGAACAGCTTGGCCACCTTGGAGGATTTCACCGTCAGCTTGGTAAAGCAGGAGAGGAAGGTGGTGAATGCCGCGATGTCCCAGGTGCTCCAGCCTGTCCCCAGTACGTTTTTCGCGCCGAACCACAGGATGAACAGCGTGCCTGCGCCCGATACGGCCAGATACAGCGGCGGCAGGGCAGACTGCCATACATTGCTGCGCACGGCGGTTTTCTCATAGGTGCGCAGCGCTTCCTCATATCGCGCCTCACGGGCGCTCTCGCAGCCGTAGATGCGGTAGGTCACGGCATTCTGGGCGCGATCCAGCGTGGCCGCGCTGAGGGTGCCCGCTGCCTTTTTATAGGCGGTGCCTGCCCACTGCACCGGCTTTTTCATCCACGCCGCGCAGAAGTAAGACGCCGGCGTGAACAGCAGACTCAGCAGCGCCAGCCGCCAGTCATACACCAGCAGCATCACGGCGTAACCGGCCAGCGCCACGCCGGTATCGAAGACCTCGGTGGTGAATTTCCGCATGCCCTCCACGCAGTCGTCCACGTCGGAGATGGCCTTGGTCATCAGCTCGCCCGCGCCCTCCTGTTCCAGAGAGGCCCGGCTCTGCCGCACCAAATTGGCGTACAGGATGCCCTTCATCCGGCGGTTGATGTTGTTGGCAAAGCGGCGGACATAGAACCGCTTGATGAACCGTGCGGCCTGCACCAGCAGCGTCACGGCGATGTAGGCCAGCACCAGCATTGCCATCTTGGCAGCCGTCTCGCTGCCGCCGAGAATATCGGCAAGGCACTGGGCCAGCCGTCCCTCAAACCACGGCGCGGCCAGCAGCCCCACGTTATAGATCAGGCCGGAAACCGTCACGAGAGCCAGCGGAAGCCATTCCGCGCGGAAATAGGAGCCGATCCTGTCGGGGCGGAACGTCCTGTCATGCTTCATTGTCCGTTTTACCTCCTGATGGCTTTTGGAAGTGCGGGAAGCCTGCGCGGCTTTCTGCCTTGGACGCTGCGTACAGCTTGTCCAGCGCCGCCGCGAAGGCGGCGGCCTCTTCCGGGGTCAGCGCGTCGAGCAGATACTCGTAAAAGGAGGCTTCGATCTCCGCCTTGGAGGCTTTCAGGCTCTCCGCCTTTTCCGTGGGATACAGCAGCTGGCTGCGCCGGTCGTTGGGAGCGTCCCTGCGGATGAGATATCCCTTGGTTTCCAGATTTTTCGTCCGCCGGGCAATGGCGGCCTTGTCGGCGTGGAGAAGCTCCGCCAGTGCCGCCTGTGTGCAGCCGGGGTTGTGGCGCAGCGCGTGGATCAGGTCAATCTCCGCTGTGCCCACGTCCTTTTCCCGCAGCGTCCGCAGTACCAGCTTTTCTGCCTCCCGCGCGATTTTTGTGATTTTTCGTTCCGTAATATCCATAGCCGCCTCCGCGCTTTCAGATAGTTGTACCTGCATCGTTGTACATACAACCATTATAAAACGATTTTCGCATTTGTCAACACCGGGAAAACCGCCGGGCGGCGATAATAGATAAAAGGCTGTGAGAGAGCTGACGCCTGCGGATGATGGGAAACGATCACCGCAAGGAAAAAAGCAGCCTAAGGGGCTGCTTTTTTCCTTGCTTGATGCTGCCGGAAGCAGGGGTGAAACCGCACCTGTCAGCGGATAGCGTCCAGCGTCAGTATCTGCTCATATTCGCTTGCACCGGCGATGGAGCCGATGGGCAGCACCACATAAAGCGTTCCGGAGGCGTCGGCATATGCGGGCACGTCCATCTTGATGTTCTCATCGGACAGCGTCCATTCCCGGCGCTCTGCCAGAAATTCCTCGGCATTCGCCGGAAGATTGTTGTACTGCCCGTCAAAGCGTTCTGCCGCGGCCTGACGCAGCGCGTTCAGGAATGCGGTATCATCCACGTTCAGCGCCGACAGCAGATCCGCCGTGGTGAGCTGCTGCCCGCTAGCAATGTCGTACAGGTAGACATTATAGAAATTCAAGTCCATAGTCCCCATACGGGAGACCACCAGCGACAGGATATTGTCGTATTGATATGTTTCCCATCTGATGGATGTCCATATCACGCTGAAGCCACCGGATACAGATTCCAGAACCTCCCTGACAATGGGGCCATATGTCTCTTCAATGGCGCGGTTGATATCCGCCGCGCCTTGCGTATCCGCCGCGATCTGCGGTACACGGTAGGTGTAGTGGCCGCTGTTGCCCATGCTGTCAGTATAGTCAAAATCCTCGCTGTACAGCTCCTCGATCTGAGGCGCTTCATAAGATAATGGCTTGAGTGTGTCGTCGTTGGTCGCCGCGTAGCCCTTCTCCAGAATCTTCCGCGCGGAATCGGTGTCTCCCAATCCCATATACGCCTCGGCGGCGCCCAGATACGCCTCGGGGCGCTTGGGGTCAATCTTGATGGCCGCCTCGAAGGCGATGACGGCTTCCTGATAGTTCCCCTCGTTCAAGTATCGCATACCGAGATCGTACTGCTCCTGCCACGAGCCCTTTCCGCCGCATGCGGCGAGGGACAGGAGCAGCAGGACAGCCAGCAATAAAGCGGTAAATCTTTTCATGTATTACTCTCCTCATTCCACAACGTGTCAATTTTAATGGCAGGATAAACCCACCGTGCTTCCCCACACAGTTCGATCATTACTCATTCGATGCATAACCCTGAATTGTTCCGTCCGCATCGTAGTGCGTTTCTTTTACGAAATTTCCGTCGCTGTCGTACTCGCTGATCCAATAGGAATACATGGTTCCGTCGGCGTAGTACCCCTCATATCTGACCTCCTGATTGTTGTCATTATAATAAAACAGGAAGTAGCAATCTTTCGTCCCATCGGCTTTATAGCGGTGCTGTTCTACCTTCAGGCCCAGATCGTTGTAAACAAAAGTGTCGTACTCCGCGGGCGTACCGTCTGCCTCATAGAACTGGGTCCGTTCGGGCAGATCCTGACTGTTGAAGGTGACCCGCGCATAATTCGCCAGATAGGGTTCGTCCAGAACGACCTCCTCGCCGGATTCCCGGTAATCGATATAACTCCAGTTCTCCCAGCCACAGCGGCGGCCCTGTTCGTCGTATTCGTACAGCGTATAACTTTCAAGCTGTCCGTTTGTATTGTAGCTGCTATTGCGGCGAACATGATCCGAGGAGTCTACGATCGTGCCGCGCTCCATTTCAGCAATCTTGTCCGCCACGGAAGGATCGTTCCCGGTCTTTTCCAAAGCCTCGCGCAGAATTTCATAAGCCTTGTCAAAATCGCCCAGACGGATATAGATGTCGGCCAGATCCAGCCATGCGTCCACATAGGAGGGATCCAGCTCCAGCGCCTTTTCAAAGTCCGACTTTGCCGCGTTCAGATTTTCGTCTGTTTCGCCGGACAGTACATAGGCGCGGCCGCGGCCCTCATAGCCTTCGGGGCGTTTTTCGTCGATCTCAATGGCGGCGGTAAAGGCGATAATGGCCTCCTGATAGTTGCCCTCGTTCAGGTAACGCATACCGAGGTCATACTGCTCCTGCCATGTGCCCTTTCCGCTGCATGCAGCAAGGGACAGGAGCAGGATTGCGGTCAGTAATAATGCTGTGATTCGTTTCATATTGCTCTCCTTTTAATTTGCAAGGCAGCAGAAGCTATGCTTGTCAACTGATGCCATCCAGAGTCAGTATATAATCATAGGAATCCGCGCCGTTGATGGAGCCGATAGGCAGTGATACATAAAGCTTTCCAGAGGCGTCGGCATATGCGGACACACCCATGTTGATGTTCTCGTCGGACAACGTCCATTCCCGCCGCTCTGCTAATTCTTCTAGATATGAGTAATCGTAGAAAGTTGGCAGCATATCGTCGGCCAGATTATCAAAACACGCTGCTGCGGCCTGACGCACCGCGTTCAGAAATGCAGTCTCATCCACGTTCAGCACCGACAGCAGATCCGCCGTGGTGAGCTGCTGCCCGCTGGCAATGTCGTACAGGTAGACATTGTAGCTTGTCTCTTCAGCCTCCCAAACGAGGGAAACTACCAGCGCCAGAATATTGTTGTATTGATATGTCTCCCACGCGATGGACAGGTAACTGGGAATAATGCTGCCACCGGCCAAAGTCCACTGTGCCGTTTCGATGAAGGGGGTACAGGTTTCTTCGATGGCGTGGTTGATAGCCACGGCCCCCTGCGTATCCGCCATGATCTGAGGAACATGGCAGGTATATTGGCCGATATCGCCCATGCCGTAAGTGTAAGTGAAATCCTCACTGTACAGCTCCTCGATTTGAGGGGCTTCATATGTGATGAGTGTACTGTCGTTGGTTTCCGCGTAGCCTTTCTCCAATATTTTTCGTGCAGAATCCGTATCACCCATGCTCCTGTACGCCTCGGCGGCGCCCAGATACGCCTCGGGGCGCTTGGGGTCGATTTTGATGGCTGTCTCGAAGGCAATAACGGCTTCCTGATAGTTGCCCTCGTTCAGGTAACGCATACCGAGGTCATACTGCGCCTGCCATGTTCCCTTTCCGCCGCATGCGGCAAGGGACAGGAGCAGCAGCGCAGCCAAGAGAAAGCTTATCGTTCTTTTCACACTCAATTTCCCTCACTTACGATGCCATTTTCGCGAAGCTAAGTGTACGCACCAGTTTTCCATCGGAATCATAGAGGTACAGCGTGTTATTGTGCTTACCATTCTCTGCTAACAGCACTCCATCCAGAGAGTAGGTTTTTGATGTGCCGTCACTCTGGTCCACGATCGTAAAGGTTTTTTCCTGATAGCTGTAGCTATGTTTTAACACGCCGTCCTCATACACCTCCAGAGGAAGACCATCGGCATTCCTTGTGCAGGTAACCCCGTGCTCATCCTCAATCCGGTGACCCGCAATATCATCCTCCCAGAAGCTGCCAACGCTGCCGTCCGGATAAATGGTCGTCGTTCTGATTCCGATTGCCGTGCGCATTTCCGTCTGGGTATAGCGCAGTTCGCCGTCACGCTCCTGTTCCGTATAGGTTCTGTATCCGTCCGCATCGTAGGTGGCAACCGCTCGCGCCCCATTAAGATAGGCTTCCACTGTTCGTCCCTGGTCATCATATTTCCAATAATATGGGTTTTTTTCATTCGGAGAATACTTATTCCAGTCCCAGCGCCGAAAGGTATTATTGGCGTCATCATATTCAAAGGTCGTTTCAAGTGTCAAGACGCCATCCTTGTAATAACGACTATTCGTCAGTTCCCTATTATCATTGTATATTTCTTCTGTTATACCGCCGTCATCCGCATAATAGCGCTCCCGCACAATCCGGCCATCTGTAAGCTCCCATACTGATCTTCCTCCCGCAGAATCTGTTTTTTCGTATTGAACCAGTACACCATCAGAAAATGTACAGTTTTCGCTTTCCTCCAGAATCGGCTGACCATCTGAATCATATTCCAGCCAGAAGCCAGCGCCCCAGCTCCCCCATTCACGGACGGGGTAATAGGTCGTCCAGCCCTCTATCTCGTTTTCCGCGGAATATGTAATATATTTGACCCGTTCGCCGCTTACCGCGTCGTACTCTGATTCCCACGCTTTCATACGACTGCCGTCTGCGTTATAGAATTCCCTGCGGATCTCCCGCCCCCGTTCATCATAGGAATACACGCCGTAAGAACTCAAGGCGCCGCTGTCCTGCAATGTCAGCAGCTGCTCCAGTCTTTCCTGGATCGTCTGGTCGTCGGTCTGCTCCTGACCGCGCTTCAAGATATCTATTGCTTTCGCGGTGTCGCCCAATCCCACATACGCTTCGGCGGCGCCCAGATACGCCTCGGGGCGCTTGGGGTCGATTTTGATGGCCGCCTTGAAGGCGATAACGGCCTCCTGATAGTTCCCCTCGTTCAGGTAACGCATACCGAGGTCATACTGCTCCTGCCATGTTCCCTTTCCGCCGCATGCGGCAAGGGATACAAGCAGCAGCGCGGTCAATAATAATGCTGCGATCCGTTTCATTTATCTTTCACTCTCTCGATCCTGTATCAGTATGTATACTGTACGCATTCGCCGGTGCTGGCGTCCACCATAATTGTGTCGATCGTAGACCAACGGGTGCCATCCACCAGCCAGCGCATCCAGAATACATAATAGTTTCTTCCTGATTCCTGCTGCATTTCCCCGGAGAAAACACCCAGCTGATAGCCTGTCTCCGGGTCAACGTCGCCGGGAGTATAGTCCCAATACTGACAGGCCAGTTTCTTGGCCTCGTCCTCGGTCAGGCGAATTTGTTCTGGCTCCAGCGTCTTCGGCGCTTGATCATAGTCCTCCACCAACTGGAAGTCCGTCAGGTTCAGCAGCAGCGTGAACCGGCCGTTTGCCACAGGCCAGTATAGTGTTGCCACCAAGCGCAAATTGCCCTTTTCATCCAGGAAAGGCTGCCCATTCTGCACATTTTCATCCGAAAGAGTTCTGTCCAGGTCATTATTCAGCTCCTGCACAAACACATCACCATAGCTCTGGGCCGTTTCCACTGGAAATGTCGAGCGGATATATGACCCCATCGCCTGACGGGCACGCAGGGCGTAGTCATCCGCCGTATAACCGGCGGCGGCAGCCACCGCCTCCGCGGTCAGCAGCGTTCCTTTGGACAGGGAAAAATTGTAAACCAGATAGGAGGTATACGGGCTGGCGTCGGGATACATGCTGCTGATGACCAGCAAAGAAAGCACATCCCCATTTACCGCGGCACGATAGGCAATGCTGCCGCATTCCAATACCTCATAGGAGCCAATCACGGAGACCGCTTTCTGCACGTCGGGATACAGTGTGCTGTAAATCTCGCGGTTCACCGCCTCGGCGTCGGCACTCTCCAGATTGACCTGCGGGATATGAAAGGCCAATGGCAGTTCCTGGCTCAGGTCTGTCTCTACGTCATACATCCATATGGTCTGATCCGTATCATAGGCATAAGCATCGGTCACCAGCCACTGGGTACAAATGTCATTGGCCTGTTCCCGTGCGTTTTCTACACCTGTTTCGTCATAGCACCGCTGCAAGATTTCCGCAGCGGACACATAGTCGCCCAATCCCACATACGCTTCTGCGGCGCCCAGATACGCCTCGGGGCGCTTGGGATCAATTTCAATGGCCGCTTCAAAGGCGATAACGGCCTCCTGATAGCTGCCCTCGTTCAGGTAACGCATACCGAGGTCATACTGCTCCTGCCACGAGCCCTTCCCGCCGCATGCGGCAAGGGACAGGAGCAGCAGCGCGGTCAATAAAAATGCTGCGATTCGTTTCATATGTCAATCTCTCCGTTCTCCGCCCACACACCGGCAGTTATTTCAGCAGCAGCGACGTGCCGTTGTCCTTCTGCTCCTCCGGCAGGTACTCCGTTTCTTCCGGAAGGATCTCAGTGGCCGAGGCTGCGTCGTCCAGCAGTTCCGTCTCCTGCGCAGTGACTTCTTCGGTAGGATAGGCGTTGCGCAGGCGCTGGGTGTTGTCCGGCTGCACCTCCCGCATAACGCCCTCCGGCTCATACTGCGGGCGCTTCCGCGCAAAGATAATTGCCAGCACAATGGCGATCACCAGCAGAGCCGCGCCGCCGCCAAACATCAGTTGTCCCATGGTCATAACGTTTCTCCTCCTGTCCGCTTACAGCCAGCCCTTGCTTCTGAGCTGGTCGATCAAGCTGCCTAACTGCTGATAATATGTCGTCTCATCCTCACTGCGGATCAGTTGTCCTGCAGTCTCATATTCCGAAACTGCCTGACGGTAATCGCGGGCGCTCTGTGCTTTCTGATTTTCCACCGTGATCAGCAGCATGCCCCGCAGCGCATGGGGCATATAGTCCTGGGGATACATGGCCTGATAGTCGTCCAGCGCCTGACCTGCCGCCGTGTAGTCGCCCAGCTGATAGTACACCGTATAAAGGTCGGCATAGAGATAGGCCTTTGTTACACCCAGCTCCAGCACCTGCCGGAAGCCCTCCGCCGCCTTGGTCAGATACTCCCGTGAGCCGCCGGCGTGATACGCCTCGAAATACGCCATGGACAGCGCCTCCCACAGGGAGCTGTCGTATTGCAGATTCTCCTGTACCATCACAGAGGAGAGCACCTGTACCGCCTTTTCCGCCGGCTTTGAGACCGGGGAGTTCCCCGTGCGGTCCAGCGCAGCGCAGTCGCGGTACAGATCGCCCAGCGACATGGCGCACCGACGTACCAGCGCGGGTTTGTCCGTTTCATCCATCACCGTCTGGAAAGCCGTTTCGGCGGAGAGATACTCTTCCTGTGCCATATCGATCTCACCCTGCACATACTGGGTCACATCCGGGTCAGCACCCTGACCGGAAAGCTGCTGCAGCACGCCCTCAGCCTGGTCGATCTGGCCCATACGGCCCAGACACACCGCGTAGTCCCGCAGATTGTCAACGGACAGCTCTTCGCCCTGCTCAAAGCCCTGCGCGGCGTTTTGGTAATCGCCCAGCTCGAACTGGGCGGAGGCCATGATCAGCCGCGTCTGTGCGTCGCTGCCGTGGCGCTCCAGCTCTGCCGTGCAGCGGTCGATGCAATCCTGCCAGCGGCCGTTCAGATACAGGGCGTAGGCGTCCTGCCGCCCGGCCTCTACCTTATCCGGGAACAGCTCCTCCGCCTGCGCCAGAAGCTGCGCCGCCTGCTCGTAGTCGGATACATACAGCGTGCTGGCCTGCTGCAAAAGCTGGTCGTAGCGTGCCTCCTTTTCCTTGCCCATGGTCAGCCAGCCGCCGGCCATCAGGCCGATACCGGCTGCCGCCAGCACCGCCACCAGCGCGATGCGGCCGCGCCGCACGGCCTGCACCTTCTGATAGGCCTTGTCATAGCGATAGCTGTGGTTCAGGTCGTCCAGCAGCTCCGGCACGCTCTGGTAACGGTCGCCCGGCTCCGGCTGGATGCACTTGTTCAGGATGTGCTCCATGCCGTGGGACAGGGCGGGATTCAGCTGCCGGGCCGGCACGAACTGATAGGGCGGCTCATAGGGGCTCTTGCCCGTCAGCAGATGGTACATGGTCACGCCCAGCGAGTAAATGTCCGTCCGGACGTCTGTCTGGGCTTTGCCGAACTGCTCCGGCGCGGCGTAGCCCTTGGTGCCGATGTAGGTGGTATCCGCCTGCGAGTCCTGCTTATACTCACGGGCGATACCGAAGTCGATCAGCTTCAGGCCGCCGTCCGCCTGAAGCATGATGTTGGAGGGCTTCATGTCCCGGTAGATGATGGGGTGGGGCTTCTGCGTGTGCAGATAGTTCAGCACATCGCACAGATCGCGGAACCACTGGATACCGATGGCCTCATCGATCCTGTGGTGCTGATTGATATAGTCCCGGAGGGAGATGCCCTGCACATAGTCCTCAACGATGTACAGGGTAGCGCCATCCTCGAAAATATCCACGATGCGGGGGAGCATGGGGTGCTGTAACCGCTTGAGGATATTGGCCTCGGCCAGGAAGTCAAACCGCACGCCCTGCTGCTTGCGGACTTCCTTGACGGCCCAGCGGTTGTGCAGGCGCTTATGCTCCGCCAGATAGACGGTGGACATACCGCCCCTGCCGATGACGGACTGTATTTCGTAGGTATCATTGAAAGTCATGTTCATATGTAATTCTCCTATTGTAAAGCAGACGATAAAAGCAAGTTTGCCGTCGAAACGGGCTTACCAGAAAAGGTTTGTCCGTAGCCACACACTGTCCACGGCATCCCAGCCAGAGAATGTGGCATCAACCACATCTCCAATGTGGAAATAAGTATATCCACCCGGAAAAAGACGCCACGCGTCTTCGTCAGACAAGGCAACGCATTGCCCGTCCTGATAAGTCGCTGTTGCGGTGCTGATGGTATCTTCATTTTCATTTGGCCATCTGCTCCATGTTTCCGTATAATGCCGTTCCAACGAGAAAACGCCGCTGCGCAGACCGTTCACCCAGTTTCCCGTCACCACAGCACTGTCTAGCCTGTCGATGGTGTCACCGTTGTTTACCCATACCATATGGAATGTATCATATTCCAAGTACGTCATGAGGCCGTTCCACTGCCAATCGGAGCAGGGGCAGGTGGCGCGTGTTACTGTTACGGAATTGGAGACCGTCCTATTCCATGATGCATCCGATTCGCCGGTCAGATCAACGCGGGTAACCCGATACACATACCCTGTTCCGTTTTCCGAACGCATCTGGATTTCAGCCCATGCGGATGTGCCATCATCAGAGGTCATTTCGCCGCTGGTTTCGATTTTCAGCTTATAACCGTTCCAAATGGTGTACCTGGTAATAAGGTAACCATCGAGTTGATTTTCCAGTTTATGTCCCAGCAGACTTCTGGCAGCTTCGGTATCGTCCGCAATAGTGGCAGAAGCAAACGCGGCAATGAACTGCTGGTCAGTGGCAGTGAGTTCATCAAAAGGAAGATATTCATCACGGTAGGTAAACTCGATCCCACCATAGGCATTCACCGGCGCATATGCGTCCGTCAGCGTACCGTCAGGCGTGATATAGAGCACATCTGCGGGGCCGCTGCCATCCAAGTGCAAGCTGGCAAGCAAATGGAAATTGTTTCCCTCGCTTTGAACGGGAACAGCGGAGCCGGTCAGGCAGTAAGCTCCTGCACCCTGACCGACAGATACGGACTTGCCGATATTCTGGAGTGAATGCGGTGTGCTTGTACTTGCGAGTAATTCCAGACTGTGCTCTGCATTCTCGGCGGCATAGTAAAATACCGTGACCTGGAATTTTGTTTCTTTTCCTGCGGTAAAATTCGCTTTGTCGAAGCTGCATCCCATGATCCAGATACCGCTTTCCCCATTTTCCATGGCGGTACGAATCTTCTGGCTCTTTTGCTTTGACAGCGCAAACATCTCCGAGGTATCTTCCTGCGGGATGTTGTCCCACACTTGCAGACCCTTGTCATATTCTCCCATTGCCATATAGGTGTTGGACAACCCGCTGTACGCCTCGACCCGATTGGGGTCGATCTCAATAGCGGCCTCGAAGGCAATGACGGCCTCCTGATAGTTCCCCTCGTTCAGGTATCGCATACCGAGGTCATACTGCTCCTGCCACGGGTCCTTTGCCCCGCATGCGATGAGGGACAGAAGCAGCAGCGCCGCCAATATGGCGGAAATCACTTTTTTCATCATTTCTCTCTCGTTCCTTATGGTATATTAGCCCCTGAGGATCATCCAATGGGCAGAACGCTGCCGATTTCCAGGAACTGTTCCTCCTGAATGGCAAAGCCGCCATGGTTGGTGAAGTCGAACCGCTCCAGCGGCGTCAGGTCGCTGATGTCGTTTCCCCAGAAGTAGCAATCCGTCACATTGGGCATGTCGTTCAGGACAGATACGTCGGTGATGTGGTTTGCGACGATCATAACGCTGTAAAGATTGCGGAAGTATTGCAGGGCGTCCACATTGGTGATAGCGCCGCGGGTGGTGTATTCCACCTCGTCAACGGTGTAAAACGCGAACAGGCTGCCGCTGCCGCTGGTGTGATCACCGCTGACGCTTCGCCAGGCGTAACGTTCATACTCTGTGTCCGGGTTGATGGTAATGAAGGTGTCGCCCATAATAACCAACTGCTCTACCTGATCCAGATCCTTTACCGTAACGTCGCCGGAGGGAATGCCGATGGCCTCCCGCACCAGCTGTTCAAAGACCGGGTCGCTCCATTCCACCACCGTGTCGTCCGGCCAGACGAAAGGCAGCGCGTCCAGACGGCTCTTCAGCGACCCGTCGCCGGTCTCTGCATAACCGCGTTCCAGAATGCTCCGCGCCGAAGCGTAGTCTCCCAGGCCCACATAGGCATCGGCAGCGCCCAGATATGCCTCAGGCCGCTTGGCGTCGATCTCAATGGCAGCTGTGAAGGCGATGACGGCCTCCTGATAGTTCCCTTCGTTCAGGTATCGCATACCGAGGTCGTACTGCTCCTGCCATGCGCCCTTCGCCCCGCAGGCGATCAGCGACAGAAGCAGCAGACCGGTCAGAAATAATGTGGTGATTCGTTTCATGTTTTTCCCTCCGCATGTACTTTTTCTGACTGTGTCAGACCTATTTTACCTCTTATACTATCAGTGTTTTCGCGCGATTGTCCGCCATAAACCACCGTAACCTTGGTGTCGTAGATCATATTGGATTCAGTCAGTTGTGGATTATTACTTACATCGAGCAAAGTAATCTGGTTATAAGAACAATAAAGCGTCTTAAGCTTTACATTTTGGCTGATATCCAATTCAGTCAGGCGGTTTCCACCGCAGGATAAGGTTTCCAGCTCCGGATTCTGCCGAATATCCAGTACAGAAAGTGTATTCATACCACAAGCCAATGAGCGGAGATTGGGGCAGCCGTTCACGTCAAGCTCCGTTATCTGATTGCCTTCGATATCTACGGAATCCAATGCTGCGTTTTCCCCCAAAGTAATCGAAGCCAAACTCCCTTCACGACAAGTCAACTCCTTCAAGCAGACATTTTGGCTGACATCCAGTGTTGTGATGCCGCTTCCTTTTCCATAAATCTTTTCCAGCCCGGTAAAGAACTGCAATCCTGTGGCATCTGTTACTTGCGACAAATCAAGTTCTTTCCATAGCAAAATCTTTGCGGAATCCTCCTCGGTCAACTGATACGCCTCCTCTGGCGTCCCCTCATAATTCAGAATATCCGTCCAGGCAATCTGACACAAATGCTCATCCGGGAAAGCATCTTGAAGTGTATAGCCTTCACACCAAGTTTCGTTCTCCCTGTCTGTGTTGCCCGCCGAGGCATTGCCGTTCAGATGCGGCATTGCCACAAGCAGAACCACAAGAATGACTGCTGCCAAAGCAGACAATAAAATAGCTTTCTTTTTACCGGATGCCCTCGTCTTTGTTTTCTCAGATATAGGGTGTAGCTCCACCTTTACCTGTGGCTTCGGGGCCTGATCAGACTGCAGCTCAGGCGTTTTGCTTGCCGGTTCCGGCACCGGATGGGGCCCCGTTGATAAATTCGGCAACTCCGCAGGCTGCAACTCCGGCTCGTTCACCAGGAGGACCGTCTCCTCGTCATCATTGCTGAAATGCTCCGGTTTTTTTGCGGGCAGCAGAGCTTCCAATGCCGCTCTCAGTTCCTCCGCGGTATAGCGGCTCTTTGGCACAAAGGCACAGGCCTTCATCACGATCTGCTGCAACGCGCGACTGCCGTGGGCAGGCAGCGGCAGGCCCTCACCGCTCAGACGGCGGCGACGGGCCTCTTCGTCTACAGACGCGGTCGGGCGCTGGGGTGGCAGCGGCAGAAATGGCGTCCGCCGTTCGTTCAGCATCCAATACAGCACCAGGCCCAGGGAATACACATCCGCCGCACTGCCGTAAGGTTGATTGTTGTAGACTTCCGGCGCAATGTACTTGTATGTACCGATCCGGGTACCGCTGGCTGTACGCTCCACGGTCTTGGCAATGCCGAAATCCCCCAGCTTATAGTTGCCGTCGTCGGACACAAAGATATTCTGGGGCTTGATATCCCGGTGGATAATGTTTTTTCCTTCGCACAAAAGCAGCGCATTGCAAATGTCAATGCCGACCCGGATGACCTGCTCGTCGCTGACCTGTTGACCCAGCGCCTCCGGCAGCGGCGTCAGCAGCTCCATCTTGATGTAGATATCCCAGCCGACACCGTCGTCGTGCTGGATATACCGCAGATCGTCACAGTAAATGATATTGGTGTGGCCCTTCATCTCCGACATCAAGGCATATTCCCGAACAATGTCCTTCAGAAAGCTCTGAAAATAATCGGTGATCTCTTCGCCGCTGTAGCCGTCGCCCCGCAGTTCTTCAACATCCTGATTGCTCTGTGGAATGGTGATGACTTTCAGCGCGGCCTTTTCCTCGTGGCCGAATACGTTGCGCCGGATCTCGTATACCTCGCCAAAGCCACCCCGGCCAATGAGACGCACTACCTCCCAGCCGGGCCATGTGATCGTTCTCTCTCGTTCCATCTTTTGCTCCTCACTCTCTCAAGTGCTGGGTCAACGGGCTTTATAGCGGTGCTGTGTCATGGTTCTCACCTCTGTATCGCTGCTCTCCGTAACCGGTGTGCTGGAATAATCCGACCAGTCTGACCAACGATAGAAATAATACATGGCCGTGTTACTCTTTTCTTTATAGCGATATAGCGTCTTTGACTCCACTTGCCGGGTATCGCTGGCACTGATAGGAGACTCCAGCCAGCCCGACCATGCGCCCCATTGGCGGAAGTGGTAGGTGGGTTGCACATCGCGGTAGCGGTATACCGTGCGGGACTCGACCTGCATTGTGGTCGTTTGCCGGTAAGAATCACCCCAGCTTGACCAGTCGCCATATTCTGTGGTACTCCAGGATACTTGATCTCGGCTGCGATACTGTGTCTTTGTTGCCTCACCTCGGGCCATGCCGTCGCTCCACTTGAAAACCAGGACACCGTCCACATAAGCGTAATAATGGCCAGTACCGTACCAATCCGAGAAACTGACAGAGCTATGCGGTGTTGTGCTCCAAAACTCGTGCCAATCATCGCGGTCGATGTAGCCTTTCCCGCAGCCGCCGGCCCATGTGGGGCAGGTGATTTGCCAGCCATGCATATGCGCGCCGCAGCGGGGACAAGTATAGTAATAATAGCCGTACACCGTCCGCGTATCCACCTGTACCGTAGAAGACGACTGGATATAGCCATCCTGCCAACTTCCCCAGTCGCTCCAGCTGGTCTGGAGCGTGCTCTTGTCCAGATCTCTGGTACGGTACTGTTCCTTCGTTTCTATCTGCCGTGTCTGGGACGCATAGACAGGGGTCGTCTGCCACGCAGACCACGTGCCGCCGTTGTTCTGGTCATAGGTGGTATCGTACAGTTCCCAACCCGACAGACTGGCGCTCTGGGATGTGGTTGTGAACATATCCCGGTACCGATAGCAAAGCCGCGTCTCTACCTGCCGGTTGCTGTTTTCGGAAACGGCATTCTCGTTCCAGGTACTCCATGGGCCAAACTCACCGCTGCCGGTGGAGGTATACAGCGTCCACCCGCTTTTCGTCTTGCTGGTGCTTGAGGTTATATCTTTTGTCCGGTAGCTGTATACCTTGCGGTCTTCGATCTCATACTCCTGGGTATTGACGCCTTTCGGCAGGCTATCCACCCAGTCGCTCCAGCCTTCGGCATCAGGCGCCGCAGGCTGAGGCTCTGCCATCCCGGCAGTACCGCTGTCACTGCCGCCGGAGAAAACCTGGCTCAAGCCGAGTACCACTCCAACAGCCGTGACCACCAGCAGCGCCAGACAGGCTGCCAGCACATATTTTATCTTCCTGCGTTTTGCCGGTGCAGCCCGCTTTGCTTTCTTCTTTGCCGCCTTGGTATGCGCAGCCGTTTCCGGAGCGTCGCAGTCTGGCATCTCCACCACATGCGTCCTGTTATTGCCGCGCCACAGGCACACCGTTTTGTCACCGTCGGCATAACACGCTTCCGCCTCCGCTCTGCCGCCAGACAGCAGGGCTTCCAGCGCTGCCTTCAGTTCCGCCGCGGTATAGCGGCTCTTCGGCGCAAAGGCGCAGGCCTTCATCACGATCTGCTGTAACGCGTGACTGCCGTTGGCGGGCAGCGGCAGACTCTCACCGCTCAGACGGCGGCGACGGGCCTCTTCGTCTACAGACGCGGTCGGGCGCTGGGGTGGCAGCGGCAGAAATGGCGTCCGCCGTTCGTTCAGCATCCAATACAGCACCAGGCCCAGGGAATACACATCCGCCGCACTGCCGTAAGGTTGATTGTTGTAGACTTCCGGCGCAATGTACTTGTATGTACCGATCCGGGTACCGCTGGCTGTACGCTCCACGGTCTTGGCAATGCCGAAATCCCCCAGCTTATAGTTGCCGTCGTCGGACACAAAGATATTCTGGGGCTTGATATCCCGGTGGATAATGTTTTTTCCTTCGCACAAAAGCAGCGCATTGCAAATGTCAATGCCGACCCGGATGACCTGCTCGTCGCTGACCTGTTGACCCAGCGCCTCCGGCAGCGGCGTCAGCAGCTCCATCTTGATGTAGATATCCCAGCCGACACCGTCGTCGTGCTGGATATACCGCAGATCGTCACAGTAAATGATATTGGTGTGGCCCTTCATCTCCGACATCAAGGCATATTCCCGAACAATGTCCTTCAGAAAGCTCTGAAAATAATCGGTGATCTCTTCGCCGCTGTAGCCGTCGCCCCGCAGTTCTTCAACATCCTGATTGCTCTGTGGAATGGTGATGACTTTCAGCGCGGCCTTTTCCTCGTGGCCGAATACGTTGCGCCGGATCTCGTATACCTCGCCAAAGCCACCCCGGCCAATGAGACGCACTACCTCCCAGCCGGGCCATGTGATCGTTCTCTCTCGTTCCATCTTTTGCTCCTCACTCTCTCAGCAGATCATTCCACACCGCAGACGATGACTGTTACATTATCCCGTCCGCCCTTGTCCAGCGCAGCCTGAACCAGTGCCTCCGCGCAGGGTTCCACGTCCGGATTGCGCAGCATAATATCTGTGATTTCAAAGTTTGTCAGCATATCCACCAGACCGTCGCTGCACAACAGATAGCGATCGCCTGCCAGAAGCTGGCCCTTGGCGATGTGAGGTTCGATCAGCAGTTCTTCAGGGTCAATGCCCAGATGCTGCGTTAGTGCAGGTTTTCTGCCCTCGCGAAGGGGACGGCTGTCAACATGATCCTGAGAAAGTTGCAAAAATTCACCGTTTCGCAGCCGGTAAGCGCGGCTATCCCCCACATTGCAGGCATAGACGCTGCGGTGCGTCACATAAAGCGCCGCCAAGGTTGTTCCCATGTGTGTGGTGGCCTGCTGGCGCGCCGCCTCCACCACCGCGTTGTTCAGCGCCATGCAGACACTGGTAAGATAGTCCTTTTCCGGTGTCAGGAACCGGGGCACCGCACTGCACTGGCGCTGCATCTCCTGGGCGGCGGCGAAGGCAGCCGTCTCTCCAAAATTCTCGCCGCCCATGCCGTCAAATACTGCCAGCCAAATACCGCTGCTTACCTCCTGCCGGAGATAGGCTGGATTGCGCAGGCCGTTGTTATCCTGAGGCATACAACGACCATCAAAATAGAAATTGTCCTCATTGCTGCCTCGTATCTTGCCTCGATTGGACAGACAAGCTGCCTCTAATGTCAATTTCATGAGCTGCTTCCTTTCACCAATAAAGTCTGTCAGCAATGGAACGATTGCCTTCGTCGTGCAGAATACTCTGCCAATCTGTAGACCAGTCGAAAATCGAGTCAGTTCCTTTTTTATATGTATCAGTACGTTCCGTGATGCTTTCTTCGTCCCAATGCTCTGCCATCAGCACGCTCTTGTAGTGAAAGTCGCCCACACGAAAACCGCCTTCTATCATACCATCCAGCCAATATTCACCCGTCAGTTCGAGGTCGCTGTGGTGCTGCACTAGGGTGCTATAACGGTGATATTCCCCGTTCCACAGCCAGCTGGCGCAGAGGCAGCTGCCGGAAACGACCATAACATCATGACCCCACCAATCACCGGTATCAAAATCATCCACGCTCATGCTGTACAGATACCCCATACCGTTCTCCGGGCGCATTTCAAACTCGATTTCCCGGTGGCGGCTGGTTCCCTCGTCCCGGTCGTATTGGGTAACGCGCATTCGGTAGCTGTCCAATTCAGTGTAAACCGCCACCTCATCGGGAAACTCCGTCCACGAAGCGTCTACCGTTGTGGTGCCGTCGTTCAGCAGTGCGGCGGCCATCAGTGCGCGCAGCAGCGACTGCTGTGCATCGGTAAGACTGCTGAATTCCTGATAGTTCTCGCGCTCGGTAAACGGCGTGGGATTGTAGCCCACCGCGGCGGCAGGATGCTGGGTATCTAGATCGTCCAGTTTTTTCCGGATTTCCGTGTTCTCCGTGTTAGCTAGACCATCCTCCAGAATTTTCCGGGCGGACACATAGTCACCCAATCCCATATACGCCTCGGCAGCGCCAAGATACGCCTCGGGGCGTTTTGTATCGATCTCAATAGCCGCCTCGAAGGCGATGACGGCTTCCTGATAGTTCCCCTCGTTCAGGTAGCGCATACCGAGGTCATACTGCTCCTGCCATGCGCCCTTCGCCCCGCAGGCGATCAGCGACAGAAGCAGCAGCGCGGTCAGAAATAATGTGGTGATTCGTTTCATGTTTTTCTCCCTCTATCTTTGCATCATTCTGTTGTGTTGCACCAGAATCCTTAATGGCAGTTTACATCGTAGTTGGTCAGCTGATCGTGTTCAAACTCAAAAGAAAGTTGGTATGTCATACCATCGCTGCCATTGAAATACCAGGAAAATTGCAGAGATATTGCCCGCCACAGACCGCTCTCCGTCTGCTCGGCGGTTCCACGCTGGCCAAATTGGATGCCCTCATAGCGCATCCCCGACAGCCGCAGGCCAAAGGGGCTTTCCTCGCCGTCCGCGTACTCCTGATCCATCAGTTCATAGGCGTAGTCCGCAATATCCTGCCCGTTGGTAAAGCCCAGCTTGGTCAGCACAGTGACCAGTGAGTCGTGGGTGTTGATTCCCCGCAGGCCGATGGGCAGCGTTGGGCCGCAGTCGCCATCCTCGTAGTAGTAATGGTCATACCCCCAAAGGCACACATAATTCTCAGACTTATACTGCAAGGCACTGATAGACGCACCGGCATAGTCTGCCGCGCGGCCCTGTACCCAATAATGGTCCTCGTCTGAATTTTCATCGTATTTCAAGCCGTTCTGGTGGATCAGTGAGCTTACGGTGCTGATATCCAGCCCCATCACGCTGTGTCCCAGGCAGGTCACGTCATCCAGCGTGATCAGATTCCCCTGATCACCGGCGGCCAGAAGATCCCAACCCGCGAAATCGCGTCCGCCGGAGTTCAGCTCATCCAAGCGCTCCAGCAGTCCATCAGCATTCTCGCAGTTACTGATACCATCCTCCAACACACGCCGTGCAGAATCGGTGTCGCCCAGGCCCATATACGCCTCGGCAGCGCCAAGATACGCCTCGGGGCGCTTGGGATCGATCTCGATGGCCGCCTCGAAGGCGATGACGGCTTCCTGATAGTTCCCCTCGTTCAAATAGCGCATACCGAGGTCATACTGCTCCTGCCATGCGCCCTTGGCCCCACATGCGATCAGGGACAGAAGCAGCGCCGCGGTCAAAAGCAAAGCGGTAAATCTCTTCATATGTTACTCTCCTCATTTCACAGCGTGTTGGGTTTCATGGCCAGATGAATGCGGCAGATCACCCCCGCCGCCGATCCTGCAAACGATCACGGTGACGTTGTCCCGGCCGCCATGATCCAACGCCGCCTTGACCAACGCCTCCGCACAGGCCGTCACATCCGGTATGCGCATCATCATATCCGCGATCTGAAGCTCCGTCAGCATATCCGTCAATCCGTCGCTGCACAGCAGGTAGCAGTCACCTTCGGCGATCCGTCCCTTTGTGATATATGGGCGGATCAGCAGCTCTTTCGGGTCAATGCCCAGGTGCTGCATCAGCGGCGGCTTTACGCCGGGCGGATAGGGGCGGCCGTCCACATGATCCTGCGAGAGCTGCGACAACTCCTTCCCGCGCAGGCGATAGACGCGGCTGTCACCCACATTGCAGACACAGACCCTGCGGTGCGTGATATACAAAGCGGCCAGTGTCGTTCCTGTGTGCATGACCGTCCGGCGCCGCGCGGCATTTACCACAGCCGCGTTCAGCGCCATACATACATTGGAGATATAGTGTGTTTCAGACATGAAAGGGCGGGGCAGCGTCTCACATTGCCGCCGCATTTCGCTGGCGGCGGCAAAAGCCGCCGCTTCGCCAAGGCTTTCGCCTCCCATGCCGTCGAAAACCGCCAGCCACATACCTTCGCCCGTTTCCCGGCAAATGTATGCCGGTTTGCGCAGGCCTGTGTTGGTTTCCGGCATGCAATATCCCCCGAAGTAAAAGTTATCCTCGTTTTTTCTGCGCACCCTGCCCGGATCGGACAGGCAGGCAGCCCTTATCATCAATTTCATATAGGATCTCCATGCTTTTTGGACGATTCAATAACGCACTACTGCAATTTTAGCACCAAATTTCTTGACGAACAAGGAAAACGCATCTATCATACCACACGAAATTCCGGCCGTTTCTTTGTTCGTTTTACTGATAAGCCGTCTTGATTGCTGCATGTCCATTCGCACCAGCGTTTTATTTTTGCCGTGTCCTGAGCGCCATGAAAGCCAGCGTCGGTCAGGCGCTGGCTTTCATGGATCTTTATAGGACTGTGCCAAGCCGGGGGACCGGCCCAGACTACTGCACTTTGACAAAGATCATGGTGTAATTGTCGCCGGAACCGCCGCGCTCCACATCCTGACACAGACGGTCCACAACGTGCTGCGGCGCGGACAGCAGCCTGCCCCACCGCAGACGGTCATGCAGCGTTTTGGACGGCACGCAATGATACACGCCGTCGCTGCACAGGAAAAAGCAATCGCCTTTTTCCGGCCGGTCTGTGCGCAGGCTGAATTCCAGTTGGTCGGAAATGCCGACAGCGCCCACCAGCCTTCCGCCCGCCGCACCGATGAGACCGGCGCTCCCAGGAAGATTGGCCGCTGTGTCGTCCCGGGTCATCTGCTGTACCTTTAGCCCGCGGATACGGTAGATCCGGCTGTCACCCGCTGACAGGTAGGCGCAGCACCCCCGAAAGAAAAACAGGATCACGGCCGTAGAGCCTGTATTTCGCCGGCCAAAGCAATCAACGACCTGGCGGTTGATATCCACCAGCGTATTCCTCAGCTGTTCCACGGCCTGCTGAAAGTCCCATGTGCTGTGCTTCGGCAGAAAGCTGTCGTACCACCAGCGGGCATAGCCGTCATGCAGCATGCCGCTGGCGATTTCGCCATAAGCCTTTCCACCGATACCGTCTGCCACCAGAAACAGCGCCGCGCCGTTTTCCTCCAGCAGCAGCAGCGCGTCCTCGTTGCGCTCCCGCACAGCGCCCGTCTCTGAGCGCCCGTAATAGCGCAGGGTCATCGGACTTCGACCTTCAGCACCACGCGGCCCAGCTTGAGTGTGCTGCCGCTGGCGATATCCGCCGTATCGACCACGCGAATACCATCCACATAGGTGCCGTTACTGGAACCCAGATCACGGACGGTCAACTGGTTGCCGTTGGCCTGTATCTCGCAATGTGTACCGGAGACGGATTTGTCATAGTCCAGCACCACCTGATTGCTCAGGCTGCGGCCCACGGTGACCTTCTGGCGCAGCGGCACCTCAAAATACTGCTCCGAGCGGTTGACATCCGTCAGACAAAGCATGGCTTTTTTATCGTTCCCGACCAGGTACATGGTATCGCCGCCGCCCTCCCGGGACCCGACGATTTCCGTGCGGTCTTCGCCGGAGCCGCCGCCTTGTTCGATATCGGTTATGGACTTCACACGATTCTTTTCCGCCTTCTTCTGCAGCAGCACAAAGACCACCACGCCGATGGCCACCAGCACCGCCGCACCAATGCCGATCAGCAGAGTCATGGGCAGCTCTGACGCAGAGTCAGGCTGGGGGGCCGGTACGGGCACCGGTTCCGGTTCCGGAGCGGAGGCGAAAGGCATGGTCACCTGGGTTTCCGCCGCCGCACCGTCGGTGAAGGTCAGGCGAATGCCCTTTGCGGTGCCGTCCCGCAGCTCCTCCGGCAGGGCGATCTTGGCGTATACCGGTACTTCATCTGCCGAAAGTATCCGGGCCACCTCCAGCGTGTCAGTGACATCGCTCATAGCCCAATTCCTGGCTCCGGTCTGACGGGAAAGGGCGTACATCTCTTTCAGCGCCCGGTCTGCACCCTGGCAGCCGAAGGTATAGATGGGGATATTCTTCTCGGCCAGCCGCCGTACCAGTTCGTCGCGGGTGATACCCTGGGGGTTGTTGTCCACGCCATCGGAGATCACGATGCAGCGGACATAGGCGCATTCCTGCCGAGCTGCTTCCTCATTCAACAGCTCGTCCAGCACGTCGGTAAGATATGTCTCCTGATCCTCGTATGTGATCTGGCTGATCTTCGTCCGGAGGTCTGTATAGTCCTGGCTTTCTTTGGCAATAACGTTCAGATGTTCCGAGATGGTGCAGAGGTTGATCCGCTCGTTGGGCAGCTTGGCCGCCACGATATCCGCCGCCAGCTTTTCCGCCATCTCACGATCCGCCTTGGGGATCGACTGGGAATTGTCCACCAGCAGCCATGTTACCATCGGGATCGTATCATCCAGACTTTGCAGTTTCACAGTTCCGACGGTCTCTGTTCCGATCTGCACCTCGGCCTCCTGGCCTGCCGCAGCGCCGCTCAGATACAGAATGGCGGCATCTGCCGTGACATCCGCCTCCGCCACAGAGACCTCTGCTGCCGCATGGACAGGCACCGCAGCCGCGGCGATCATGATCGCCGCAGCTGCCATGCAGATATATCTTTTGCTTTTCATCTTAAAGCGTTCTCTCATGAGCGATCCTCCATGCATCAAGCTCCGCATCCCGCACCCGTTTGGCAATGGTACGGATCGTATTGGCGATCTGCTTGAGATTCTTTGCCGATGTACGCATGTCTCCCCGGACCTTCTGTCCTTTTTTGATATACAGGGGCGCACTATCGCTTTTCCACGCCCGGCTGACATCATTCAGAATACCCTCCATCTCCCGGTTGGCGGCATTCTGCATCTTGCTGGCGATGCCGTCCAGCCGGTTTGCCTGGGCGATGGCCTTGTTGTAGTTGAAATAAATCTCCGAAAGGCTGCTCACGTTATGCTCCCCTCCTTACACAATCTGATCGATTTTCAATCGCTTGGCCATGCTTTCCACAGCATCATCGGCCTTTTCATAGATGCCTGCCATCTTCAGCAGGTCTCTGGGATGTTCTTCCATGCGGTTGATAAGGAAATTGATATCATCCTTATAGGATGCATAGCCCACGCGGCACTTGTCGCCGGCCTCGCCCCGCCAATAGCCGCGGGTCTTGCCCGACACATCCCCGATCCGGTCAAAGCGGCTTCTCATGGATCTGATCAGCGCGGAAAACTCATCTGCCTTGCGCTTCAGTTCTTCCGGTGTTACACGAAATGCAAAATCACTCACAATACGGCCTCCTCTCTGTTATCAGACCCGGATCGAAGAGACGATCCCTGCCACCGAATTCTCGCATTTATCGTATTCTGTCCGCGAGGAATCCGTTTTTTCTGCAAACTTTTCCAACGCCTTGACCAGCTCCTCCATGCGGCTGATGTCATCCTGAACGGCGGTCATGAACGCCGCCTTGGCGCTGCCGTCCCACATGGCCGAAAGCTGATTGGATGTGTCCCGCAGCGTCTGAATGTCCCGCCGCAGGCCGTTGATCTCTCCCTTAATGGTGGAGACATCGCTTTTCAATGTGGATGTATTTACTTCAATCATTCTGCCTGCCATCTCATGCTCTCCTTATTTCCCCAGAATTTCCTGAATTTTTTTGCGGACTGACACGCCCTGAAACAGCTTGCCTTCGGCATAGCCCACCCGCAGCGGAGGCGTATCCTCCATGCGCTGCTCATTCCGGGCTTCCGCCCGGTCGTAGGCGTCTGTGATCTCACGGAGCGCCGTGGACAGATTCACCAGCCGTCCGGTCAGCAGTTCCGTGTTTTCCTGCTGCCGTATAAGCTCGCGCCGGCAAGTGTCGAGGCAAGAGAGGTCCCGCAGCTTCCGCTCCACGTCGCTCAGCTCGGCGCCCATCTGCCGTACCGTTCGGGACAGCGTCAGAATATCCAGCGCAGAGGCAAGCATTTTATTTTGCTGTGTTTTGATTCTCATCAGCCTTTTCCTCCGCAGTTCTCTCTTTGCTTGTTCTAAAGTATAGCCGGGTGAACACACAAAAACTGGCCGGACTGACAAACGGCAGATTTGTGAGGATGAATGACGCTTTTATCAGACCAGCATCAGTTCCGCACCGTCGCAGACGCCGTAATTTGCCGGTGTGCTCTTTCGGTCAAGCTGTACGCCGGCGTCAATGGAACAAAGAGACATCTGTTCAAACGCAAGATGGGGATCCTCCTCGGAGATAAGCCCCTCTTTCTGGCAGATCAGCAGCGTGATCTCGTCGATCAGATCGCCGACCTGCGACTTTTCCTCGATGGACAGGTTATAAACCTTTTCCAGCGCGGGCACTCTGACATTTACAATGATCATTCCTTCAGCCTCCCAAGCATTCCCGCAGCATCTGCTGCAGGGCGTCCTGTGTATAGAATCCGAGTTCTGTGCCTTCCGGGCCGTTGACCCGGAGCAGTTGGCAGCCTTTTCCCGGAAACAGGGTATAGCTGCCCAGTTCTTTTCCCTGGGCCGTGTAGCGGGTGAGCCGGGCGATCTCACCGCTTTCCGGTTCCCGCTCCAGCTGGTCGGCAAACAGCACCTTCAATTCCCGCGTATCCTCATCGGTCAGCAGGGGTGCGGGCAGAAACTCCGTATCCGTCAGCCATTGTGCCAGCTCACTGGGGTGATGGGCGCTGAGCCGGTATCGCTCTGCCGGAGAACCGCCCAACAGCTCCGCCAGCCACAGGGTGTGCTCGTTCACATAGCACAGGGCCGTCTTTCGTGCGGGACGCTCCCGGCGCAGCAGCACAAGGGAGGCTGCATTTCGCAGCTCCTGAAAGAAGGACCCTGCAGCACTGAGCGAGAAGGTATCCCCCTCCCGAACTAGCAGTCCGCGCTGATAAAGGCTGGCAAATGCTGCCGTCAACCGCCGGTCGTCCAGTTCCTGCTTCGTCAGAAACAGGGTATACTCACCGCCGGGAGCAAGCTCCAGCAGCAGTGCGAATTCTTCCTCAGAGAAATAAAGCAGTCTGCCCTCTTTCACAGCGGCACCTCTTTCAACAGCGCGCGATAACTGCGCGACACCGGAATGGTGATTTCTCCCGCCAGCTCCAGACAGTTCTCCGAGGACACCACTCTGACCAGCTTCTGCATATTGACGATATAGCTTCTGTGGCAGCGCTGGAAGGAATCCGGAAGTGTCTTTTCCAGCGCGTCGATCGTGCTGTAAAAGGCGTATTCCGTGTGCTTGGTGCGCAAAAACACCTTTTTTTCCCGGGCTTCAAAATAATAGATATGGGAATAGGGCACCACGACCTTTTCTTCGCGCGTGTCCACCAGAAAACTGTCCGGCGTTGAGCTGCCCCGTTTTTCAAAGTAGCTTTGCACGAACTCCTGATTGATGGCACGAAGCTGCGTTTCCTGAACCGGCCGCAGCAGCAGGGAATCCGGGGCAATGCCGGGCCGCAGATACAACAGCGGCGACACATTTGCTTCTGTGATCAGCATGACCATGGCATCGCCATACTGCTTTCTGACCAGCCGCAGCCCCTCTGTCTGATCGCCGCCGCAGAAATCGTAATACAGCAGATTCATGGGCGTCTCCGTCTCGGCTGTCTGCCGCAGCGCCGCATCATCCGGAAGGGTGGATAACCGCAGCTCTTCATCGCTGCATTGGGCGACCTGACTCTTGCAATCGCTGCCGATCATCTTGCATTCGCGGTCGTTTTTATCGCAAATCGTGACAGCAACCATTTCTTCACACCTTTCTCTCTTTACGCAAGGGGTACTACGACGCGAACCAGAGGCGCCTCGCTGTCATCGCTGGGAAGCACACCGATACCGGCCTTCATGCTGCGATCCTGATCCTGATAACGTACATTTTCAAAGGGCAATAGCTTCTGGTCGCCGAATTTTCCGCCAAAGCGGATACCGGACTGATAATTCCGCATGCTGTCCACGCAGGCGTAGCCCATCAGCTCATCCTGATCCCGGTCAGCCATCTCGGCGTACACGAAAATGTTATAGCCCTTGCCGCGTTCGCACAGGGTGTCAAAGAAAGCCAGCGCGTTGAAGGCGGGAGAGTCCGGATCGTGCAGCTCGGTGATCAGCAGCTGCATATCGGTGATAAACAGGTCGATCCGCTGGTTTTCCAGGGCTGCGTCAAACAGGATATCCTCCGGGCTCTTGGCATCCAGATGCTGTCTCTTGATGGGCGCGCGGCGCACCATCTCCTGCTGAAGTTCGGTAAACATCGCCAGCAGACTGCCGCCATCGGTGCAGCGCTCCAGATGATACGCCTCTGCCATCCGGGCAAAGCGGCTACCCTCCAGCTCCACGATCAGCACCTTGTCATGCCGCTCTGTACAGGACAGCATCAGATTCTCCATCAGGTTTGTCTTGCCGCTGTTCTTTGTGCCGGTGATCAGGAAGGTGTAATTCCTGACCAGATCGAAGGAATATACCTCTGCACACTCGGCATCGTAGCCCACAGGCAGAATGTGCGGATCGTGCAATGCTGTCTTGTATTCCGCCAGTGCCGTGAAATCCGCACGGGTAGCCTTCTCCGGAATGTGCGGGACTGTCCGGGCCCGGGGACCCTTCCATGCCGCGTTCATCCGCGCGACCTCCTCTTTGATCATGTCATTCCGTTCCGGCCCGCCCTCGGCATGGGCGGCAAGAGCCGTCTGGAATTCCAGCACACGATCCTCATAATACATCAGGCCGCGGCCTTTGACACGGCTTTCCGGCAGCACAGAGGGCCGCACAACGTGCAGCACATCAGAATAGGCGAACACGTCCGGCATCTCAAGGGAAAGGCCGGTACGGAAATTTTCTGCCATGCGGGCAGGCAATTCCTGCATGCTGATGCCGCCGGCTGTGACCAGCAGGAAGATACCGCTGCCGATACCCTCCTTTGCCAGACGCATCATAATGGTCTCATATGTTTCGCCTGTCTTTTCGTGGAAGCCGCCGTAGTTGTCGATCACGATCAGAATGGCCGGGATCGCCCAACCATTGTGGTTTACATAATCCTCAAAGCTGGTTCCGGCAAAGAGCTTTTTCCGCTCGTCCAGAATCCGGGTGATCATGGTAAAGAATTTCCCGATCTGGTCATTTTCCACATCGGATTCGTCCATATAGCCGCCCACATGCTTCAGATCCGCAAATACAGACAGCATTTTGGAGCTGAAGTCCAGGCAGTAAATGTTGAGGAGATCCGGCGTATAGGACTCTGCCAGAGAGTAGATCACAGTTTGCAGGAAGGTGGACTTTCCAGTGGATACGGTGCCAGTCAGCATATGATGGCCGCCCTCGGCAAAGTTCACAGGCACCGGGAACTGGGCCTGGTTTTCCGGGTCGTCGGCCATGCCGATCACGGCATTCAGCTGGAAGCGCTGCGGCTTCACCGGCCAGTCGGCTCCGTTGAAGGCGCTGCCGGTATATGCGTCCAGCGTATCCAGATACAGATACTCCGGCAGCACAGGGAGCCAGAGCTTGCGGATGTTATTAACGCCCACGGCCTGCGCTACGCCATCGAGGTAGCCCACAATGGCCTCCAGCTGTGTCTTGCCCTTGACCTCGGGCAAACGGCCGCCGTTTCGTGCCGCGCTGCGGAGCACACTGTCTGCCAGGGCGTCGCTGCCCCGCGTCTTGTCCGCGCTGGCATAGGCTTTGCAAAGGTCGCTGATACGGGCGGTATTGAACTGGTTCTGCTCGAAATCCGGCGCAATGTCATGAATACCGGAATAAACGGCGTCCAGGAATGCACGCTGCTCCGTCAAAACAAAATCCCGGCCGGTAATGGGGGTGCGGGTCTGCCGCTGCGCACTCTCGATGATCTGGAGCAGCTGCTCCACCCAGCGGCGTCGGAGCTCTTCCTTCCGCTTGAGCTTGGCGTGATTGCCCACCAGGTCTACCTTGCCGGTGGCGTTGAGCATCTGGGCGATCAGCAGATTGCCGCCGCCCAGCTCCTCGTCGTAGGCTGCGCCGGACCATCCGCTCTGGAACAGTTCAAAAATTTCGTCGTTGCCCACCTGGAGATAGCAGCGGCCTGCCTGGGTCAGATAGGCAGCCTCGGGCCGGTGCAGCATGTCGATGGAATCCTGGCGATCCTGCACCCGCAGGCAGAGGCGGAATTTGCTGTTGGCCCAGATGTTTTCATCCACAGTGCCGGAGGGACGCTGAGTGGACAGGATCAGGTGTACGCCCAGGCTTCGGCCTACCTGCGCCACGCTGATGAGCTCCTTCATGAACTCAGGCTCTTCCCGCTTCAATTCCGCAAACTCGTCGATAATGATAAACAGGTGGGGGATCGGTTCCACAGCGTCGCCGTTTTTGTACAGCGCCGTATAGCCGTTGATGTTGTTGACACCGTATTCGGCAAAGATCCGCTGCCGGCGGCGGTTTTCCGACTGGATGGAGACCATGGCGCGGTTTACCTGATTACCGGACAGGTTGGAGATCGACCCGATCATGTGGGGCAGACCGTTGAACAGGTTGGCCATACCGCCGCCTTTATAGTCGATGATGAAAAAGCCGATATCCTCGGGACTGAAATTGACGGCCAGGGACAGAATGTACGTTTGCAGCGTTTCGGATTTACCGGAACCCGTAGTGCCGGCCACCAGACCGTGGGGGCCGTGGTACTTTTCGTTGATATCAAGATAGCAGGGGGCGTTGCCGTTGCGGAAGCCCACCAGCGCCCGCATGGAGGCGATGCTGTTGGAGCGCCGCCAGCGTTCGGCCGCGTTCAGTTCCTCCGGCCGCTCGATGCCGTACATATCGAAGAAGGTCAGCGTGTTGGGGATCTCGCCGTCCTGACCGGAGTCCGACACTTCGATTCGGCCCAGCGTCTTGGCAAATTTCCACAGGCTCTCATCGCTGACCCGGTCAAACTGCACCTGTGTACCGTAACGCTGTCCGTCCCGCGTGTCATAGACGCCGCAGAAGCTTCCGTCGTTCTGGATCACGCACTCACACTCGTTGGGCAGATCCTCCGGCTTTTCTGCCAGGATCACAGTGGTAAGGCCCAGATCCTGCTCGCGGCTGAAAATATACTTGGAGATCGCCTCGCCGTCCAGCAGGGAGGCGTCCGTGACAAACAGGACGATGCGCGGTTTCAGATCGCGGTTCTTCTCCTCTTCCTCGCTCCGGTTCCGCAGGATCTGCGTCAGGGCATAGAAGACCTCGCCCTGCTCGGAACGGTCAGTGGCGATATATCGGATCTTCTTGTCGCTGGACCATACATGAGGCAGCCACATGGCAAAATCCCATGTGCCGCGGTCCACGTCGTTGCCGCTGTCATAGACAAGGCCCATCTTTACCTCTGTATAGCAGTTGGAGGCGGCGATCTGGGACATGATGGCCTTGGCGATCGCGATCGCCTCGCGCCGGTTTTCACCGCCGGTGATGCCGATCAGATGGTGCTTCTGCAGGTCAACGGTAACGGGAACCTCCTTCAGCGTCTGAAAATTCTGACGGATCACGGCCGGTTTGTCCGCCAGTGAGTCATCAAACATGGTAAACCGCTCTTTCGGCACCAGAATGTCCGCTTGGAAGGGAACGTCACCCAGACCGAGGCGAACGCTGAGAAAGTCCTCATAGGAAGCATTGCGGTTCCACAGGATCGTAGAGTGCTCGTCCAGAGCACAGCACTCGCTGCCGCTGATATAGCGCTCCTTCAGTGCCTCTGAATTTTCATTATACGCCCGCTCAATGCGGTCGCGCATCCGGACCAGGTATTCGCTGTACCGCTCGAAACGCTGATTTTCCACCTGCTTGTGCTGCTTGCGGGCATACCGGACGTTGACCAGCGCCCACACCGCGCCGATCAGCGCAGAGGCAATGGCGGTGACCATACCCATATACATAAAGGCGCCCGCACTGGCTCCTGTGGAGCGGCTGGCCACCACCGACAGGAGACTGCCCAACACCATGGGGATCGACATGGTCAGAGCCGGGCCGACCATCATGGCAATGGGCTGTTCCCGCAGCGGCTGCTGCTCCGGCGGCGCTTCGATCTCGAAGGGCTCCGTGTGCAGCTTTTTCAGGTTGCGGGGCGAGCGGTGATACTGTACCTTTACGCCGCCGGTGCCGGCGGGCTCTCCGCAGAGCGCCGCCAATCCCTCCGCGTCCAGCGGTTCCAGCGTTCTGACCTGCAGATGATCGCAGGCGTCGAGGGCGATCATGTTGCCCAGATAAATGATGTTCAGGCGCATGATGCGGATGCTGTCTCCATAGTGGAGCACAGTGCTTCCGAAAACACGCCGGAAATTCAGATATGTTCCGTTGGTGGAGGAATCATTCAGGATCGCTCGTCCGTTTTCAAAGGTAATGGCGCAGTGGGTGCCGGAGACAAAGTCATTTTTATAGCAGATGTCGTTCTTTTCGTCTCGGCCAATGGTGATCTGCCGGACTTCCGCAAGACTATACTTGCTGTACACGGTCAACGGGTCGTTCTGCTGAAATGCGATCACGGTGATGCAGCTGCCATGAGCGGCATCCACCTCAAACTGCATGCCATCCTCGATCACGACCGTATCGGCACGCCGGTTCCCCTGCCGCAAAAATGCGGTATCATTCTGGATACTGACAGACCATACGCCCTCGCTGCGTTCAGCCGTCAGGCGAATATCCTTCTCCAGCGCAAACAGATCCTTCTGCAGCAGGATCTGCAGTTCATTGGCGCTGCGCTCCGGCAGGGTGATCTCGCGGAATCCCTTGTGACTGTAAATGGAAAGTACCATACTCATATGAAAGCCCTCATTCTCCCAAACTTACGCTTTAAAACAGCGGAACTGAACATCTGCCGTCCCCATACGGATATGGTCGCCATTGTTCAGCAGTACGCCTTCGCTACTGATGACCGCCGAGGTTTTCCCTCTGACCAGAACCGCCTTTGCCCCGGCGGTCGTTCTTATCGCCATCGCGCCGCTGATGGCAAATATTTCGCAATGTCTGGCCGCGACACCCTCTCGGGGCAGAACGAGCTGGTTCTCTGTGCCACTGCCGATATGAATGGGCTGCTCTGCGGAGAACAGATA
Source organism: uncultured Oscillospiraceae bacterium (assembly GCA_934565655.1). Taxonomy (GTDB): domain Bacteria; phylum Bacillota; class Clostridia; order Oscillospirales; family Oscillospiraceae; genus Vescimonas. Next base: position 303,826 of record CAKTIE010000001.1, read on the forward strand.
TTTCCGGCGGGAATAAGTGGAAAACTCCACCAGCTCCACCATCAAGGAGGTTCGTCCGGTGCGCTGGAGCTCCATGGCTTTTTCGTCCCACTGGACCTCCATCGGTTTCACAGCTGCATTCTCTGCCGCTTTTATTTTTGGATTCCGAAGCGTTTCATTCAGGGCCTCGTTTCGCTTTTGCAGAAGCGACATTTCTTTTTCCTGCTCCCGGAGCTTTTTCCGCTTCAGCACCGGACGGAGCACAAGCAGCAGCAGGATCACTGCCAGTCCCGCAATGAAATAGCCGATATGAGATAGAATGAATGACAGCATATTGTTCCTCCTGTCGCGTTCCTGTTTTTCGCTTTCCGTCGACCGGCCGGCGGTGTAGCTTGCCGACCCACGGAAAATGAAAAGCAGGGTCAACCCACCCGGAGCCTTTTGTCCGGGTGGGCTGGCCTATGATCGTTATGCAGCCGTTGGTATGTGTCTGTCAGCCATGTTCCCGACTCAGACGATCTGGTCATTCTTCAGGCTGGCGGCGGTAGCCTGGTTGGCACGCTCTGCGGTCTGGTATGTCTTGGCCATCAGCTGCAGGTCGTCGGTGTGCTCCTTGACCATCTTGTGCAGCTTGTTCATATCGCCCTGCAGGCCGTTGATCTTCTGGTAGTACACGGTAGCAGCCTCGCCGCCCCAGGTGGACTTCAGCGCGGAGGCGATGTTCAGCATGCTGGTGGTCAGGTTTCTGACGGTGTTATTGGAGTCGCCGAACTGGGCGGAGATGGCGAGCATCTTCTCAGGGGTTACTCTCAGATTTCCGGAAATAGCCATAATATTCTATCCTTTCTTTATTGTCGCGCCGGTTTGCGGCGGAGTGGTTGTTTGTTGTAAGAGGCGCTTCGACCGCTTCCGGTCGGAAGTGCAGCTTTAAGTCGGGGGAGCCTTGCTGCGTTTTCCTTTTTCGGTGCCGCTTTTACTTGCGGACGGAGGCTGTCTGCAGGTTGTTCTGCTCTGCCGTCTCATAGGTCTCGGCCGCTTCGATCATCTTCTGAACGTAGTCGTCGATGTTGCGGGCGAAGGTATCCCACTTGACCTTGTCGGTATCGAAGGCACGGTCAAAAGCGGTGCGTGCCTCGCCGTCCCACATGCTGTCCAGCTGGCTGCGGTAGCCGACCATCTTCTCCACCTCAGCGCGGAACTGCTTGTTCAGGTTCTGCAGCTCCTGGGCCTTATTGCGCAACTCTTTCGGGGTCACTCTGATCTCTGCCATGTTTTTGTTCCTCCTATTTTTTATTTGTTTTTGTTTGTTTTGTGTGTTCCTTTGTTGTGATCTTATCTTAGCATCTCTTTTTGCGGTTTGTTGTGATTCCTGACGAATGGCACGTTTTTGATGATGAACGGTATTTTGGAGTCATCCACGGGGCTTTGCCGCAAAGATCCGGATTGCCAGCCATATACAGCCGATCGTCAGTACGGCAAAAACACCTGCTGAAAGGAGTCTTGTCATAACTGTGCTGCCGTTATCATTCAGGCATACATTTACATCTGCCGCCTGGCCGCTGTGCGCGGCATCCAGTGGGGAGACCATGCCGTAAAGTTTGACGGCATTACCCTGCCGAAGCGTCTCGGCCTTCTTGGCCGTTACCCGTACCGGCAGCGTAAACCGATCGGTGCCGGAGGTCACTGTTATGTTGAAATAGGTATAGTGCCTGGAAACCAGCGGCAGAAACGAGCTGCGTATGGCAACGGTATCAAACTCATCCTCCACCACATAGCTTCCGGCCTCGACCACGAACCATTGCCGCCCGGGGGAAGTCAGGCATGCCGCGCCCTGCGCTGTAATATCTGCTGCTTTTTGGAAAGGAAATCTGATCAGGACATTCGCCGCAAAGATCAGCGCGAGTATCCCCAGAAAAACGGAACCGGCCATATAAGGGTGCTTCCTCGCTTTCGCGTTATTCTTTGCTGTCATAGTAAGCCGCCAGTTTCTCGATAAAGCTGCTGCGCTCTTCATCCTCATAGCCGCGGAAGAACACCTGGTCAATATTCTCATGCTGGAAGAAGAACTGGAGCTGCTCGCCGAGATTTCCCTCAGGATACACAACACCGATATAATCGTATTCCTTGCCGCTGGCCTTGTCGGTCTGCTTGATACCGAAGATCATGGCTTTCTTCTTTCCCTCCTTCAGCAGGACAACGGAGCCGATGGGCAGCAATTCTCTGATGTTGTTCGTCATGATAAGTTCCTCCTTGAATATAAAACAATGTTGTTATGTTACTTTTAGATAGCAAGGCAGGGAAGCCACCTGCCGCTGAATATGCTGTTGAATCCGTCCTTCACTGTGTCGACAACCTTTTTCCCGGTATCGATCACCGTGTCAATGCCATCGCTGATGGCCTGCCCCGCTCTCTCCACAGCAGGCCCCACCGTTTCACGAAGCGTATCAATACCGTCGCAGATACGGTCGGAAACATGCTCGACCCAGCTGGTCTCGCTTCCGTTGGTGGCCCAGCTGACAAGACTGTCCAGACCCCAGTCCAGCAGCATCGTGGCGCCTACGGCAATAGCGCCGACGGCTAATGCGGGAGGACAGGCGACCCCGGCTGCGGTGCAGATACCAGCAATTACCGAAGATACTCCTGCCGTAATGGCTGCTCCCTCTACACCCTTGATGATGGTTTCGGTGACCGTCTCTTCCCAGAAGCGGGCACACCAATCGCCGGCAAACTCCTCGGCGTTCTTCACAAAGCTGTCGACAAACTTTCCGGCCCAATTTACCACGGTTCCGATCGTATTTGCAGCGGAATCAAACTTGCCGAGTTTACCAAAGAAGGTATCCTTAAAAGAGGTAAACTTCATCTCGTTAAGGCCGAAAAGATCCTTCAGCCATGCGGGAACCGTTGTACCTTCGGCACCGACGACATCCGTAATGCTGCCAATGCCATCAAGCGCATACTTGAGCAGGCTGCCAGCTCCTCCGTCCGGCATATCCATGATAATACCGAACGGGCCCAGAAGTGTTCCGAATAACTTCTTGAACAGTCCGGCAAGATCAAAGGACGCACCATCGGAATCCTTCTGTACCGAAGTCTTTTCCGCCACCTGACGATCCCGGTTGCCGTTCTCGGTCTGCTCATACCAGGTGACGACCTGCCGCATACCGTTGCTCATGTTCCGCGCTGCGCCGGCTTCGGCAGCGATCTGCTCAGACACCTGCCGCAGCCGCTCCGCGATCTGGGCGCGGCCTGCGATCTTGTAGCGCATATTGCCTCTGATGCTGTCCACTTCCTGCGACAGGGCTTTCAGCGCCCTGCTCAGATCCATTTCATCCTGCGCAATGCGCTTTGCCCTGGAAGGCTCAATATAAATACGTGCCATTTCAACCTCCTGATGCGTATTTTGTTCCCTTGAGAGCAATATACAGGACTGTTACTTTCCATGCATATAAAGCCGACGAACGGCACTTAAAGCCGGATGAAAGGCTCCCACGCCAATACCGCCCAGAGAAAAGAGATCCCCCTTGGGGCGAATTGGCATATCCGCTGCCCGAGCACACATGAATTCGTTATATGCAACAAAAAACCGACAACAATTCCCTTCCACACTATACCAAATTATAAATAAAAGGGCAAGCGATTTTGTGAAAAATCAGATATTTTCTTTGGATTTCAGCGCCCTGTCTGTATCCGAAAAACGAAGGAAAGAAGCGCTGTACGATGGAAATTGAGCGCGGAACAAAGGAAATGCTGCTGCGGCCTGTGAAAAATATTTTTACGGCCCTCTTGACAAGTGACCAATCGGTAACTATAATACAGCTACCGATTGCTGCTGCAAAGGAGGACGGACATGGCCGGAGAAACAAAGGAACGGATATTGGAAGCGGCGCTGGAGCTGTTTGCACAAAGCGGATATCTGGGAACCTCCATGAGCGATATCGCCCAGCGGCTGGGGATCACCAAGGCCGCGCTGTATAAGCACTACGCCGGTAAGCAGGAGATCCTGGACCGGATCGTGGAGCGGATGAACGAACAGGATGCACAGCGGGCCGAGGAATACGGCATGCCGGAAACGGAGGATTTTGCGGCGGCCTATCTGCGTGTTCCTAGGGAAAGGATACGCTCTTATAGTACGGCGCAGTTCGACCACTGGACGAAGGAGCGCTTTTCCGCCAATTTCCGCAAAATGCTGACGCTGGAGCAGTACCGTGACCCGGCGCTGGGGCGGCTGTATCAGAATTACCTCTCCGCCGGACCGCTGAAGTATATGGCGGAGATCTTCCGGGGGCTGACGGATTCCGACGAGGCCGACATGCAGCTGGCGTTGGAATTCTACGGCCCTATGTACCTGCTTTACAGCGTCTATGACGGCACGGAGGACAAGGCCGCCGTCGCGCCCCTGCTGAATGCCCATATTGACCGGTTTATCCGCAAGGTGGAGTCCGGTTACAGAAAGCAAACCAACTGAGTCAGACATCGAGACGCAGTGCGGGTCGCAGAGACGATCGCGCACTGCGCTCTATTTTGAAAAGAGGAATATGATGAAAGCGATCGTTTATACCACAAACACCGGCAGCACAGAGCGCTACGCAAAGCTGCTGGCCGCCGAGACCGGACTTCCTGCCTGCTCGCTTGCGGAGGCGAAGAAGACGGTTCCGGCCAATGAGGAAGTCATTTACCTGGGATGGATCATGGCGGGTGCTGTCAAGGGCTATGCCGCCGCGGCTGCGCGCTATCGGGTGCGCGCCGTCTGTGGTGTCGGCATGGGACAGACCGGCACCCAGACGGACAGCGTGCGGGAAAAGACAAAGGTCCCCGCTGATATTCCGGTGTTTACGCTGCAAGGCAGCTTCGACGTGAAGAAGCTGTGCGGCATCTACCGTCCCATGATGGAGCTCATGGTGAAAACGGCGGGTAAGGCCCTTGCTGAAAAGAGTGACCGCACACCGGAGGAGGACGATATGCTGGATATGATGCTCCACGGCGGAGAGCGGGTCAAGGCGGAAAATCTGCACGCCGTACTGGAATGGTACAACGCGCGGCACGGAGGGAACCGATGAGACCGATCGCGGTTGACCCCAAAGCCACCGGCCGCGGGGCGGCGTTTGACCTCTGGATGGACGCGCCCAACCCCATGGTGACGTTTTTCAAAACCCTGGACGTGACGCCTCTTGTCCGGCTCAGCCGCAGGCGCGGCGATAAATTCAATATGCTGCTGTGCTGGTGCATCGGCAGGGCGGCCAGCGGCATCCGGGAATTCTATACGCTTCCCGTGGGACGGGAACTGCTGCAATACGACGCCATCGCGGTGAATACCATCGTGAAGAACAGAACGGGTGAGGTCAGCTCCTGCGATGTACCCTTTTCCGCAGATCTTGCCCGGTTCAATGCCGACTATCTGCGCCTGACGCGGCAGACGGCGGAGCGCTGCGAAAACCATGACCTGACGGAGCATATGGTCATCGGCACCTCCGCCATCGTGGACACGGAGATCGACGGTGCGGTGGGCATGAACAGCGGGATCTTCAATAACCCCTTCCTCATCTGGGGCAGGTATCGCAGGGGACTTTTCCGAACGACGCTGACGATCTCGTTCCAGTTCCACCATACCCAGATGGACGGCGCTCACGCCGGGCGTTTCCTGCGGCGTTTACAGGAGAGCATCCGTGAGCTGAGGGCGTGAGAGACCGATAAAACCCTTGACCGGTGCGGCGGGCTTATCTATAATGATCATAGCACTGCGACAGGAGGCATGTACCATGCGTATCAACTGGTTCAAGGACGAAAACAACCTGATCTACATCAACGGCGAGACACAGCTGACGGAGCTGGAAAAGACGCTGCACTTCCCCGGTCTGGAGGAGGCCGCCAATGCGCTGCGGCAGCATCCCACGGCGGAGGGCTTCACCATCAAGGGGCCCAAGCGCACCAGCGGACGGCTTTTCGTGCCGGATCTGGCCTTTGGTGAGCATATCGAGATGGGGGAGAATATTTTCTTCTTCATGGGCGAGATGCAGGAGTGCTATGTGATCTACTGGCCCGGCGCGCCGGTGGCGAAATAAAGCATGAGGGACAGCCGGCCGGCTGTCCCTTTTATCATGTCAAAAAACCGCACCCGGTCACAGGGCGGTGTGACCGGGTGCGATCTGAGGGGAGGATACCCTCATTATGGAAAAGATTGGGTACAGATAGGGGGATTTATCTGACTCTCAGCCGGGGATAGCGGCGTCGCAGTGCCGCCAGCTCCGCACTGTCATCGCCCAGTGAAAGGGCCTGGTCGATGTTGGCCAACGCCGCGTCAGACATAGGATGGTCGCCGCGGGCGCCGCAGGAGACGCAATAGTAGCGTCCGCTCCGGTATACCACGCTGCTGCTGCCGCACAGGGCGCAGCGAATGGTTTTTGCAGGCGTGGCCATGCTCCATATCCTCCGTTTCGTAAGCTGTACATAGGATAGCATGGAAATTCACATTTGTAAAACGCATCTTTGCTATTGATTTCATGAGCGGCCGTCATGTATAATGGGTGTCATCGACAACAGCGAGGTGGTACCCATGAGCATTTCCAAATATCAGGTGTTTTTGAAGGTGGTGTCCTGCGGCACGTTTACCAAGGCGGCGGAGGCGCTGAATTTCACCCAGTCCGGCATCAGCCACGCCATCACGTCGCTGGAGAGCGAGCTGGGCATTACGCTCCTCAGCCGCAACCGGGGCGGCGTGGTGCTGACGGCGGATGGCCGGGCGGTGCTGCCCAAGATCGAGAAGCTGTGCGCCGCCCACCACGCCCTGATGCAGACGGTGGAGGGCCTGAAGGACATGGACAGCGGCCTTGTGAAGATCGCCACCTTTTCCAGCGTGTCGGCCCAGTGGCTGCCCCGTATTCTGAAAAGCTTCGGCAAGCTGTACCCCAACATCGAGTTTGAGGTGGTCACCGGCGACTTCTACGACCAGATCGAGAACTGGATCGTCACCGGCGCGGTGGACTGCGGCTTTCTGCGGCTGCCGTCGGTGAAGCGTTTGCAGACCTACGCCCTGCACCGGGACGAATTGCAGGTCATCGTACCCTGTGACCATCCTTACGCCCACAGTGATCCCTTCCCCAGGGAGCTGCTGGCGGCGGAGCCCTTCATCCAGCTGGAGGAGGGCGACGACTATGAGATCATGGCGGCCTTTGACGAGATGGGCATCCGGCCCAATGTGAAGTATGTGGCACGGGAGGATCGGACGATCCTGTCCATGGTGTCGGAGGGGCTTGGCATCAGCCTGCTGCCGGAGCTGATGGTGCGGCACAGTCCCGCGCCCGTTACCGCCTGCCGTCCGCCCATGACCTTCCACCGTACCATCGGCATCGGCGTGAAGGACGAGAAGGCCCTGTCCAACTCCACCCGGCTTTTCGTGGACTATGTGCGGACATGGGTGGCGGAAAACGGAGACCAGTAAGGACATGGCGGCGATAAAGAAGGAACCCCCATGGAGCCTGCGAATTTCGCAGGCATCGTGGGGGGTTACATTTATTTCGTTCTGCCCTGCAGGGCTTCCTTCAGCGTTCGCCAGCCCAGCACCGCGCATTTGACCCGCGCGGGCATATGGGCAATATCCCGGAGGACGGAGGCCTCCTCCAGACTGTCGATCTCCTCCCCGGTTGCTTCGCCCTGGATCATTTTCAGGAACGTCTCGCCCAGCTTCAGGGCCTCATCCTTCTTTTTCCCCACGATCATGCCCAGCATGATGTCGGCGGAGGCCTGGGAGATGGCGCAGCCGTCGCCTACGAACGCGCCGTCGGCGATGGTGTCGCCGTCCAGCTTCAGCTTGAGAAAGATGTCGTCGCCGCAGCTGGGGTTGACACCCTCCAGCACGATATCGGCGTCCGGCAGATCATGCTTGAACTCCGGGTGCAGATTGTGCTCGGTGAGGATCTCGTTATAAAAGCTTCTATTTTCCATAGCCCATTCGCTCCCTCAAGGTGGAAAGACTGTTCAGCAGCCGGTCGATCTCCGCCTCCGTGTTGTAAAACGCCAGACTGGCCCGCGCGGTGGACGGGTGGCCCAGATGGGCCAGCAGCGGCTGGGCGCAGTGATGGCCTGCCCGGATGGCCACGCCGTCGCTGGCGAGAATTTCGCTGATGTCGTGGGGGTGGACACCGTCCACCGTAAAGGCGAGAATGCCGCAATGCTCCTCCGCCATTTCAGAGCCCAGCACATGGACGGCGGGAATATCGCGGATGCCCTCCATGGCCCGGCGGGTGAAGGCCAGCTCCCGACGGTGCATCTCTGCAAAGCCGATGCGGTTCACATAGTCGATGGCCGCGTGAAGGCCCACAGCACCGGCGGCGTTGACCGTACCGGCCTCAAACTTGTGGGGCAGCTCCGCAAAGACCGCGCCCTCTCGGGTGACGGACTCGATCATCTCACCGCCGGTGAGGAAGGGCGGCATTTCCTCCAGCAGAGCTTCCCTGCCGTACAGCACGCCGATACCCATGGGGCCGTAGAGCTTGTGGCCGGAGAAGGCCAGGAAGTCCGCGTCCAGCGCCTGTACATCCACGGGGATGTGGGGGGTGCTCTGGGCGCCGTCCACCACCATCACCGCGCCGTGCCGGTGGGCCATGTCCGCGATCTGGCGGATGGGGTTGATACGGCCGATGACATTGGACACCTGGGTACAGGCCACCAGCTTCGTCTTGTCGGTGATAAGAGCCTCCACCTTATTCAGGTCAAGGCTGCCGTCCGGCTCGCATTCCATGAATTTCAGCGTCGCGCCGGTCTGACGGCAGACCATCTGCCAGGGCAGCAGGTTGCTGTGGTGCTCCAGAATGGACACCAGTACCTCGTCCCCGGCCTTTACATGGGAGAGCCCGTAGCTGTAAGCCACCAGATTCAGGCCCTCGGTGGTGTTGCGGGTGAAGATGATCTCTCTGGCGCTTTTCGCGTTCAGGAAGGCCCGGACGGCCTCGCGGGCGTTTTCGTAGTCGTCGGTGGCGGCGATGCTCAGGGGATACAGGCCCCGCAGGGGGTTGGCGTTATGAAGCTGATAGAACTTCGCTTCCGCGTCCAGCACGCACTGGGGCCGCTGGGCCGTGGCGGCATTGTCCAGATACGCGATGTCCAGATTCTTCAGCAGGGGAAAATCGTCTCGGTACGCATGTGCCATGTTACAGCACCTCCTCCAATTCTGTCAGGACGGCCGCCTGCGCGGTCTCGTCCTGTAAAGTGCGGGCCAGCCGCTCGATGGCGGCGCGGGCCATGATGTTCTCCGCCTCCGCCGCGGAAATGCCCCGGCTTTCGAAATAAAACAGGGTATCCTCGTCCAGCTCGCCGATGGTGGCGCCGTGGTTGCCCACCACGTTCTCCTCGGCGCACAGGATCAGCGGCACCGTCTTGTTGACAACGCCGTCGCCCAGCATCAGAACCGTCTCCTGCTCGTTGCCCACAGACCCGGCGGAGCCCTTCTTGAAGTCGATGGTGCCCCGGAAGATCTTCCGGGCGTCATCCTTCAGCGCGCCGGCGGCGTTGATCTCGCTGGTGGTTTTCTGTCCCCAGTGGTCCACCACCAGATTCAGATCCACCGTCTGCTGCTTCTGGCCCAGATAGCCGATCCCGGCCTGAAAGCCCGCGCCGGTGCCGTTCAGCGCGAAGCGACCGTCACTGTATACGTCGCCCCGGCCCAGCAGGATCTGTATCAGCTCCACCTGGCCGTTTTCGGCGCAGCGGCCGTCGGTCTCCAGCTGCAGCAGGGAGTCCTGGGCCGTGTTCTGTATCTGCACCAGCCGCACCCGCGCGTCCTTCTCCACATGAAGTTCCGTCCGCACCAGCAGCTTGTCCGCGGAACGCAGGGTCTCAAAAACCGTGACGGTCTGGCCCTCCGGCGCGTGGATGTCCACACGCTTTTCGCTGTAATTTCCGTCACCGGCAATGTCCAGGCGGACGGTCTGCCCGGCGGCGGTGATCTTCTCTGTGCCCAGGTCGGCGGCATCCTCCCAGGTCAGGGCCGTTTCGTTGACGCCCAGCCGGTTCCATGTGCGGGTCGGGAGCCGGTTGATCAAAATCGTTTCACTCATATCCAAACTCCTTTCAGCCGATGCTGCCCTTCATTTCCAGCCGGATCAGGTTGTTCATCTCCACGGCGTATTCCAGGGGCAACTCCTTGGACACATTGTCCGCGAAGCCGCTGACGATCAGCGCCCGTGCGTCCTCCTCGCTCATGCCCCGGCTCATCAGGTAGAACACCGCCTCGTTGCTGATGGCGCCGATCTTGGCCTCGTGGCCGATGGCGGCATCCTTTGTCCGGATGTCCATGGCGGGGATGGTGTCGGAGCGGGAGTCGGAATCCAGCATCAGGGACTGGCAGGACACGGCGGACTTGGCGCCCCTGGCGTTCTTTTCCACCACCACGCTGCTGCGGAAGGTGCTGATGCCGCCGCTCTTGCTGATGGAGCGGGTATTCATGTAGGAGCTTGTGTTTTTGCCCACATGCACCACCTTCGCGCCGGTATCCAGATTCTGCCCGGCCCCGGCGAAGGTGACGCCGGTGAACTCCATGCGGGAGTTGTCGCCCTTGAGAATGCTCATGGGGTACAGGCATCCCACATGGGAGCCGAAGGAGCCGGACACCCACTCGATGGTGCCGCCCTCCTCCACCAGCGCCCGCTTGGTGTTCAGGTTATACATGTTCTTCGACCAGTTTTCGATGGTGGAGTACCGGAGCTTGGCACCCTTTTTCACATACAGCTCCACGCAGCCGGCGTGGAGGTTGGCCACATTGTACTTGGGCGCGGAGCAGCCCTCAATGAAGTGCAGGCTGGCGCCCTCGTCCACGATGATGAGGGTATGCTCGAACTGGCCCGCGCCCTTGGCGTTCAGGCGGAAATAGGATTGCAGGGGAATGGACAGGTGAACGCCCTTGGGCACATACACGAAGGAGCCGCCGGACCACACCGCGCCGTGCAGCGCCGCGAACTTGTGGTCGTGGGGCGTCACCAGCTTCATGAAGTACTTGCGCACCATGTCGGCGTATTCGCCCTTCAGGGCGCTCTCCATGTCGGTATACACCACGCCCTCGGCGGCCACGGAGTCCTTCACGTTGTGATACACCAGCTCGGAGTCGTACTGGGCGCCCACACCGGCCAGAGACTTCCGCTCGGCCTGGGGGATGCCCAGCCGCTCGAAGGTCTCCTTGATGTCCTCCGGCACGTCCTTCCAGTCGTTGCGCATTTTGGTGTTGGGGCGGACGTAGGTGGCGATGTGATCCATGTCCAGCCCTTCGATGGAGGGGCCCCAGTCGGGGAGCTTCATCTCGTTATAAATTTGAAGGGATTCCAGCCGGAACTGCTGCATCCACGCCGGGTCGTTCTTCTCCTGGGAAAGCTTTTCCACGATCTCCGGCGTCAGGCCGGACTCCATCCGGTAGGCGTCGTGTTCCTCGTCCCGGATGTCGTAGACGCTGCGGTCTACATCCTCTACATAGGTTTTTTCTTTGAAATCTGCCATATCAGGAGCCTCCCGGTTCAGTCATCCTTCAGGCTGCCGAAGCCCTTTTCGTTGATCTCGTCCACCAGTTCGGCGCCGCCGTTCCGGACAATGACGCCCTCCTCCATCACATGGGCCGCGTCCACATGGAGCGCCTCCAGAATACGGGTGGAGTGGGTGATGATCAGCAGCGAGCCGTGGGTCCGCTCCCGGAACAGGCGCACGCCCTCGCTGACGGTGCGGACGGCGTCCACATCCAGACCGGAGTCCGTCTCATCCAGAATGGCCAGCTTGGGCTCCAGCATCAGCATCTGTAATATCTCGGCCTTCTTCTTCTCGCCGCCGGAGAAGCCTACGTTCAGGTCGCGCTCGGCGTAGCTCTCGTCCATGTCCAGCAGGGCCATGGTCTCCTTGAGCTTTTTCTTGAAGTCCCACAGCCGCAGACGACTGCCGGTCTTTTGCTCCAGCGCGCTGCGGATAAAGGCGCTGAGGGTCACGCCGGGAACCTCCAGCGGGTTCTGGAAGGACAGGAAGATGCCCTTTTTCGCCCGCTCATTCACCGGAAGCGCTGTGATATCCTCGCCGTCAAACAGGATGGAGCCGGCGGTGACGCTGTACGCCGGATTGCCGGTGACGGCATAGCCCAGCGTGGATTTGCCGGTGCCGTTGGGCCCCATGAGCACATGGGTCTCGTCATGCCCCACGGTCAGGTTCACGCCGTGAAGGATTTCCTTTTCCTCCACCCGGACATGCAGGTTCTGAATTTCCAAAAGTGCCTTACTCATAGTTGAACCACCTTATTCTCGTTCCGCGCCGCAGCGGCGGCCGGTGTTTTTTCGTTGACGCGCATGAACTGCGCCAATGTATGGTTGTCGATGTAGGAATTGATCTGATCCTCCAGCCCCTGCCAGAAAAGCCGGGCGTCGCAGTCGCAGGAGCTGCCGCAGCCCGCGCCCTCCTCAGACTGGCACGATATGGGCGACAGGTCGCCCTCCGCCGCCCGGAGAATTTCGCCCACGGGATATTCCGCCGGAGAACGGGTCAGACGGTAGCCGCCGGAGCGGCCCACTGTGCCCTCCACCAGACCGGCACGGCTCAGCGCGGCCATGATGCTTTCCAGATACTTTTTGGAGAGCTGCTGCCGCTGGGCGATGTCACGAAGGCAAAGCCATTCGCCGCCGCCGTGCTCCGCCATATCCAGCATGACACGCAGCGCGTAGCGCCCTCTGGATGAGATCATCATGTGAATTGCCTCCTTACCTGCAATTACCTACCTTACGAGTAGGGATTGTAACGCTAAATTCCTACCATGTCAATAGGTAGATTGGAAAAATTTTTCCGGGGCAGGGAAATGGGGTGCGCTTTTGTCAGGCCCTCCGGTATTTCTCCCCTTCGGCACGCATAGGCTGGACACCAGAAAGGACGGGGATCAATATGAAAGAGAAACGGGTGCGGATCTTCCTGCTGCACCGGCGGGTGCTGGCGGTGCTGTGTACGCTGGCGGTGGCGGCAGGTATCTTTTATGTGACGCTGTATCCCGCGTCGCGCACGGCGGCGGCCACCCAGCGGCAGCTGCCGATCTACTCGGTGGAGCGTAAGGATAAGCTGTGCAGCATCTCCTTCGACGCCGCGTGGGGTGATGGTAAAGTGCGGCAGAGCCGTGGCCAGACAGTCTTCGTCCAGCTGGGCGGTGCCGTCGGCATTCAGGCGGGATACGTCGCTGGTGGCGATGGTGCGGCTGAGCTTTGCTCCAGGGTGTTGATCTGGGTGGAGCATTTCTGCAGCACGTCGGAGGCACCGTCGCCGATGGCCACCAGGGACACATAGGTGTCCATGGCGAAGATATCCAGCGCCTCAGTTTTCGGCGCGCCGCAGGCGGTGAGGGATAGGACCATTAGGCAGCACAGCAGCAGGCAGGTCAGGCGTCTCATAGTTCGCGCCGCCCTTCCAGGGCACGCATCAGCGTGGCGTCGTCAGCGAATTCCAGGTGGCCGCCCACGGGGATACCGTAGGCCAGACGGGTCACGCGGACGCCGAAGGGCTTCAGCAGCCGGGCGATGTAAAGGGCGGTGGCTTCTCCCTCGGTGTCAGGATTGGTGGCCATGATGACCTCGTTGACGCCGCCCTGGGCCACCCGGTCCAGCAGGGATTTGATCTGCAGGTCGTCCGGGCCCACATGGTTCATGGGGGACAGCACGCCGTGAAGCACGTGATAGTGGCCGTTGAATTCCCGGCTGCGCTCGATGGCCAGCACGTCCCGGGGGTCGGCCACCACGCAGATGATGGTCTCGTCCCGCTTGGGGTCGGCGCACACGCTGCACAGGCCGCCGGCCGTCAGGTTGCGGCACACGGGACACAGCGTCACGCCCCGCTTGGCCTCGATGATGGCGTTGGCGAAGTTCTCGGCCTCCTCCATGGGCAGGTTCAGCACGTGAAAGGCCAGTCGCTGGGCGGATTTGCCGCCGATGCCCGGCAGACGGGCAAACTGCTCCACCAGCTTTTCCAGGGGGGCGGGAAAGTATTCCATGGGTGTTAACCTCTCAGTTCTTTGATGCGCTGGGGAATGTCCTCTGCCTTGTAGACGGCGCTGCCGACCACCAGGACGTTGGCGCCGGCGTGGATGCACTGATGGCAGGTGTTGGCGTCCACACCGCCGTCCACCTCCAGCTCGCAGGCGGGATTCATGGCGTCGATATAGCCGCGGATGGTCTGCACCTTGGGCATCATGTCGGCCATGAATTTCTGACCGCCGAAGCCGGGCTCCACCGTCATCACCAGGATGATCTCACACTCGTTGATAAAGGGCAGGACGGCGCTGGCGGGAGTTTTGGGCTTGACCACCACGTCGGCCTTTTTGCCTTTGGCGTGGATGCGGCGCAGGGCCTCGTGGATATTCTCTTCGGTGTCTGCCTCCACGTGGCAGGTGACGATATCGCCGCCGGCATCGCAGAACTGCTCCACATACCGCTTTGTTAATTTTCCGGATGTACCCTTTACCTTTTGGGCATTTTCCGGTAAAATACTCTTTCGGATCAGTATACTCAAAGGAAATCGAGGCGGAGTTATGAGTTTCTTTCAGCGTGTGCGCAACGCTTTGAGCCGGTTCATGTATGGCCGCAACGGCGCGGACCAGCTGGGGCTGTGCACCATATGGGCGGCCATTGTGCTGGATATCGTCAGCATGCTGGTGAAGAAGGTCGGGGTACTGTCCGGTATCCTTGGGCTGGTCACCACGGTGATGGTGCTGTGGGCGCTGTTCCGGGTGTTTTCCCGGAATCTGGAGAAACGCCGGGCGGAGAACGCCGCCTTTCTGCAGAAGGTCTGGTGGCCCATCAAGCGGAAGCTGGGCAGCAGCCGTCAGCAGCGGATGGACAGGGAGCACAAGTACTTTACCTGTCCCAACTGCAAGACCGTGTGCCGCGTGCCGGTGGGGAAGGGGAAGATCGTTATCACCTGCCCCAAATGCGGCGGTCAGATCCGCGGCAAGAGCTGAGATGAAACAGAAACAGAAGGAGAGCCCCTTGACTTCAGTCAAGGGGCTCTGGTGATTTAAGGGGCGCACAACCGGCGGTGTAGCTGAAAAAATTCCTGACCCTGTGGGGGTCAGGAATTTTTGGTATGAGAGGGTCCGGCTGTCCGGTGTCAGTTTCGGGTGTGGATGGCGCGGTGCTCCGCGTGCAGCGCCGCCTCGCGGATGGCTTCGGTGACGGTGGGGTGGGAGTGGATGGTGGAGATGATCTCGTCCAGCGTCATTTCGCCGCGGATCGCCAGCGCGCCCTCTGCGATCAGGTCGGTGGCGCGGGGACCGATGATGTGCATGCCCAGCACCTCGCCGAACTCCTCGCCGGCGATGATCTTCACCAGGCCCTCGCCGTCATTGAGGATCAGGGCCTTGCCATTGGCGGCGAAGGGGAATTTGCCCACTTTGTAGGCGATGTCTGCCGCCTTGCACTGGGCCTCGGTAAGGCCGACGGAGGCGGCCTCCGGCTCCATGTAAACGCAGGTGGGGTTGGTGCTCTCGTTGTACAGACTGTCGTGGCCCATAATGTTCTCGGCGGCCACTTCGCCCATGGCGGAGGCGGTGTGCGCCAGCTGGGCGCGGCCGAACACGCAGTCGCCGATGGCGTAGACGCCGCTGACGTTGGTCTGCATCCTGTCGTTGACAATAATGCGGCCGCGGTCGTTGGCGATGCCGGCCTTCTCCAGGCACAGGGACTCTGTGTTGGCGCGGCGGCCGACGGCTACCAGCACCTTTTCCGCCTCGATAGAGGCAGTCTGGCCGGTTTTCTTGTCCAGATAGACCACTCTGGCGCCGGCGGGTGCCTCCTCGACCGACTGCACGGGGCACTCGGTGTGGAAGCGGACGCCCATGTTCTCCATGTGCGCCACGCCGATCTCGGTCAGGTCGCTGTCCAGCATGGGCAGCATGTGGTCCATGGCCTCCACCACGTCCACCTGCGTGCCGAAGGCGGCATAGGCGCAGGCCAGTTCGATGCCGATGACGCCGCCGCCGATGACCACCATGCTGGCGGGCAGCTTCTCCAGGGACAGAGCGCCGGTGGAGTCGATGCAGTTGGGGTTTTCCCAGATGCCGGGGATGGGGGGCACGGCATTGACGGAGCCGGTGGCGATGATGACCGCGTCGGGGGTCAGGGTCATCTTGCTGCCGTCGGCCTTGGTCACTTCTACGGTCTTTTCCGCCGCGAAGGAGGCTGTGCCGTCGATCTTTTCTACATGGTTCATGCGCAGCAGGCCGGCCACGCCGCCGGTCAGCTTTTTGGAGATGTCGTTCTTATGGGCGATGACCTGGGGGAAGTTGACGGTGACGCCCGCCACCTCCACGCCGATCTCACGGCCCTGGTCCTTGATCTGGGATACCAGCTCGGCGCTGTGGAGCAGGCACTTGGTGGGGATGCAGCCTACATTCAGGCAGGTGCCGCCCAGATACTGCTTTTCCACCAGGGTCACTTTTGCCCCCAGCTGCGCGGCGCGGATCGCCGCCACATAGCCGCCGGGGCCGCCGCCGATCACCAATACATTCATTGCGTTATCCTCCTGTTCAGATAGAAAGGTAGAGAGGGGAAGCTTTGCAAAGGCCGTATGCGGCTTCCCTTGGCAAATCTTCCCCTCTTTATGTGTTTATGCCAGCATCAGTGCCGGGTTTTCCAGAAGCTCGCGGACGCGCTGCAGGAACTCTGCGGCAACAGAGCCGTCCACCACGCGGTGATCTGCCGTCAGGCTCAGGTTCATGATGGGACGGACCACCACCTCGCCATTGCGGACGACAGGGGTGTCGATCATAGCGTTGACGCCCAGGATGGCGACCTCCGGCTGGTTGATGATGGGGGTGAAGTGCTCGATGCCGTACATGCCCAGGTTGGTGATGGTGAACGTGCCGTTTTCCATCTTGTCCGAGGACAGCGTACCGGCACGGGCGGCTGCGGCAAGCTCCTTCAGCTCAGCGGAGATCTGGGTCAGGCTCTTGCGGTCGGCGTCCACCACATTAGGGACCACCAGGCCGTTGTCCAGCGCCACGGCCACACCCATGTTGACGTAGTGCTTGTAGGTGACCTTGTCGTCGTTCACCGTGCAGTTCAGCAGAGGGAACTCCAGCAGGGCCTTGGACACGAACTTCACCAGCAGGTCGGTGTAGCTGACCTTGACATTCTTGCTCTTAAGCTGCTCACGGTAGCACTTCATCTCAAACATATCCACGGAGGTGTTGTAGGTCACCGTGGGGGAGGTCATGTGGGAGGCCAGCATGTTCTTGGCGATGGCCCGGCGCATACCGCTCATAGGCTGCACTTCCTCCACCTGGACAGCGGCACCGCCTGCGGGGCGGCCCTGCAGGTACTGCAGGATATCCTGGGCCATCACGCGATTGCCGGCGGGCACGTCGTGCAGGTCCAGACCGATCTTTTCGGCCACCTTGGCTGCCAGGGGGGATGCCTTTACAGGCGCTGTCGTCTGCTGGCTGAGGCCGTTCATATAGGCGGTCACGTCGGCGGGCATGATGCGCCTGCCGTTGGCAGGGCGGATATCCTCAGCCCGCAGGCCATTCTGACGGATCATGCGCTTGGCGGAGGCGGAGATGCCGTAGGCAACAGCGGGAGCGCTGTCACCGGAGGCAGCGGGCGCTTCCGCGGCGGCAGTGGGCGCGGTGGGGGCGGGGGCTGCCGTCTCACCCTCGCCGAGGATCTCGGCGACCTTGGTGCCCACGGGGAGGGTGGCGCCCTCTTCCACGAGAATGTGGAGGGTGCCGTCCACAGGGGCCTCGACTTCTACGGTGGATTTATCGTACTCCAGCTCGTAGATGTGGTCGCCGGCCTTGACGCTCTCACCGTCTGCCTTCATCCAGCGGACGATCGTGCCCTCTTTCATGGTCTGACCCATGCGCTGAATCACAACTTTTTTAGCCATATTGCAATACCACCAGTCTTTAGAATAATTCCATGACCCGCTTTACGACCACATCGCTGTTGGGAACGTAGGCATCCTCCAGGACGCCGCTGTAGGGGATGGGGCAGTCGGGGGCGGTGATGCGGATGATGTTTTCGTCCAGCTGATCCAGGCAGTCCTCGGCCACCAGGGCGCAGATCTCGGAGGCGAAGCCGGAGGTGTGGCAGGCCTCCTGGACAATGGCCAGGCGGTGGGTCTTCCGGATGGAGTTGAACAGCGTCTCTCTATCAAAGGGAACCAGGGTGCGGGCATCAATGACCTCAGCCTCGACGCCCTGCTTGGCCAGCTTCTCGGCGGCTTCCATGGCCACGTGGGTCATCAGGCTCCAGGCAATGATGGTGATGTCCTTGCCCTCGCGGAGCACGTTTGCCTTGCCGAAGGGGACGGCACAGTCCAGACCCTCGGCCACCTCGCCCTTCATGCTGTACAGTGCCTTGTGCTCCACGAACATGACGGGATTATCATCCTCAATGGCGGTGAGCAGCAGGCCCTTGGCATCGGCGGGGGTTGCGGGGCAGGCAACCTTCAGGCCGGGGATATGGGTGAACATGGCCTCGATCATCTGGGAGTGCTGGGCAGCGGCGCGCACAGTGGCGCCGCCGGCGGCACGGATGACCAGAGGCATCTTGCACTTGCCGCCGAACATGTAGCGCATCTTGGCGGCCTGGTTCATAATCTCGTCCATGGCGCAGCCTGCGAAGTCCAGGTACATCAGCTCCACGATGGGGCGCATGCCGGCGGCGGCAGAGCCGACGCCCAGGCCCAGGATCGCGGTTTCGCTGATGGGGGTGTTTACGATACGCTTGGGGCCGAACTCCTTGAATAGACCGGCGCTGCACCCGAAGGAGCCGCCCATGACGGAAATATCTTCACCTGCCAGAAAGACGCTGGGGTCCTTCAGCATTTCGCAGCGCATAGCGTCCTTTACGGCTTCTGCATAAGTCATTTTCATTGCTGCATACCTCCTTACGCGTAAACGTCCTCAGTGAGGATGGAAACATCGGGATAGGGACTGTTCTCGGCGAATTCGATCGCCTCTTCGATCTCCTTGTCAACGCCCTTTTCGATGGCGTTCAGCTCCTCGGCGGTGGCGTAGCCGCCCTGGATGATGTCGTTTCTGAACTTGGGCAGGGGGTCGCGCTTCAGCCAGGCCTCATGCTCCTCCTTGTTGCGGTAGGTGAACAGACGGATGTCGGGGTCGCCCTCCCAGTGGCCGAAGCGGCGCCAGGTCTTGCATTCCAACAGAGCGGGACCTTCGCCTCTTCTGGCGCGGCTCACGGCCTCGTCAGCGGCGTCGATAACGGCCATCACGTCGTTGCCGTCCACGGTGACGCCGGGGATGGCGTATGCCTTGGCGCGGTCGGACAGGTTCTCAAGGGTGGTCAACTCGCGCTGGCTGCCGGAGATGGCGTAGAAGTTGTTCTCCAGCACATAGATGACAGGCAGCTTCATTTCGGAGGTCATGTTCAGGCTCTCGTGGAAGGTGCCGCGGTTGGAGGCGCCGTCGCCGAAGAAGCAGGCGCACACCTGGCCCTTGCCGTAGTACTGGCAGGCGAAGCCGGCGCCCACGGCAATGGGAAGACCGGCGCCTACGATGCCGTTGGAGCCCAGGATGCCCAGGTCCATGTCGCAGATGTGCATGGAGCCGCCCTTGCCCTTGCAGTAGCCGGTGGCCTTGCCGGCCAGCTCGGCCATCATCAGCTTTAGGTTGCCGCCCTTGGCGATCAGGTGGCCGTGGCCGCGGTGGGTGCTGGTGATATAGTCGTCGCTGTTCAGCACGCCGCAGATACCGGCGGCCACGCCCTCTTCACCTGCGTACAGGTGGACGGAGCCGGCCAGCAGACCGTTGGCATACTGCTCATGTGCCGCCAGCTCAAAGGCGCGGATGGCCACGGCATTGCGATAGATCTTGAGGATCAGTTCTCTGGATTTGTTCATGTTGTTGTCTCCTTTTGCATAAAAGACTTTGTTCAACGATGGGTATTGTACTGCTTGCGCAGCGATAAACGGGGGATCACTCCTTGACCTGCTTAGCGTGGTTCAGGCTGTCGAACAGGACCACGGTCAGCAGCACGGCACCGGTGATGACCATCTGCCAGTACTCGTTGGCGCCGGCCAGGGACATACCGTTGTTCAGAATGCCGATGACGATGGCGCCCAGCAGTGCGCCGAACACAGTGCCCTTGCCGCCGTTGATGCTGACGCCGCCGATGACGCAGGCGGTCAGGGCGTTCATCTCGTAGTTGGTGGCGATATTGGGCTGGGCGGAGCCTACGCGGCCCAGCATAATCAGGCCAGCCAGGCCGGTCAGCAGACCCAGCATGGCGTAGGTGACGGTGCGGGTCAGGTGAATGTTGATGCCGGCGAGACGGGTGGCCTCGGCGTTGCTGCCCAGAGCGTAGAAGTGGCGGCCTAGGTAGGTCTTATTCAGCAGGAAAGCGCCCAGCAGAACGATGACGATCAGGATCAGGCCGGGAACGGGGATCACGCCGAACAGGTAGCCCTGGCCTAGGTATTTGATGCCGTCAGGGATGCCGTAGATGGGGTAGCCGCCGGAGATCAGGTAGCCGGCGCCGCGGAGAATGGTCTGCATGGCCAGGGTGGCGATCAGCGGGGGAATGCTGGTCTTGGAGATCACGTAGCCATTGAAAAGACCAATCAGCGTGGTGAGCAGCAGGCCCACGACCACGGAGATGATGGGGGAGAAGCCCCAGTTGGTGATCATGGTGGCAACACAGACGTTCATAAACGCGATCTGCGCGCCCACGGACAGGTCGAGGCCGCCGCCGATCAGCACGAAGGTGAAGCCCACGGAGATGATGCCCACCATGGCGATCTGCCGGACGATGTTCATAAAGTTATAGACGGACAGGAACACGGGGTTGAGCAGCGTGAAGATAATGATCAGCGCAATGATGACAAAGACATTTCCGTATTTCTTGATAAATGTGGAAAATTTGTGAGACATATCCGAAATCCTCCTTATTCGACGCCGGATGCCATGGCGAGCACCTTATTTTGTGAGTAGTCCGCTTTTTCCAGGAATCCGACATTCCGCTTTTCACTGAGGACCAGCATACGGTCGGAGATATCCAGAAGCTCTCCCATTTCAGAGGAGATGAGAATGATCGCCATGCCCTGTTCGGCAAAATCAGAGATCAGCTGATAGATCTCCTGTTTTGCGTTGACGTCAACGCCGCGGGTGGGCTCGTCCAGGATCAGGATGCTGGGGCGGCTTGCCAGCCACTTGCCCAGGACAACCTTCTGCTGATTGCCGCCGCTGAGGCTGTTGACGTTGTTGTTTACGTTGGATGTTTTGATGCGGAGGTTGTTTTTCTGGGCCTCAACGACCTCGTTCTCCTTGCTGTGCTGGATGACCATGCCGTGGGAGATGCGCTTGAGGGTCGGCAGTGTGATATTCCAGCTGATGGGAAGCGTCAGCAGTGCACCGTGCTTTTTCCGGTCCTCGGGCACGTAGGCAACGCCGGCCTGCACCGCCTTTCTGGGGCTGGTGATGCGGACCTCCTTGCCGTTGATGAGGATCTGCCCGCTCTCCAGTTTGTCTGCGCCGAAGATTAGACGGGCCAACTCTGTGCGGCCGGCGCCCAGCAGACCGCCGATACCGAAGATCTCGCCGCTGCGGACGCTGAAGGAGATGTCCTTCAGGCCGTTGCCGCAGAGGTTGCGGACCTCCAGCACAACGTCGCCCTTTTTTTCGGGGGAATTGAATTCAATCTCCTCCACGGCGCGGTTGGCCATCAGCTGGATCAGCTCCTGCCGGGTCACGTCGCCGATGTCGGAGGTCTGGATCACCTTGCCGTCCCGCATGACCGTTACGCGGTTTGCGATGCGGAAGATCTCATCCATACGGTGCGAGATATAAATAATCGCAACACCCTGTTCCTGCAGGCGTTCGATCAGCTTGAACAGCTCATCGGTTTCCTTGTTGGACAAGGGGGCCGTCGGTTCGTCCATGATCAGTATTTTTGCTTTTTTTGCAACGGATTTTGCGATCTCGACCAGCTGCATGTTGGCAGTGGTCATATTTTCGATCAGTTCGCGGGGATCGATACGAACGCCCATGCTGTCAAGGACCTCCTTGGCACGGGTGAGATATTCCTTCTCCTGGTAGAGAGAGGGGGCGTTCGGGTTCAGGCGCTCATCGCCCATGTAAATGTTTTCCGCAACAGACAATGTCGGGAACAGATTGAACTCCTGGTAGATGGTGGCAACGCCGAGATCCTGTGCCGTGTGGGGATCCAGACGGTCAAAGGTCTTGTCGTCGAAGACCAGCTCGCCGGAGTCCGGCGTTTCTGCACCGGAGATGATTTTGATCAGAGTAGACTTACCTGCACCATTCTCACCGACCAGCGCGTGGACCTCGCCCTTGCGAAAATCCACAGATACAGCGTCAAGTGCCTGTATGCCCACATATCGTTTCGAGATGCTGCGTACACTCAGAATATTTTCAAACATATCAGTCAACCAGATCCTTTTCCGTGATTTGTACTTGACGAGGCTTAATAAAAGCACTCCCCTGCGCACCCGCCCTGCCGGCGGGCGCGCAGGGGAGCTTTGTTCGATCAACTTATGATAAACGCTGGACCCGTGATTACTTCATGAAGTCGGCAACGTTCTCGGCAGTGATCTGAGTCATGCCCAGGTACATGGTCTCGGGCACGGTCTCGCCCTTGCTGGCAGCGACGCAGGCGTCGATCAGCTCGGGAAAGGACTCCTCGGCGGTCAGGGCCACAGAGCCGCGATAGCTGGTGCCCTGAGAGATCAGATCCAGAGCACCCTCGTCAGCGTCAGCACCGAAGAAACCGATGTTGTCGCCCACATGGCCGGCAGCGCTCCACACCTGGTAGGCGCCCAGAACGGCGTTGTCGTTGATGCCGCAGATGACCTGCATGTTGGGGTGAGCCTGCAGGAAGTTCTCGCCCAGCTCAACGCCCTCGTCGGTCAGGGAGGCGGACTGCTGCTCCACGATCTTCACGTTGGGGCAGGCAGAGGTCAGCGCGTCGATAATGCCGTTGGCACGATCGATGATGGCGGGGATGGTGGGATAATCAAAGATGCCGACCTCGATGACGTCCTGGGCCTTCATCTCCTCGTTGGAGTTGATCCAGTTGGCGGCATTCTCGCCGATGGCGTAACCGTAGTCGTACTGCTTCACAACCAGGGAGCCTTGGGCAGCGGGGATCTCGCCATCGTAGCAGACCACGTAGATGCCCTGATCAACGGCCTTCTGGCACACATCGTTGATGCCCTCGGGATCGAAGGCGACCACGACGATGGCGGTGCAGCCGCTGGCGATGAAGTTCTCAACCTGCTCGACCTGCTTGGCCAGATCGTAGTTGGGGTCAGAGATGGTGCAGTCAATACCCTGCTCCTTGCAATAGTCCTCGATGATCTTGGCCATCTTGGCATAGAAGGTGCTCTGGGTGGTTGCCATGGCGACGCCGATCTTGACGGGCTTGTCAGCGGAATCGCCATTGTTGTCGGCAGCGGGGGTACCGCCGCAGCCGACCAGAGTCGACACGGCCAGAACCAGTGCCAGTGCGAGTGCAATAAATTTCTTCATGTAAACTCCTCCTTTTTATTACAAGCGGGGAACAGATACCGCCCGATGCGCTATCCAGGATCCCCGTTTGTTCCGGGTTGGGTACCGTGTTTCCATAGTACCGTCCAGAAGGTGAGACATCTTGCACGAAAACTGTAAATACCATTAGACGATTTTGACTGTTTGCATTTCGCGTGATTTTGCGGCGAAAATAAAAAATTTTGAAGAAGCTAAAATTTTTTGAAGGAAAAGACGGTTTTCCTGCCGCGGCGCTCTTTCTTAGAAAGCAAAGTGCACAAAAAATGATAGTTCTTTTCGGGGAATTAGCACAAACGAATTGGCGAAAAATGTGCTTATCTTTGCATTAAGACAGTATGGGTACCGCCGGTGCAGCCCAGTCCGCGCTGCGGTCCGCCGCCAGTTTTTCCAGAAAATGCACGCTCTCCTCATTGGAAAAGATGTGTTCCTGGTCGTAGGTGGAGAAGTACCGGTGGGGGTCCTTTTCCAGCTGCTGGAACTGGGCCGGCGTCATGCCGGTGCGCTCTTTGAACACGTTGGAGAAGTAGCGATAGTCGGAAAAGCCCACCTCGTAGCAGACGTCCAGCATGCTCAGCTTGTTCTCCTCGATCAGGCGGCAGGCGGCGTAGAAGCGCACGGTGTTGACATAGGACTGGAAGCTCTGGTTCAGCACACTTTTGACAAAGCGGGAGATATAGGAGAGGCTGCGGCCCTCCGCCTCGGCGAAGTCCGCCAGGCTCAGGCGGTGCATGTAATTTTTGTCCACGTAGTCCACCAGACGCATCAGGCGGGCGGAGATCAGTTCCTGACGGCTGCTTTTGCTGGCCAGGGCGTGGTGGGGCAGGTTTGTCAGCAGCGTATAGAGGATCTCGTTGGCAGCGGAAATGCAGTACACGTCGTAAAACGGATCCTCGCGGAAGTAGAAGAGGGCCATCTGCAGCATGCGCTGCACAATGTGGCGGTACTGCGGCGGCGGCAGATACTGGCTGGGCAGATTGCGGTCGAACAGGATCGTGGGGATGTTCTGCAGATAGGATTCCGGCGTGAACTGCACGCACAGGAAGGTGCACTCCGCCGTGCAGGCGGCAAGCTCGTGGGGACTGCCGGAGTTGATCAGGATCAGGTCATCGGTCTGGAGCCGCTGCGTGCTCTGGTCCGTGTTGATCTTCATCTCGCCGGCCAGGACAAGGATCCACTCCATGCTCTTATGAAAATGCGGATTCCGGTACATGACCGTATTCAGGAAAATACGTATTCCTTTTAATCGCAGATACGGAATATTTTCAAATTCGTTCACAGATCGTCCTCCTATTACAATAAGTTTTGGTTGGAAGCCCCGCATCCGGCTGGGTTTCTTTCCTTCTCATGCCTAAGCTACA
>CAKTIE010000002.1 GCA_934565655.1 uncultured Oscillospiraceae bacterium
CTTATCATCGACGAATATGCCGCTATGGTGGTCCGCACCATCTTCCAACTGAAAATGGAGGGCTACAGCCAGCAGGCCATCGCCAACTATCTCTCTTCGGAGGGCGTTCTGCCGCCCGCCGCATATAAGCAGCAACAGGGGCTGAAGTATCAGTCCGGTTTTCAGGCAGTCGGTGATAATAACACCTGGTCGCCCGTTGCGGTGCGGGCCATTCTGGAAAATCCCATCTATATCGGGACGCTGGTACAGGGCAAACGCGGAACACCCAACTATAAGATCAAGCAGATGAAGCTGCGCAGCAAAGAGGATTGGTGCGTTGTGGAGAAGAACCACGCACCAATTATCAGCGAGGAGCTATTCACTTCGGTACAGCACCTGTTGTCACTGGATACCCGCACTTCCCCTTCCGAGGAGGTGGTACAGCCTTTGGCCGGAATGCTGTACTGCGCCGATTGCGGCCGCGCCATGTGCAGGCGCAGCGTAAAGCGCGGCAACCGCACGTTTTACTACTACGTCTGCTCCACGCACAAGCGCTCCAAGCTGTGCAGCAGCCACTCCATTTCGCAGACTGCTTTAGAGAATGTGGTGCTGCGGGCCATCCAGAAGCAAATTGAGATGGTGGTCGATATTGACCAGTTGATCCACGAGATCGGTCAAAAGAGCATCCAAGCCGCCAAGCACCGGCAGTTGGATATGACCATTGAGGAGAAGGAAAAGCAGATCACCGAGCAGAAGGAATACCGCATGCGCTTGCTGGAGGCTTTCCACGATGATCTGATCTCCCGCACGGAGTATGACATGATGCGGCAGCGCTATACGCAGCGGATCGACGCATTGCAGGCGGCCCTTGCCAGCCTGCACGAACGGCGGCAAGCCTTGGAGGAAGGTGCGGCAGACACCCGGAACTGGGTCGCCGAATATACCAAATTCAGGAAAATTGACAAGCTCACCCGTGAAATGGTAGCCGGGTTGATCCGCAGGATCACGGTATCCGAGGGTAAGCAGATCACGATACAGTTTAACTACGCCGATGAGCTGGCGTCTTATCAGCAGATGATCGCAACAGCTACAAAGGAGGTGGGGTAATCATGGCACGAAAAAGCAAATATCTGTCTGCCCCACCTGTGTCTGAGACGTCAGTTCACTATCTTGCCGGGCAGTATGGCCGGTTATCCGTAGAGGACGGTGACGACACCGAGAGCAATTCCATCGGCAACCAAGCTAAAATCGCTGATGCGTTTCTTTCGGAGTATCCCGATATCCAAATTGTCGAGCGGTACGCTGACAACGGTTATACCGGCATGAACTACAACCGTCCGGCGTTCCATCAGTTGATGGCGGATGTACGGAGCGGCAAGATCAACTGCATCATCATCAAGGACATCTCACGCTTGGGACGCCACTTCGTCGAGACCAGTGAACTGGTGGAGCAGATTTTCCCCGCCATGAATGTACGCCTCATCAGCGTCAATGACAACTATGACAGTCTCGTGCAGGATGCCGGTGCTGCCGCGTCCCTCACCATGCCGCTGAAAATGGTCATGAACGAGAACTACGCCAAGGATATCTCCCGCAAGATCCGCAGCAGCATCCACGCGCAGATGCGCAGCGGCACCTATCTGCCTTCGTCCGGCAGTATTCCTTACGGTTATCTCCGGAACGCCGCTGCCGCGTCCTATGATATCGATGAGGACGCCGCTCCGGTCGTCCAGCGTATTTTTGCCCTGCGTTCCAAGGGTGTCAGCTTCAATGCCATCGCAAAGCAGCTGAATCAGGAACATATCCCGTCCCCCGCCCAACTGCGTTATCTGCGCGGAATGAACAGCTCCGCAGCGTATCGGGACGCACTGTGGAGCAGGGCGACTATCCGTAAGATCGTCGGCAGCGACGTCTATATCGGCAACCGCACCTATGGGAAGGTATCCCGAAACCATTTGAACGAGAAAAAGAAGCGTCAGCCCACTGAGCAGTGGACGGTCATTCCAAACGCACATCCGCCGATCATCAGCAAGGAGCTGTTTGACACGGTGCAGAAAGTCAATCATGAGGTTCTTGCGTCCCGCGCCGCATATCGCACATGTGCTGATATTGGCGATGTGCAGGCCGATCTTTTCCATGGTAAGCTGTTCTGCGCGGAGTGCGGCAGTCCCATGGGGGCTGGAAAGGGCTGCGCCCGGCACGGCGCACACTCGCCCAGCCGGCTGTTCTATGATTGTAATCGCTATCGCTACTCCGCGCACACCGTCTGTGCCAGCCACTACATCCGCCATGAACGACTACTTGCCGCTGTCACCGACGCCTTAGACCAGCAGTTGACATTGGCGGTTGATGTAGAGCGGCTGATCCATGAGATCGACCACTCCGCCGAACTGACACAGGCAAAGCAGGAAAAACAAAATACCGCCACAAGCCTGCGGCTCCAGCGGCAGGGCCTTGACCGGAAGCTGGATATGCTGATTCATGACCTGTCCACCGGACTGATCGGGCGCGAGGAATTTCTCTACGCCAAGGAAAAATACCGGGCAGAGCTCAACCGTATTCTCACGGCGGAAGCCGCACAAAAGGAGCGGATCGAGCAGATGCAGAAGGGCCTATCCACCGCGCAGACATGGGTACGCGCCATGCGGGAATATCAGCGGCTCCCGGCCATAACAAGGGGACTTCTTGATACGCTCGTTGAGCGCATCTCTATTCACGAGGATCGCAGCATCACGATCCAGCTCAACTATGCCGACCCCTTCGCCGCCTTGCATCCCTATCATCCATTGGCAAAGGAGGCTGTTTGCTGTGGATAAAGTGACGTCCGATCTCATGATCTGCTACTACCGCCTTTCTTCAGAGGATGGCGACGTCGCACGCGGAAATGCCACGGAGAGCTTCAGTATCTCCGCACAGCGTCTCTGTGTGCGGAACTTCCTTGCGTCCCGTCCTGATCTGAAGGGAACCGTTGAGGAGATCGTAGACGATGGCTACACCGGCACCAACATGAACCGTCCCGGTATGCAGCGGCTGCTGTCGCTGGTAAAATCTGGGAGCGTCAAGACTGTCATTGTGCGTGACCTCTCCCGTTTTTCCAGAAACTTTCTGGAGGGCGGCCACTATCTGGAGTTTGTGTTTCCGGCGTATGGCATCCGTTTCATCTCCATCAACGACCACTTCGACAGCGCCGATTATGGCGAATCCACCGGTGGTCTGGAGCTGGGCATCACCAACCTGCTGAACCAGTTATACAGCCGCGACCTGTCCCGCAAGATCAAAAGCGTAACAGACCGCAAAAAGCTGAATGGCGAATATGCCTTTGGCGCTGTACCTTACGGCTATCAGAAGGGTGAGCAGAAGAACACCATCGTGGTCGATCCACCTGCCACCGACGTCGTCAGACAGATATTTCAGTGGGCCTCGCAGGGCATCAGCATCACACAGATCGCACGGCAGCTGAATGCGTCCGGTACCGAAACGCCCTCCGCCTATCTGGCGAAAGTCCGGGGCCGCTACAAGGTGCGGAAGTTCTGGACATATGAATCCGTCCGGAATATTCTTCAGAACCGCATTTACACCGGCGATACGGAGGCGTTCAAATCTCATGTGGTCAAGGTCGGCAGCAACCGCACGAAGCTGCTCCCCGAAGCAGAGCGCCCTATCATCCCCCATACTCACGAGCCTATCGTGTCGCGGGAGCTATACTATCTCGCCCGCAGCACCGTACAGAAAACGGCACCGAAAACGCCGACGGGAAACACGCCAAGTCTGCTTCAGCCCTATCTCGTTTGCGGCTGCTGCGGAAACCATCTCGTAAAGGGCAAGGCCTCCAACAAGAACTGGCGCTGTGCGTCGGCGCGCTATGTACCGGAAAGCGGCTGTGCCGAGGTCTGTATCTCCGACGCCGACTTGCAAGCTATTCTGATCCGTGCGATCAACATGCAGTGTCGGCTGCGGGACGCCCGTCTTGAAAACTACCAGCGTCAATTCGAGAGTCACGCCTCCAAGCGCCGCGCCATCAATACAAGGATGCAGAGAGTACAGGCCGAGATCCACCGCAAGCAGGAGGAGCTTATGTCTCTCTATGAGGAGCATGTCGGTGGGCAACTGTCAAAAGATGCCTTTACAGAAAAACGGGAAAGCCTTCTCCGCGCAAAGAACGAAAAGAAGCGGCAGCTTGCCCAGTTGGAAAGCGATTGGAAACTGCTCTGTGCGGAGGAGGAGACCGCCAAAAAGGAAGAACGGCAAACCTCCGTCCTCTCTTCGTACCATGAAATAAGCGCTTTAGACCCTGCTCTTATGCGGGAATTAGTATGTGGAATTTCAGTTTTCCACAGGCAAAAAATTCAAATAAATTGGAGATTTTCTGATTTTACAAGTGAATTTGTCGAATTAAGTTCTTGAAAAAATATTTGTTGTCCCATATTGACATCAACCGTGAGCGGCTCCCCCATTTTGCAGAACGGCAAGCTGGTGGGCGCTGTGACCCACGTCCTCATCGACGACCCCACACGGGGCTATGGCATCTTTATGGAAAACATGCTGAAAATGACGGGATAACAGGAGGAAGGCAACATGCGGTCTTTGCTGATCCGCGACACCACCCGCGAGGAGCGGGAGGAGATCGTCCGCCGGGCGCTGAGCGCCTGCGGCGGCAGCTGTGACGGCTGCAACGGCTGCGGCAACTCCGGCGGCGGCCGGGTGGAGACCATCTATCAGCCGTATATCGACGGCAAGAAGGAGCTCTCCCAGATCAACGAGGAGTACGCCGCCAGCCGCGGACTGATCCGGTAAAGCGGAGACAGAACAGGCGGGTATCACAGCGCCTGCCGCGCTGTGATACCCGCCGGTTCACTTGACGTTTCGGGAAAAATCTCCTATAATGGAACAAATCATGCTTCAGGGAGGGGATACCGTGCCGAAAAAGGACCTGCTGGCCGCCATGCGGCTGGGTGAGCAGCTGACGCTGCGCCAGCAGATCATGCTGACGCTGCAGCTGAGCATCCCGGCCATTCTGGCCCAGATCTCCTCCATCGTCATGCAGTACATCGACGCCGCCATGGTGGGCCACCTGGGGAAAGAGGCCTCCGCCTCCATCGGGCTGGTGGCCTCCAGCACATGGCTGATGGGCGGCCTGTGCCGGGCGCTGGCGGTTGGCTTTTCCGTCATGGTGGCCCAGCGCATCGGCGCGGGGGATGAGAGGGACGCCCGCAATCTGGTGAAGCAGGGGCTTTGCTCCGGTATCGCCGTCGGGCTGCTGCTGGCCGCTGTCGGCGCGGCCATCTCCGGCGGACTGCCCCACTGGCTTCGCGCTGACGCCGCCATCTGCCCCGATGCCTCGTCATATTTCCTGATCTTCGCCCTGTCGCTGCCCTTTGTCCAGCTGAATCGTCTGGCGGCGGGACTTTTGCAGGCCGGCGGCAATATGCGCACGCCCAGCGTCCTGATGGCGCTGATGTGCGGTCTGGATGTGGTGTTCAACGCGCTGCTGATCTTCCCCACCCGGCAGGTGGGCGCGTTTACGCTGCCCGGCGCGAATATGGGCGTGGCCGGCGCGGCGCTGGGCACCGCGCTGTCGGAGGCCACCGTCGCCATCGTCATGTGTGTGCTTTTGCTGCGCTCGCCGGTGCTGGGCCTGCGGCGGGACGAACGGCTGCGGTTTATTCCGGCCCAGCTGCGCCGCGCCCTTACCCTCAGCGTCCCCGTGGCCATTGAGCAGGCGGTCATGACCAGCGCGCAGGTGGTCACCACCGGCATCATCGCGCCACTGGGCACGGTGGCCATCGCCGCCAACTCCTTCGCCGTCACGGCGGAGGCCCTGTGCTACATGCCCGGCTATGGCGTACAGAGCGCCGCTGTGACGCTGATCGGCCAGAGCGTGGGCGCCAGGAGGAAGGATATTGTGACGCGGCTGGGCTGGGTGACGGTGCTGCTGGGCATGAGCATTATGCTGGCGGCGGCCGTTGCCATGTATGCGCTGGCCCCGTGGATCATCGGCATGCTGAGTCCCGATCAGCAGGTGGTGGCGCTGGGTACGCTGGTCCTGCGGATCGTGGTGTTTGCCGAGCCGTTGTTCGGCGCGTCCATCGTGACCTCCGGCGTCTTTCAGGGGGCAGGGAACTCCCTGCTGAGCTCCGTGCTGAACTTTACCAGCATGTGGGGCGTGCGTATCACGCTGACGCTGGCCATGGTGCCCCATTGGGGCCTGCGGGGCGCGTGGATCGCCATGTGCATCGAGCTGTGCTTCCGGGGGACGCTGTTTTTGTTCTTCCTGTGGCGGAAGAAGTGGCTGCCCAGGGAAATGCGGGATGCCGCGTAGTGTTTTCGCACCGCATCCTCAAAATCCTTTACTTGACAATTCTCCTGCTTTTCGGAATAATAAGAGGGAAAAATAACCCAAAGGAACGACAGCTATGGATGAACGCAAGGCTACCATCGCCAGCAACCTGATCAAGCTGCGGCTGGCCGCAGGGATGACCCAGGCGGAGCTGGGCGAAAAACTGAATTATTCCGACAAGTCCATCTCCAAATGGGAGCGGGGCGATGTGACCACCGATGTGTTCGTGCTGATGCAGATCGCCGACATTTTCGGCGTGGACGTGGACTATCTCCTCAAGCCCCACAACGAGATCGAGCCTGCCATATACAACAAGCCCGCCGGTGAGGCTACCTACACCACCAACATGATCACGCTGGTGACGCTGCTGGGCATCTGGACGGTGGCGCTGTTCATATTCGTGATCCTGTGGATCTGCGGCATGGTGGTGGGGCTGGTATTCGTCTATGCCGTACCGGTATCGCTGATCACGCTGCTGGTGCTGAACTCCGTATGGAACGGCGGACGGAAGAACCGCTTTATCATCGCCGCGCTGGTGCTCAGCATTATCGCCACCGTATATCTGACCTTCCTCCGCCGCAACCTGTGGCAGCTGTGGCTGCTGGCCGTTCCGTCACTGCTGTTGGTGTTTCTGGGCGCCCGCATCTATCGAAGCGCCCAAAAGCACGGATAATACGGCACTCTACCAGGAGTAGAATCGCTCTATCAGGGCGATCCTGCTCCTGATTTTTTGTAGAGTCCCCTCTCTCCAGCCGTAGGTTGGCTTTTTCCCGTTCACGGTTTATACTGGATGCAGCCTGAAACAGGCGGCACATTCAACTGTAACGGAGGAACTCTCATGGCATCTTACGCACTGACCTGCTGCTCCACAGCCGATCTGACCCACGAGCATTTCGCGGCCCGTGATATTCAATACACCTGCTTCCATTTCACCCTGAACGGCGAGACCTATCCCGACGATCTGGGCCAGTCCATTCCCTTCCCCATCTTCTATCAGGCCATGGCCAACGGCGCCGAGACCAGCACCTCTCAGGTGAACATCTCCCAGTATCTGGATCTGTTCACCCCCATTCTGGAGAGCGGCCGGGATATTCTGCACGTCTGCCTGTCCTCCGGCCTGTCCGGCACCTATAACTCCGCCACCAGCGCCGCTCTCATCGCGCGGGAGCAGTTCCCCGACCGGAAGATCTACATTGTGGACTCTCTGGGCGCTTCCTCCGGCTACGGCCTCATCATGGAGACGCTGGCCGACCTGCGGGACGAGGGCATGGACATCGACACGCTGCACCAGTGGATCGAGGAGAACAAGCTGCGGATGAACCACTGGTTCTTCTCCACCGACCTGAGCTTCTATGTCAAGGGCGGCCGCATCTCCAAAACCGCCGGCTTCATCGGCGGCGTGCTGGGCATCTGCCCGCTGCTGAACATGGACGAGCAGGGCCACCTGATCCCCCGCGCCAAGATCCGCTCCAAGAAAAAGGTCATTCAGGAAATGCTGACCCGCATGGAGCAGTATGCCGACAAGGGTCTTGATTACGACGGCAAATGCTTCATCTCCCAGTCCGAGTGCTATGACGACGCCCGTGCGCTGGCCGATCTCATTGAGGCCAGGTTCCCCAAGCTGAACGGCAAGGTGGAGATCAACTACGTCGGTACCACCATCGGCAGCCATACCGGCCCCGGCACCGTGGCCCTGTTCTTCTGGGGCCGCGACCGCAAGCTGCCCCTGCTTTAAGATTGCAATCCTTCTTCTCTGCTCTGATCCCTTCCCCTGTGAAGAAAGACCGCCCGATTTGGGCGGTCTTTCTTCACAGGGGAAGAATATTTCGCTCTGCGGAGCGAGTCACTTTTGGCCGCTGTCCCAAAAGTGACCAAAAGGACAGCTTAAACCTGCGGTTTAAGAATCCGCCCACGCTATACGCTCTTTTAATTCGATACCCTATACCTCGCGTTCACAGAACACGATTGATTTCGGTTCGTATGACGCATTGACTTCCGTCTTGCGCCGCTGCCGCTAACGATTTCAACGGTAGAACCAACAGTGTTGTTCGTTATGGGAATCAGCGGCAGCGGCGCTGGAGCAAAGGCGATTCAATGACAAAACGAAAAAGAAAAACTTGCGCAAACGCGCGGTATGCAACCACGATTTTGCACAGCGCATAACGCGCCCGGAAGTGAAGGAACCGGAGGTTCCTTCCGGTGTTTTTGCCTACTTTTGTCACTGCTGACAAAAGTAGGTCGCGCCGGGGCGCGAAACTCCTCTTTTTCACGTATTATCCTTATCAATCGGCCTTCTCCGCAAGATCCGCATCAGGCGCTTGCCGTTGAAAGGGATCAGCGGATAGAGATACCCCTTGCCCACCACCGGTTTGGTGGAGACGATCAGCACCACCGTGCCTACCACACCGGCGGCAAAGCCCCACCAGTCCCAGAAAAAGATCAGGATCAGCAGCACCATCCGCACCAGCTTGCAGGCGTAGCCCATCTCATAGCTGTGCTGAGCGTAGCCCGCCACCGCCACGAAGGCCATATACACCAGCACCTCCGGCACCAGCCACCGGGCCTGGACGGCGAAATCCCCCAGGATCAGCGCGCCCAGCATGCTGAAGGAGTTGCTGAGGGCGTCCGGCGTGTTCAGCGACGCCAGCTTCAGGATATCCACGATGAACTCCACCAGCAGCAGCTGCACGATCAGCGGCACGAAATACTCGTCCTCGATCAGCAGGAACTCCAGCTCTCCCGGCAGCACGTCGCCGTTTTTCACCAGCAGATACCATAGCGGCGTGATGAACACCGTCAGGAACAGCACCACCAGCCGCACGATGCGGAGGTAGGTGCCGATCAGCGGCGGGAAGTAGTAGTCGTTGATCTCCTCGGCAAAGCTGAACAGGGTGGTGGGCAGCAGCATCACCGAGGGCGTGTTGTCGATCATCAGCAGGATGCTGCCCTCCATGACGCTGGCGGTGGCCACATCGGGGCGCTCCGTATAGCGGATTTTGGGAAACGGATTCCACCATTGCTTGGGAACGATGCACTCCGCGATGGACTCCTGACTCATGGCGATGGAGCGCACGTCGATGCTGTCCAGCTTCTGCCGCAGCTGGCGCAGATGCTGCTCGTTGGCCTCGCCCTTCATATAGACCAAAGCCACGTCGGTTTGGGACCGCCCGCCCACCTGATGGCGCTCCAGCGTCAGGGCCGGGTCACGGATGCGCCGCCGCAGCAGGGCGGCGTTGGCCATGATGCTCTCCACAAAGCCGTCGTGGCTGCCCCGCAGCACCTTGCTGGTGTCCGGCTCCTCCACGCCGCGGGTGGGGTATTCCTTGGCGTCCATCAGCACGCCGCCGTCGTAGCCGTCGATCACCAGCAGCGTCTTTCCGGCAAAGACCCCCACCACCATGTTATGCACATCCGTCTCCGCCGCCGCGTCCGGCACGGTGACATAGGCCGTCAGGAACGCCTCCAGATCCGGTATTTTCTTCAGATCACCGATGGCCATCAGCCGCCCGATCATCCGCTCGATGAGCATATCCTCGGCATAGCCGTTCACCACCCACAGCCGCGCCCGCCTTCCGCCTGTCCGCAGCTCGCGGCCCACCATATCAAAATTCCGTCCCACACCCAGCAGGTCGTCCAGCTGGGCCGTCCGGGTATCAAAATCCACCATAGGCATCCTCCTCCGTTTTCCCTTATTATGGGAAAACGGCGCGGAGATTATACGGCGCCCCCGCAAAAGAGCGCCCCTGTGCAGCTCCGGCTGCACAGGGGCGCTCTTTCCATTCGTTCAATCTTCTTTGGGGACAAACATCAGGTTCATATCCACCTGAATGTCGATGCCGTCCAGCTGGCCACCGGCGGTATACTGCCACATGTCAAAGCGGTAGTAGAAGTCGGGATAGCTGTTGTAGTCCGCCACCCACAGGGAATAGTCCGCCAGGCGGCTCAGGTCATAGTGATAGTATCCCTGCTGGCGGTTGATGTATACACCGGCCCGGTAGCCCGCCTCCTCAATGGTCTGGCAGAAGGCCACGGCGCTGTCGGTCAGGTGGGCGTAGTCATAGCCGTTGGTACGGGAATCCTCCGCCGCGATCGGCTCCCAGTCAAAGTAGATGGGCATTTCCAGTTGGCGGCCGCCCAGCTGCTCCAGCACATACTGCGCCTCCTCCCTGCCCTCCTCCGCCGTCAGGGCCTGCGAGAAGAAGTACGCGCCCGCGTCGATCCCGGCGGCGTGTGCGCCGTCCAGATGGCTGGTGAACAGCTCGTCCGGCTGCAAAGCGCCCTTGCCGTAGCCCCGGTAGCCCAGGCGGATGATGGCAAACTCCACGCCGTCCGCCGCGGCCTTATTCCAGTCCACATTCTTCTGGAACACCGACAGGTCGATGCCCCGCCGGGCGGTAAAGTCGCTGCCCAGATAGTGGGGCTGCTCCTCCAGCGTCACGAACTGCCAGCGCCGCAGCGGACTGACGGCGAAGTTCTCATGGGGCGTCAGCCATACCATATTAGCCCCGTCATTGACGTAGACCTGCCCCGCGTGGGGATCCGGCTCCTCCCGCTGCGCCGCGGGCCGCAGCGAGCGGAGCACCACCGCCAGCAGCACCGCCGCGACCGCCGCCAGCACAACAGCCAGCAGCAGCGGCAGGACGCTTCTTCTCCGTTTTCTCTGTCTGGTCACGACCGCCATCTCATTTCTCCGCCTTCATCAGCTGCCGCATGACCCGCTGGGCAAACTCACGGGCATGGACCGCTTTCTCCTCATCCATAAAGGTGGTCTTGTAGCCCAGATGCCGCTCGCCGTACAGCCCCAGCCACTGAAGATGGGCATGCTTGCAGGTGCGGCGCAGGGCCTCCTCCCACAGGTCGGTGCCCTTCTCCACCCGATAGCCGCAGGTGGTGATGGCTGCCACGGCCTTGCCCTCCCACAGGGACGGGCCTTTTTCGTCGCCGTAGTACTTGCACAGGGCGTAGATGCAGCGATCCAGCGCCGCCTTCATAGGCGCGGTGCAGCTCCACAGATAGATGGGGCTGGCCAACAGCAGCAGGTCACAGTCGAGAATTTCCTCAAAAACCGCGGTCATATCGTCATCAATGACGCAGTTAGGGGCACCCCAGTCCCACTGGCAGCCCCGGCAGGCCATGCAGGGACTGATGGCTTCGTCATAGAGGGAGTGCACCGCAAAGGTGTGGCCCGCCGCCTGCCACTCGTCCAGGAACTCAGTCAGCAGGGCGCGGGTATTACTCTCCGCTCCGCGGGGAGAGGCAAACAGAACGCAGCATTTCATGGGGTTTCTCCTTTCAGATTCGCTCAAAAATGTGAATATCAAAGGCCGCCGTGGTGGTCAGCTGCTCCAGCTCCGCCAGACGGTCCTTCCCCGTCCGGGGCGTTTTCCAGCAGTAGGGTGTCATACCGAACAGGGCCTGAATATCCTCCTGACAGGGCAGGGTGATGGTATCCTTCACATGGACGATATCCGTATACCGGAAGCCCTCATAGGGCGTTTCGCC
Organism: uncultured Oscillospiraceae bacterium; assembly: GCA_934565655.1. GTDB lineage: Bacteria > Bacillota > Clostridia > Oscillospirales > Oscillospiraceae > Vescimonas. The sequence continues at coordinate 11,819 of CAKTIE010000002.1, forward strand.
GGTCTCGTTGCGATAGGGGCAGTCATACAGCACCTGCTTCATCTCCCACAGGTGCTCCGCCGCCGGAACGACGTACAGGAAATGCCCGCCGGGCCGCAGCACCCGGTGGAACTCGTCGACGGCCAACGGTGAAAAGCAGTCCAGCAGCAGATCCACCGTATCATCTCTCAGCGGCAGATGATAGGCGCTGGCCACGGCGATCTCCGCCTGCTTCACCTGCTTTGCCGCCCGCCGGGCCATATCCTTGGAGATGTCGATGCCCGCCATGCGGGGCTCCTTCCCCGCGCGGGACAGCGCCTCATAGATGGCAGCGGTATAGTACCCCTCGCCGCAGCCCACATCCAGTACGGCAGGCGCTTCCGGCGTGTACCGAACCGCCAATTGACACAGCGCCCGCTGCAAAAAGCCGTAGTAGCCCTTCTTGAGGAAGGCACTGCGGGCGGCGGTCATGGCCTTGTCATCGCCGGGGGCTTTGGAGTGACGCTGATTCACCGGCAGCAGATAGGTATAGCCCTCTTTCGCGATGTCGAAGCAATGGCCGTTGGGACAGCGGCAGGTCTTTTCCTCCCGCGCAAGGGGTGCGCCGCACACGGTGCAGCGAAACAGGCTCCTCATCACTTTTCTCCCTCCGGCAGCGTCACGTCATGGATCCACTTTCCCCTCCGGATGCGGAAGAAGCACAGGGGACACTTGATCAGGGACTCCGCCTGGATGGCGGCCGCCACCCACCAGTAGGAGCTGCCCAGCACCAGCGCGAACAGCGCCGTCAGCGGCAGGGCCGCCAGCCACTGGGGCGCGATATCCAGCACGGCGGAGAAAAACACGTCGCCGCCCGCGCGCAGCACGCCGGTGACGGCGGTGATGGCATAGGCATGCAGCGGAATGGACGCAAAGCCCGTCACGGCCAGGGCCGTGGCGATACGGGCCGTTTCATCATACAGCTTGAACAGCGGGAAGATCACTGGCTGGAACAGCAGCGGCACCAGTGCCAGCGCGAACACCGCCAGCACCGCGCCCACCAGAATGGTGACCCACAGCAGGGTGTGGCTCAGCTCCAGCACCTCCTCGTGGCTCTGCCCCTCGCCAATGGCCTTGCCCACCATAACGGCGGTGGCCGCGCCAAGACCGAAGCACACCACCAGGAACAGCCGGTTCAGGTTGCCCATGACAGCGTTGGCCGCAAGATACTCCACGGAATTGACCGTATAGCCCAGGATCACCGTCAGCATACTGTTGCCCAGACCCCAGAGCAGCTCATTGCAAAGCACCGGCGAGGAATATTTGATAAACCTGCGGCACATCTCCCAGCCGGGGCGGAAGAAGGCCTTCAGGTGCAGGGGCATGGTCCTGCTGCGCAGGGCGCAGAACAGGCACACCGCAAACTCCGCCACACGGCTCAGCAGCGTGGCGATGGCCGCGCCCTCCACTCCCAGCATGGGAAAGCCGCACTTGCCGAAGATCAGCAGATAGTTCATGCCGGTGTTGATCACCGTAGACATGCCGAACAGCTTCATGCCGAAGGCGGAGTTCTCCACGCTGCGCTGGGCGCTGACATAGATGGAGGACAGCATATTGAACACATAGGAAAAGCCGATCAGGCGCAGATACGGCGCACCCAGCACCGACAGCTCGTGGTTGTTGCTGAGCAGATCCATGATCGCCACCGGCCACCGGTAAAGCACCACGCCGATCACCGCGGCGATGCCTACGCCCAGATAGGCGGCCACGCCCATGGCGCGGCTGATGTTCTCCATGTCCTTCTTGCCCCAGTACTGGCTGATGAGGATGCCCACGCCGGACTGGACGCCGAACACGATGGAGATCAGCAGGAACACCGGCACGTTGGCGGTGGTCACGGCGGCCATGGCCTCGTTGCTCAGGCGGCTGACCATGAAGGTGTCGATCAGTCCCAGGGAGAAGGTGATGAGATTTTGCAGGGCGATAGGCGCCGTCAGGCGGAAAAGCCGCTCATAAAAGGTACGGGGACGTTTCAGTTCTCGGATCATTTCTTACCTCATAGCATGGGAAAACGTGTATTCTTGTGCTGCAAAAGCGCCGCGTACAGCGCGTCGATATCGTCAAGGGTGGTCTCCGGGCCGAAGCTGACGCGCAGCACGCCGTTGGCGGTGCGCTTATCCAGCCCCAGGGCCGTCACCACATGGCTCAGCTTGCCCCGGTGGCAGGCGCTGCCCGCCGACAGGCAGATGTCCTGACTGCCCAGATCGGTGACCACATTGGCGCTGGGATATCCCACCAGCGACACCATCAGGATATGGGGTGCCTCGCCCTGACCCACGGCCACCACGCCGTCGATGGACAGCAGCTTCTCGCGGCAATAGGCCTTCACCTCCGCCATATGGGCCAGCTTGTCCGCCAAGCCCTGGGCACGCAGCTCCGCCGCCTTGGCAAAGCCCGCGATCTGGGCGGTGGCCTCGGTGCCGGAGCGGGTGCCCTCCTCCTGTCCGCCGCCGTGGAGCAGCGGGCGGATATTGCGGACATTGGGGCCCACATACAGCGCGCCGATGCCCTTGGGGCCGCCGATCTTGTGGGCGGAAAGACTCATCATGTCCACGCCCAGCGTCTTAGGATCGCAGGGCACCTTCATGAAGCCCTGCACCGCGTCGGTATGCAGCAGGGCGCGGCTATGGCGCTCCTTCAGAAGCCGGGCGATCTCCGCCACGGGGAACACGCAGCCGGTCTCGTTGTTCACCAGCATGACGCTGACCACCGCCGTGTCCTCCCGCAGCGCCTCGCCCACCTGAGCGGCGGTGATGTGGCCGGTCTTGTCGGGCTTGAGATACGTCACCTCACAGCCCTGCTGCTCCAGCGCGCGGCAGGTCTCCAGCACGGCGCTGTGCTCCACGGTGGTGGTGATGATGTGGCGGCCCGTATGGCGGTTCTGCCACAGGGCGGCCTGAATGGCCCAGTTATCGCTCTCCGTGCCGCAGGAGGTGAAGTGCAGCTCTTTCGGCTGGCAGCCCACCGCGCCCGCGATAACGGCCCGATAGCCCTCCACCATCTTCTTGGCCTCCTGTCCCATGGGATACTGGGAGGAGGGATTGCCGAACTGCTGCGTCAGCACGCGGTACATTTCATCGGCAACAGCCTTGGGTACAGGGGTGGTGGCGGCGTGATCCAGATAAATCATAACGGTTTCCTCTCTATTTTTCGCCTGTCGGGTATTGTCATACCGGCCGGAATCAAGTATAATGGGGTATTATTTTAGGGACTGTTTCCTTATGGTGAGTGTCCGTAATTTTTAATTATACTGTATCAAAAAGGAAAGTGCAAGATGCGCGTTGCGATTTACACCCTTGGCTGCAAGGTAAACCAATATGAGACCCAGGCCATGGAGCAGGAGCTTGTCCGCCGGGGGCATACGCTGGTGCCCTTTGAGGAAACGGCGGATGCCTACATCGTCAATACCTGCTCCGTCACCGCCGTCAGCGACAAAAAGTCCCGTCAGATGATCCGCCGCTGCCGCAAACTCAACGAAAACGCCGTGGTGGCCGCCTGCGGCTGCTACGTCCAGACCCATCCCGACGAGGCGGCGGGTCTGGCGCTGGATCTGATCGCCGGCACCGGCGACCGGATGGCGTTCCTGAACCTTTTGGAGCAGGCCGCCCACGAGAAGGAGCCGGTGACCCTGCTGGACGACGCCCTGCGCCGCCGCCAGTTTGAGGTGCTGCCCGCCGGCGGCATGGCCGAGCGCACCCGCGCCATGCTGAAGGTGGAGGACGGCTGCGTCAACTTCTGCACCTACTGCATCATCCCCTATGCCCGCGGCCCGGTGCGGTCGCTGCCGCTGGAGACGGCGGCGGCCCAGACCGCGCAGCTCCGTGCCGAGGACTACCGTGAGCTGGTGCTGACCGGCATCGAGATCTCCAGCTGGGGCCACGACCTGAAGAACGGCACCGGTCTCATCGACCTTCTGGAGGCCGTCAGCGCCGCGGCAGGCGACATGCGCCTGCGGCTGGGCAGTCTGGAGCCCCGCACCATCACCGAGGACTTCTGCCGCCGGGCGGTAAAGCTCCCCAACCTCTGTCCCCACTTCCACCTGTCGCTGCAATCCGGCTGCGACGCCACCTTACAGCGCATGAACCGCAAATACGACACCGCCCGCTTCTATGAATCGGTGCAGCTGCTGAACCGGTATTTCGACCGTCCCGCCGTCACCACCGATCTCATCACCGGCTTCCCCGGCGAAACGGAGGAGGAATTCGCCCAGACGCTGGCGTTCATCGAAAAATGCGGCTTTGCCGCCATGCACATCTTCCCCTACTCCATCCGTCCCGGCACGAAAGCGGCGGCCATGCCCCAGCTGACGGCGGCGGTGAAGGAGGAGCGGGCCGCGCGGGCCGCTCAGGTGGCCCACCGGATGCATCAGGCCTATCTGGAGGGCTGCATCGGCAGGACGTATCCGGTTTTGTTCGAGCAGGAAAAGGACGGACTCTACACCGGCCACGCCCCCAACTATATGGCGGTGGCGGTGGAGGGCATTGATCTTCACAACCAGGTTCGGGAGGTGACCATTACCGCATGCAATGGAGAGACATTATTGGGGGAGCCGGTATGAAAGAGAAGCATCACCACTTCTTCGCCTACATCAGCCGGATGCGGTTCATCAACCGCTGGGCGCTGATGCGCAACAGCTATACCGAGAACATTCAGGAGCACAGCCATATGACCGCCGTGCTGGCCCATGCGCTGGCGGTGATCCGCAACCAGTTCTTCGACGGCCACATCGACGAGGGGCAGGTGGCCGTGGCGGCATTGTACCACGACGCCGGGGAGATCCTCACCGGCGACATGCCCACCCCCATCAAGTACTATAATCCTGCCATCCGGGACGCCTACCGTCAGGTGGAGCAGGTGGCGCAGGATAAGCTGCTGGGCATGCTGCCCGACGAGCTGCGGCCCACTTACAGCGCCGCCCTGTCCCCTGCCGCGCCGGAGATCCAGCAGCTGGTGAAGGCCGCCGACAAGCTCAGCGCCTACATCAAGTGTCTGGAGGAGCTGAAGGCGGGCAACAACGAGTTCCGTCAGGCGGAGGAGCAGACCCGTTATGCGCTGGAAGACATGGAGCTGCCGGAGGTAGACTATTTCCTGGAGCACTTCCTGCCGTCCTTCAAGCTGACGCTGGATGAGCTGGAATAACAGCTGGCATGAAATCTGACGATTTCATTGCCAAAAAAGCTTGCGGCCAGAGCACTCTGCCAATGTGAGCGTAGGGGGCGGCGTCCCCGACGCCCCGCCGTACAACGAACACCGTCCACATAACGCGGCGGGGTGTGGGCACCCCGCCCTACGGAGTTCTATCGGAGGTATGCGTAGGGCAGCCTGCCCTCAGGCCGCCGCCGTATACCGGACATACCATCGCAAACACAACCCCGCAACTTACACCAAAGGAGTGATATCATAATGAAAGCAATCGTGACCGTGGTAGGCAAGGATCAGGTGGGCATCATCGCCGGTGTGTGCAACACCCTGGCGGACAGCCAGATCAACGTGCTGGACATCAGCCAGACCATCATGGAGGGCTATTTCACCATGATGATGGTGGTGGATCTGGCGCTGTGCGAGACGCCCTTTGACCAGCTGCGCACCATCCTCAAGGACTATGGCGAGGGCCGGGGCCTGTCCATCCGCATCCAGCGGGAGGACATCTTCGACGCCATGCACAAGCTGTAAGCGGAGGCGAAACCATGCTGAATCTGCAAAATATCTTTGACACCATCGACATGATCGACAAGCAGCATCTGGACATCCGCACCATCACCATGGGCATCTCCCTGCTGGACTGCATCAGCGAGGATCCCAAGCGCTGCTGTGACAAAATTTACGACAAGATCTGCCGCCGGGCGGAAAAGCTGGTGCAGACGGGCCGGGACATCGAAAGCGAATTCGGCATCCCCATCGTCAACAAGCGCATCTCCGTCACCCCCATGGCGCTGGTGGCAGGCAGCTGCGATACGGAGGACTACGTTCCCTTCGCCCTGACCCTTGACCGGGCGGGCAAGACCTGCGGCGTGGACTTCCTGGGCGGCTACTCCGCGCTGGTGCAGAAGGGCTTCAGCAAGGGCGACGAGCTGCTGCTGCGCTCCATCCCCCAGGCGCTGGCCCAGACCGATCTGGTATGCTCCAGCGTCAACGTGGGCAGCACCAAGGCGGGCATCAACATGGACGCCGTGGCCCGCATGGGCCGCATCATCAAGGAGACCGCCCACCTGACGAAGGACAAGGACGGCCTTGGCTGCGCCAAGCTGGTGGTGTTCTGCAACGCCGTGGAGGACAATCCCTTCATGGCAGGCGCCTTCCACGGCGTGGGCGAGGCGGACAGCGTCATCAACGTGGGTGTCTCCGGCCCCGGCGTGGTGTATCACGCCCTGCAGAAGTGCAAAGGAGCGCCCTTTGACGTGGTGGCGGAGACCATCAAAAAGACCGCCTTCCAGATCACCCGCATGGGCCAGATGGTGGCCACCGAGGCATCCCGCCGGCTGGGCACCCCCTTCGGCATCGTGGATCTGTCTCTGGCCCCCACCCCTGCCATTGGCGACAGCGTGGCCCGTATTCTGGAGGAGATGGGCCTTGCCGTCTGTGGCACCCACGGCACCACCGCCGCGCTGGCGCTGCTGAACGACGCGGTGAAGAAGGGCGGCGTTATGGCCAGCAGCCATGTGGGCGGCCTGTCCGGCGCTTTCATCCCCGTGTCGGAGGATGAGGGCATGATCGCCGCCGCCCAGCAGGGCACCCTGACCATCGACAAGCTGGAGGCCATGACCTGCGTATGCTCCGTGGGCCTTGACATGATCGCCGTACCCGGCGACACCAGCGCCGAGACCATCTCTGCCATCATCGCTGACGAGGCAGCGGTGGGCATGGTCAACAGCAAGACCACTGCCGTCCGCATCATCCCCGTGGAGGGCAAGACCGTGGGCGACGTGGTGGAAATGGGCGGTTTGCTGGGCAGCGCGCCGCTGATGCCGGTACACACCGAGTCCAGCGCCGATTTCATCGCCCGGGGCGGCCGCATCCCCGCCCCGCTGCAAAGCCTGAAGAACTGAGCCTATGATACGACATGCAACGGAAAACGACCTGCCCCATATTCTGGAGATCTACGACATCGCCCGGCGCTTCATGCGGCAAAACGGCAACATGGTGCAGTGGGTCAACGGCTACCCCTCGGAGCCGCTGCTGCGGCAGGACATCGCCAACGGCGACCTGTATGTGATGGAGGACGCGGGCGGCGTCTACTGCGCCTTTGCGCTGGTGGTGGGCGATGACCCCACCTATGCCAGGATCGACGGCGCATGGCAGGACACCGCCACCCCCTATGGCACCATCCACCGCATCGGCAGCGACGGCACCCACCGGGGCGTGCTGCACGAATGTGTGGAGTGGGCCGCCCGGCGGATACCCCACCTGCGGGTGGACACCCATGCCGGCAATCAGGTGATGCGGCGCTGCATTTTGCGGGAGGGCTTCACCTACTGCGGCGTGATCCATGTGGCGGACGGCACGCCCCGTGTGGCCTTTGAGCGGACATAAGAAAAAAGCAGTTGATGGAACGCTCCATCAACTGCTTTCTTTTATTCGTCGATCTTCCCTCTTGCGTGAAGCACATCGTCCGCCGTCAGGGCCATCAGGTCATCACGGGTGACGTTCGCCATTTTGGCAAGGCGGTTGTTCTGGGCCACCAGAATATGCTCGAAGATATTCCGCACGCCGCGGGCGTTGCCGAAGCTGTCGCCGGCGGCGCTCTCCTCAGCGATGTAGTCCCGCACCAGCGGCTCGGCCTCCTCCGTCAGCACATAGCCCTTGCCGCAGCGCATCTTGAAGATGGCCATCATCTCGTCCACCGTATAGTCGGGGAACAGCAGGAAGCGGTTGAAGCGGCTCTCCAGGCCGGGGTTGGAGTGGATGAACTTCTCCATCAGGTCGGTATAGCCCGCCACGATCACCACCAGATCGTCCCGGTGATCCTCCATGGCCTTCAGCACCGTGTCAATGGCCTCCTGGCCGAAGTCGTTCTCCGACTTGCCGTTGAGGGCGTAGGCCTCGTCGATGAACAGCACGCCGCCCATAGCCTTTTCGATGGCCTTCTGTGTCTTGATGGCCGTCTGGCCCACATAGCCCGCCACCAGACCGCTGCGGTCCACCTCCACCAGCTGACCCTTGCTGAGGATGCCCAGCGAGCGGTAGATGCGGGCCATCATCCGGGCCATCATGGTCTTGCCGGTGCCGGGGTTGCCGGTGAACACCATATGAAGGGACATATCGGTGGTGGGCAGATCGTGCTCACGGCGGAGCTTATAGACCTGCACCATGTTGATGAGGCTGCGCACCTCGTCCTTCACCACGTCAAGGCCGATGTAGCTGTCCAGCTCCGCCAGAAGATCCTCCATTTTCTCCGGAGGCGGCAGCTCCTCCTTGGGCTCCGTCTCCTTCTGTCCGGTGGATACGGCGGCCTTCTTCCCGCTCTCTCCGCCGTCGGAGGGCGCTTTCGGCGCGGCAGGAGCCTGCGGCGCGGCGGGAGCGCCCCAGAAGTCGCTGTTCATCCGCTTGATGCCGTTCTCCGTCATGGAGCGGATCACGTCCAGCTGCTGCAAAATGATCTTATCCTTTTGATCCATTATGGCTTCCTCCTTAGTGGGAGAGTTTTACATGGGCCATGGCCCGGAAGAGAAGCGCCGACACAAAGCCCGTCAGCGTTCCCGTCACCAGCGACACCGCCAGCAGAAACGGCAGATAGCCCAGCACCATGGTATTGCCCAGCGTAATGACCGCCGCCGCCATCTGGCCCACGTTATGGGCCGCCGCGCCGCCGATGGACACGCCATAGATGCTGAGACGGCGGCAATGCTTCAGGCCGATCATCACCAGCATGGCGGTAAGTCCGCCCAGCAGGGAGAACAGCAGCGCCGACACATTTCCGGCAAACAGACTGCCCAGGCTGCACCGGGCCAGCAGGATCACCAGCGCCGGGGCCGCCCCCAGCTCATAGAGTGCGAACACCGTGACGATGTTGGCAAGGCCCAGCTTCACGCCCGGCAGCGGCACCACCAGCGACACGGGAAACAGGTTCTCCAGCGTGCTCAGGCCCAGCGCCAGCGCCGTCAGTACGGCGCACAGGGCGATATGCTTCGTTGTCCATTTCATGCCGTCACCCCACGATCACGTCCGGCGCACCGGCGGAAGCCGCGCCCTCCAGATGGATCACCACCTGGGCAGGCAGGCAGACGATGGACTGTCCCGCCCGGTGGATGGCACCGGTATGGACGCAGTCCTGGGTGGGGCAGTCGCTCTCCGCGATCCACACGCTGTCCCCGTCGGCGGATACGACCAGCGTATAGCCGTTATGGGCAACAGTCGTCCCGGCAAAGCTGCTCAGCTTCACCCGCTGCGTTTCCGCTCCGCCCACGGAGATCACCACCGTCATCTCGCCCGTCTGGGCCTTGGGCAGATAGAACCACAGCGCTACGGCCACCGCCAGCAGCGCCACCACAGCCGCTATCATGGCGTCATAGCGGTTGAATTTCAGCTCAGGCCGTGAGGCATTGGTAGTCATAGCCGCTTCCCTCCGTTTGATCGAAGCAGTCCGCCAGACCGGCGGTATACAGTACCCGTCCGTCCGCCGTCACCAGCACCATGTCAAAGGTGCCTTGCTGCCGCCAGAAGTCCACGGCGGCCGTCTCGCCCATGACGTACAGGGCGGTGGAATAGGCATCGGCCATGGTGCCGGTGCCGCCGTCAGCACGGCGGGTCACGATGGAGACGCTTGTCAGGTCGCTCCGGACAGGCCAGCCGGTGGCGGGGTCGATGATATGCTGATACACCGTGCCGTCCGGAGCGGTGAAATAGCGCTGATAGCCGCCGGAGGTCACCACAAAGGCATCCGACAGATGCAGGGTGCAGGCGTAAGCCTCCGTATTCCGGGGATCCTGAATGGCCACGTTCCAGGGCTTGCCCTCGGCGGTAGTACCGTGAACGTAGACGTTGCCGCCCAGACTCACAAAACCGCCGGAAATACCGCTTCCGGCAAACAGCTCCGCCGCCTTGTCGGAGGCGTAGCCCTTGGCGATGCCGCCCAGGTCGATGGCGCAGCCCTCGTCCAGCGCGGCGGTATCGCCCTCCAGCCGGACATGTCCGCTGCCCACCAGCGGCAGCAGCGCGTCGATCTCCTCCTGAGAGGGGACGCGGGGACTGTCGGTGGTGATGCCCCACAGCTGCACCAGCGGCGCGATGGTCACATCAAATGCGCCGTCCGTTTCGGCGCTGTATTGCAGCGCCGACCGCAGCAGCGCCGCCGTGTCGCCGCTGAGGGCAGCGGTGCCGCCGGCGTTCAGCCGGGCCACATCGCTGGTGTCGATGGTGCGGCTGAGCCGCTGCTCCAGCGTATTGATCTCGTTGGCGGTCTGCTGCAGCACATCAAACGCACCGTCACCCACCGCCACAAGGGACATGTAGGTGTCCATGGCGAAGATGTCCAGCGTCTCGGTCTTGGGCGTGCCGCAGGCCGTCAGGGAAAGCGCCAGCAGGCAGGCCAGCAGCAGGCAGGTCAGCAGCTTCTTCATAGCTCACGCCGCCCTTCCAGCGCCCGCATCAGCGTGGCGTCATCGGCAAACTCCAGATGGCCGCCCACGGGGATGCCGTAGGCAAGGCGGGTGACCTTCACGCCGAAGGGCTTCAGAAGCCGGGCGATGTACAGGGCCGTGGCCTCGCCCTCGGTGTCGGGGTTGGTGGCCATAATGACCTCCTGAATACCGCCCTTGGCCACGCGATCCAGCAGCGGCTTGATCTGCAGGTCGTCCGGCCCCACATGGTTCATGGGAGACAGCACACCGTGGAGCACATGGTAATGGCCGCTGAACTCCCGGCTCCGCTCGATGGCCAGCACGTCGCGGGGATCGGCCACCACGCAGATGACCGTCTCGTCCCGGCGGGGATCGGCGCAGATGGGGCAAAGGCCGCCCGCCGTCAGGTTGCGGCACACGGGGCACAGTGTCACGCTGCGCTTGGCGTCCACGATGGCGTGGGCAAAGGCCTCCGCCTCCTCCATGGGCAGGTTCAGCACATGGAAGGCCAGACGCTGGGCGGATTTGCCGCCGATGCCGGGCAGGCGGGCAAACTGCTCCACCAGCTTTTCAAGGGGCGCGGGAAAGTATTCCATGGGTCTTAACCTCTCAGTTCTTTGATGCGCTGGGGGATATCCTCCGCCTTGTACACGGCACTGCCAGCCACCAGCACGTTGGCCCCGGCACGGATGCACTGATGGCAGGTAGCGGCGTCCACGCCGCCGTCCACCTCCAGCTCGCAGGCGGGATTCATGGCGTCGATATAGCCACGGATGGTCTGCACCTTGGGCATCATGTCAGCCATGAACTTCTGGCCGCCGAAGCCCGGCTCCACCGTCATCACCAGAATGATGTCGCACTCGCTGATAAAGGGCAGCACGGCGCTGGCGGGAGTCTTGGGCTTCACCACCACGCCGGCCTTCTTTCCCCTGGCATGGATGCGGCGCAGGGCCTCGTGGATGTTCTCCTCGGTGTCCGCCTCCACATGGCAGGTGATGATGTCTCCGCCGGCGTCGCAGAACTGCTCCACATAGCGCACAGGCCGCTCGATCATCAGATGAACGTCCAGCGGCAGACTGGTGGTGGGGCGGATGGACTTCACCACAGGGATGCCGATGGAGATATTGGGCACGAACAGGCCGTCCATCACGTCCACATGGACGTAATCGGCGGTGGAAATGCGTTCGATATCCCGCTGGAGGTTGGCGAAATCCGCCGACAGGATAGAGGGTGCGATCTTGATCATGGTGGTGCTCCTTTCACCGCACCGGTCCCGGCGGCACGGCATATGATACAGTAAGCGGCGCAGCGCCGGCGCTCTCCCGCGCGGCGCGCTTCTGTCCTGTGCGGCGCTGAGGGGCCGCTTTTCAGATAGGGGGCCGGTGGGATACATCCTGCCGGCCTCCATTGTGCTTTTAACTGATTTATTATATCAATTTCTCCGTGGGATTGCAATAAAGAGTTCCCGCTCTCCCCGTCAAAGTCAACAAAATTTTGACCAATTTGTTAATTTTCCCGATGCACCCTTTACCTTTTCGGTATTTTCCGCTAAAATATCGTGTTGTGTTGATACTCTCTAGGAAATCGAGGCGGAGCTATGAGTTTCTTTCAACGTCTGCGCAACGGACTGAGCCGGTTCATGTACGGCCGCAACGGCGCCGATCAGCTGGGCCTGTGCATCATCTGGACGGCCATCCTGCTGGATATCGTGGGCATGCTGACGAAAAAGGTCACCCTGCTGTCCAGCATCATCGGCGCGGTCACCACGGTGATGGTGCTGTGGGCGCTGTTCCGGGTATTCTCCCGGAATCTGGAAAAGCGCCGGGCCGAGAACGCCGCCTTCCTGCAAAAGCTCTGGTGGCCGCTGAAGCGGAAGCTCAGCAGCGGCAAACAGCAGCGGATGGACAAGGAGCACAAGTACTTCACCTGTCCCAACTGCAAGACCGTGTGCCGCGTGCCGGTGGGCAAGGGCAAGATCGTCATCACCTGTCCCAAGTGCCGCCACGAGATCCGCGGAAAGAGCTGATATAGTGTAATAAAAAAATCGGTATCCTTTCGGATACCGATTTTTTTATGGATTTTACAGAACTTTGCTGAGGAAATCCTGCAGGCGGGGATCCTTCGGATGGTCGAACAGGTCGGCGGGTGCACCCTCCTCCAGGATCTTGCCGTCGGCCATGAACACCACGCGGTCAGCCACCTCACGGGCAAAGCCCATCTCGTGGGTCACCACTGCCATGGTCATGCCCTCCTTGGCCAGGTCGCGCATCAGATCCAGCACCTCGCCCACCATTTCGGGGTCAAGGGCGGAGGTGGGCTCATCGAACAGCATGACCTCCGGGTCCATGGCCAGCGCCCGGACGATGGCGATACGCTGCTTCTGGCCGCCGGAGAGCATGTTGGGATACTCGTTGGCCTTGTCGGCCAGACCGATACGCTCCAGCAGCGCTCTGGCCTGGGCCTCCGCTTCGGCGGCGGTTTTCTTCTTCAGGGTGACGGGCGCCATGGTGATGTTCTGCAGCACCGTCTTATGGGGAAACAGGTTGAAGTGCTGGAACACCATGCCCATCTTCTGACGGTGCAGGTTGATATCCACGGACTTGTCCGCCAGATCCACGCCGTCAAAATAGATGGCGCCGGAGGTGGGCTGCTCCAGCAGGTTCAGGCTGCGCAGCAGCGTGGATTTGCCGCTGCCGGAGGGGCCGATGATTGCCACCACCTCGCCCTTCTGGATCTCCAGATTGCAGTCGTTCAGGGCATGAACGGTGCCGTGATTGTACTCCTTCACCAGATGCTGTACGGAAATAAGGACCTTACTGCTTGTCGCCACGACGCATTCTCCTTTCGATGGCCTCGATCGCCTTGGAGGCCGGGTAGTTGATGCAGAAATAGACCAGCGCGGCCAACACATAGGGGGCCAGCGTGATATAAGAGTTACCGGAGACGGTCTGCGCGGTGTACATGATCTCCGCCATGCCCAGCACGGAGCAGATGGAGGATTCCTTCACCATGGTGACCACCTCGTTGGCCAGTGCGGGCAGCACATTCTTGATGGCCTGGGGCAGCACCACCAGACGCATGGACTGCCAGCCGGACAGGCCCAGGGAGCGGGCAGCCTCGGTCTGGCCCTTGTCCACCGCCAGAATACCGGCACGGAAGATCTCGGCCACATAAGCGGAGCTGTTCAGCGCCAGCGCCACCACACCGGGGATAAAGCGATTGATGGCGATAAAGCCAAACAGCAGCGTGCGGGGCAGCGTGATGTAGTGGAACAGTCCGAAATAGATAATGGACAGCTGCACCAGCATGGGGGTAGAGCGGAACACCGCGATGTACGCACCGGCAAACCATTTGACGGGCTTGACCTTGCTCAGGCGCATCATGGCCAGCAGCAGGGCGGGGATCACCGCCAGCAGCACGGAGACCACAGCCAGCAGCAGCGTATACTCAAAGCCTCGGACAAAGGCGGAACCATACTTGGGCAGGAACGAGAAATTGAAGAAGTTTGTGTTGTCCATATTCACAAACAGATCATTCCACGACATAAAAGAAGCATCCTTTCACATGTTCTGGGGCCTAAAGCGCACGCAAGCGTGCAAAGCGAAGGCTTTGCACGTTTGCGGTAGTCATTGCATCAGATCTGATCAGCCCACGTAGCTCAGGCCCACGTTGCCGTCCAGCACCAGCAGGTCGATGGTGCCGTTCTTCAGCTCGGTGACCAGAGTGGGAACCAGAGACTCCAGCACCATGCCGTTGGCAGCCTCGGGGAACATGTCGGCAGCGGCCATAGCCTTGGTGGTGTTCTTCTGGGCGCCGATGATCACGGAAGCCTGATTGATATCGTCCACGCTCTTGTACTTATCAGCGTTGGAAGCCTTCACCAGAATGACGGGAGGCAGGTCGGTGTAGTAGGGATCGGAGAAATCGCAGGCCAGGGCACGCTCCTCGGTGTACTCGCAGGCGGCCAGCACCATGTCGAAGTCGCCGTTGCTCAGAGAAGTGACCAGATTATCGAAGTTCATGGACTCGATCTGCAGCTCCATACCCATGGACTCGGCGATGTACTTGGCGACCTCCACGTCGATGCCGGCATACTCGGTCATAGCGGCGTCGGCAAAGAACTCATAGGGAGGATAGTCGGGGCTGGTGCCCAGCACCAGAACAGGCTTGTCGCTGGAAGCGGCAGCATCATCGACAGGAGCCAGGTCGGAGGACACGGCGTCGGGGGTGTAGGTCTCCTGAGAGGCGACCTTGTTCTCGATCTCCTTGATCAGCGCGCCGTCGTTGGCGGTCAGCTCAGCGATGGCCTTGTTGATGCCCTCCAGCAGGCCCTTGGGGTCGCCCTTCTGCACCAGAACACGGTAAGGCTCGGTCTCGCCCCAGTCCACCACGTTCTCCAGAACCACCAGAGACTCGTCGGTGTCGGCAGCGTCGCCGTTTGCGTTGTTATCGTCAGCAGCGTTATTACCGCCGCCGCAGGCCACCAGGCTCAGCGCCATCAGCATGGCCAGCATCAATGCCAGAAACTTTTTCATCTTTTTCATTTCCTTTCAAAATTTTTTGTTGGCTCCGCTCCGGCCTTCCAATACCGAAGTCGGAGGAACGTTACGTTGTGGTCAGCTCCTGCTGACAGTGGATACTATACACCCGTCATGCATATAAGTCAACTGCTTTTTGAATATTTTTTCATCCTCTTCCCTGTTTTTGTTGATTTTGTCTCTTTTTATCCTGCATTACCTTCTGTTTTGCAGCAAATTTACCCCATCCCGCTTTGCATAAACGAATATTTATGCGTATATTCCGTAACTTATTGCTGCCATCGGAAAAAATACACGGCAGGGGGATTGCATTTTTTGCAGCGTTTGTGGTAATATAGCGCAAAAAAATGAAGGAGGTGCTGTGATGGAGCCTTTGAATTATGAGAAGCGCGGATATTTAAACGAGCCGTTCCGCCTGTTTCATCTGGCTGACAACAAACACGAGGAGATCCCCTATCACTATCACAGCTTCCACAAGATCATCATTCTGCTGGCCGGCCGGGCAGGCTACGCCATCGAGGGCGAGCGCTATGCCCTTCAGCCCGGCGACTATGTGCTGGTGGGCCGGGGCAGCATCCACAAGCCCATTGTGGAGCAGAACGACTTTTACGAACGGGCCATTCTCTATATCTCGCCGGAGTATTTACAGCAGCTGTCCACACCGGACTGTGATCTGGAGCGTTGCTTCCGGCAGGCGCAGGAGGAATTCCGCTACGTTTACCACGCCGGAGCCGACCGGGTACGGGAGCTGTTTTCCCTGCTGGAGCAGGCGCAGCAGGAGGGTGCCTTCGGCGCGGCGCTGCTGCAGCAGGCGCTGTTCACCCAGCTGATGGTGGAGGTGAACCGTCTCTCCCAGACGGGCGGCACCGTCAGCGCCGCGGACGGCGACAGCAAGATCATCTCCATTCTGCAATACCTGAACGCCCACCTGACCGAGCCGCTGACCATCGACGAGCTGGCCGCCCGGTTCTACATCAGCAAATACCACATGATGCGGCGCTTCCGGGACGAGACCGGCTATACCATTCATAATTATATCACCGAAAAACGCCTGCTGCTGGCCCAGCAGCTGCTGGAGCAGGGCCTGCCGCTGGGCGAAACTGCCCTGCGCTGCGGCTATCAGGAGTACTCCACCTTCTCCCGGGCCTATAAGAAGCAGTTCGGCCATTCCCCTTCGCTAATGTAGCATTATTTGCAATTAAATCAGCAATATTGCCGGTTTACTTTTTAAATAATGCTCATTATAATAGAGTGGTAAACCCACATCGCAAAACTGTTAGGAGGAAAAAAATCTAATGGAAAAGAAAGCAGTCGTCAGGAATTATATTTTCCTTGGCATCATGCTGGGCGCCATGATCCTGGGCGCTATCGTAGGCTGGCTGGCTCCCGGCGCGGCTACTGTGCTGAAGCCCTTCGGCACCGTGTTCATCAACATGATGTTCTGCGTGGTGGTTCCCCTGGTGTTCGTGTCCATCGCGGGCTCCATCGCCAATATGAAGAGCATGAAGCGTGCCGGTAAGATCATGGGCACCACCGTGGCCACCTTCGTTATCACCGGCGCTATCGCCGCCCTCATTATGTTCGTGCTGATGAAGATCTTCCCCCCGGTACTGGTTCCCTGGAACGACATCCCCTCTGAGGAAATGGGCGAGTACGCCTCCATTTCCGACATGATCGTCAACTTCTTCACCGCCAGCGACTTCGTTGGTCTGCTGAGCCGCCGGGCCATGCTGCCCCTGATCGTGTTCTCCGTGCTGTTCGGCTTCGCTACCAACATGGCCGGCGGTGCCGAAACGCTGGTGGCCAAGTGGCTCAGCAGCATGACCGAGGTCATGATGAAGTTCATCAAGATCATCACCTATTACGCTCCCGTGGCCTTCTTCGCCATCTTCGCCGGTCTGGTCGCCGACTACGGTCCTCAGATCGCCGGCTCCTATGGCCGCGCCATGGCGGTGTACTATCCCCTGTGCTTCGTCTACATCTTCACCGCGTTCCCCCTGTTCGCCCGGATCGGCGGCGGCAAGCACGGCGTCAAGACCATGTTCAAGCACATCATCAAGCCTGCTGTGGTCTCTCTGGGCACCTGCTCCAGCGTGGCCACCATCCCCACCAACATGGAAGAGGCTGAGGCTACCGGCATCAGCAAGGACGTGGCCGAGATGGTCATTCCTCTGGGCGCGACCATGCACATGGACGGCGCCTGCTTCTCCTGCGTGCTGAAGATCGCTTTCGTGTGGGGCGTGTTCGGTCAGGAGCTGAGCTGGGGCAAGCTGATCCCCATTATTCTGGTGGCCGTGCTGTCCTCCGTCGGTATGTCCGGCGTTCCCGGCGGCGGTTACATCGGTGAGTACATCATCTGCTCCATCTTCTTCCCCAACCAGATGGAGCTGGCCTTCCCCATTCTGGTGGCTATCGGCAACCTGGTGGATCCTCCCTCCACCATGATCAACGCCTCCGGCGACTATGTGGTCTCCTACATCGTCTCCCGCTTCGTGGACGGCAAGGATTGGCTGGATAAGGCCCTGGCTAAGAAAAACACCGAAAATGTGTGATTTCTCCCTTACTGCATAAGAATCCGGAGGGCGTCCTGTCGGGACGCCCTCCGGATTCTTATTGCTTCAATTACACGCGCTTCCACTTGGCGCCGCCGGGTACGTCGGTGACCTCGATACCCTGGGCCTTCAGCTCGTCGCGGATGCGGTCGGCCTCGGCAAAGTTCTTGGCCTTCTTGGCGTCGGCGCGGGCGCGGATCAGCTGCTCCACAGCGGCGTCCTCCTCGCCGGACTCGCTAATGACGGTGAAGCCGCCTGCCGCGGGCGCGGCCGCCGCCTGCTTGCTGCGCAGCTCCGCCGCCTTCTCCAGCAGCTTCAGACCCAGCACGGTATCAAAGCTGTCCAGCAGGGCCAGCTTGGTCTTGTCGTTGGTCTTGGCCTTCAGCACATCGTACAGCACGGTAACGCCCATGGAGGTGTTCAGGTCGTTGTCCATGGCCTTCATGAACTTGGCCTTGTACTCGTCAAACACCGCCTGATCCACATCGCCCTCGTCCTTCAGTGCGGCGATCTTGCTCAGCAGCTTATTGAAGGCCACGGTGGCGTTGTCCAGATTCTCCCAGCTGAACAGCAGACCCTTGCGGTAGTGGCTCTGCAGGCAGAAGAAGCGATAGGCCAGCGGATCGTAGCCCTTCTGCTCCAGCAGGGAGACGGTCAGGAACTCGCCCTTGGACTTGGACATCTTGCCGCCCTCGGTGTTCAGGTGGGCCACATGGAACCACTGGGGGCACCAGGGATGGCCCAGATAGCTCTCGGACTGGGCAATCTCGTTGGTGTGGTGGGGGAAGGCGTTGTCCACACCGCCGCAGTGAAGGTCAAGGTACTCGCCGTTGAACTTCATGGAGATGCCGGAGCACTCGATGTGCCAGCCGGGATAGCCCACGCCCCAGGGAGAGTCCCATTTCAGGGCCTGATCCTCAAACTTGGACTTGGTGAACCACAGAACGAAGTCGTTCTTGTTGCGCTTGTTGGTGTCCTCCTCCACGCCCTCGCGGACGCCCACGGCCAGATCGTCCTCATTGTGGTCGTTGAAGATATAGTAGCGCTCCAGCTTGCTGGTGTCGAAGTAGATGTTGCCGCCGGCCTGATAGGCATAACCGGTGTCCAGCAGCTTGGTGATGATCTTGATATAGTCGTCGATGAGGCCGGTGGCGGGCTGCACCACGTCGGGGCGCTTGATGTTCAGCTTGCGGCAGTCCTCAAAGAAGGCGTCGGTATAGTACTTGGCGATCTCCATAACGGTCTTGTGCTCGCGCTTGGCGCCCTTGAGCATCTTGTCCTCGCCCTCGTCGGCGTCGGAGGTCAGGTGGCCCACGTCGGTGATGTTCATGACGCGGTTCACGTCATACCCGGCGTAGCGCAGGTACTTCTCCAGCACGTCCTCCATGATATAGGAGCGCAGGTTGCCGATGTGGGCGAAGTGATACACGGTGGGGCCGCAGGTATACATCTCCACATGGCCGGGGGTATGGGTGACGAACTCACCCTTCTTATGGGTGGCGGAATTGTACAGATACATGGTGGTTTCTCCTTTATATGGTTAATTTGTAATTGGCAATATAAAAAACGCCTCTCAGACAGCGTTGTCTGAGAGGCGAAAAAGATAACTTCGCGGTTCCACTCTCGTTTATCACTCAAGTTCGGCACTGTAACGGCGGCCAGCCGGAGGGCATCCACATCCCCCGCGCTCCCGGACGCACTTTCTGCCCGCAGCGGGTGAAAGGGCTTTCAGCCGGTGGCCCCTTCTCTCTATCCCCGTGGGATGGACATACTCTTTCCGATCGTCGCGCTGTTCATTTGTCGCGTTTATTGTAGCAGTCTTTCGCCCCGGTGTCAAGCCTCTTTGGCCGTCTTGAACACGTCGGCATTCTTCACGAAATACTCCACGCCGGAGTACACGGTGGTCACCAGGATCACGATCTGGCACACGATGTTCAGCCAGTGGGGGATGCCGAACAGGATCAGGCAGATGCACACCATGGTGGAGGCGGTCTTGATCTTGCCGGACCAGGCGGCGGCGATGACGCGGCCCTTCTCCACGGCCACAAGGCGCATGCCGGACACGGCGAATTCCCGCACCAGCACGATGGCCAGGATCCACGCCAGCATGTCGCCCTGCTCCACGAAGCAGCACAGCGCCGCCATCACAAGGCATTTGTCCGCCAGCGGATCCATGAACTTGCCGAAATCAGAGATCTGGTTATAATGCCGGGCGATGTAGCCGTCGGCAAAGTCCGTCAGGCAGGCCACGATGTACACGCCCAGCGCCCAATAGCGGCTGCCGGGAAAGTCCACATACATCAGCACCAGAAACACGGGGATCATCAGCACGCGGCCGATGGTCAGATAGTTGGCCATATTTTTCGGCATGGTTCATTCCTCCCTTTCGCCCACCAGCTCGCCGTCCATGGCGCCGGTGATGCGCACTGTCACGAAGTCGCCGGGATCCACGTCGGCCTCGCTGGTAAAATAGATATGTCCGTCGATATCGGGGCTCTCCGCGTAGCTGCGGCCCATATACTGCATGGACTGAGGGTCGAAGCCCTCGCACAGCACCTCCGTCAGATCCCCCATGCGGCTTTCGTTGAAATCGTCCATGATGCGGGACTGCACGTCCACCACCAGCTCGGCGCGGCGCTCCGCCTCGGCGGTGTCCACGCGGTTGGGCATCTCGGCGGCAGGCGTACCCTCCTCCGGAGAGTAGGGGAACACGCCCGCCCGCTCGATATGGGTCTCCCGCAGGAATTCGCACAGCTCATCAAAGGCGGCCTCATCCTCATAGGGAAGGCCGGTAATGAGACTGGTGCGCAGCACCACGCCGGGGATCCTGGCCCGCAGCTTCTCCATCAGCGCCAGCAGGCCCGCATGGGTCTCCCGGCGGCGCATGGCCTTCAGGATGGTGTCGTTGCAGTGCTGGATGGGCATGTCGATATACTTGCAGATCTTCGGCTCCGCCGCGATGGTGTCGATCAGCTCGTCGGTGATGGTGTCGGGATAGAGATAGTGCAGGCGGATCCAGTGGAAATCCAGCTTGCACAGCTCCCGCAGCAGCTCCGGCAGCTTCTTCTCATGATAGAGGTCTATGCCGTAGCGGGTGATATCCTGGGCGATCACGATGCACTCCTTCACGCCGTCCGCCGCCAGCGCGCGGGCCTCGGTCAGGATATCCTCCATGGGGCGGCTGCGGTAGCGGCCCCGCAGCTTGGGAATGATGCAGTAGGCGCAGCTGTTGGAGCAGCCCTCGGCAATGCGCAGATAGGCGAAGTGAGTGGGGGTGGACAGCACGCGGGGCAGCTCCTCCACCGCGCCGTTGATATCGCTGAAATGGGTGCAGTCCTCTCCGGCCATCACCTGCTCCACGGCGGACACGATATCGCCGTAGTCGGCGGTGCCCATCATGCCGTCGATCTCCGGCAGCTCCGCCATCATTTCATCCCGGTAGCGCTGGCTCAGGCAGCCGGTCACCAGAATTTTCTTCACCTCGCCTGCCGCCTTCAGTTCCGCGGCGGAGAGGATCGTCTCGATGGCCTCCGTCTTGGCGCTGTCGATAAAGCCGCAGGTGTTGATGACCACCACATCGCTGCCGTTGACATCCTCCTGCACAGTCATGCCCGCCTGCAGGCACATGGCCATCATCTGCTCCGTATTGACGCGGTTCTTGTCGCAGCCAAGGGAGATAAAGGATACGTTCATAGGTCTCCTCGTTTCTATTCTTCTATTTCCCCGCCCAGGCGGTTCAGGGCCGGGCGGATATCATTCCAGGAAAAGCCCCGCCGCAGCAGGGCGTCGCTGAGCTTTTTCAGCATGGCGCGGTCGGGCGTTCTGCCGCCCAACTTCTTTTTCAGGAAGCCGTCGATGGCGTCGGCGCTGTCAGGCAGCTGGGAAAGCGCGTCCTCCCACAGCTCACGGGGGATGCCCCGCTTCTGCAGCTCCTGCCGCACGCGGCCCGGGCCGTAGCCAGAGGCGGCGTAGTGTCGGGCGATGACCCCGGCGTAGGCGGCGTCATCCACCGCCCCCAGAGCCTCCAGCCAATCCGCCGTCTCCTCCGCCGTATCGGGGTCGACACCCTTCCGGTTCAGCCTGTCCGTCAGCTCCTTGCGGGACAGCATCCGGCCCGACGCCATCCGCGCCGCGGCGGCGCGGCTCTCAGACCGTCTGCCCGTATTTTGTAATTGTACCACAAGGTCAGGGGATAAGTCCATACCCTGATACAAGCCAAATTGCAGGAGCTCGTTCTGGGTGATCCGGAGGGGGTCGCCCTCCTCCAGATACACCAGCACGCGCTCCTGCACATGTTTGGAATTTTCGATCCGTGTGATCCTCATTCGTCGCTGTCGTCAAAATCGTCGGCCGACACGTCCACGGCGCGGCCCGCGGCACGGGCGGCGATCTTGGACTGGTTGCCCATCAGCTTATGGAAGTTCTCCCGGACGTTCTTCTCCAGTGCCGCGGCGGCGTCGGGATTCTGGCGGAAGTACTCCTTGGCGGCGTCCTTGCCCTGGCCCAGACGCACGTCGCCCAGGCTGAACCAGGAGCCGCTCTTCTGCACCAGATCCAGCTTGACACCCAGGTCGATCAGCTCGCTGAGCTTGCTGATGCCCTCGCCGTACATGATATCGAACTCCGCCTCACGGAAGGGAGGCGCCACCTTGTTCTTGACCACCTTGGCGCGGACGTGGTTTCCCACCACCTCGCCGCCGGCCTTGAGGGTCTCCACCCGGCGCACGTCGATGCGGACGGAGGCGTAGAACTTCAGCGCCCGGCCGCCGGTGGTGACCTCGGGGTTGCCGTACATGACGCCCACCTTCTCGCGGAGCTGGTTGATGAAGATGACGATGGAATTGGTCTTGTTGATGACGCCGGTGAGCTTGCGCAGCGCCTGACTCATCAGGCGGGCGTGAAGGCCCACAAAGCTGTCGCCCATCTCGCCCTCGATCTCGGCGCGGGGCACCAGCGCCGCCACGGAGTCCACCACCACCACGTCGATGGCGCCGGAGCGCACCAGCGCTTCGGTGATCTCCAGCGCCTGCTCGCCGGTATCCGGCTGGGAGATCAGCATGTCCTCCACGTTGACGCCCAGCGCCTTGGCATAGGTGGGATCCAGCGCGTGCTCGGCATCCACAAAGGCCACCTCGCCGCCCATCTTCTGGGCCTCGGCCAGCACATGAAGGGCCAGCGTGGTCTTACCGGAGGATTCCGGGCCATAGATCTCCACCACGCGGCCGCGGGGCAGGCCGCCGATGCCCAGCGCCAGATCCAGCGCCAGAGAGCCGGTGGGGATCGCCTCCACATTGGCCACGTTGCCGTCGCCATAGCGCATGATGGAGCCCTTGCCATACATCTTCTCGATCTGCTGCATGGCGGTCTCGATCGCTTTTTTCTTATCCGCATTGGCGGGCGCTGCCGCCGCAGTCTCCTTCTTCGCTGCCATGGATCTTCCTCCTTTTATCTCTCCGTCATTCGGTATCAAATACGCTTTCATGAAGGGTGCCGTATACCACGCGGGGAATGCCCGCCGTGTCCGGCACCACCTCGATATCGCCAAAGCCCTGGGCCCGCATGATCCGCAGCACGTCGTCCGCCTGGCCGATGCCCACCTCAAAATAGAGGCGGCTGCCGGGGTGCAGGGCCGCGCGCCACTTGTCGCTGATGGCCCGGTAGAAATCCAGGCCGTCGCCGCCCTTCAGCGCCGTCAGCGGCTCATAGTCCCGGACGGACACATCCAGCCCGGCGATATCGCCATCGGGGATGTAGGGCGGGTTGCTGACGATGCAGTCAAACTCACCGAAGCGGGGCGGCGGCCCGTCAAGGGCATCCACTTGCCAGGGCAGCACCTGCGCCGTCAAACCGGTGCGGCGGATGTTGCGGCGGCAGACCCGCAGCGCACCCTCCATCAGCTCGCCCAGCACCACACGGCTGCCGGGGCAGAGCTTGGCCACCGCCAGACCCACGCAGCCGCTGCCGGCGCACAGATCCAGCACCCTCGGCTCCGCCAGCGTCTTTACGAAGCTGACGGCCTGCTCCGCCAGCACCTCGGTGTCCACGCGGGGGATGAGGACGTTTTCGTCGATGTCCAGATCCATGCCGCAGAAGCTCCACTCACCGATAAGATAGGCCAGCGGCTCCCCCTCCAGATGGCGCGCCACCAGCGACGCGGCCCGCTGCTCCACCTCCTGGGGTACATACAGCCGCCCGTCACGCAGCAGCTCCTGCCGGGTCTTTCCGGCGGCGAAGGCCACCAGCTCCCGGGCCTCCAGGGTCGCGCCCTCAATGCCCGCGCGGTGCAGCTCCTGCCGGATATCCATATACAAATTGTTATATGTTGTCGCCATAATACGAATCGTTGTCAGTTTCTGTCAGTTTTTCTCACCAACGGTCTTTTCCCTCTTCCTCCGGCAGCACCAGCTTCATGGCCTCGATGGCCACCTCCAGCATGGAGTCGTCCGGCTCATTGGTGGTGAAATTCTGCATCCACATGCCGGGCGCGGAGAGGATCCGGGTCAGCTTGTTGTCATGGGCGCCCACGGCACGGTTGAACTCGTAGGTGATGCCCACCACCGGGATCAGCAGCAGCAGCTTCACGCCGATGCGCACCCAGATATTCTGCCAGTTGATGTAGGGGAACACAAGGCTGGACACCAGAATGGAGACAATGATCACCACGAACAGGAAGCTGGTGCCGCAGCGGGGATGATGCTTGGGCTGGATGCGGGCGTTCTCCACCGTCAGGGGCAGGCCCGCCTCATAGCAGAAAATGGTCTTATGCTCCGCGCCGTGGTAGCAGAACACCCGGCGCACGTCCTTCTGCTTGGAGCACAGGATCAGATAGGCCAGGAAGATCAGCACCTTCACCACGCCCTCGATCAGGTTGTGCAGCGCCGCGCTCTTGGCATGGAACAGCCCGGCGATGAAGGTGGGCAGCAGCATAAACAGCACCAGCGTCATGCCCAGGGACAGGATCACCGAGAAGGCCACCAGCACATTCTGCAGCTTCTCCGCCGGAACGTGCTTTTCCAGCCACCGGTCGAACTTGCCGGGCTGGGCGCTCTCATCATCGGGAAAATAGTCTGCCGAGAACATCAGCGCCTTGACGCCGGTGATAATGGAGCTTAAAAACGTGGCCGCGCCCCGGATGATGGGCCAGCCCAGAATGGGATATTTATCCTTGATGAACTTCCGCTCCGTCACCCTGGTCACCAGCCCCTCCGGGGCGCGGACCACAATGGCGTCCTTCTCCGGGCCGCGCATCAGGATACCCTCGATCAGCGCCTGGCCGCCGATGGTAGTGCGGAATGTACCTTGCTTTTTTTCTGCCATGGGATGTCCTTTCCTTTTCAGTATAGCACACTATCTCTGATAATGCAACAGTTGTTCTATCTCTTTTTTTCTTTTTCGTGCAGCAGCCGGTGTGAGGTGATGGGCAGCCGGATGGTCACGATGCAGCCGCCGCCCTTGGCGTTGCCGATGGTCAGCGCCCCGTCATGGAGGCGGATGATCTCGTCGCACACCGCAAGGCCGATGCCGCTGCCGCGGGCCTTGGACGCGCCCTTATAGAACTTCTCCTTCACATGGGGCAGATCCTCGGCAGGGATGCCGGGGCCATAGTCCCGCACGGTGATGATATATTGGTTGCCCTTGCGGTTCAGGCGAGTCTCGATCCGCTTGCCCGCACCGCCGTGCTTGGCGGCGTTGTCCAGCACGTTGCAGAACACCTGCTTGAGGCGCTCCGCGTCCGCCGTGATGGGCTCGTCATACACGCCGCCGCTGTTATACTCCAGGGTGATGCCCTGCTGCTTGAAGATCTCGTGATAGGTATACACCGCGTCCTCGAACTCCGCCTGCAGATCCACCGGCTCCAGATGCAGGGCAAAGCGCCCGTCGGACATCTTGGAAAAGTCCAGCAGCTCCTCCACCATCTTGGTCAGGCGGCTGGATTCCTTCACGATGATGCCCAGTCCCCGCTGCAAGGCCTCCGGATCGCTGCCGTCGTCCGCCAGCAGCGTCTCGCCCCAGCCGTTGATGGCCGTCAGGGGCGTGCGCAGCTCATGGGAGACCGAGGAGATAAACTCCGACTGCAGCTTCTCATTCTCGCCGATCTTCAGGGACATGTCGTTGATGTTGTCCACCAGCTCGCCCATCTCATCGGCGTACCGGTTGGGGATCTGATAGCCGTAGCTGCCGCCGGAGATATGCTTGGCCGCCTCGCTGACGGCGGAGACCGGTGCCACCACGTTGTTGATCAGCAGCAGGCTGGAGATCACGATCACGAAAATGACCGCTGCCATAATGGCCAGAATGATCAGCACCGTCAGCAGCACCTGACTGTCCAGATTCCGCGTGGCGGTAACGAACCGCATGACGCCCACCACCCGGCCATTGAACTTCAGCAGGCCGGAGGCGGCGATGATCTTTTCGCCGGTGGCAGGATCCACCTCGCGGGTACTGCTGACCCTGCCGGTGCTGAGGGCTTCCGTGATATCCTTTGTCCCGGGTACGGAGCCCTCCATCAGGCTGCGGGTGGATACCTCCACCTGCCCGTATCTGTCCAGGAACTGCAATTCGATGGTATCGCTGCTCTCAAAGCTGCTGGCATAGAGGGTGGCGCTGCGGTAGTATTCGTCATAGCTGGTCATGGCATAGTTGTTGAAATACTCCGTGCCGGCAGTGGCCTTGGCCTCCAGTGCGCTGCGGGCGCTGGAATAGTAGTTGCTGCCCAGCGCGATGGACACCATCACCGCGATCAGCACAAGGATCGTAATGACCGGCAGGATGCTGCTGATGATCCAGCGGCGGCGCAGGCCGATGGTACGCTTCGGCTGTTTTTTCACCGTGTCGCCCTCCTCTCTGTCAGGTATTGCTCACCGGGCGCTTATTCGCCCCATTTATAGCCAAAGCCCCATACCGTAGTGATATAGGTGGGGTTGGCGGTATCGTCCTCGATCTTCAGCCGCAGGCGGCGGATGTTCACATCCACGATCTTCAGCTCGCCGAAGTAATCGTGGCCCCAGACGGTATCCAGGATCTCCTCACGGCTGAGGGCCTTGCCGGGATTCTCCATAAATAGCTTCATCAGGCCGTATTCCACCTGCGTCAGCTTCACCCGCTGGCCGTTTTTCTCCAGCGTGCGGTTGCGCAGATTCAGCACAAAGGGCGGGCTGGACAGCTCATCCTCCCGCTCCTCCGGCTCGGCCATGCCGCCGCTGCGGCGCATCAGGGCGTCCACGCGGGCCGTCAGCTCCGCGGGGGAAAAGGGCTTTGTCACATAGTCGTCGGCGCCGGTCATCAGACCGGTGACCTTGTCCATCTCCTGGGACCGGGCCGTCAGCATGATGATGCCGATGGTGGCGTCATGGGCGCGCAGGCGGCGGCATACCTCAAAGCCGTCGATTCCCGGCAGCATCACATCCAGCAGCGCCACCCGGATATCCTTCTGTGCCTTCAGCTTCTCCAGGGCCTCCTCGCCGCTTTCCGCTTCGATCACCTCGTATCCGGCGCGGCGCAGATTGATCACGATAAAGCCGCGGATATTGGCCTCATCCTCCAATACCAGTACCTTTCTCATAGGATCTCCTTTCCCCTGTTTCCCCTCCTCAGCTGTTGGAGGGCTCCCACGCGCTGACGGTCATATGGAAATTCTCCTTCACCGTCTCGATATCCAGGCCATACCTGGCAGCTTTCTCATACAGCTCCACGGCATAGACCGTGCCGGGCTGACGCCGCAGCAGAATGCGGCTGCCCATCTCCGCGCGGCTTTCCCGGTTTTCATTGGTAATGGTGTACAGCGACAATACCGGCTCCTCCGATACATACAGCGTCACCTGATTCTCGCCCGCCACCGTCTCCACCGACTCCGCCGTAACATGGCCCTGCCAGTTATCGGGCACCTGATAATACCATCCGCCGCTCTGGCAGTGGTAGGTCTGGGCCACGATCGTCCTTCTTCCCAGACGGCCATACTGCACCCAATAGGCCAGCGTATCGTTTCCCGTACCCGACTCGTCCGGACACGGCACCTCGATCACGCCGTCGTCATTCATATCCTGCGGGATCAGCTGGTGATAGGGATGGACCACCGACGTCTTTCCGGTAATGTCGCTGGCGGTCAGATTGGTCACGCCCATGTAGGCGCTCCACGTCAGGATATCCGTCACCGCCATGCTGTCGTCATTGATGCCGGTGATGAACACTGCGGATCTTCCGCCGGAAAGCTTTCCCTTCACCACGCTGCCGCGGTTCAGATCCGCCATGCTGCTGGACAGGCCGCAGCGGTACGCCACCGCCAGGATATTGGTCTGCCAGGTATAGATCTCCGCCACCGGCATACCGTCGCTGTCGCTGTGCAGCACGAACAGCGCCGGCGGATCATAGCTGTTCAGATTCTGCACCACAAAGCGGGTATAGCTGCTGCTCATCAGGGGGATCGCCTCGCGGCCGATGTTGTAGACCGCCACCGTCTGTACGGTGCTGCTGATCTTCCAGCCCACCACCAGCTCATTGCGGCCATCGCCGGTCAGATCCTCGTAATACACACTGTCGATGCTGCTGCCGCTGCTCTCCACGGTGCACAACAGCGCATAGCTCTCCTCCTGCTTCTCAAACACCAGGATCTTCAAGGGCTTTTCGTCGCTGCTCCTGCGCAGGAACACCACAGCCTCCGGCGAGCCGTCGCCGTTAAGATCCTCCATCTGCACCGACTGGATGTTCTGTCCCACCGTGGGCGGCGCGTATTCATAGCCGTCCGCCAGCAGCGCTTCGATCTGCTGGCTCAGGCCGGTATATTCATCCGGAACACGGGGCAGCGTAAAAAGATCCTCCACCGTGCTGTCGATCCCGCAGGCGCTCAGCACGCCCAGCAGCAGCGCCAGCATCACCAAAAACGCCGTTTTTTTCAGCTTTTTCTTCAACTTCTGCCCCTCCCTTCGCGGTTATCGCAGGCGGCATAACGTGCCGCATACCTTTTCAACGATATCATACCACATCTTCCTTCGGTTTGGTAGCCCCTGTTTTTCGATTTTCCGTGGGATTTACAGTAAATTTACACTTGCAATTACAGGCGCGCTCCGGTATAATACTGCTGTTCCCATGCCGGTGTGATGGAATTGGTAGACGTAGTGGACTCAAAATCCACCGCTGGCGACAGCGTACCGGTTCGAGTCCGGTCACCGGCACCAAAAAAGAGCAAGTCGCAAGACTTGCTCTTTTCTGTTGAACCCTTTCAGCAAAGGAGACGCTTATGGAGATCATCTATCAGGACAGCCGCGTCGTGGTGGCGGTCAAGCCCGCTGGGGTACTGTCCACCGACGAGCCGGGCGGCATGCCCTCCCTGCTGCGGCAGGCGCTGGGCACCGACTGCATCCGCACCGTTCACCGACTGGACGCCCAGACCGGCGGCGTGATGGTCTTTGCCCGCAGCCGCATGGCGGCGTCGCTGCTGTCCCAACAGGTACGGGAGCGCCGGTTCAGCAAATGCTATCTGGCGGCGGTCCACGGCACGCCGCAGCCGCAAAGCGGCGAAATGCGGGATCTGCTGGGCCGGGACAGCGTCCGCCGCGTCACCTATGTGGCCGACACGCCCTCCGCCGGCACGCGGGAGGCCCTGCTGACCTATGAGACGCTGGATACCGCCGGCGGTCTTTCCCTGGTGCGGGTGCATCTCCACACCGGCCGCACCCACCAGATCCGGGTGCAGTTCGCCTCACGGGGCCTGCCGCTGGCAGGCGACCGCAAGTACGGCCTGCCGGAGGACGGCATCGCGCCGCTGGCCCTGTGGGCGTATCGGCTCAGCTTTGCCCATCCCCAGACCGGGCAGGAGATGTCCTTCACCTGTCCGCCGCCGGAAACGGAGCCGTGGGCGCGGTTTGAGTGCATAAAATCCTTATGAAGCGGCAGGGTGAGGCCGTCCCGCCCTACGCATTAACTTCCAATAGAATTCCGTAGGGCGGCATGACTTCATGCCGCCGCTTTCTCATTGTGCCGCGCAGCGGCACACCTCAGTTTTTCACTCTTCACTGTTCTCTCTTCTCTCAAAAAATCTGTCCGCTGCATTCGCAGCGGACAGATTTTTCTATTTCACATACAGCCACACGGCCAGCGCGATCTGTGCCAGCAGGATCAGGGGGATACCCCACACGAAGTACCAGTGCTTCGTCTTATGATGGAACACCCGCATACCCAGCAGCGCGCCCAGACTGCCGCCCAGCAGCGGCAGCAGGAACAGCGTCTTTTCCGGCACGCGCCATGCGCCCCGTTTGGACTTGGCCTTGTCGATCCCGTATATCGCGAAGGTCACCAGATTGATGACAGCCAGCCAGACCAGCAGCACCGTCCCCCAGCCGCCGACGCTGCTGATGATGCCCACGGACAGCGTTCTCACTTGCCCAGCTTCGCCAGCTGGCAGGCGGTCTTGGCGGCCAGACGGGCGTTGTTGTACACCAGCTGGATGTTGGCGTCCAGGCTGCTGCCGCCGGTGATGTCCTTGATCTTGGCCAGCAGGAAGGGCGTGGTGGCCTTGCCGTGGATGCCCTGCTCCTTGGCCTCGGCCACCGCCTCGTCGATGGCCTTGTTGATGACGTCAGCGTCCATGGAATATTCCTCCGGGATGGGGTTGGTCACCAGCATGCCGGTCTTGAGACCCATCTCACGCTGGGCGTGGAAGGCGGCAGCCAGCTGCTCGGGGGTGTCCAGACGGTAGTCCACGCCGAAGCCGGACTTGCGGGTATAGAAGGCGGGCAGCTCCTCGGTGCCGTAGCCGATGACAGGCACGCCCTTGGTCTCCAGATACTCCAGCGTCAGGCCCAGATCCAGAATGGACTTGGCACCGGCGCACACCACCATCACAGGCGTCTGGGCCAGCTCCTCCAGATCGGCGGAGATGTCCATGGTGGTCTCGGCGCCGCGATGCACGCCGCCGATGCCGCCGGTGGCGAACACAGAGATACCGGCCATGTGGGCGATCATCATGGTGGTGGTGACAGTGGTGGCGCCGTCGCGGCCCAGGGCCACCAGCACCGGCAGATCGCGGCGGCTGGCCTTGGCCACGCCGGAGCCGGTCTTGCCCAGATAGTCGATCTCCTCGGGGGACAGACCGGCCTTCAGGCGGCCGCCGATGACGGCGATGGTGGCGGGCACCGCGCCGTTCTCCCGGATGATCTTCTCCACGTTCAGGGCCGTCTCCACATTCTGGGGATAGGGCATGCCGTGGCTGATGATGGTGCTCTCCAGCGCCACAACGGGCTTACCGGCAGCAAGGGCCTCCTGCACCTCAGGGGCAATATCCAGATAACGATTCATGATCACAGTTCCTCCTTATTGAGTATATAGTCAATGTTCTCCCAGCTCATGCCGGGGTGAATGGTCTCCTCAGACGTACAGGCCAGCGCGCCCGCGCCGATGGCCAGCCGCGCGCACTCCCGCAGCGGCTTTCCGTGGGTGATGCAGGACGCCAGCGCCGCCGCCATGGCGTCGCCGCCGCCGGTGGCGTTGGCCACCTTCACATGGGGACAGGGGAAGCGGGCCGTCTCGCCCTCCGCGTTCTTGGCGAACACGCCGTCGCCGCCCATGGAAATATATACCTGCCGCAGGCCTGTGGCCAGCAGCACATCCGCCGCCCGCTCCACATCGGCGCCGGTCTCGATCCTCACGCCGCTGAGCAGCTCCGCCTCCATGCGGTTGGGCTTCAGCGCCGTCAGCGAGCCCAGCACCGGCTTCAGGCGGGGCGCCTTGATGGTGGACACCGGGTCCGCCAGAATGGGCGCGGTACAGTGCTCGCACAGCCATTGCAGCGACGCCTCCGGCAGATTGGTCTCCACCACCACCAGACCGGCATGGTTGATGTAGTCCATCCGCTGGCGCAGGAAGTCCGGCGTGATGTGGTCGTAGATGTCCATATCGTTGACCGCCAGCGCCATATCGCCGTCGCAGTCGTCGATAAATAAATAGGTGCCGGTGCGGCCGCCGGGGATCACGGCGCTGTGGGTCAGGTCAAGGCCGATGGCGGCGGCGTTGTCCCGCACGCTCTGGGCAAAGCCGTCCTGTCCCAGCACCGTCACCATGGAGACCTGCTCGCCCAGCAGGCACAGGTTGTGGGCGATGTTGCGGCCCACGCCGCCAAGTGACGTGGTCACCCGGCCGGGGTTGGAATCCCGCGCCACCAGGGCGCTGCGGGACACCGCGCCGATGTCCATGTTCACGCCGCCGATCACCACAATATAGGGCGCGGTGCGCAGCAGATAACCCCGCCCGGTGATATAGCCCTTTTTCATCAGGTTGGAGATATGCACCGCCGCGCTGGAGCGGGTGATGCCCGCCTTATCCGCCAGCTCCTGCTGGGAAATGGCCGGATCCTCCCGGATCCACTCCAGTATCTGGCGTTCCCGTTTCGTCATGCGCTCACCTCACTAAGCAAAACTTAATTTCTAATCACAAGCTTAATATAACGCAGTTGATTTCGTTTGTCAAGGGGAAAAATCAGCCTTGTAAATAGCCTGAAACTGGTATATAATAACCGGTAATGCAAAATCTCACAGAAAAAGGTGAAAATGATATGGAACGTATGAAAATCGCAGCAATTTTTGCCGACAGCGACGCGCTGGGCGGCAAGGAGATCACCGTCTGCGGCTGGGCCCGCACCATCCGCGACATGAAGACCTTCGGCTTTATCGAGCTGAACGACGGCTCCTGCTTC
This sequence comes from uncultured Oscillospiraceae bacterium, assembly GCA_934565655.1. Classification (GTDB taxonomy): domain Bacteria; phylum Bacillota; class Clostridia; order Oscillospirales; family Oscillospiraceae; genus Vescimonas. The sequence continues at coordinate 44,166 of CAKTIE010000002.1, forward strand.
AAGAACCTGCAGGTGGTCATGTCCGCCGAGGAGCTGGCCAATTATAAGGAGATCGCCGCCCAGAACGTGGGCGCGGCGCTGATCGTCCGCGGCACCGTGGTGCTGACCCCCGACGCCAAGCAGCCCCTGGAGGTCAAGGCCCACGCCATCGAGGTGGAGGGCAGATCCACGCCCGACTATCCCCTGCAGAAAAAGCGCCACAGCGTGGAATTCCTGCGCACCATCCAGCATCTGCGTCCCCGCACCAACCTGTTCTCCGCCACCTTCCGTGTCCGCTCCGTGGCGGCCATGGCGGTGCATGAGTTCTTCCAGGATCGCGGCTTCGTCTATGTCCAGACCCCCATCATCACCGGCTCCGACTGTGAGGGCGCGGGCGAGATGTTCCAGGTGACCACGCTGGATCTGAACAACGTTCCCAAGACTGAGGACGGTCAGGTGGATTACACCCAGGACTTCTTCGGCAAAAAGACCAGCCTGACCGTGTCCGGCCAGCTGAACGCCGAGAACTTCGCCATGGCCTTCGGTGATGTGTATACCTTCGGCCCCACCTTCCGGGCCGAGAACTCCAACACCCAGCGCCACGCCGCCGAGTTCTGGATGATCGAGCCGGAGATGGCCTTCTGCGATCTGGCGGGCGACATGGACGTGGCCGAGGCCATGATCAAGTATATCATCCGCCGGGTGCTGGAGCGCTGCCCCCAGGAGATCGACTTCTTCAACAGCTTCGTGGACAAGGGCCTGAAGGAGCGTCTGGAGCATGTGGCCTCCTCCGATTTCGGCCGCATCAGCTACACCGACGCGGTGGAGATCCTGAAGCAGCACAACGACAAGTTTGATTATAAGGTAGATTGGGGCACCGACCTCCAGACCGAGCATGAGCGCTATCTCACCGAGCAGGTGTTCAAGAAGCCCGTGTTCGTCACCGACTATCCCAAGGAGATCAAGGCCTTCTATATGCGCCTGAACGACGACGGCAAGACCGTGGCCGCGGCGGACTGCCTGGTGCCCGGCATCGGCGAGATCATCGGCGGCAGCCAGCGTGAGGAGCGGCTGGACATTCTGGAGAGCCGCATCAAGGAGCTGGGCATGAACCCGGAGGATTACTGGTGGTACTGCGACCTGCGCCGTTACGGCTCCTGCCGTCACGCGGGCTTCGGCCTGGGCTTCGAGCGCATGGTAATGTATCTGACGGGCGTCAGCAACATCCGCGACGTGGAGCTGCACCCCCGCACCGTGGGCAACGCGGAGTTTTAATGTAACCGGCATGAAATCTTGCTGTAATTTCGTAGGGGGCGGCGTCCCCGACGCCCCGCCCGTTTACCGAAATGCCAGCGCTATTTGTCCGGGCCGTCGAGGACGCCGGCCCCTACAACCGATTTCATGTAGGCTTTCCGGGGCATAATAACCCCATCTCTACAAAGGAAAGGAGCATTGCAATGGCTCTGTTTCATGCAAACGAAGGCAATTTCAAGGCGCTGGTGCTGGACAGCACCGAGCCGGTGCTGGTGGACTTCTGGGCCACTTGGTGCGGCCCCTGCCAGATGCTGGCCCCCGTGCTGGAGGAGCTTTCCCAGCAGGTGAAGGTGGTCAAGGTGGACGTGGATGAAAATCCCCAGCTGGCCATGGCCTTCCAGGTCAGCAGCATCCCCACGGTCATCTCCTTCCGGGATGGCAAGGGACTGAAAAAATCCGTGGGCGTAACGTCCAGGGAAGCGCTGCTGGAGCTGCTGAAATAACACCACAAAAAACACGCAAGGCATACGCCTTGCGTGTTTTTATTCGTTGACAAATGCTTTCGTCTCGTGTACAATAGGACAAAATTCACTGACTAAGGAGGGTCATTATGAATATTGCATTACTGGGCTTCGGCGTGGTGGGCAGCGGCGTATACGAATGGTGCCGCGGCCGGGAGGATCTTCACGTCCGCCGCGTTCTCGTCCGCTCGGAGAAGCCCCAGATCGCGGACATCGCCACCCATGATTTTGAGGATATCCTCCACGACGGCAGCATCGACATCGTGGCGGAGGTGATGGGCGGCCTGCACCCCGCCTATGAGTACGTTACCGCCGCCCTGAAGGCAGGCAAGCATGTGGTCACCGCCAACAAGGCGCTGATCGCCGCCTACTATCAGGAACTGACGGAGCTGGCCAGAGCCCAGGGCAAGGCGCTGCTGTGTACGGCGGCGGTGGGCGGCGGCATCCCGTGGCTGGTGAATCTGGCCCGGTGCAAGAAGCTGGACAGCATCTGCCGTGTAGGCGGTATCATGAACGGCACCAGCAACTTCATCATGGACGCCATGCACAAATCCCCCGTCTCCTTCCCCGCCATTCTCAAGCAGGCCCAGGAGCTGGGTTATGCCGAGGCCGACCCCAGCGCCGACATTGACGGCGACGACATCCGCCGCAAGCTGGTGATCTCCGCCAACATTGCCTTTGACGCCCTGCTGCGTGAGGAGGACATCCCCATGTTCGGCATCCGCACCGTCACCGACGGCGACATCAAGACCTTCCAGAGCCGTGGCTTCGCCTGCAAGCTGCTGGCGGAGGCCTCACAGGCGGAGGGCGGCGTGTGCGCCTATATCGAGCCCACGCTGGTGGACGCCGCCGCGCTGGAGGCCGCCGTCCCCGCCAACTTCAACCTCATCACCTACGAGGGCGAGCAGATCGGCCGCCAGAGCTTCTACGGGCAGGGCGCGGGCCAGATGCCCACCGCCGCCAACGTGATGCAGGACTGCCTGTCCATTCAGGAGGGCCGACTGGGCTTCTATGCTCAGCAGGCCGTACCCACGGCGCTGGACGGCAGCGGCGAGGCCCATCCCTACTACGTCCGCACCAGCGCGCCGGATGCGTGGCTGCAGGCGCACACCGCCGATACCTGGGGCAGCGGCGTGGTGACCGGCGCGGTGAACACCTATGAGATGCTGGCCTGGGCCAAAAAGCAGCTGACCGTCGACCCCGCCTGCTTCATCGCCGGTATCCGGTAAGGAAATATTTTTCACAAAAAGAGAACCGTATCGCGCAGCGATACGGTTCTCTTAAATTTATCAAAAACTGTCGCACAACGCTTATCCAAAGGCTCCCCTGTGTAAGGGTGAGAGAACCGTGCGCTGCCAGCGGCAGATGAAGCACGGCGAACGAGTGGCAGCGGTCAAAATTTCGCAGCGGCATTAAAGCCGCTGCGAAATTTTGGGCACCGCAACAGGAGCTGTCAGCTACGGCGGCATAGCCGCCGAGATCGGGACTAAAAACATGCCACCGGCATGTTTTCTTAACGTCCCGACTGAGGGGTTGTCCGGGCAATTCTCCGAATTTGGACAATCCCTCCGTCACCTTTGGTGACACCTCCCTTTACACAAGGGAGGCTTTGGTCTCTTCAAATCCTTGAAAATCAAGACTTTTGACGGCCTCTCACTATGCCAGTTTAATTTTCCATATTCTTCCCAAGAAACGCCGCCACCGTCTGAGCCAGCTTGTACTCCGTCTCCCCGGCGGCCTGCCGGTCGGCGGAGAGGAACAGCACCAGCCCCAGCACATCGCCCTCACACAGGATCGGCGCAGCCACCGCGGCGGTGAAGCCATTCAGGCCCTCGCAGGCATCCACCGCCTCCTCCCTGTCGTCCCACAGCCAGACCTGACGATCCTCCATAATGCGCTCCAGCGGCTCGGAGATGGTTTTGCCCAGCAGCTCCCGCTTGCCCACGCCCGCCACGGCGATGATGGCGTCGCGGTCTGTGACGGCGGCGGTGAACTCCGTGCTGCGGCTGAGGGTATCGCAGAACTGGGCGGCAAAATCCTCCAGCCCGCCCAGCAGGGAATACTTCTTGAAAATGACCTCGCCCTCTTTGGTCGTATAAATCTCCAACGGGTCGCCTTCACGGATACGCATGGTGCGGCGGATCTCCTTAGGGATCACCACGCGGCCCAGATCGTCGATGCGCCGGACGATACCGGTTGCTTTCATATATAAATTTCCTCCAGTCAAAGCAGATTTTTCATGAATAGTATCTGCCGCACGGTTCGTTCTATGCACAGGCAGTTTTTGCCATTCCGACGCAAAAAGCCCCGCATGGATCAGGACGGGAATCTCTGGATCCATGCAGGGCCTTCTGCCATATCAATTTTCGTTTCTCTCTGCTCTGCGAAACCGCCGCCAGGGGCGGCGTGCCGGTGTGACGCGGCCTGCTCCGTAGCGACCGGACGCACTCTGCAACCCAGGCGCGCCGCTGCGATCAGCGCACCTGTCACAGCGTCCGGACCGCACAACCTTATGCGGAGCCGCCGCGATACGCATATCCACCTCTGATATGGCGGGACAGATGCCTTACACCTGTCTATTCATATAGTTTGACAGGCCACGCAAAACGTAACAGGAAAAAATGGAAAAATTTTGCTTTTTTTCGGTGCTACTTCTGGGAATAGATGGAAGCGATCATCTGCTGCAGCTCCTCCGGGCTGACGGAGCCGGTGATCACGCACTGGATGTCTCCGTTTACCCATGTCGCCTTTTCCAGTCCCATATCCGAAATGTGATAGTGAGGGATGCCGCCGTAAGTCCACATCTCCGCGGCGGTCTGATCCTTTTCGATGACGATGGTGTTGTCATCCCGGCTGATATCGTAATAGCTCAGGGACAGCCAGTCATCTCCCGCCTCATACATCACATGCAGTCTGGTTCCCCTGTCCAATTCATCCGCGCCGCAGTCCGTCGGCGCGCCAAAGCGCTCCGGCACCCAGCTGGGGATCAGCTGGCCCTGAACGCCCAGATCCTCGATCATCTCCTCCACCGAGCCATACGTCCGGCTCTCGTCCGGCGTCATATCGTTATGCGTCAGCCGCGCGCTGTCGCTTGCGGTATGCTCCGGTGTCAGCTGAAAGATTTGAGACGTCCACTGTGCCACCCACTGAAACATATTGCCGGACGCCTGCACGGAAACGGCGCTGATCACCAGCACCAGCACCGCCGCCAGCACAACGAGCCTGCGGACGTTCCTGCGAACCGGGCGGCGCTTTTCCCCCGTCTTTTTCTCTCCAGAGAGCATCGGCCGCTGCTGATGCAGCTGCGCCAGACGGCGCTCCACGTCCTCCTGCGACACCTCCGGCAGATCGCCGTCCGTTTCCAGTGCCGCAAAAAGCGCGTCCAGGCGGGCCAGCTCCTGATCCGAAAAAGTCGTACCGGTGCAGTGCTGGGTCAGCTCGTCCAGCAATATCTCATTGAGATCGTTGGCCGGGTATTGGGGCTTTTCTCTGTTGGACATCTCGTCACCTCCCTGCTTTATCGTTTGACCAGCCGCCAAAAATGTTACGCATCGGCAGCCTCCTGTAAAAGCGCCTTGCAGTGCATTCTGGCGCGGTACAGCCTGACGCGGCAGGCCTCCTCGGAGATGCCGTAAAAGGCCGCCATCTCCTTATGGCTCATGCGGTATTCGTAAAAGCAGCACAGCGCCTGCCGCTCCGCGTCGGAAAGGCCCTTGGGCAGCTGCTCGGCAAAGGACAGCTGCTCCTGCGGATGCACGGTAATCACCTCATCCAGCAGCGGCGCTTCCACATGATAGCGCATCCGCTGCATCTCCGAGCTGCAGCGGTTCACCACCACCGTTTTCAGCCACGCGCCTATATTTTCGCAGCCGTCCAGCTCCCCGGCCTCTTTCTTGTCCAGAAAGACCAGAAATGCCTCCTGCGCCATATCCTCCGCCAGCGGCATATTATGCACATAGTGCATGGCGATCTTTACAAGCTTGGGAAAGTGCTCCCTGAACAGGGCGTCCTCCCACACGAATCCCGACATTGTGATGCTTCCTCTTTCTCTGTTGATGCACGCCGTGGGGCGGTTACCCACCGCAAACGGCGTTCCTATTATAAGCTTGCCGTCCCGCCGCGTCAACCGGGGTTTTCCATTTTTCGTCCCACTTGACAAGGATTATTTTCTGCGCCTATAATGCTTATACCGCGCAGCGGTATCTGCGCGTATCCCAGGTACAAGGAGAACACTATGACACATTCCCGAAAAACACACGCCTTGGTGCTGCTGGCGCTGTACCTGCTGCTGACACTGGCAGGCTGCGGCAGCAAAACGCTGCTGAGCCAGCCCATACAGCCCCTCACCTGCATACAGCCGACGTCCATCCCCACGCTGATCCCGCGGGGCAGCGGGCAGGTTCTGGCCGGTTGGGTGGACTACGACAGCAACGCCACCTATCTCAGCGTGGTGGACATCGCCAAGGATCAGGTGACCGCCTCCCGTCAGCTGGTGGGCTGCTGGGAGCTGCAATCGGAGGCCTTTACCGATGGCAGCGCCGCCCTGTTCAACTGGGAGGACGGCACCTGGCAGTTTATCGACGCCGGCCTGGCCGACGCCGGGATCTACTCCAATCCCCAGTACGGCGGCGTATTTTCCCACGACGGCAGCACCTACTACTTCGTGCAGGACGGTGTGCTGTGCTACGCCGACGTATCCAGCGGCGCGCAGGAGCGCGTGGCGCTGGCCAGCGACATGCGCTTCTCGGACGTGGCGGGGATCTATCCCAACTCCGACACGCTGTTCCTGCACTGCCGCCTGTCCCCTTACAGCACCAATTCCGGCACGGCCATTCTGGACGTGACCACCGGCGCCTGCTCCATGCTGCAGGAGGCGTGGTACGCCCCCTATTACGGCGCATCCGGGCCGGAATTCCTCCAGTTCCGCGAGGAGACCGGGGCATACGATATGCTGTTTCCCTATGAGGGGCAGTACTATCTGGCCGACGCCGCGCTGCTGCACAGCGCCACGGAGGATCTGATGCCGGTATCCGGCTCCGACTATCTGATCGGCGCGGCCCAGAATACCACCATCTACCGTCTGACGGACAGCATCTCCGCCTGTACACTGACCGACGATCAGCTGGGCGGCGCCCTGCGCGGCAGCGTCTGGCTGCCGGAGGCGTCCGTCATGGTGGGCAGCGTCTATGACGAGAGCGGCCTGACGCAGCTTGTGGCCGTTGACCCGGCGCAGCTGACCTTCTCGCCGCTGGCGGATGCCGCCGCGGTGGACTCTCCCGTGGCGGTGGATGATACGCTGACCGACATCTACTGGAGCGAGCTGAACGGCAGTCCGCTGCCCGCCACGCTGCAGGAGGCGCGGGACTACGCCGACCGGCTGGAGGAGCGCTACGGCGTCACCATTCTGCTGTCCTCTCAGGCCAAGGAGGTCTGTGCGTCCGTGTGGGACGCCGTGATCACCACCACCGACGAGGCCGGTCTGGCCGACGAGCCTCACGCCATCGCCCGGATGCTGGAGGCGCTGGATCGCACGCTGGCGCTGTATCCAGAGGATTTCTTCCGCCAGATGCGCAACAGCATGGATGAGGGCGGCGTGCGCATCATGCCGGTGGGCCACATTGACAACGCCGTCAACGCCATCGGCCTGACCAGCGAGAGCTACGAATGGCAGAACGTTTTTATCGACGTGACCATCGACGCCTTTGAGGGCACCATCTGCCACGAGCTGTGGCACGCCATCGAGGGCGTGATCCTCACCCGGAACTGGAGTGCCTTCGATCAGGCGGAGTGGGATCGCTGCAACCCCGACGGCTTCCGCTATAACGAGGAAGCCGGAACACCCGCTTCCGATCCGGAGCGCTGGACGTTCTTCCACGAGTTCAACGCCCAGGACGTGTACTTCGTGGACGCCTACGCCCGCACCAACGCCAAGGAGGACCGGGCGCGGCTTATGGAATACATGATGGCCACTGAGGATGTGGCCGGTGCGCTGATGCAGTCCCCTGCCATGGTGCAGAAGCTGGAGATCATGTGCCGCGCCGTCCGGGAGAATTTTGACACCTCCGGCTGGAGCGACCTCCGCTGGGAGCGGCTGCTCCCAACGGCCTAACATAAAGCTTCCCTCATTTTGCGGCACCAAAGCCTCCCTTGTGTAAAGGGAGGTGTCACCGAAGGTGACGGAGGGATTGTCCAAATTCGGAGAACCGCCCAGTCAACCCCTCAGTCACGGCATACGCCGTGCCAGCTCCCCTTACACAGGGGAGCCTTTGAAATAGACACTTTATCGTTGCCTTTGACACGCAAAAAAGGAAGGCCATCCGCCGGATGGCCCTCCTTTTTTATTTCGTAATGGGGTAGCATACCTCGGTAACGAACTCGTCGGGGTTCTGCGTCTCATGGGGCGAGACATGATAGATGTTGAACATGGGCCCGGCGTACCGGTAGCCGTTGGCCTCGATCCACGCGGCCACGGCGGCGTTCACCTCACCGATGTGCTCATAGCCGCCCTGATAGGTGCAGCTGGCGTAGGTGACGGCGGGCAGCGTGCGGAACTTCACATGCTCCGTGTCGGGGTACTGGCCCTTGACGGTTTTCTGGGCCTCTACCTCCACGTCCCGCTCCTTGTACTCAGCGTCCAGGAACGTGACGCTGCAATAGCAGGGATCGTCGGGGATCAGGTGCATATGGTCGGTCTCGGCGCAGAGGATGCCCCACACCATGCCCTCCTTCTCATAGCAGGGAATGGTCATCCGCACACAGGCGGCATAGCGCTGGGGCAGGGTCTTGACAGTAACATTATAAGCCATGGTATCTTCCTTTCTCAATCGCTTCCGTGCGCTGTCCAGCAGCTGCAGCTTCCGGGCCACATCCTCCGCCTGGGTCTCCAGCGCCGCCCGCTGGGCGGCAAGGCACTGATCCAGCCGCTGGCGGTCGTCATAGAAGTCCAGCATCCGGCAGATGTCCGCCAGACGGAACCCCATGGCCTTCAGCGCCGTGATGCGGCACACGGTGGGCAGCTGGGCTTCACTGTAATAGCGGTAGTCGGTGAACCGGTCGATATACGCCGGGTGCAGCAATCCGATGTCGTCATAATGGCGCAGCATCCGGACGCTGACGCGGGACAGCTTGGAAAATTCTCCGATCTTCAGCATAGTGGTACCTCCATGCGTTCTTCTTTTGAGCTCAGATAGAGGATACCCCCTGACACAGTGGCAGAGTCAACCCCTGAAAAAGGAATTTTTTACAGATGTTGATAAATTTCTGCGCCGCGGCCTTTCAGCCACCGCAGCAGCACCAGCGCCAGCACGGCGAACAGCACCGTCGCCGCCAGCAGGAACGCCACCGCGCCCACACGGGCCATCAGGGCATAGTACAGGAAGCCCAGCGCCGCGGCCACCAGCCAGCCGCCGAACATGGACAGGAACACGGCCAGCCCCTGCTTGATGGGGGCCACCTCGCTGGTCCAGTTGAGATTGGGCCGCTTCAGGCCCATAAACAGGCCGAAGGCCGCCGTCAGCACCACATATACCATCGGCGTCACTACCATCATGATAATCTCCGGCAGCGCCGCGCCGGACACCGCCGCCACGCAGGCGGCGCATACCACCAGCGGCACCTCCGTCACCAGCAGGTGCAGTCTCAGCTTGGCCCGCAGCGCCTGCCACGGGGCGATGGGCAGCGACTGGGCGATCCACAGGCTCTTGCCCTCCAGCGACACCGACGGGGTGCTGATATCGTTGCTGCCCGCCAGCAGGCACAGGCACAGCGCCGCCAGCACCGTCACGAAGCCCTCGCCTCCGGCGAACAGGGCGTTCATCATCAGGAAGATCTCTCGGCCCTTGATGAGGGCCAGCACCGCCAGAACCAGCAGAAACACCGTGCCCAGGCCGCAGTTCAGCATATAGAGCGGGCTGGCGGTGAACCGGCCCAGCTCCTTGCGCAGCAGGGCGGTGTCGATGCTAGCCTGCTTGACGGCCTTCTCATGATAAACCACCTTGGCGGTATTGCCGGAGGCGGTGGCGATCTTCAGAAAGCTGCGGGCGATGAGATACCACACCAGCGCCAGCAGGGCGATCACCACGGCGGAGACGATCAGCATGGCCACGCCGTCGCCGCAGGCCACCCGGCCGAACAGGTACAGGGGATATATCCCCCTGATCTTATTGCCCACATCCTCCGCGTTCAGCAGCAGGTCGGTGATCATGGCCTGAGAGCGGAAGCAGACGAAGTAGTACAGCCCGAAGAATACCAGCGACACCAGAACGGTGATAAAGCTCTTGCGCTTCAGCTTCAGGCTGATCTTGGCCACCACCCAGCCCAGGGCGCAGGACAGCGTCAGCACGAACAGGGAGATGTCCACCAGCAGCACCACGCCGCCCAGAATACGTCCCGCCGTGGCGGGTACGGTGAACCAGTACACGAGGATGGCAGGCAGGATCACGATGCCGGAATACATCAGGCCCATGAGATAGACGCTCAGCAGCCGGGAGGTCATAATGACCCGCACAGGGATAGGCATGGACAGCAGCAGGTCGTTGTCCTTGGCCAGATAGAGGCCGGAATAGGTGTTGAACACACTGCCGAAGGCCCCCAGAAATACCGCCATCATGCCCATAATGACAAAGTACAGCCAGTCCATGTCCAGCGCCGCCAGCGGGCCGCACATGGTGTTGGACAGCACGCCGAACATACCGCCCAGCAGACCCGCCATCAGCAGCACGAACAGTACGATATAGCCGATGGTCGCGCCTCTGGTGCGTGCCTTGTTCTTCTTGGCGTCGTAGAAGTAGCTGCGGAAAATTTCAAAAAGCTGTTTTTTTACCAGAAGCTTCAGCATTCTTCTCCCTCCAGTTCCAGAAAGACCTCTTCCAGACTGTCGTCGCCCTTGACCTCCTCCATGGTGCCGGAGCGGATCAGCTTGCCGCCCTTGATGATGGCCACCTTGTCGCACAGCTTTTCCGCCACCTCCAGCACATGAGTGGAGAAGAAGATGGCGCCGCCCTGATCGCAGACCTCCCGCATCATGCCCTTCAGCAGATGGGATGCCTTGGGATCAAGGCCCACAAAGGGCTCATCCATGATGATGAGCTTCGGCTGGTGGAGCCACGCGGCGATGATGGCCAGCTTCTGCTTCATGCCGTGGGAATAGGCGGCGATGGGCTGGGCCAGATCGTCCGTCAGCTCAAAGGCGCCGGCATATCTGCGGATGCGCTCCTGCCGCTCCGCCGCGCCCACGCCGAAGATATCCGCCACGAAGTTCAGATACTTGATGCCGGTCATAAAGTCGTACAGATCCGGGTTGTCGGGGATATAGGCCAGCTCCCGCTTGCAGACCAGCGGCTCAACCTTGACGGAGTGGCCGTCGATGGTGATCTCGCCCTCGTCAAATTGCAGGATGCCCACCACGGATTTCAGCGTGGTGGTCTTGCCCGCGCCGTTGTGGCCGATAAAGCCGTAGATCTCACCGGCCGCGATGTGCAGACTCAGGTCATCCACGGCCTTCTTCTCGCCGTAGCACTTGGTCAGATGTTGGATATATAGCATTTCGATTTCCTCCCTGTCAGTATGTCTTTTCCTGTATCCTATCACATAACGCAGCGTCACGAGCAATACCTGACGCTGCGTTATTTCTGCAAATATCAAAGCTTGTGGCTCAGATCCGGCGCGGGCCACGGAAAGTCGGCGTCCGCGCTGCCGCGTGCCGCAGGCCGGATAGCCGCCTCCTGCGCCTTGTCGGAACGCAGCACGAAGATCATGCCCTGAAAGATCTCGCCCAGCTGCTGAGCGATCTCCTGCTCTGTAAAGGCACATACCTTCGCAGCGCACAGGGTACACATGCCGTAGGTGTAGATCCACATCTGGCGGAACAGGTGCGCCGCCTGCTGCCGGGTGGCGCGGTAATCCTGCATGATGATGGCGATATCGGTATCCGCGTCAAAGGGGATCTTCCGCAGCGCCGTATCCAGATCCACCCCGTGCATATCCTGCATAAACAGCATCCGGAACAGCAGCGGCTCCTCCTGGGCAAACTTCACCCACTGCATACCCCGCCGCTTATAGGCGGGATGATACCGCTCCGCGTCGGCCATATAGCTGCCGAAGCAGGCCTCGGCCCGCTCCTTCACGGCGGCCTTCAGCTCCTCCATATCCCGGAACAGCGCAAAAATGGGCGACGGCGACGTGCCCAGCCGCTTGGCCACCTCGCGGGCCGTCAGCGCCTCCACGCCCTGCTCCCGTACCAGCTCGTAGGCGATGGCGATGATCTCGTCGCGTGTATACTTTGCTTTGGGCGGCATGATCCTGACCTCCTTGTTTCAAAACAGTCGTTACGAAACATGCGTTATTTTATCAGCATGCTTCCCTTTTGTCAAGTGTAAAATCTCCGAAAAATGGTAAAAGGCCCGGTTCCAGCAAACCGGGCCTTTCTCGCTTTTATTACCGGTGTCCGCCGCCAAAGCCGCCGCCACCGAAACCACCGCGTCCTCCGCGGGAGCCACCGCCAAAGCCGCCGCGGCTGCCGCCGCTGAAGCCTCCGCCGCCGAAACCACCGGGGCGGCTGTTGAAGCTGCCGCCGGAACGGGGCGTGCTGCGGGGCGGACGGTAGCTTCCACCGCCACGGGGCGGACGGTAGCTTCCACCGCCACGGGGCGGCTGATACCCTCCGCCGCCCATGGGAGGCCGGGGACTTCCGCCGTAAGGCGCTCTGGGCTGCCGGGGCGGACGGGGACGCAGGGCGCGGCCCCAGAAAATAGGATAGTACACCGGGCGCACCACATTCACGGGCGCACCCACGATATACCGCCGCCGGTAGCGGTTGTACCGCACTCGATCCAGCAGTACCCAAACCACGAAGATAGCCACGATCAGCAGCACCACGCCGCCGAGAGAGACGCCGCCCGTTTTGGCCGAAGTGGGCGTCTTGGCCGTCCAGCCAAGGTCATTGCCGCTGCTGTAGGCGCTGCCGCTCTGCTGGGCCATCTGGCCGTAAAACACATCCGCCTGACGGAAGAAGGCCGTCACCGCGCCGTCAAAATCGCCGCTGTAATAGGTGTTTTCGATGGCGCTGCGCAGCTTCTGCTGCTGGGTATCGGTCATATATTGGCCCACATTGTCGCCGCGATAGACCTGCCAGTCGCCGTCCTTCACCAGCAGCAGGATCATGTCGTTAGCGCCAAGGCCCCATTCCTTGCCCAGGGCAGCGGCGTACTCCTGATCCTTCCAGCCGTTCATATGCTCCACGGTGGCCACCGCCACCACGGCATAGTACTTCTCGTCCCAATCGGCATTGTACTGCCCGATCAGCTGCTCCGTCTCATCGCTGAGCAAGCCCGCGTCGTCGCAGATCCACTGACGGTACTTGACGTCCAGCAGCTCCGTGGGCTGCTTGGCCAGGAAGCTGTCCTTCCGGGCCATGCCGATGCAGATGCTGCCGATCACCGCCAGCACCAGCACCACCCACGCCACCGCGCGTTTTTGGAAAAATTTCATGGGATATTCCTCCTTTCGGAAGGAGATTGGTTGGCCGATTTTCTTCTGTTACCCTCTCAGCTCCATCAGCTTCTGCTTCAGCTCGCCCTCGATGCGGCCCAACTCGGCTTCCGCCTCCTTGCGCTTGGCAGCGCCCTCCTTCTGGATACGGGCCACCTCGTCCAGGGTGGAGATCAGCTGTTCATTGGTATGCTGCAGGGTCTCGATATCCACAACGCTACGCTCCGCCTCCTTGGCGGTGGCGATGGTTCCCATCTTCAGGGTATCGGCGTTCTTCTTCAGCAGCTCGTTGGTCATTTCGGTAACGGCGTTCTGGGCGGCGGTGGCCTGACGGCTGTGCTCCATACCCAGCGCCAGCACCATCTGGCTCTTCCACAGGGGGATGGTGTTCACCAGCGAGGACTGGATCTTCTCGATCATCAGGGTGTCGTTATTCTGCAGCAGACGGGTCTGGGGGCCCATCTGGATGGACACCATGCGGGTCAGCTCCAGATCGTGGAGCTTCTTCTCGAACCGGTCACACATGCTGACCAGATCGTTATAAGCCTGGGCATCCTCGGCAAGGCCGGACTGCTCCGCCTTCTTCCGCAGCTCCTCCAGCTCACCGGCACGCACGTCCGCCAGACGCTTCTTACCGGCCAGGATGTACATGGTCAGCTCCTTATAATACTTCAGGTTCAGCTCATACATCTGGTCGAACATGGCCACGTCCTTCAGCAGCGTGATCTGATGGTTCTCCAGATTCTGGGCGATCTTGTCCACGTTGGCCTCCACCTTATTATACTGGGCCTTCATGGTCTCGATGCGGTTGCCGGTCTTTTTGAACAGGCCCGCCAAGCCCTTCTTCTCCTCCGGTGCGCCGAAGCCCTTCAGCTCCACCACCAGACGGCTCAGATCCTCACCAATCTCGCCCATATCCTTGTTGCGGACGTTGACCAGCGCGCTCTCCGAGAAGGAAGCCACGCTCTTCTGGGCCGCTGCGCCGTACTGCAGCACCTGATTGGTGTCCCGCACGTCGATCTTCTTGGAAAACTCGTTGACAGCGGCGCGCTCCTGCTCCGTCAGCATGCTGTCATCCAACACCACCGGCTCCACTTCCTTTTTCACCTCAGGGGCGGCAGGCGTTGCGGGTGCTTCCGGGGTCAGGGTCAGGGTGGGGATCTCCGCCGCAGCGGCAGTATCGGGAGCCAGCGTCAGTTCGGGCATGTTGTTGTCAGTCATTGTTTTGATTCCTTTCTGTATATATTCGACATAAAATTACAAACAGTATCAAAGTTCCAGGGTGATCCCGCCGCCTTCCGGCTCGCTCCCGGCCGGTTCGGTCTGCGGCTGGGCCGCGCCGTGGAGGGGATCGTCCGTCAGACCCTCGCGGGCCATCATGTTCTCCAGCACCACCATGTCGGTGGAGATATCCATGGCCTCCGCGCCGAACAGGTTGTCCAGCTGCTTTTCAAAAGCCTTGATGATGGTGTCCATCATACCCTCCACCTTATGCATGGTGGAGGTGATGTTCTCACCGGCCACCCCCTGCTCGCCCATGCGGTCATAGGCGTTGAGGATCTTCAGCGTGGTGGGCAGGTAGTAATTCATGAACTTGCGGATCTGGGGCAGCTTCTCCGGGTTCTGCTCCACCTGGGCAAAGATCTTCCCCGCCAGCTGCTGCAAACGGACGATCTGCGCGGAGATGGTGGGGTCGGCGATGTTGTCGTCCAGCCGCTTCATCTCGGCAATGGCCTTTTTGCCGTCCTCGATCATCTTATCCAGCTCCGGATTACCGGTGGTCTTGGGCTCCTCCGGCACCTCCTCCACCGTATCCCGGCAGAACAGGCGGGCCACGATGCCCACCACCGCACCGGCGGCGGCCGCCAGCAGGAAATGGGGCAGCTTATACAGCGGAAACAGCAGGGCATACAGCAGCCATGTCACCGCCACCGCGTACAGCGGGATGGCGGACCTATGAACGATTTTTTTCAACTCCATCGCCTCCGTTCCACGAATGGATCAGGATAAATACTTTTACAAGGTACATTATATCCCAACCGCTATGTCTGGTCAAGAAAAAGAGACGGGACATCCCGTCTCCTTTCATTATTCTCCGTTTACGGGCAGGCCGGTCGTTCCGTTGGTGGGGTCGATAAAGATGGGCAGCACCGGCGGGTCATATGTCCACCACACGAACAGCGCCCATACGCCCAGCAGAAGCAGCAGGCCCAGCGCCGACCACAGAAGGCCGCTCCCCTTTCCGCCCGCCATGATCCGCCAGGACACCCACGCGCCCAGCAACACCGCCGCCTGAAACAGTACCACATCCACGATCATGCTGCCGACGCCCAGCGCCCCGGTATAGGTATAGTACACGGCAGGGATCAGCACCACGCCCGCCAGAAGGCCCATGGCCCGGGCCAGCAGCACCGGGCGGCGGCTGTCCCGCAGCACCACCGCCTCCACCAGCGACCACACCACCCACGGGATCACCAGCAGCTTCATATGCTCCCATGTGGATTCGTTGACGGCGGCAAACGCCGCCACGATCCGGTTCTCTCCGCTCCAGTCAAAAACGAAATGCAGCAGGTTGCCGAAGATCAGCGTGATAAACAGCCCCGCCAGCTCCCACTTGCGCCACTTTCTGTCGGCCATGGCAGACCCTCCCATCCTTGTACGGCTTGCAGGACTATTGTACGCGGAAATTTTCGGATCTATACACGAAAAAAGAGCCGCTGTGTGATCACACAGCGGCTCTTGCAGAATGAACTTTTTACAGGATGGAGAAGTTGACCACCAGACCGGCGAACACGATGGAGACCATGCTCAGCAGCTTGATGAGGATGTTGATGGCGGGGCCGGAGGTATCCTTGAAGGGATCGCCTACGGTGTCGCCCACGACGCCGGCCTTGTGGCATTCACTGCCCTTGCCGCCGAAGTTGCCCGCCTCGATGTACTTCTTGGCGTTGTCCCACGCGCCGCCGGCGTTGGCCATGTAGATGGCCATCAGGAAGCCGGTAACGGTAGCGCCCGCCAGCAGACCCACAACGCCCTTATAGCCCAGGATCATACCCACCACGATGGGGGTGACCACGGCGATAACGGTCGGCAGCACCATTTCCTTCAGGCTGGCCTTGGTGCACAGATCCACGCAGCGTGCGTAGTCAGGATCGGCCTTGCCTTCCATCAGACCGGCGATCTCCTTGAACTGGCGGCGGACCTCCATGACCACGCTCTGGGCGGCACGGCCCACGGAGTTCATGGTCAGAGCGGCAAATACGAAAGGCAGGCAGGCGCCGATGAACAGGCCCACCAGAACCAGCGGGTTCATCAGGGAGAAATCGTTGAAAGTGACATCAGCCGCGCCCACTTCCTTGACCTTCTCGATATAGGAGGCCATCAGGGCCAGAGCGGTCAGGGCGGCGGAGCCAATGGCGAAGCCCTTGCCGGTGGCGGCGGTGGTGTTGCCCAGGGAGTCCAGCGCGTCGGTGCGCTGACGGACCTCGGGATCCAGACCGGCCATCTCAGCGATGCCGCCGGCGTTATCGGCCACGGGGCCGTAAGCGTCGGTGGCCAAGGTGATGCCCAGGGTGCTCAGCATGCCGACAGCGGCCAGCGCGATGCCGTACAGGCCCATACCGGCGCTCTGCGCGCCGCCGGACAGGAAGAAGGCCAGCAGGATGCAGACGGCCACAATGATGATAGGCAGAGCGGTGGACAGCATGCCCAGGCCCAGACCGCCGATGATGATGGTGGCGGAGCCGGTCTGGCTCTTGCTGCTCAGCTCCTGCGTAGGCTTATAGGTGTCGGAGGTATAGTACTCAGTGGCCTTGCCGATCAGCACACCGGCCACCAGACCGGACAGAATGGCCACATACAGGCCCCAGTGCTGCAGACCCAGCAGAGCCCACACCAGGAAGAAGGAGATAATAGCGATCAGCACGGCAGACAGGTTGGTGCCGCGGGACAGGGCCTTCAGCAGAGTACGTTGGTCGGCGTTCTCCTCGGTCTTGACGAAGAAGGAGCCAAAGATGGAGCACAGGATGCCCACGGCAGCCATGACCATGGGGATAGCCATAGCCTTGAAGGCCTCGTCAGCGAAAGCGGCCACGCCCAGCGCGGAGGCGGAAATGATGGAGCCCACATAGGACTCGTACAGGTCGGCGCCCATACCGGCCACATCGCCCACGTTGTCGCCCACGTTGTCTGCGATAACGGCGGGGTTGCGGGGATCGTCCTCAGGGATACCGGCTTCCACCTTGCCCACCAGGTCGGCGCCCACGTCGGCAGCCTTGGTGAAGATGCCGCCGCCCACACGGGCGAACAGTGCCATGGAGCTGGCGCCCATACCGAAGGTCAGCATGGCGCTGGTGATGTCAGCGGCCTCCAGCTTGAACACGAAGCGCAGCAGCATGAACCACACAGAGATATCAAACAGGCCCAGGCCCACCACGGTGAAGCCCATGACGGAGCCGGCGGAGAACGCCACCCGCAGGCCCTTGTTCAGGCCGTCCTGGCAGGCGTTGGCGGTGCGGCAGTTGGCCTTGGTGGCAATGCGCATGCCCACGAAGCCGCTGAGGCCGGAGAAGAAGCCGCCGGTCAGGAACGCGAAGGGCACGAACCAGGTCAGCAGGCCGCAGGCTGCCATGATGCACAGCACCACGATCATGCAGGCAAAGAAAATGCCCACCACGGTGTACTGCCGCTTCAGGTACGCATTGGCGCCCTCGCGGATGGAGCGGGAGATCTTGCTCATCAGAGGGGTACCCTCGTCAAAGCTCAGCACGCGCTTGCCCGTGATAAACGCGAACAGCAGCGCGATGATCGAGCCAGCAAACGTGGCTAAGACCAGATATTTTTCCATAATGTGTTTTCCTCTTTCTCCCCCTTTCCACAGGGGGATCTTTCTTTTTTGTTCCGCACTATATTATAATAAAAAGTCACTTTTTCCGTCAAGTTTTCAAACTTTTTTTCAATCTCACAAATTTTTTATGTGACTTTTCCGTCGTTTTTAACAAAAACATTTTTTCGTTTAACAACTCCAAAAATCCCTTTCATTTCCATATTTCGCAATTATCCTTCAAATTTTCGCCAAAAAAATGCATTTTACAGGCATTAGCTCTACTTAATTCTCACATAAGAATATTTTTTCGTCATGTTTGGCGCAAAAACAGCAACAAATATTTTTCGTTTTTTCAGTTTTTTATCCGAATTCATCGTTTTTATTCTCAATTCTACTCTGAGTCTACCATTATCTGCCTTTGTGTTTTTGCACAATGCGTATTTTACGACTTATCCCGGAGTCCCATTTGCCGCGGCAGAGAATAATACAAAATGCCCACCGCCGCAAGACGGTGAGCATTCTGTTCAGAAAGGAGATCATTTGATCGCTGCTTTTTCACGCTTGGCACCCAGGTACTGCACAGCCACCACAGCGGCCACCAGTGCCAGGCCCACCACGTCAGTGAGGGTGCCGGGGATCATCATACCCAAGCCGCCCGCCACCAGCACGATGCGGAGGAGCCAGGGGATCTTCTTGTACAGGTGGCCGTTGAGGGCCGCCGCGATACCGAAGATACCCAGCAGGGCGCTGACGCAGATCTGCGCCACCTCCCACCAGCCGGAGATGTTCTCAAACAGCAGAGCGGGACTGTACGCGAAGATGTACGGCACGATGAAGGCCGCAATGGCCAGCTTCGTGGCGTTCAGGCCGGTTTTCATGGGGTCTGACTTGGCGATCGCAGAACCGGCGTAGGCCGCCAGTGCCACAGGAGGCGTGATATCCGCCACGATGCCGAAGTAGAACACGAAGAAGTGAGCCGCCACCACAGGGAAGTTCAGCTGGATCAGGATGGGAGCGCAGGTGGAAGCCATGATGCAGTAGTTGGCGGTGGTAGGCACGCCCATGCCCAGCACGATGCAGCACAGCATGGTCAGCACCAGGCCGATGATGGTCACGTTGCCCGCCAGCTGAACGATGGCGTTGATCAGAATGGAGGCCAGACCGGTAACAGTGATGCAGCCGGCGATGATACCCGCCATGCCGCAGGCCACAGCCACGGTGATGGCGCCGCGGGAACCGGCTTCCAGAGAATCCACCGCGGAGAAGAAGGAGCGCTTGCCGGCAGTACCCAGTGCCTTGCCGGTGGTCTGAGGCGCGTTGTCCTCATCGCCCCGCTTGGCCTGCAGGAAGAAGTTGACGAAGCCCACGGCGATGGCCGCCAGAATGGAATAGGCGGCGGAGTGAGACATGGTCTTGCTGCCGGAGGACACCAGCCACACCAGCAGGATCAGAGGAATGATCAGATAGAAGTCGCGGGCCAGATCCTTCCACTTGGGCAGCTGGTCGCGGGAAATACCCTTCAGACCCAGCTTCTTGGCCTCCAGGTGGACGGCGATAAAGATGCCGGTGAAATACAGGATGGCAGGCAGGATCGCCTTGACAGCCACCTGAGCATAGGGGATCTTCATATACTCCGCCATCAGGAAGGCGGCGGCGCCCATGATGGGGGGCATGATCTGGCCGCCGGTGGAGGCAGCCGCCTCGACAGCACCGGCAAACTCCGGCTTATAGCCGGTCTTTTTCATCATGGGGATGGTGAAGGAGCCGGTGGTAACGGTGTTGCCCACGGAGGAGCCGGACACCATGCCGCACAGGGCGGAGGAGATGACCGCCACCTTGGCGGGGCCGCCGCTGGACCAGCCCGCGATGCGGTTGGCGAAGCTGATGAAGAAGTTGGCGATGCCGGTGCGCTCCAGGAACGCGCCGAAGATGATGAACAGAACGATGTAGGTATAGCAGACGTTGATGGGGGTGCCGATCACGCCTGAGGTGGTGTAGAACAGCTTGTAGATGATGGTCTTGAGGGCGTCATACAGCGTGGCGGCGTTCACCGCACCGGCATAGCTCAGCTGATTGATGAAGGCGTAGATGATCAGCGCACCGGCCACACACAGAATGGGCACGCCCACGCAGCGGCGGCACAGCTCCATCAGTACCAGCACGCCCACCACGCCGATGATCACATGCACCGGCTCGATACGGGTGGACAGGCGCACCAGCGTCATGGCGTTGACGGCGAAATAGAAGAAGCAGCCCGCGCCGATGACCATCAGCGCGATGTCATACCACGGCAGGGAGTTCACATGGACGCTGCCCTTCTTGGCCGGATAGGTCAGGAAGCCGATAACGATGATGCAGCCCATGAAAACGGTCAGTCGGATCTCCGGCATAGCGCGGGAGAACAGGGTCATGGCGATGCAGAATACGGCAAATACTGCCATAATGATGCGGACGATCAGCTTGGGAGTTCCCTCCCAGATGCGGGTGGCGGACTCGCGGTCGTATTTACGCATCACCGCGTCCAGATCGGTGGCGTCGTTGGCGCCGCCGGTCTCCGCCGCGGGAGCGGTATCCACCTTTTTCTTATGCAGACTCATACTTGGTTCTCTCCTGATTTTGGAATAATGTAGCGAGAACTACGGCGGGTCACCCCGCCGTAGTCTCGAAAAGCGTCAATACACTGTTAAGGTTTTGCCTCAGTCGGCAAAGTACACGTCCTTGGCGATGACCGTCTTGGTGTAGTAGTCAGAGGTCTCCAGCAGGGTGGCGATGTGCTCGTCATCCAAGCTGACCAGGTAAGTATCCTTGGTGGTAGCCAGGTCGGTCACAGCGGTGGTAGGCGCACCGGCCACGATGAAGGCGGCGTCGATCTGGCCGTTCTTCAGGGCGTCGGCGCTGTCGCCGAAGGACTGGTAGGTGGGCTTGATGTCATTCTCGGTCAGGCCGTAAGCGCCCAGCACGTCGATGGCATTGAAGTACACACCGGAGCCGGGAGCGCCGATGGATACAGCCTTACCGGCCAGATCCGCCACGGTCTTGATGTCGGGGTTGGTGGTGACGATCTGCACCTGCTCCATGTACAGGGCGGCCACGGTGGAGAAGCCCTCGACCTTGGCGTCAAACAGGTTGGTGCCGTTGTAGGCGTAAGCCATAACGTCGGACTGGCAGAAGGCCAGGTCGGCGGTGCCGTCAGCCAGCTCCTGGATGTTGGCCTGAGAGCCGTTGCCCACCAGACCCACGACGCTGACGCCGGCGTTGTTGGAGGCGTGCTGTGCGATCACGGAGCCGAAGGCGTAGTAGGTGCCGGACTCGCCGCCGGTGACGAAGCGTAGGTTGCGGGAATCGCCGGTGCCGGCGCCTTCCTTCACGGAAGCGACCTCAATGCCCTTCTCGGCAAAGTACTTGGCAGCGCCGGGATGATAAGGCACGGAGGTGATGGAAGCGCCGTATTCCAGGCTCAGCTCGGCGTACTTGGCGTGGCTGCTGACCAGAGACTCGGCATTGTCAAAGATGTCGGCCACAAAGTTGTAGATATCCTGCTCGGACACGTCGTCGCGAGCCAGGATCACCGCGCCCACGGCCACGGTGGTGGTGTCGGTGTGCTCGACAACGGCGTCGCTGCTGCCGTTATCGCTGCCGCCGCCGCAGGCCACCAGGCTCAGGGCCATGGCCAGCGCCAGGATCAATGCGAAAAACTTTTTCATGGTATACTCTCCTCACTTTATTGTGCCGCGTGCCGCGGCCAAATTGGATTCAACGGACGTATTATACTCCCATATTCTCTTTTTTGCAAGTCAAAACGCAAAGAAATTCATTTTTTCTTTTTATGTTATCTTTACGCGGCAGCTGTCCGTTCATTTTTCTCCCCGAACAGGCCCCGCTCTGTTGCAGCTTTCCCGCGTTTTCCCTGTGCATATTCACATTTCTACTCTGGCGAATCTCACTTTACCATGATAGAATTCCTGCATAAATTTGCATTAAAAAGGCGGCATCCCTGCAAAACCGCTTCTTTTGCAGGGATACTGCCCTATTCTAATATGGTATCGCTTACTTGCTGCGTTTGAGGATCTCGCACACCAGCGCATACACCCGCTCGGTAGAGGGCACATTCAGCCGCTCACGGACGGAGTGTACGTCGTGCAGCTCAGGCCCCATGGAGATAGCATCCAGTCCGGGGATCTTCTCGATCAGCAGGCCGCACTCCAGGCCGCCGTGGGTGGCCTCCACCACGCCCTCTTTTCCGGTCAGGTCGTGATAGGCCTCCAACACCGTATCCCGGAACTGCGAATTCCGCTCATACTGCCAGCCGGGGTATCTGCCCCGCTCGGTGACCGTACCGCCGGCGAACTCAACGATGGAGTGGACACGCTGGGCCAGCATCTCCTTCTGGGAGGCGACGCTGGAGCGGATGGAAAAGGTGATATACAGGCCGTCCTCCTCCAGACGCAGCACGCCCATGTTCAGGGAGGTCTGTGTCAGGCCGGGGAAATCCACGCTCATGGCCTGCACGCCCTGAGGCAGCGCCAGCAGCGTGTGCAGCATAAGGTTGGTGGTGACCTCGCTGATGGCGGCGGTCACATCCGCCTTAGCGCAAGTCAGGGTGATGCCGTCGTCACAGCCGGCATATTCGTTTTTCAGGATGGCGTCAAATTCCGCGATGAACGCCTCGAACGCCGCCTCCTTCCCGGTGGGAATGGCCACCGCCGCGTCGCAGCGGGAGCAGATCACGTTGTCGAACTGGCCGCCGGATACCGCCGCCAGCCGCAGGCCGTGAAAACGCTCCATAGCGCTGTACAGTACCCGGCCCATCTGCTGGTTGGCGCTGGCCCGGCCCAGATGGATATCCGCGCCGGAGTGGCCGCCCTGCAGACCGGAAAGCGTAACGGTATAGCCGCTCATGCCGTCCACCGGCTCCATAGTGCCGGGCAGGTGACAGTCCGCCCGCAGGCCGCCCGCGCAGGACACCGTGAACACGCCCTCCAT
Organism: uncultured Oscillospiraceae bacterium; assembly: GCA_934565655.1. Lineage (GTDB taxonomy): Bacteria > Bacillota > Clostridia > Oscillospirales > Oscillospiraceae > Vescimonas. Next base: position 67,215 of record CAKTIE010000002.1, read on the forward strand.
CTCGGAGTCCAGATTCAGCAACTTTCTGCCCTTCAGGTCGGAGCAGTCCAGCGCGAAGGCGCCGTCCATGCCCACCTCCTCGTCCACAGTGAACACCGCCTCGATAGGCGGATGGGCCAGCGTATCGTCCGCCAGAACGGCCAGGATCATGGCCACGGCAATGCCGTTGTCGCCGCCCAGCGAGGTTTTGTCGGCCCACACCCACTGGCCGTCGGTCCGCAGGTCAAGGCCCTCCGCGGCCATGTCCTTGGCGCAGTCGTCGGTCTTGGCGCAGACCATGTCGATATGGCCCTGCAGGATGATGGGCGCGGCGTTCTCATACCCCGCAGAAGCATCCTTCCAGATCACGACGTTGTTGCAGCTCTCCTGCCGGTAACGCAGACCCAGCTCTCTGGCGAAGCCCACGCACATATCGCTGATGATCCTGGTGTTGCCGCTGCCGTGAGGCACGGAGCAGAGCTTTTCAAAATACTCGAATACCTTTTCAGGCTTCAGTCCGGATAAAACCGCCATAATTCTCCTCCTGTCGAAACTGCCGGGAGGGTCAAAAGGCCCTTCCGGCAATTTGTTCCTATGATCAGTCGCGGGACTTGCTGTCCACGATCTCGTGCAGCTTGGCGCTGAAATCGGCCAGCGTCATGGCGCCCAGATCCTCGCCCTTGCGGGTACGGACGGAAACGGTGCCGTTCTCCATGTCGCGGTCGCCCACCACCAGCATGAAGGGGATCTTCTCCAGCGTGGCCTCGCGGATCTTCTTGCCCACCTTCTCGTTGCGGCTGTCCACCTCCACGCGGAAGCCCTGCTTGCGCAGCTCCTTGGCGGCGTCGGCGCAGTAGTCGGCGGCGCGGTCGGTGATGGGCAGGAAGCGCACCTGCTCCGGCATCATCCAGGTGGGCAGCGCACCGGCGTACTCCTCGATCAGATAGGCCAGCGTGCGCTCGTAGCAGCCCAGAGAGGTGCGGTGGATGATATAGGGCAGGGCCTTGTTGCCGTTCTCGTCGATATAGTACATGCCGAAGCGCTCGGCCAGCAGCATATCGATCTGGATGGTGACAAGGGTATCCTCTTTACCGTACACGTTCTTGTACTGGATATCCAGCTTGGGGCCGTAGAAGGCGGCCTCGTCGATGCCGATGGTGTACTCCACGTCCAGATCCTTCAGGATGCGCTCCATGGCGGACTGGGCATGCTCCCACTGCTCGGCGGTACCCTCATACTTGTTGTTGGGATTGGCGGGATCCCACTGAGAGAAGCGGAACGTGCACTTATCCAGCAGGCCCACGGTACCCAGACAATACTTGGCCAGATCCAGACACTGCTTGAACTCCTCCTCCAGCTGGTCGGGACGCAGCACCAGATGGCCCTCGGAAATGGTGAACTGGCGGACGCGGATCAGGCCGTGCATCTCGCCGGAGTCCTCGTTGCGGAACAGAGTGGAGGTCTCGCCCAGACGCATGGGCAGATCGCGGTAGCTGCGGCCGCGGTTCAGATAGACCTGATACTGGAAGGGGCAGGTCATGGGCCGCAGGGCGAAGCACTCCTTGGTATAGTCGTCAGGATCGCCCATAACGAACATACCGTCCAGATAGTGATCCCAGTGGCCGGAGATCTTATACAGCTCGCGCTTGGCCATCAGAGGGGTCTTGGTCAGCAGATAACCGGCCTCCTGCTCGGTATCCTCCACCCAGCGCTGCAGCAGCTGAATGACGCGGGCGCCCTTGGGCAGCAGAATGGGCAGGCCTTGACCGATGCAGTCCACGGTGGTAAAATACTCCAGCTCGCGGCCCAGCTTGTTGTGGTCGCGCTTCACGGCCTCCTCGCGCTCCTTCAGATAAGCCTCCAGCTCGTCCTTGTTGGGAAAGGCCACGCCGTAGATACGCTGCAGCTGCTTGCGGTTGGAGTCGCCCCGCCAGTAGGCGGCGTTGCAGGCGGTCAGCTTGATGCCGTTACCCTTGATGCGGCCGGTAGAGTCAACGTGAGGGCCGGCGCACAGATCCACGAACTCGCCCTGACGGTAGAAGGAAATAACGGCGTCCTCCGGCAGATCGTTGATCAGCTCCACCTTGTAGGGCTCCTCCTTCTCCTCCATGAACTTGACGGCTTCCTCACGGGGCAGCTCGAAGCGCTCCAGCTTCAGCTTCTCCTTGCAGATCTTCCGCATCTCGGCTTCGATCTCCGTCAGGTTTTCGGGGGTAAAGGCAAAGGGCGCGTCCAGATCGTAATAGAAGCCGTTGTCGATGCTGGGGCCGATGGCCAGCTTCACCTCAGGGTGCAGGCGCTTCACGGCCTGGGCCAGAATGTGGGAGCAGGTATGCCAGTAGGTCTTGCGGTACTGCTCGTTTTCAAAGGTGTAGATGTTTTCTTCGCTCATGGGAATATCCTCCTTGTCGTTGGGGCGGGATAAAAAATCCCCACCCCTGATGTGTTCAGGGGTGAGGTAAAAATGCTTTACTCCACGGTTCCACCCTGCTTACGGCTTTGCAGCCGTCGCTTTCGGCTCCTTTAACGGGAAGCACCCGTCCTGCTCGTCGCAGGCGGCTCGGGAGTGGTACAGGCCGCGTCGCAGGCGGGACGCTTTCAGCCGGGGCGTCCCTCTCTTTGGCCGTTAATCAGCAGCTTCTTCTCCGTCATTGCCTTTGATTACCGTATTATATCGCCGTTTTCCGCCCTTGTCAACGGGAAAAGCACGGGAATTTGCACAGAAAACAGCTGTTTTCCCCGCCGCTTCTCCGGCAGGTGGGATATCTTGCGCCGTTCCGCTTGCAATCCGCCGCCGCCTGTGATATCATCGGGCGCAGAATGACGCGAAAGGATGATCCCTATGACATATCAGACCTATCTTTTTGACATGGACGGCACGCTTCTGGACACGCTGGACGATCTGACCGCCGCCGTGAATCACACGCTGGCCCAGTACGGATACCCGCAGCGCACCCGTGAGGAGGTGCGGCAGGGCCTGGGCAGCGGCGCGGTGCGGCTGATGGCCGCCATGCTGCCCCAGGGCGAGGACACGCCGGAGTTCGCCGCCATCATGCGGGACTATAAAGCGTGGTATCAGGCCCACACCTGCGTGGAGACCCGCCCCTACCCCGGCATCCCGGAGCTGCTGGATGCCCTGCACCGGCAGGGCTGCAAGGCGGCCATCGTCTCCAACAAGCCCCATGGCGCGGCCTGTGAGCTGGCGGCGCGGTTCTTCCCCGGCATCCCCACCTTCGGCGAAAGCCCGGAGACGCCCCGCAAGCCCGCCCCCGACATGGTGCGCCATGCGCTGACGGCGCTGAACGCCGACCCCTCCGCCGCCGTCTATGTAGGCGACAGCGAGGTGGATGTGCAGACCGCCCGCAATGCAGGCCTGCCCATGATCGGCGTGGCATGGGGCTTCCGGGGCCGCGCGGCACTGGCCGCCGCAGGTGCGGAGACCATCGTGGACACCGCGGCGGAGATATTGGGATAACGCAGGCGAAAAAACAAGTACCACATGTGTGATTGACAACCGGTCACACATGTGGTACAATTGTTTGCAGACGCTGCACAACGGCAGGCGGTTGATCTACTCCCTTGCGAAAGGGGGTGGACATATGCGTATTACTTTTCATATCGGTGACTTTACCGTTACCATTATCGTAAAGAAACGCGAAAACCGCCACTCGGCCAAGTGACGGTTTTCTTAATTGAAAACTTAAACTTCTGAGATCAACCGCTTGTCGCAGCGTCTCTTTATCTTTATTATACCCATTTTCTCAGCATTGTCAAGCGCACAAAAAAGAGACGCTCTTGCGAGCGTCTCTTTTTATGAATCAGAATGAGATTCTAAATTAGAACTCCTTCTTCTTGCCGATGACGACAGCGCCGCCAGCGACGGACAGCAGGCTCATGCCAACATACATGGCAATACCAGCGTCAAAGGTCTTGGGGGAGGCGATGCCGTCCTTGGTGGTGTCAGCCTTGGCCTCGCCGATCAGGTACAGGGTACCATAATCGAAATCATCCGCATCCAGGTTCAGGCTCTTCAGAACCTTGGTGACATACTTGCCCCAGTTGGTGTTCTGCTCAGGACCATTGATGGCGCCCCACAGATCGTCAGTGATCTCATACTCGACATAGTTCTTGCCAGCATAGGCCTTGACCATAGCAGCGTTGAACTCCTTGCCGCAGAAAGCGCACTTGTAAACGTACACGCCGGTGGAGACTTCCTTGGACTTGTACTGATACAGCAGGTGAGAGCCCTGGATATAGGTGCTATCCTTGACGACCTCGACGATCTTGCCAGCCTCAACCAGCATGTTCTGGCCAATCTCATCCTCGTCAGCCTCGACATAGTACACGCCGTCATCCAGCCAAGCATCAGCATGCTCGTCATTGGTGCAGGACCACTTCTCAGCCTTGACGAACTTCTCAGCGGTCAGCTGATAGTACACGTTCTCTTCCTCGACAACGTACAGAACAGCAGTGTCACCGTTCAAGACTTCATCATCCTCGTACAGAGCGATAGCATCCTTGGTGCCCTTCTTGCACTCGACATAAGTGTCGGTAGCATCCTCGCCCTGGAAGAAGGCGATGTTGCCGGAGCCATTCTTCTTAGCGCTGGCAGCAACAAACTCGTACTCGTTGCCATCCTTGTCATACAGGGTGTCGCCATCCTTGACATCAGCGAAGGCCACGGTGCACAGGCTCAGAGCCATAACCAGGCTCAGAACCAGAGCAACAATTTTCTTCATGTTCTTTTTCCTCCATAAAAATTTTTTCGCAAAAACGTTCTTTATCGTTTTTACAGTTGCAAGTATATCATAAAATTTCCTCCCGTCAAGTGCTTCGGCCAGTTTGTATCCAAAGTGTAACTTTTTGCAGAAGGTTTGTTACCAGCCTACGGACAGGGGCAGGGGTGCTTGACAACGGGCAAAAAATAGGTATAATAATAGCAAGGGTATTACCGCAGAGCGGTTTGACCCTGTCATTTGTTAGATTTTTCTAAATCGAAAAAACCGTCACTTGGCAGAGTGGCGGTTTTTGCTTTCCTTAATAATGATGGTAACCGTATAGTTGCCAATATGGAAAGTAATTCTCAAAGCTATCACCTCCTTTCGGAGGGATAGGATCGAACCGCCCCGCAATGTTATGTAATACCCTTGCACAAGGCCGAAGCCCTGCGTCAATCATCGTAGCACATGTGTTGGATATTGTCAGTGGGGGGCAGGGGTGCTTGACAACAGTCGGAGTATACCTATTATAATATAGCAGACCGCAGAGACCGCCGCCTTTGGACGGCGGTCTTGCCATTACCGTAAAGGGGCGCGGTCTGCCCTTTCCCGGCAGCGCGCCCGGAAAGGACTGCAAACATGAAACGTGCAAATGGAACGGGAAGCGTTGTCCGGCTGTCGGGCAGGCGCAGGCGGCCATGGGCGGTGCGGGTCTCCTGCCGCGACGAGGCGGGCCGCACGGTACAGCGGGCCATCAGCTATCACGCCCGGGCCGCCGACGCCCAGAGCGCACTGGAGGAATACAACCGGGCGCACCGTGTATCGGAATCCGCCGCCGACATGACGGTGGCGCAGGCCTTCGCGGGCTGGAGCACCCGGGAATACCGCAAGCTGAACAAGGGCTCCATCACCAGCCACAACGCCGCGTGGAACAAGCGGGTCAGCCGCTTCGCGGCGCGGCGGATGCGGGGCATGACGCTGGATGACTGGCAGTCGATACTGGACGAGGACGAGCGGCGCGGCATGTCCCGGTCGGTCATTATGAACGACGCCGCGCTCATCAAGGCACTGAACCGCTACGCCATGGAGCGGGACGCCATCAGCAAGGACTATTCCGCGTATCTGGATATCCCGCAGGCGGAGATCAAGCACCCTCGCGGCGCCCTGACAGACCGGCAGGTCGAGGCGCTGGCGCGGCTGGCGGCGGCGGGCGTCCCCTACGCCGACACGGCGCTGATGCTGTGCTATACGGGCTTCCGCATCAACGAGTTTCTGTCGCTGACCCGCGCGTCTTACCATGAGGAGGGCGGCTATCTGCAGGGCGGGCTGAAAACGCAGGCAGGGCGGGAGCGCATTGTGCCGGTGCATCCGCGGATCGCGCCGTATCTGGCGGCATGGCTGGAGAAGGGCGGGGCGGCCATCGTCTGCCGGAGTGACGGCAAGGCCCTGCGGGACAGCGAGTACCGCCGGATATTCGCCGGGCTGATGGCGCGGATCGGCGCGGAAGGCGTGACGCCCCACTGGTGCCGCCACACCTTCGCCACGCGGCTGCACGCGGCGGGCGTCGATCCGCTCACCGTCAAGTGGCTGATGGGCCACAGCACCCGCGCGGACATCACCGCCCACTATACCCACAGGACGCTGGAGGTACTGCGCTCCGGCATCCAGCGGCTGCCGTAAAATGCGTTAGTAACAGGTAAGTGACGAGTCAGTAACAGGCCCAGCCCGTCAAAGCGTCTCGTTTCGACATTTTTCGCGTTTTCCTCCGATAAAGAACGTTTTTGCGAAAAAATTTTTATGGAGGAAAAAGAACATGAAGAAAATTGTTGCTCTGGTTCTGAGCCTGGTTATGGCTCTGAGCCTGTGCACCGTGGCCTTCGCTGCTGTCAAGGATGGCGACACCCTGTATGACGAACACGGCGTTGAGTACACGTTTGTTGCTGCCAAGGCTAACAAGGACGGCTCCGGCAACATCGACGGCTTCATCGACGAGAACGATTACTCCTATGTCGAGTGCAAGAAGACCGACAAGGACGCTATCGCTCTGTATGAGAGCGAGAGCCAGAAGGTTGGCGACGAGCCTGTTGTCTATGTGAAGAACGACTATATCGACTATGACGTCACCGCTACCGCCGTCAAGGCTGAGAAGTGGGATTGCACCACCGACAAGCATGCCGAGGGCTACAAGGACACCAATGACAACTATTGGGTTGACTACGACTGGAAAGCAGAGACTCTGGCTGAGCTGAAGATCGCCAAGGTTGGCGATAAGCTGGTCGAGGTTGAGACGGATGGTTCCTATCTGGCTGCTTCTCACCTGCTGTATCAGTACAAGTCCAAGGAAGTCTCCACCGGCGTGTACGTTTACAAGTGCGCTATCTGCGGCAAGGAATTCAACGCTACCGTTTTTGAAGCTTACGCTGGCAAGAAGTACACCACCTATAAGCCCCCCATGGACGTCGTTAAACTGATGTTCGCTACCGACCGCACTGGTGAGTTTGAGTACTATTATAACAAGGTCCTGAAGAGCCTGAAGCTGGAAGCTACCGATTTCGATCTGGGTACCCTGTACCTGATCGGCGAGGCCAAGCCTGACACCACCAAGGACGGCATCGCCTCCCCCAAGACCTTTGACGCTGGTATTGCCATGTATGTTGGCATGAGCCTGCTGTCCGTCGCTGGCGGCGCTGTCGTCATCGGCAAGAAGAAGGAGTTCTAATTTAGAATCTCATTCTGATTCATAAAAAGAGACGCTCGCAAGAGCGTCTCTTTTTTGTGCGCTTGACAATGCTGAGAAAATGGGTATAATAAAGATAAAGAGACGCTGCGACAAGCGGTTGATCTCAGAAGTTTAAGTTTTCAATTAAGAAAACCGTCACTTGGCCGAGTGGCGGTTTTCGCGTTTCTTTACGATAATGGTAACGGTAAAGTCACCGATATGAAAAGTAATACGCATATGTCCACCCCCTTTCGCAAGGGAGTAGATCAACCGCCTGCCGTTGTGCAGCGTCTGCAAACAATTGTACCACATGTGTGACCGGTTGTCAATCACACATGTGGTACTTGTTTTTTCGCCTGCGTTATCCCAATATCTCCCATTCCAAAAAGTGTCCGCCAAAAGCGGACACTTTTTGCGTAAAAAAATCCCGTTCACTTTGCTCATTTAAACTGCAACTCGGTATAATTCACAAAGAATTGTTAAAGAATTGTCATAACCCATAATTGACACAAATTTCACAAGAACGTATAATATTATCAGACTGGTAAGACCAGTTGAGCCGCCATCGGCAGAAAGGACGCAGCGTATGTATACTCTGGGCATTGACATCGGATCCACCACCTCCAAGTGTGTGATATTGCAGGACGGCGCGTCCATCGCCGCCAAAAGCTTGCAGCTGGGCGGTCTGGGCACCGACGGGCCGGAGGACGCCCTGTCCCAGCTGTGGCTGGAGAGCGGCCTTACCCGCGCCGACATGGCCCGCGTGATCGTCACCGGCTATGGCCGCAACAAGTTCGAGGGCGCCGACGGCGAGGTCAGCGAGCTGACCTGCCACGCGCTGGGCGGCCGCTTCGTGTTTCCCGACCTGCGGACGGTCATTGACATCGGCGGTCAGGACGCCAAGATCATCTCCCTGACCCCAGACGGCCGCATGAGCAACTTCATCATGAATGACAAGTGCGCCGCCGGAACCGGCCGGTTTCTGGAGGTCATGGCCAACATCCTGCGGCTGGACATCGACGACCTGGGTGCCATCGCTGCCGAGAGCGATTCTCCCGCCGCCATCTCCAGCACCTGCACGGTGTTTGCCGAATCGGAGGTCATCAGTCAGCTGGCCAACGGCGTCAAGCGCCCCGATCTGGTGGCCGGTATCTGTCAGAGCGTGGCCACCCGCGTGGCGTCTCTGGCCCGTCGTGCCGGTATCGTGGAGCGTGTGTGCATGTCCGGCGGTGTGGCCCGCAACGAGGCGGTGCGCCGCTATATGGCCCAGGCGCTGGACGTGGAAATTTCCTATGACCCGCTGGCCCAGTATTTCGGCGCCATCGGCGCGGCCCTGTATGCCTGGAAGCAGGCCACAAAATAAGTGAGCAAATGTAATTTATATAAGTATGAGGACAGAACAAACAAGGAGGAAAAACCATGGCAGAAGAAGTGAAAAAGGCCCCTCGTCCGGTGGACCCCAATTCCGCCAAGTACAAACTGGGCAAGATCGCCGCTGACGCCTTTGTGGACGCCATCGAGGCCAAGAAGAAGGGCATCCCCGTAGCATGGGTCTCCAGCAACTTCCCCGTCGAGATCCCTGAGACGCTGGGCATCGCCACCGTCTATCCCGAAAACCAGGCAGCCGGTATCGCCGCCCGCGGCGCCGGTGAGCGCATGTGCAACGTGGCGGAGGCCGACGGCTATTCCAACGACATCTGTGCCTACGCCCGTATCTCTCTGGCCTACGCCAAGCTGAAATCCTGTCCCGAGCAGGATGTGGCCATGCCCGACGTGGTGCTGTGCTGCAACAACATCTGCAACTGCATGATCAAGTGGTATGAGAATCTGGCTCAGGAACTGAATATCCCCATGATCATGCTGGACATCCCCTTCAACCCCGACTACGACGTGTCCGACGCACAGGTGGAATATGTCTCCGCTCAGTTCTGGGACGCTGTTCATCAGTTGGAGAGCCTGTTCAACCTGAAGTGGGACGACGATAAGTTCCAGGAAGTCACCGGCTTCAGCTGCCGCGCCTCCCGTGCATGGCTGGCCGCCACCGGCTGCGCCAAGTACGTTCCCTCTCCCTTCAACGGCTTCGACCTGCTGAACCACATGGCCGTCATGGTCACCGCCCGCGGCAAGGAGTGCTCCGGCGACGCCATGGAGACCCTGTACAAGGAGTACATGGACAACCACAAGAACGGCACCTCCACCTTCCGTACCGAGGAGAAGTACCGCATCCTGTTCGAGGGTATCGCCTGCTGGCCCTACCTGCGCGCCACCTCCACCGGTCTGAAGTCCCGCGGCATCAACATGGTCACCACCATCTACGCCGACGCCTTCGGCTATGATTACGACTCCTTCGAGGGCATGATCAAGGCCTACTGCTCCGTGCCCAACGCCATCAATCTGGAAAAATCCCGCGACAAGCGCATCAAGCTGTGCAAGGACAACCATGTGGAGGGCATGCTGATCCATACCAACCGTTCCTGCAAGCTGTGGAGCGGCTTCATGTATGAGATGGGCCGTCAGGTGGGCAAGGCCTGCGATATCCCCGTGGCCAGCTTCGACGGCGACCAGGCCGATCCCCGCAACTTCTCCGAAGCCCAGTATGACACCCGTGTCCAGGGCCTCATGGAGATCATGGAAGCCAACAAAGAGCAGAAAGGAGCCAACTGAACATGACCACCAACGAACTGTTTGCCAAGCTGCATGAAGTCGCCGTGAACCCCAAGGCCCAGATGGACAAATATCTGGCCCAGGGTAAGAAGATCGTGCTGTGCGCTCCCGTCTACACCCCCGAGGAGATCATCCATTCCATGGGCTTCGTTCCCATGGGCGCCTGGGGCGCGGATACCGAGCTGCGCCGGGCCAAGGAATACTGTCCCGCCTTCCTGTGCTCCATCGTCCAGTCCATTCTGGAGCTGGGCATCAACGGCATGTACGACGGCGCGTCCGCCATCGTGATCCCCTCCCTGTGCGACACCCTGAAAACCATGGGCGAGAACTGGAAGTACGCCGTTCCCTCCATCCCCTTCATCCCCATGACCTATCCCCAGAACCGCAAGCCCGCTTACGGCGTGGCCTTCACCAAGGCCGGCTACGAGCGCGTGATCCGCGATCTGGAGAAGCTGGGCAGCAAGTTTGACGATGCCAGGCTGGCCGAGTCCAACGCCGTCTATAACCGCCACAACGCCGCCATGCGGAAGCTGGACGAGGTGCTCTCCAAGCATCCCGAGGTTACCGCCGCCCAGCGCAGCGACGCCTTCAAGTCCGCCTTCTTCATGACCAAGGAGGAGCACACTGCCCTCATCGAGGAGCTGCTGGCCGCGCTGGAGGATCAGACCCCCGCCGCGGAAAAGACGCCCATCCTGCTGTCCGGCATCCTGACCGACGCCCCCGGCTTCAACGCCATTCTGGACGATCTGGGCCTGCACATCGTGGCCGACGACGTGGCCGCCCAGTCCCGCCAGTACCGCACCGACGTGCCCGCCGGTGACGATGCCCTGACCGCCCTGGCCCAGAAGTTTGCCGACATGGACAACTGCTCCGTGCTGTATAACGCCGCCAAGCCCCGCGTCCAGTGGATCGTGGACACCGCCAAGGCCCACAGCGCCAAGGGTGTGCTGGTGGCCATGACCAAGTTCTGCGACCCCGAGGAATTCGACTATGTCATGATCAAGAAGGCCTGCGAGGCCGCCGGTATCCCTGTCACCGTGGTGGAGATCGACCGCCAGATGGTGCAGTTCGAGCAGGCCCGCACCAATATCGAGACCTTCCGCGACATGCTGACCATGTAATTACGCAAAAAAGAACAATATAGGAGGAACCAAACCTATGAGTGAGATCAAACGCCCGCTGGAGGGCATCAAGGTCGTCGAGTTGGCCACCTTCATCGCCGCGCCCTGCTGCGCACGCTTCCTGGCCGACCTGGGCGCCGAGGTCATCAAGATCGAGGCTCCCGCAGGCGACCCCCTGCGCTACACCGCCGTCAACGAGGGCCGTCCCCAGGACCAGAAGGAGAACACCACCTACGACCTGGAGAACGCCAACAAGACCTGCATCGCCCTGAACACCAAGTCTCCCGCCGGCCGTGAGGCCTTGGAGAAGCTGATCGCCGAGGCGGACATCTTCATCACCAACTGGCGCCAGAACCCCCTGAAGAAGGCTGGCCTGGACTACGATACCCTCCACGCCAAGTATCCCGCTCTGGTGTACGGCTTCGTCTCCGGCTACGGCGAGAAGGGCCCCGACAAGGATCTCCCCGGCTTCGACTTCACCGCCTTCTTTGCCCGCGGCGGCGTGCTGGGCACCCTGTTTGACAAGGACTCCCTGCCCATGCTGACCATCGCCGGCTTCGGCGACCATCAAGTGGGTCTGTACCTAGCCTCCGGCGTGCTGGCGGCCCTGTACCGCGCCAAGCAGACCGGTCAGGGCGACCGCGTGGTGGTCTCCCTGTTCCACAGCGCCATCTGGGACGTGTCCCTGATGCTCCAGTCCAACCAGTACGGCGACCCCGCCACCCAGTTCCCCCTGTCCCGCCGTACCTTGCCCAACCCGCTGGTGGTGGCTCACAAGACCAAGGACAACAAGTGGCTCCAGATCGCCATGCCCCAGTACAACCGCCATTATCCCATCTTCATGCGCGCCATCGGCCACCCCGAGATGGCCGAGGATCCCCGCTACTACCCCCAGACCAACCTGCAGGCCAACATCGAGGAGTTCTATGACTTCCTGGTGGCCGAGATGGCAACCCGTACCCTGGACGAGTGGTGCGCCCTGATGGACGCCAACGACCTGCCCTACGCTATCGCCCAGACCTGGGATCAGCTGCTGGTGGATAAGCAGGCCTGGGCCTCCGACTGCTTCTATGAGATGGAGTATCCCAACGGCGCCAAGCGCACCATGGTGCGTCCTCCCGTCATGTTCGAGGAGACTCCCCTGCCTCCCTACAACCGCGGCCCGTATCTGGGTGAGCAGACGGAGGAAATCCTGAAGAAGCTGGGCTATACCGACGAGCAGGTGGCCGCCATGATCGCCGCCGGCGACGCCGCCGCCATGGATCCCGCCCTGAAGGACTAAGCCAACCAAAAACGGAAAAGTAGGAAATGAACACGCGCCGTCCGCTGTTGAGGAGCGGCGGACGGCCATGCCGGAAAAGGAGAAAAATATGAAGATCGCTGCTTATGAAGTGCGTCCCGACGAAAAGCCCGTTATCGAGTCTCTGTGCAAAGAATACGGCATCGAGCTGGTGTCCACCCCCGCCAATCTGGATCCCACCACCGCCAACATGGCCGTTGGCTGCGACGGCGTCACCACGCTGGGCCAGTCCGACTACTGCAACGAGGTGCTGGACGAGCTGCAGGGCTACGGCGTCAAGGTGCTGGCCAGCCGCTGCGTGGGCTACAACCACATGAACTGCGACTATGCCCGCTCTCTGGGCTTCCGTCTGTGCAACGGCGCTTACGCGCCCAACGGCGTGGCGGAATACACCGTCATGGCCATTCTCATGTGCATCCGCAAGTTCAAGAAGGCCCTGTACAACACCAACGACAACGACTTTACCCTGAAGGGCAAGATGGGCCGCGAGCTGCGCACCATGACCGTCGGCGTTATGGGCACCGGCAAGATCGGCTATACCGTTATCAAGTGCCTCAGCGGCTTCGGCTGCCGCATCCTGGCCAACGACGTGTACCAGAACGACGCCGTTCGCCAGTACGCCGAGTACGTGGATCTGGATACCCTGTACCGCGAGTCCGACATCATCACCATCCATACGCCCCTGCTGCCCGACACCACCGGCATGATCAACCGTGACGCCCTGTCCAAGATGAAGGACGGCGTGGTGCTTATCGACAACGCCCGCGGCGAGCTGGTGGACATCGACGCCATCATTGAGGGCGTGGAGACCGAGAAGATCGGCGCGCTGTTTATGGACGCCTTCCCCGGCGAGACCGGCATCATCCACGTTCCCCACAACGACGATATCATCAAGACCCCCGGCATGCCCTACTTCAAGCTGAAGTACCTGCGTTCCTTCGTGAACGTGTATCACACTCCCCACATGGCGTTCTTTACCGAGGAAGCCGCCGAGTCCATGGCCCGCTGCGGTATCGACAGCATCCACGAGATCCTGACCACCGGTAAGTCCAGCCACGAGATCCCCTGCTGAACCAATTAGTAAAGTAACAATAGGAGGAAAACGAATGATTCTCGACAAGAAGCACGAGATGCAGCGCAAGCTGTTCCGCCAGTTCGCGGAGACGGAATTCACCAAGGAGATCCAGGACGAGCTGGATGAGACCGGCGAATTCAATTGGGATATGCACAAGAAGATGGCCCGTTACGGCTTTATGGGCGTTAAGATCCCCAAGGAGTACGGCGGCGCCGGTGCCGACAGCCTGACCTACGCCCTGATGGTAGAGGAGCTGGCCCGCGTGGACGCGGTGCTGTCCATCTACGCCAACACTTCCAACTCCCTGGGCGGCGGCCCGCTGCTGCTGGGCGGCAGCGAGACCCAGAAGCAGAAGTACCTGCCCGCCGTGGCCAGCGGCGAGAAAATCATGGTCTTCGGCCTGACCGAGCCCGGCGCGGGCTCCGATGCCGGCGGCACCACCACTACCGCCATCGCCGACGGTGACGACTTCATCATCAACGGCCGCAAGTGCTTCATCTCCGGCGCCCCCATGGCCGACTGGGCCGTGGTCTTCGCCAAGACCGACCTGACCGCCAAGGGCAGCAAGGGCATTTCCATGTTCGTGGTGGACATGAAGCTCCCCGGCGTGTCCCTGGGCGCTCATGAGAAGAAGATGGGCATCAACGGCTATCCCACCTGCGACCTGGTGCTGGAGGATGTCCGCGTGTCCAAGGATTGTCTGGTGGGTCCGCTGCACAAGGGCTTCCAGATTGCCATGAAGACGCTGGACGGCGGCCGTCTCGGCATCGCCGCCCAGTCCGTGGGTATCGCCCAGTCCACACTGGACGAGGCCGTCAAGTACGCCAAGGAGCGTAAGCAGTTCGGTCGCCGCATCGCCGACTTCCAGGGCATCAGCTTCATGCTGGCCGACATGGCCGCCGACGTGGAAGCCGCCCGTCAGCTGGTGTATCACGCTGCTGTACTGAAGGACGCCAACAGCCCCGAGGCCAGCTCCGCCTGCTCCATCGCCAAGTACTTCGCCGCCGAGGCCGCCAACCGCTGCGCCTATAAGGCCGTGCAGATCCACGGCGGTTACGGCTATATCCGCGAGTACAAGGTGGAGCGCATCTACCGCGACGCCCGCATCACTACCATCTACGAGGGCACCTCTCAGGTGCAGCAGATGGTCATCGCCGGCAATCTGCTGAAGTAAGCAAGGAGGTACGAGAAATATGAAGATTTTTGTCACTGTCAAGCAGGTCCCCGATACCTCCGGTAAGGTGGCCGTGAATCCCGATGGTACGCTGGATCGTGCTTCCATGCAGACCATCATCAACCCCGACGACCTGAACGCCGTCGAGGCCGCTCTGGCTCTCAAGGACGAGCTGGGCTGCAAGGTCATCGCTTTCACCATGGGCCCCCCTCCCGCAGAAGGCATGCTGCGTGAGCTGATGGCCATGGGCGTGGACGAAGGCGTCCTGGTGACCGCCCGTGAGTTCGGCGGCTCCGATACCTACGCCACCTCCCAGATCATCGCCGCCGCCATCGACACCTACGGCGTCGAGGCTGACGATATCATTCTGGCTGGCCGTCAGGCCATCGACGGTGATACCGCCCAGGTCGGTCCCCAGATCGCTGAGAAGCTGCATCTGCCCCAGATCTCCTACGCCGGCGATATCAAGCTGGAGGGCAATACCGTCACCGTCAAGCGCATGCTGGAGGACGGCTACATGACCGTCAAGGTCAAGACCCCCTGCATGATCACCTGCATCAAGGAGCTGAACGAGCCCCGCTATATGACCGTTTCCGGCATCGAGGAGTGCTTCGCCAAGCCTCTGGTCACCATGACCTACGAGACCCTGAAGGATCACCCCCTGATCGACAAGACCACCATCGGTCTGGCCGGTTCTCCCACCAACATTCTCACCTCCTTTACGCCCCCCCAGAAGGGTGCCGGCATGATGCTGGAAGGCTCCGGCAAGGAGACCACTGACAAGCTGGCTGGCATTCTGGCGGCCAAGCACATCATCTGATCTTTCACAAAAATGCAAGCATTTTTGTGAAGCGCATGAAAACAGGTTTTCATGCGTGGGGTTCACGGCCGACTGCGCGCGCCCGTTAGGCACACTTGCTGGCCGAGAAGAATTTTTCCGACGCACATGTCGCCGGAAAAATGATTGGAATATTTCGTGCCTGCGGGCACGAACTCTGCGAGGCTTTTGGGCCGTGGCTCACGATGATGCTTGTGAAAATCTAAAGAAGGGATACAAAATAATGGCTTTTAATAGTGCTGATATCGGCGCGTTCAAGAACGTATGGGTGTTCTGCGAGCAGCGTCAGGGCGTGATGATGCCCACCACCTTTGAACTGATCTCCGAGGGCCGCAAGCTGGCCGACGAGCTGGGCGTTGAGCTGTGCGGCATCCTGCTGGGCGACAACGTGGACGGCATCGCCGCTGAGCTGGGCGAGTACGGCGCGGATAAGGTTTATGTGTACAATTCTCCCCTGCTGAAGGACTACACCACCGATGGTTATACCAAGGTGATCGTGGAGGCCGTGGAGGAGATCAAGCCCGAAGTGCTGCTGTTCGGCGCTTCCAACATTGGCCGTGACCTGGCGCCCCGCTGCGCAGCCCGTCTGCACACCGGCCTGTGCGCCGACTGCACCCACCTGGACATCGACATGCCCAACTACAAGGGCTTCCTGAAGGAAGCTTCCACCCTGCCCGAGGAGCGCATCGATAAGCTGGGCACCGTGATGATCAACAAGGAGCCTCACGGTGTTGATCGCGACCTGAAGATGACCCGTCCCGCTTTCGGCGGCCACCTGATGGCCTCCATCATCTGCCCCCGTTTCCGTCCCGCCATGGCCACTGTGCGCCCCGGCGTTATGAAGAAGCGCGAGTGCAAGAAGAACGTGGAGATCCTGCATCCCGCGTTCGAGCTGGCTGCTTCCGACATCCACACCGAGGTCACCGAGACCGTGAAGGCCGCCAAGAAGCTGGTGGACCTGATCGGCGCTGACTTCATCGTGTCCGTTGGCCGCGGTATCTCCAAGGACGTTGAGAAGGGCATCAAGCTGGCCGAGGAGCTGGCCGAGGTCCTCGGCGGCGTCGTGGGTTCCTCCCGTGCCTGCGTGGACGCCGGCTGGATCTCCGCTGACCACCAGGTCGGCCAGACCGGCAAGACCGTCCATCCCAAGGTCTATGTTGCTCTGGGTATCTCCGGCGCCATCCAGCACAAGGCTGGCATGCAGGATTCCGAGTGCATCATCGCCGTCAACAAGAACGAGACCGCTCCCATCTTCGAGGTTGCCGACTACGGCATCACCGGCGACCTGTTCAAGGTCGTTCCCGAACTGATCGAGTCCATCAAGGCCGCCAAGGCTGCGAAATAAGAGGTTCCTCCCTCATGAAAAACAGGCTGTCACGTTTCGTAACAGCCTGTTTTTCCCCCTTTTGCCCGTGCATTTTCATGCCATAGAAGGGCATTTTCATGTCACAGCAGCCCGTTTTCATGTCACAGCAAGGCGATTTCATGTCACAGCGGGGCGTTTTCGTGCCGTTTCTTGACCTTTCCGGAGGTTTTTGCTATACTGTTTTCTCGTTGAAAGGGAGGTGGAGCCTATGGACGCTCACGACCTGCACATTCAGCTGGATCCCGCCAAGCGGGCCAGCGACGATATCTATGAACAGCTCCGCACCCTGATCACCTCCGGTGCGCTGAAGCCCGGCGACCGGCTGCCCTCGGAGCGGGCCATGATGGCGGAGCTGCAGCGCAGCCGCCCCACCATCCGGGAGGCGCTGAAGCGGCTGGAGCAGGGCGGCTACATCTCCTCCACACAGGGCGCCTCCGGCGCGGTGGTGCAGGAGCTGAGCCTGCACGCCGCCGAGGAGCCGCTGAAGGACATGATCCAGCTGAGCCAGGTGTCCCTTTCCGAGCTGAACGAATACCGCCAGAGCAACGACTCCACCATCGCCGCATGGGCCGCCAAGCGCCGCACGGAGACCGACCTGGCCGACCTGCGCCGGTGCGTCACCGAGGCGGAGACCGCACTGGCGGACTATGAGCGGTTCATCGAGCTGGACGTCTGCTTCCACAGTCTGCTGGCACGGGCCAGCGCCAACCGGGTGGCCATGATCGTCACGGAGGTGCTGGGCAACGTGGAAAAGGAGACGCTGCGCAGCAAGATGCTGACCCTCTCTCCGGAGGGGCGGGTCGATCTGGGCCGCCGTATCCTGAACACCCACACCATCATTCTCAAAGCCATCGAGCAGCAGGACAGCCGGGCCGCCCGCAGCGCCATGCGCACCCACACCGAGGCGGCAGGCCGCGATCTGCAGGTATAAGGAGGGGCCGACATGACCTTACAGCAGCTGAAATACGTCTCCATGGTGGAAAAATGCGGCTCCTTCAGCCGGGCCGCCCAGAAGCTGTATGTTTCCCAGCCCAGCATCAGCAATCTGGTGAACGCGTTGGAGGAGGAGCTGGGCATCACCATCTTCACCCGATCCTCCACCGGCATCGCCATCACCAACGAGGGCCGGGAGCTGCTGAAGCTCAGCAACCGGCTGCTGCGGGACGCCGACTACATCAGCGAATACTTCCACAGCGACACCGAGGGGCCGAAGCCCACCTTCTTCGTCAGCAGCCAGCACTACGACTTTGTGGTGAGCGCCTTTGAGGAGTTCGTGGACGGGCTGGACGCGGAGCGGTATACGCTGGGCCTGAACCAGACCCAGACCGCCGCCGTCATCGAGGACGTGCGCAAGCAGTACAGCGACATGGGCGTGATCTTCCTGTCGGACGTGAACCGCCGCCACATGCTGAAGGTGCTGGAGGACAACAACCTGGAGTTCCACAGCGTATCCCGCGCCGCGCCCCACGCCTTTCTGTCGGTGGAGCATCCGCTGGCCAAGCGGGAGAGCGTGACGCCGGAGGAGCTGATGGACTACCCCTGTATCGTCTACGAGCAGGACGGCGACTCCCCTGGCTTCTTCTCAGAGGAGATGATGCTGCCCAATTTCTACCCCCGGAAGGTGGTCTACATCAGCGACCTGTACGTCAGTACGGCGCTGATGCGCAGCTGCAACGCCTATGACATCGGCACCGGCGTCATTTCGCCCCGGCTGGCCCGGGAGGTGGCCTGCGTTCCCATCGACACCGACGACCGGGTGGACATCGGCTGGATCGGCATCCGGGGCCGGATGCTGCGGCCCATCGAGCGGGCGTTTCTGGACTGCATGACCCGGCAGCTGAACGGCGCCAGGGGGTAAAGCTTTTGGCTATGGGCCGCCATAATTTTGCGGTATTTCCCTATTTGCGCAAAATATGATATGCTGACAGGCAAGAAAACAAAGCTGCCTGTCAGCATATTTTTTATGGAGGTGCGCTATGAGCCAGTTGATCATGAAGCATCCGGAATTTCAGCCGGAGAACGTAAAATTCGATACCGTTGAGGTTCACGCCGGGGAGCCCCGGGATCCCTACGGTTCCCTGATCCCGCCCATTTACCAGACCTCTACCTTCTATTTCGATTCCACCGACGACGCCGTGGAGGCTTGCAGCGACTACGCCGAGAGCTTCGCTTACAGCCGCATCACCAACCCGTCTCTTGATTACATGGAGCAGAAGCTGGCGGCGCTGGAGCACGGCAAGGGCGCGGTGTCCTATGCCTCCGGCATGGGTGCGGTGGCCGGTGCGCTGTTCGCGGCCCTGCAATGCGGCGACCACGTTATCTTCACCAAGGCCAAGTACTCCGGCACCGAGGACATCACCAGCGACTGGCTGCCCCGCTTCGGCATCCAGCACGATTCCTTCCGGGCCGACCATCTGGAGGAGCTGGAGCCCCTCATCAAGCCCAACACCAAGGTCATTTATGTAGAGACCCCCGCCAACCCCACCATGGTGCTGGTGGATCTGGCCGAGGTGGCCAAGATCGCCCACCGCCACGGCGTGAAGGTGTTTGTGGACAACACCTTTGCCACCCCCTACAACACCAATCCGCTGGATCTGGGCGTGGATGTGGTGATCCACAGCCTGACCAAGTACATCGGCGGTCACGGCGACCTGCTGGGCGGCGCGGTGATCTCCAACGACACCGAGTTCCTGCGCCAGTGCCGTCTGGGTACGCTGATGCACTTCGGCGCGGTGATGGCGCCCTTTACCGCCTTCCTCATCTGCCGGGGCATCAAGACGCTGGGCGTCCGCATGCGGCAGTACAACGAAAACGCCCTGAAGATCGCCCGTTGGCTGGAGGCCGATCCCCGTATCGAGACGGTGCGCTATCCCTTCCTGGAGTCCAATCCCCAGTACGACATTGCCAAGAAGCAGATGCGCGGCGGCGGCGGTATGATCACCTTCGACGTGAAGGGCGGTCTGGAGGCCGGCAAGAAGTTCATCAACAGCCTGAAGCTGTGCACGCTGGCGGTATCTCTGGGCGATACGGAGACGCTGGTGGAGCAGGCGGCGGCCATGACCCACACCATGATCCCCAAGGAGGTGCGTGAGGCGGCCGGTATCACCGACGGCATGATCCGCATGTCGGTGGGCCTGGAGGATCCCGATGATATCATCGCTGATCTGGATCAGGCCCTGGGTCACTGAGAAGGGAGGCGGCACCATGGAATTTTTCGTACAGCAGGACGTGCTGGACGCGGGCGTGAAGATCCTGTTCCCCGTGATCCGCGGCATGGACAACACGGTGGAATCCGATGAATGGAAGATCTACCGCACCCAGAAGCTCCACGAGCTTTATGAGCAGTACGCGGAGCTGGACGTTCACGCCGATCTGGTGCTGGAGGGCTTCAACATCCTCCACGACGAGACGGGCGTGAAGCGCCGGAAGAACATTCCCGCCAGCGAGAACCTGATCAAGCTGCTGAAAAAGGGGCAGGGAGAGATGTTCTACATCAACACGGCGGTGGACATCTACAACCTGCTGTCGCTGGAGAGCAAGCTGGCGCTGGGCGCCCACAACATCGACAAGGTGGACGGCAACGTGACGCTGCGCTTCACCGACGGCAGCGAGAAATTCGTGCCGCTGGGCCAGACGGAGCCTGTCCCCGTCGCGCCCCACGAGTATTGCTACTGCGACGACAGCAACGAGGTGCTGTGCCGCCTGGAGATCCGGCAGGTGAACAAGACGGCGGTGGATGAGACGGCGAAAAACGTCTTTTACATCGTGCAGGGCAACAAGGCCACCCCCGACGAGCTGCTGTGGGATACGGCGCGGAAGCTGATCGCGGAGACGGAAAAATACTGCGGCGGCAGCGGCGAAATCGTTGTGCCGAAAATTATATAAGCGTGGGAAACGGGGCCGAAAGGCCCCGTTCTCCTTTCCAAAAGTGCTGGAAATCAATGGTCTATTGACGAAAATGCCGTTTTGCTCTATAATTCTTCCATACGCATGCGCGCGTCCGGCTGCGACGGAGGCGCAAAAAAGGAGGAACCCATTGTGAAATTGACGAGATATCTGTCCGCCGCGCTGGCGCTGGTTCTGGCGCTGAGCCTGACGGCCTGCGGCATGGGCAGCCCCAAATTTGAACGCGGTGTCGTGGACGGCCAGACCTACACCAGTGATTTTCTCAAGCTGACGTGCACCGTCCCGGCGGAGTTCAGCTATCTGACCGACGCGGAAATGGCAGAGATCAACAACATCGCCGCCGACAGCCTCAGCGACACGGATCTGGCCCAGCAGCTGCAGGACAATCTGGAAAACGGCAGTCAGGTGCAGGATATGTACGCCATGACAGAGGGCGGCCTGCAGACCATCAACGTGATGCTCAGCAAGGTGGACGCACAGGGCGCGGAGGTGGATATGGCTGCCTTTGCCGACCTGAGCATGGAGCAGGCCAAGACCGCCTATCAGTCCATGGGCATGACCGACGTGGAGGGCAGCCGCGAGACCGTCACCTTTATGGGACAGCAGTATGAGGGCATCCGCCTGACGGCTACCTATGACGGCAACGCGCCGGTCTACTGCGTGCAGGTCTACATGCAGGAGGGCGACTATGTATGCGTGGTGACCTTCACCAGCTACATTGAGGACACCACCGCGGACATGATGGGGTATTTCTCCCCGCTGAGCACGGAGACAAAGTAAAGACAGCAAGGGCGTGCCGCCAAAGCGGCACGCCTTTTTTTGCGGCAAACGGTTGACCGGACGGCGGTTTTACGGTACACTGGTTTTACAGAGAATCCCGATTCTATTTTTTGGAGGGCGAGACAATGGAAAATCTGATCCCCGCGCTGATCGTAGCGTTGGTGTGTGCGCTGATGATATGGCTGGGGCTCCGCAACCGGAAGGGCGCCATCAAGGCCTATGAGGAGGACAAGCAGCGGTATACCGGCACCGCCACCATGACGGTGGTGGATCTGAGGGAAGAGGACGTGGAACGCTGGGAGGAGCAGGAGGACGGCACCAGCTGTCTGGCCCGGTATACGGTCCATCTGCCCACCTATGAGTACACCGTGGATGGCAAGACCTACACCTATTCCAGCCGTCAGGACTGGGGCAGCAATAAGGGCGTCGGGCGGCAGGTGACGGGGTATTACGATCCCAAGAACCCCGGCCTCATCCGGGAGGACAAGCCCCGCAAGCCCCTGATCGGCGGCGGGATATTCTTCGTGTTCGCGGCGTTCTGCCTGGTGGTGGAGATCCTGCTGATCCGGGAAATGATCATCTGGGGACTTTAACTTATTGAAAAAAACACCGTGGGCGGCTGCCCACGGTGTTTTTTTCACGCTTCTGTATAGCGGCGGGGAACGGCGTCGCCGGTCAGCACCAGATCGTGGGGGATGATGACGGTGTCGCCCACGCGGCAGTCAAGGCCTGTGACATCGAGCATGGTATGGGTCATGCCCGGCGCGCCCAGCAGCGGCACCTTTTCGCCGTTCAGCAGCACATGACGCTTACGCTGCTGCCAGCAGGCCCGCAGGCCGCGGTAGCGGTAGGCGAACGCGCCGTCCGACGTGCCGGCGTCAATAACGGCCACGTCCGTATCCCGGCGCAGCAGGGTGTCGCCGTAGCCGATGCGCTGGCCCTTCTTCAGGCGGCGCACCGTGCAGACGGTGGCCTGCAGCGTGGCCGCCGGTGTGCCGCCGCAGACGCCGGTAAGTCCGGAGCCGATGCGCACGGCGTCCAGCCGGTACTGGGGCACCTCCGCCGTGTGGGTGGCGGCGATATGCCGCAGGCCCACGGGGCAGTCCTCCAGGCCCAGCAGCACCTGGGTGAAGCGGGCATATTGGGCCGGGGCGGCCATAGGCCCTCTGAAATGGGAAAAGATGCCGCAGACGCGGAGGTTGTCCAGCGCGAACACCTGACGCATGGCGTCCAGCTCCTCCGGCTGGAAGCCGAAGCGGCCGAAGCCGGTGTCCACCGCCAGATGCACCCGCGCGTCCATATGCAGGGCGTCGATGGCCTGGGCCTGAGCCAGACTCTCCACCGAGAGGATGACGCGGCGCTGCAGCAGGGCCCGCAGCTGCGCCATATCGTGGACACAGCTGAGCAGCAGCAGGTCGCTGTCCGGCTGGGCCAGGGACAGCGCCTCATCGGCGGTGGCGCAGGCGAACAGCGTGGCGCCCTCCTGCCGCAGAAGGTCACGCAAGCGCGGAGCACCGAGGCCGTAGCCATTTCCCTTGAGAACGGGGATCACCTGGTCGGACATGGCGGCATAGCGCCGGTAGTTGTCCAGAATGGCCCCGGTATTGACGAGTAATTCTGCCATGATATTATCTCCTGTCGGATCGGCATGGTGCGGTCACTTTCAGACTACACCATGTAGTCCTGTTTGTCAAGACTGGATAAAGCGTGTACACCCTTATAACGCGGCAGCAGGCGGAAATGTTTCACCGCCGCGGCGTGAATATTGGCTAGTGTGCCGGGACGGACGGCAAAATATTCCGCAGCGGGAAAAGAAAAGCGGGAGCGCACTCCCGCCTTTCTTTTACAGATTATGGATGATGGTCTCCGGCGGGCGGATCACCACGCGGGCGTTGTCCGCCACGGACTCGGTCAGGAAGGCGTTGCCGCCCACCACAGCGTTTTCACCGATGATGGTATCGCCGCCGAAGATGGACGCACCGGAGTAGATGGTGGCGCCGTTGCCCACGGTGGGATGGCGCTTGCCGCTGCTGTGGGCGCGGCCGCCCCGGGGACTGAGGGCGCCCAGGGTCACGCCCTGATAGAGCTTCACATGGTCACCGATGACGGTGGTCTCGCCCACCACGATGCCGGTGCCGTGGTCGATGAAGAAGTAGCTGCCGATCTGTGCGCCGGGGTGGATGTCGATACCGGTGCGGCTGTGGGCATACTCGGACATCATGCGGGGGATGGTGGGCACATGGCGCAGGTACAGCTCATGGCTGACCCGGTAGGCGAAGATGGCGAACAGGCCCGGATAGGCCAGCACGATCTCCTCCCGATTCTGGGCGGCGGGGTCGCCGTCAAAGATGGCGTCGATATCCGTCAGCAGCAGCTGCTGGATGCGGGGCAGCTGATCCACCACCTCGCGGGCGATGCGGGGCGCCTGACCCTCCTGCTCCGGCGGCAGGGCCAGGGCGATCTGCCGGGCAAGGCCGGTCTCGATGCGCTCCAGCAGCAGGGCGGCATAGTCCGCCGCCGCCAGCGTCATAAGGGCGGGATCACCGAAATAGGCGGGAAACAGCAGCTGGCGCATCTCCTTCAGCAGGGCGATGATGGCCTTGCGGTCCGGCAGGCGCAGACGTGCGCCGTACATGGGGATATCGGCATTCTTCATGGTCTCGGCCATAATCTTGGCCGCGGTGCAGATGTGATCTTCGTACATGGCTTATTCCTCCGACCAAAGGGGTGTGGACAGGTAGCGGCTGCCATCGTCCGGCAGCAGCGCCACGATGGTCTTGCCCGCATTTTCCGGGCGGCGGGCCAGCACATCGGCGGCCCACAGGGCCGCGCCGGAGGTAATGCCCGCCATGATGCCCTCGGTACGGGCCAGCAGGCGGCCGGTGCGGTACGCCTCCTCATCGGTGACGGTGAGGATCTCATCCACCACAGAGGCGTCATAGTTCTTGGGGACAAAGTTGGCGCCGATGCCCTGCAGGCCGTGAGGGCCTGCGTGACCCTGACTCAGCAGGGGCGAGGAGGCGGGCTCCACCGCCACCACGCGGACATGGGGGTCCTGCTCCTTCAGGTAGCGGCCGGTGCCGCTGATGGTGCCGCCGGTGCCGACGCCTGCCACGAAGATATCCACATGGCCCTCCGTATCCTGCCAGATCTCCGGGCCGGTGGTCTTGTAGTGGGCGGCGGGGTTGGCGGGGTTATCGAACTGGCCGGGGATGAAGCTACCGGGAATGGCGGCCGCCAGCTCCTCCGCTTTGGCCACCGCACCGGCCATGCCGCCCTCCTCCACCAGCACCAGCTCCGCGCCGTAGGCCTTCAGCAGCGCGCGGCGTTCGGCGCTCATGGAGGCGGGCATGGTGAGGATGACGCGGTAGCCCTTGGAAATGGCCATAGCGGCAAGGCCGATACCGGTGTTGCCGGAGGTCGGCTCGATGACGGTGCCGCCGGGCTTCAGCGCGCCGGAGGCCTCCGCCTGACGCAGCATCTCCAGCGCCACGCGGTCCTTGGCGCTTCCGGCAGGGTTGAAGCTCTCCAGCTTGGCCAGAATGACGGCGGGAAGGCCGCGGGTGCGAACATAGTTGTCAACGGCCAGCAGCGGCGTATGACCCACCAGCTGCGCCGCGGAATGATAGATACCCATATTGACTGTCCTTTCTCTTTCCCAATTTCTGTTCACTGTACCATCGATCAACAAGGGCAAACACGCCTGACAGCGTGTCTTTCCGGCGCTTTTTGCCCTTTTCGCCTTGGCTTGCGCCAGCAAGCCTGCGTCTCAAAAACCAAAAATCACTCGAAAATCCATCGCTGGCAGGTGCCTTGCAGTTTTGTCGGAGCAGAAATGTGTCCAGACAAGAAAAGGCCCGCAGAGAATACTTGCCGTATTGTCAAGGGACTTGACGCAGTATGGGCGCATTTCTGCCCGTCAAAACCGTGTCTGTCCTTGTTGATCGATGGTATATGATATGTGCAAAAAAACAGAGGGTGTATGTGTGCCATACACCCTCTGCGTTATTACCACAGGTTCCGCGCCCGCTTATGCGGCACGGACAGAAAACGTATGACCCATATACGCGCGGCAAAGCTTGCCCATGCAACACATGGACAGACAGCTCTCACAACAGGCGCAATACAGCATACGGTGTTTTCTCCTTCAAAAGTCTACTGTTATTATAGGCTTATTCCCGACACTGTGTCTATGGGCAAGACACACAAAGTCCACCGGGAAAGAACGGGGGATATTCGGCAAATAGCCGAAGGTCAATCGTCCTGATCGGCCACATAGAACATGGCCAGCGCGCCGGGGCCCACATGGCTGCCGGTGACCGGCTCATAGTCCACCACGATGATGCGGGCCTTGGGGTCATGCTCCTTCAGCATGGCGGCCAGCTCCAATGCCTCCTTGCGGCAGCCGGCGTGGGCGATGCCCACCGGCCAGCGGCCCGACAGCTCCGCGTGGGCGGCGAAGTTCTCCGCCAGCGCACGGACGGAGCGCTTGCGGCCCTGCACCTTGGCGAACACCACGATGCGCCCCGCCTCGTCACCCTTCAGCAGGGGCTTGATCCGCAACGCGGTGCCTACGGCGGCGGAGACGGCGGACACACGGCCGCCCCGGCGCAGGTGCATCAGATCATCCACCGTGAACACCTGACGGATGCGGGGACGCAGCTCTGTCAGCTCGCGGACGGTCTCATCCAGGGTATAGCCCGCCTCTCGGCAGGTGGCGGCGTGGAGCACCTGAATCCCCTCGCCCAGCGAGGCGGCGCGGGTATCGAACACCACCAGACGGCGGCCGGGATACGCCTCCCGCAGCTCGCGGGCGGCCATCACCGCCGACTGGTACGCGCCGCTGATGCCGGAGGACATGCCCACATGCAGCACGTCCTTTCCCTCCTGCAGCAGCGGCTCCCACAGCTGACAGTACTGATCCATGGAGATCATGGAGGTGCTGGCCGGGGTCTGACGCAGCATCTCATAGTAGGCGTCGCCGTCAAAGGCGGTCAGGTCAAGACACTGATGCTCGATATCGTTGACAATATAGGAAAAGGGCAGCAGCTCCAGCTGGTGCCACTGCAGCTCGGCAGTGGGCAGGTTGGCGGAGGTGTCGGTGGTTATGACAAAGGACATGATGTGAACCTCGTTTTCATCTAATGATGCGTATTATTATATATGATTTTTGGAATGTGTCAATAGTAAGCGGCGGTTTGACTTGTCATTTTTTACAGTATGTGTTATACTTGACGGACAATATACGCACCCACAGGAGAGAAGGACGAAACATGCACGAAAAATACGATTCCCGGCTGGTGGCGGGGAAGCTACGCCGCTGGAGCCACTATTTGCAGAACTACCGTCTGCCCACATGGGAGCAGATCCCCACGCTGGGCCTTTATATGGATCAGGTGCTGACGCTGCTGAGCCGGTATCTCCCCTTTTTGCCCAAGAAAGAAAAAGAGGAGCAGATCATCACCACCAGCGCCATCAACAACTATGTACGGATGAAGCTGATGCCCGCGCCGGAGAAGAAAAAGTACAGCCGGGTACACATCGCGTATCTCATCATGATCTGCGCATTGAAGCAGAGCCTGACCATGTCGGAGATCCAGAAGATTTTGCCCAACGGACTGACGGAGGATGAGGTCAGAAGAACCTATGAGGCCTTCATCGACCAGTACACCGACTCGGCCCGGATCTTTGTGTCCATGGTAGAGGGCATGGCCGCCCAGCTGCTGGAGGCGGAGGCGGCGGACGAGGCGGATGTGAACAGCTTCGTGCTGTCCACGGCGGTCATGACCAATTTCTCCCGGCTGCTGACCACCAAGCTGCTGGATTTGCAGGACAGGCCCTTTACCGAGGAGGCTGTGGCCCTGCGGGAACCGGAATAACGGAAAAAGAGGACGCAAAGCGTCCTCTTTTTCCGAGTGAAAAGATAAAAGTGAAGAGTGAAGAACTAAGGTGTGCCGCAGGCGGCACAATTAAAATCATGCCGCCTGCGGCGGCATACCACAACTTTTCACTCTTCTCTCTTATCTCTTCTCTGACAAAGAAAGGACACCATTCCGGTGTCCTTTCTTTGTTATTTTGTGTGGAAGTACAGAATGCCCAGTGTGCGGGGGCCGCAGTGGCTGGAGACTGTGCAGCCGGCGCGGGTGTGCAGCACCTCTTCAAAGGGCTGATAGCTGCGTACCGCCGCCTCTACCTCGGCCACCTCCTCCGGTGTGAAGCCGCCGGACTCGGTGATGAAGATGCGGTGGAGATCGATGTCGTTGCGGCCCTCCAGGCGCTCCTTCACATATTGCAGCAGGCACTTCTGGTAAGCGCCCCGGTACTTCTTGCCCACACCCATCTTGCCGTCCTTCACCTGGATGCAGGGCCGGAGGGACAGCATGTTGGCGCCCAGTGCCGCCACGCTGGAGCAGCGGCCGCCCTTGCGGAGATAGCCCAGCTGCTCCACCACGAAGCTGACATCCAGCAGCTCCCGCCGCTGGTTCATCCGCTGCTGGATCTCCTGCGCGGTCAGTTGGCCCGCCCGGGCCAGCTCCGCCGCCTCCAGCACCAGCAGGCCGATGCCGGTGGAGAGATTGCGGGCATCCACGGGGTAGACGTTGCCTACCTCCGCCGCCGCGATGCAGGCGTTCTGATAGCAGGCGGACATGTCGCCGGAGATGTGGAAGTGCACCACCGCGTCGGAGCTCTCCAGTTCCTTGCGGAAGAACTCCACATAGTCGTATACCGACACCGCCGCCGTGGAGCACATGCTGCCGCCGGCCTCCACATGGGCGTAGATCTCGTCGGGGGTGATGTCCACACCGTCCACCAGGGATTCGCCGTCCCGGACGATATACAGGGGCGAGATGCCGATGTCATAGCGCTGGATCAGCTCGGGGGACAGGTCGCAGGTGCTGTCTGCGGAAATTTTTATATTCATATAGCTCTGATTCCTTTGATTCAATGCCCGGAAGCGGGCGGAATATCTTTATGGTATCATAACGCGGCCCATACCGCAAGCTTTTTTACAGATACCGGTCGATCCGCTGACGAAGCTGCGTCAGCTTTTCCTGGAATTTCTCCCGGTTTTCCTGGGCACGGAGGCGGTTCTCCTGCACCTCGTCGTGCCACTGGCGGACATCCTCGTCCATGGCGGCGCGGAGCTGGTCACGGGCGGCCCGGACACGGTTGATGGCGTCCAGCGACTCCGCCGTGCCCCGCAGAAATCCGTCGGCAGGGGTGTCGTGGACGGGGTACAGGCCGCGGCGGAAGTTGTCCAGCACCACCTCGTAGCGGCGGCAGGCGTTGGCGATGGAGTCATCCCACGAGATATAAATTTCCTTCTGGGCGTTTTCGCCCACCCGGCGCATCAGCTCACGCTGGGGGATCAGGCGGCGCAGCATGACCGCCATGGAATCGGCGTTCTCCTCGATGAAGAAGCCGTTCTGCCCGTCGGTCACATCCTCGGCGGCGCAGCTTCCGGCGATCAGCACGCTGGCCAGGCCGCAGGCCGCCGCCTCGCGCACCACAAGGCCGTTGGTGTCGAAGGTGGAGGGGAACAGGAACAGGTCTGCCCGGCAGTACCACGCCCGGATGACCTCCCGGTCATAGCAGGGGGCCTCAAAAAACACCTTGTCGCACAGACCCAGCTCCCCGGCGTAGGCCCGGATGGCGTCGCCGTCGGTGCCTTTTCCCACGAACACCATGCGGAAGTCCTGCCCCTCGTCCTTCAGCTGCTTCAGGGCGTCCAGAATGATCCGCAGACCCTTGTACCACATCATGCGGCCCACGAACAGGAACAGCGGCACACCCTCCGGCAGGTCGAGGTCTGCCCCCACGGCGCGCACCTTGTCCTCGCCCAGCCGTCCGGCGGGGAAGTCCACACCGTTGGGCATGACGATATAGTTCCCCTGATAGCCCAGCGAGCGCAGGTTTTCTCCCGCGCCGTGGCTGACGGTCCACACCTCGTCGCAGGCGGAGATGTTCTCCACCAGAAGCCTGATGGACGCCTCCTGCAAAAGCTTACTGTGGATGGCGTTGGCGATGTCGATGTCGAACTTGGTGTGATAGGTAAACACCAGCGGCACATTCAGCTTCTGGCGCAGCATCCGGGCCAGCACCATGGAGGTGACGGGGCAGTGACTGTGGATCAGGTCGATATGGCGGCCCTCCACCTGCTCCATCAGCTCCGGGGACAGGGGAAAGCCCGCCCGGTAGCCCACCAGCTTCGTCATGTCGATGCTGGGATAGCGCAGCACCGGGAAGGGATAGACGCTGTCGTCGGCGTCGGGATAATAGGGCGTCACCACCGTGGCGTCGCCATAGTCCCGCTGGATCACCGTAGCGTAATTGGTGACGGCGTTGGCCACGCCGTCGATCACCGGTGGGAAGGAATCGTTGATGAGACAAATACTGCGTTTTTCTGCCATAAAAGCGCTCCTTTCCGATCATTGCTTCAGATGGGTCTATTATACCGTATCCGCTCCGGCGGCGCAACAGACAGGGTGTGTTTCTTTTCGATTGTATTCCCCGGCGAAAACTGGTATAATCAACAAAAAGCAGCGGAAGGAGGCGGAAGCATGGCGGGACTCAACACCAGCGTGCAGTACATCAGGGGCATCGGAGAAGCACGGGCCAAAGCGCTGGAAAAGCTGGGCATCACCACGCTGCGGGAGCTGATCGGCTTCTTTCCCCGGCGGTATGAGGACCGCAGCGTCATCTATCCCATCGCGGAGCTTCCCGTGGGGGAGACGGCCTGCTGCCATGCCATGATCGCCGGTACGCCCACCAGCCACCGCATCACGGGCGGGCGCACGGTGGTGAAGGTGCGGGCGGTGGACGATACCGGCGTGCTGGACGTGACGTTTTTCAATCAGGCCTACCGCCAGCAGAGCCTCCACGTTGGCGACAGCTTCGTATTCTGCGGCAAGGTGGAGGGCAACCTCCTGCGGCGGCAGATGATAAATCCCCTGATGGAGCCAGAGGGACAGCACCAGCTGACGGGCCGGATCATGCCGGTGTATCCGCTGACCAAGGGCGTCAGCCAGCTGCTGCTGCAAAAGGCCATGCGGCAGGGGCTGGACGAGTGCCGGGAGCTGATGCCGGACGTGCTGCCGGATCAGGTGCGCATGACCCATCAGCTGTGTTATGTCAACTACGCTTACGAGAACATCCACTTTCCCGCCAGCTTTGAGGCGCTGGGGCAGGCCCACCGGCGGCTGGTGTTCGAGGAGCTGTTCCTTGTGACCTGCGGGCTGCACCTGCTGCGCTCGCGGCGGGTGGATGTGGCGGGACCGGTGTGCCGCGCCGTGGACATGCAGCCCTTCTATGACGCGCTGCCTTTCCCGCTGACGGGTGCCCAGAAAAAGGCCATTGGTGACGCGGTGGCGGACATGACGTCGGCACGGCCCATGAACCGGCTGTGTCAGGGCGACGTGGGCAGCGGCAAGACCATGGTGGCCGCCGCCTGCGTATGGTTCGCCGCCCAATCGGGGTGGCAGTCGGCCCTGATGGCCCCCACGGAGATATTGGCCAGGCAGCACTACGAAAATCTGGCACCGCTGTTCGCCCGGTTCGGCATCCCCTGCGCATTGCTGACCGGCTCCACCAAGGCTAAGGAGCGGCGGGCCATTCTGGAGGGGCTCTCCGACGGCAGCATCGGCCTTTGCATCGGCACCCACGCCCTGCTGACGGAGGACGTGCAGTATCAAAAACTGGGTCTTGTCATCACCGACGAGCAGCACCGCTTCGGCGTGGCCCAGCGGTCGGCGCTGGGGCAGAAGGCGGAGAATCCCCACATGCTGGTGCTGTCCGCCACCCCCATTCCCCGGACGCTGGCGCTGATCATTTACGGCGATCTGGATGTGTCCATCATCAACGAGTTGCCGCCGGGACGGCAGAGGGTGGATACCTTCGCCGTGGACGAGCGGTATCGGGCGCGGCTGAACGGCTTCATCCGCAAGCAGGTGGCCGAGGGGCATCAGGTGTTCATCGTGTGCCCGCTGGTAGGCGACGGCGATGAGCTGCCTGATGAGCGGAAGGCCGTGACGGCCTATGCAAAGACTTTGCAGGAGGAGACCTTCCCCGATCTGCGGATCGCGGTGGTTCACGGCAAGATGAAGGCCAGGGAGAAGGAGGCCGTCATGGCGGCCTTTGCCGCCGGTGAGACGGACATTCTGGTATCCACCACGGTGGTGGAGGTGGGCGTGGACGTACCCAACGCCACGCTGATGGTGGTGGAGAACGCCGAGCGCTTCGGCCTGAGCCAGCTGCACCAGCTGCGGGGGCGGGTAGGCCGGGGTAAGGCGAAAAGCTACTGCGTACTGGTATCGCAGGGCGGCGGCGAGGAGACGAAGCGGCGGCTGAAGGCCCTGACGGACACCAACGACGGCTTCAAGATCGCGGAGGAGGATCTGAAGCTCCGGGGCCCCGGCGATTTCTTCGGCCAGCGGCAGCACGGTCTGCCCATGCTGCAAATTGCTGATCTCAACTGCGACATGCTGCTGCTGGAGGAGGCACAGTCCGCCGCCCGCGCCCTGCTGGCGCAGGACGATCAGCTGACCGCCCCGGAGCACAGGAGGCTGCGGGAACGCATTGAC
Organism: uncultured Oscillospiraceae bacterium; assembly: GCA_934565655.1. Classification (GTDB taxonomy): domain Bacteria; phylum Bacillota; class Clostridia; order Oscillospirales; family Oscillospiraceae; genus Vescimonas. Next base: position 99,435 of record CAKTIE010000002.1, read on the forward strand.
GAGCTGTTCGAGATGAATGCGGAGGGGCTGAATTAAAGCGCCCCGAAGGGCGCAGAGAAGAGATAAGAGAGAAGAGTGAAGAACTTCGGTGTGCCGCTTTGCGGCACAATTAAAATCATGCCGCCTGCGGCGGCATACCACAGCTTTTCACTCTTCACTATTCACTTTTCACTTAAACCAACAGCGCCGTCCCATCGGGACGGCGCTGTCGATTTATTCCTTGCCCAGCCGGAACCGCTCGATCATCTCGGCGGTCAGGCTGATGTCGTTTTCCCGGCTGGGGATCTCCTCGCGGGAGAGCCACACACCCTCGCACAACTCGTTGTGGTCGAGGGTAATGTTCGGGTCGCCGTCCAGCTCGCAGTAAAAGCCGGTCAGAAGGGTGTCGGTAAAGGCCCATGGCTGGTTCTTGTAGTACCGCAGATTCTTCACCTTCACGCCTACCTCCTCCATCACCTCCCGGTGGACGGTGTCCTCCAGCGTTTCACCGATCTCCACGAACCCGGCGATGAGGGCATAGCCCCGGAAGGGACGGTTGGCATAGCGGGTCAGCAGCAGCCTGTCCCCGTGGGTGACGGCCACGATCACGGCGGGGCAGATCTTGGGGTACTCGATCTGGCCGCAGGCCGGGCAGACCATGGCCCGCTCGATGTCGCTGGGCTTCATCTTATGGCCGCAATGGCCGCAGAACTGCCGCGCGCCGTACCACCGGTGGAGCTGCACGGCGGTGATGGCGGCAAAGGCCGTCTCCATGGGCCGCACCGACCGGATGCCGCCCACGTCCACATATTCCGCGCCCTCCGGCACGGTGTCCGGCGTGCGGGCCAGATAGCAGTCCACCCCGTCCAGCGAGAACACATGAAGGGCGTCCTCCGTGGGGATGGCCGTTCCGAACCGGGGCAGGGCCCAGCCGTCGCCGTCCTTTTGCAGCAGTACCTTCCCCTTGCGCACGCACAGGGCAATGTCGTGGGCGTCGGGCTTGCCGATGACGTAAGTGCGGTCAAACCGGTGGGGCGCGATATCCTGTATCATAAAAACGTTCCCTCTTTCGTTGCTTTTTCTCTGATGATACCATGTTGCCGGAGAAAAAGCAACCTTGCGGCCCGGACGTCGGCGTGCTATACTGGGAGCACCATCGGAAAGGGGGTCTTTATCATGACGAAACAGGAGCTGCTGCAGAAGGCGGACAGCCTGCCGCTGTCCCCCGGCGTGTATATCATGATGGACAGGACGGGACTGGTCATCTATGTGGGCAAGGCGAAAAAGCTGAAAAACCGCGTCAGCCAGTACTTCCAGTCCGGCAGCGGCCACAATGAAAAGACCCGGATGATGGTGTCGCAGGTGGATCACTTCGACACCATCATGGTGCGGACGGAGTTCGAGGCGCTGATTCTGGAGAACTCCCTCATCAAGCGGCACCAGCCCCGGTATAATATTCTGCTGAAAGATGACAAGGGCTATCCCTTCGTGCGGCTGAATGAAAAAGCGCCCTATCCCCGGTTCACGCTGGTGAACAAGCCGGAGGAGGACGGCGCCCGGTACTTCGGACCCTTCGGCGGGCGGCATGAGACTAAGGCCGCCCTGCAGGCGGTGTGCGCCGCGCTGAAGCTGCCCACCTGCAATCGCCAGTTCCCGCGGGATATCGGCAAGGAGCGGCCGTGCCTGAACCACCACATCGGCCGGTGCGACGGCTTCTGCTCTCCCGACGGCCCCGGCCAGGCGGAGTATCAGGCCCGGATGGCCCAGGCGGCGGAGCTGCTGGGCGGCAAGCTGCGGCAGGTGACGGCCAGCCTCCGGCAGGAGATGGAGCAGGCGGCGGAGAATCTGGAGTTTGAAAAGGCCGCCGCCCTCCGGGACCGGATGCAGGCTTTGCAGGTGCTGGGTAAGCAGCAGCAGGTCATCGCCGGGGTGTGCGCCGACACGGACGTGTGGGGTGTATACATTGGGCCGGTGCGATGCGGCGCGGCAGTGCTGCACATTGAAAACGGCGACCTGCTGGGCCGCCAGATCGAGATTTTCCCTACCGCTGCCGATCAGGCGGAGAGCGAGGTGCTGTCCGCCGTGCTGAGCCAGTACTATCTGGACAAGGCGGTGCTGCCCCGTGAGATATTGCTGCCGTGCCTGTTCGACGGCAGCGACACCTTTGCCGCCCTGCTGACGGGGCAGGCGGGCCACAAGGTGACGGTCAAGGCGCCCCAGCGGGGCGAGCGCTCCCAGCTGGTGGACATGGCGGCCCAGAACGCCCGCGAGGAGGCCGAACGCATCACCACGGAGTCGGAGCGGGTGGCCAGAGCGCTGACGGACTTGCAGACGCTGGCGCAGCTGCCCGCCGTACCCCGGCGGATGGAGAGCTACGACATCTCCAACTTGGGCAGCGACGACATGGTGGCCTCCATGGTGGTGTTCGTGGACGGTAAGCCGCTGAAGCGGGACTACCGCAAATTTGCCATCAAGACGCTGACCGGCCCCGACGACTACGCCGCCATGCAGGAGGTGCTGGAGCGGCGGTTTGCCCACAAGGACGATGAGAAATTCCCGCCTCTGCCGGATCTGCTGCTGATCGACGGCGGCCTGGGCCACGCCCATGCGGCGCTGGCGGCGGAGCAGGCAGCGGGGGTATCCATCCCCATTCTGGGCATGGTGAAGGACGACCGCCACCGCACCCGCGCGCTGATCACCGTCGAGGGCAGCGAGCTGGGCATCCAGCAGTCGCCCCACATCTTCACCCTCATCGGACGAGTGCAGGAGGAGGTGCACCGGTTCGCCATCACCTTCCAGCGGCAGAAGCACAAAAAGCGCACCTACCGCAGCAAGCTGGACGGCATCCCCGGTGTGGGCGAGGCCCGGAAGCAGGCGCTGCTCAAGCGCTTCGGCACGGTGAAGGCCATCGAAAGCGCGTCGCCGGAGGATCTGCGAAAGGTGCTGCCCGCCCCGGCGGCGCTGGCGGTATATGAGCGGTTCCACCCGGCGGAAAATACCGGAAGCTGACAGAAACAAAAAACCGGCCTGCATTCGCAGGCCGGTTTTCTGCCGTTTGTTACTTTTTCTTCTTGTTCATCATGACCAGCACCACCACGATGGCGACAACGGCCACAGCGGCCAGACCGATCAGCAGGGGGATATTGCTGGTATCACCGGTCGCTGCCGGGGTAATGGCCCACACGGGAACCATCAGCGCCGCACACAGAGCGGCACTCAGCACCACGGAAACAAAATGCTTCATGAAATTCTCCTCTTTTCCTAGATTTTTCTTTTTTTACAGATAGTTCAACGGATTCACGAAGGTACCGTTGATCAGGATACCGAAATGGCAGTGGTTGCCGCTAGACACGCCGGTAGAGCCCATGCGGGCGATCTGCTGACCCTTATAGACATGCTCACCCGTTGAAACGATCAACGAACTGTTATGACCGTAATAGGTCTGATAGCCGTTGCCATGGTCGATGATGACCAGATAGCCATAGCCGCTCCGCCAGCCGGAATAAGTCACGGTGCCGCCGTCGGCAGCGTAGATAGCCGTGCCGTAGCTATTGGCAATATCCAGCCCCTGGTGATAGGTGCTGGCGCCAGCAATGCCAGTGTTGCGGCGTCCAAAGTAGGAGGTGATAGTGCCATTACAGGGCCAGCGGAAGCTTCCAGTGGGGAACCAGGTGGGACGGGGGATGGTGCCCCGTGCCTGGGTCTCGGTGACCGGCTCGCTGAGGGTGACGGAGGCCACCACCTGACGGTCGGTCTCCTCGCCGTTGATGTAGGTGACGTTGGCGATCACGTCCGCCTTGCCGTATTCACCGGCGGACAACACCTTATAGTCGCCCTGATACATGGAGTCGTCATCCTGATACTCGATCTGATAGGGGACATCCTGCACATAATTCTGCCGCTCCACGTTCACAACGGTCAGATAGGGGACGGCGTTGGAGATGGTCAGCACATCGCCCACCCGCAGCAGCTTGGGATCGTAGCCGGGGTTGGCGTCCAGCAGATCATCCACGGACATGCCGTACAGCTCGGCAATGTAATAATAGCTGTCGCCGGCCTCCACGGTGTAGGTGACCTCGCCGGCCTTGGTGGCGTTGAGGATCTCGGCAATGTTGCCCAGATTCATCACCAGAGAGGCGTCCACATACTCCTGGCGGATCTCCACATCCTCCACGAAATAGGAGTCCACGGTGCTGGCGGTGACATAGCCCTTTTTCAGCTGATCCAGCATCTCGTCCAGCGCGTTGGGGAAGGTGGTGGCCGCCACCGGCTCGCCGTCGATATACAGCACATAGGCGTACTCCACCATGCCCAGCTCGTCGGTCAGGTTGTCGGTAAATTCCTCACGGCTTTCCACCGTCTGGCGGGAGACCACGCCCACGGAGGTGTCCAGCTTGGCGGTGTCCACGGTGTAATCCGCGTCGCCCAGCGTCTCGCGGGTGATGTCCTGCAGATCGTTGATCACGGCGCTGACGGTATGGATGCCGGACACGGTGCCCAGCTCCTTGCCGTCATACACGGCAGTGGTGCCGATGGTATACAGGGACAGGAGGGCGCACACCGCCACCACCACCAGCGCGCCGCTGAGGAAGGCCACCGGGTGCAGCTTGATCTTGTCCACCTGCTTTTGGAAGGTATGGGCCGCGTCGATGCGCTTGCGCCGCCGCAGGGAGAACCGCTCCCGCAGGGCGGAGGTCAGCCGCGGCACGCTGCCGGCGGCATACAGGAAGAATTGGGCGATGCCGTAATCCGACTCCGGGAATTTCCGGTGACGGCTGGCGTTGGCCTGATGGCGCATGTCACGGCGCAGGGAGGTCATGAAGCTGCGGCAGCGCTGCCGCAGCCGGTCGAACCATCCGGAGATGTCCGCCCGCTGCCGGTGGCCGTGTTCCTCCACCAGATAGAAGTGCCATTCTTTCAAATTGTCGATCCACATGTTCCACAGCGCGGACAGGGACATATCCTTGGGGTCCGTGTCCTTCTGCGGCGTGGGGGTCGTTGGGGTCTGTTTCATGGGATACTCACCTATAATTCAAAGATTTATCCACAGGCTATCATACCCCCTTCCGCTCCGGGGGTCAAGTAAACATTATGTAAACGATAGCCCAGGAGCCGCTCAATAGCGGGCGTCCAGCTCACGGATCAGGGCGGCAACAGCGCCCTTCCGGGCATCCGGCAGGATATGTACGCCGGGCACCCGGCGAACGGACTCGATGGCATTTTCCGGAGCAAAGGGGATGGCGGAAGCCATCAGCATGCCGATGTCGTTGGCATGGTCGCCCACGCAGTAGAGGTTCCGGGGCGCGATGTGCAGCATGTCCGCCAGACGGCGCACCATGTCGCCCTTGCAGGCGCCCCTGGCGGTCAGCTCCAGCAGATAGGAGCTGCTGGAGACGATCTCATACTGAGAGGCCCAGGGCTGGGTGCTGACATAGCGGTACAGCGCGTCCATCTTCTCCGGCACGATCTCAAACAGGGCCTTGCTGATGGGCGAGGGCGCCTGATCCACGGAGTCCAGCAGCGTGGTGGGCTCGTGGGTCAGATGGAGGTGGGCCTCGGTCAACTCGTTGGCGTGGACGGCGAAAATGGCGTTGTCGTCATGGTACAGCTCCACCGCCGCCTCCGGCCACGCATCCAGCACCTGGGTGATATGGGGCCGCACCGTATCCGGCAGGAACGCCGTACAGAGATACTCGTTGGTCCGGAAATCGTAGATGGCCGCGCCGTTGAACAGGATGGTGGGCCCGTTCATGGGCAGGCCCTGCCGCACCCCGTTGAAGGAGGGCAGCGCACGGCCCGTGGCAATGGAGAAGATGCCGCCCTCGGCCATGAAATACTCGATGGCTTCCCGGTTTTCCGGCAGCAGCTCCGGCATGGGCCCCAGCCCCTTCAGGGCATCCTCGGTAAAAACCAGTGTGTTGTCAAAATCGCTGGCGATCAATACGCCTGTAAACTTTCCCATGGCGCTTATGCCTCACTGGCCGGGGGCGTTCCGCCGCCGCTTCTGCTTCTGCGCCGTCCGCCCCGGCTTCTGCGGCGGCGCTGGCCGCCCTCGCCCTCCTGCGGGGCAGGTGCGGCAGGCGGTGTGGGCTTGCTTACGGGTTCGGCCTGTCTGGCGGCGCTTTCACCGCCGTTTCCCCGGCCGCGGCCGCCGCGGTTCCTGCGGCGGCGCTGGCCGCCCTCGCCCTCGCGGCGGGGCTCCTTGCCCTCCGCTGCTTCAGGCGCGGACTTGTCCGCCTTTTCCCCCCTGGCGGGTCTGGCGGGACGCTGCTTTTCCTGCTTCGGGGCAGGCTGCGCCGTTTCGGCGGCAGGCGCGGCGCTCTCGCCGCTCTTGCCCCGGCGGCGTCCGCCCCGGCTGCGGCGGCGGGAGGAACGGGCAGGGGCGTCCTCCTCCGGTGCGGTATCCGCCGCGTCGGCGGTAAAGTCGGAGAACAGGGTGGGGATCAGCATCTCCTCGGCGGCCACCGGCTCCACATAGCGCTCAGGCCGCTCCTTGGGCACGGTGATGCCGTCACGGCTGCCCTTGCCGTTGCGCAGGACGCAGACCTCGCAGTTATGGTAGCAGCGGGGCGTGTCGGGCCGCTCGTCCAGGCGGACGTTGACGGTCTCCTTCAGCACGTTGATGTCGCTGACGTTGCCGGGGCCGTCCGGCGTCACCACGAAGGAATCGTTCTTGGGCATGCGCTTGATGGCGTCCTCGTAGGCGTCCTGCTCGTATTTCAGGCAGCACATCAGCCGTCCGCAGGTGCCGGAGATCTTGGTGGGGTTCAGGCTCAGATTCTGAGTCTTGGCCATCTTGATGGACACCGGCACGAACTCGTCCATATAGGACGCGCAGCAGAAGGGCCGTCCGCAAATGCCCAGGCCGCCCAGCATCTTGGCCTCATCCCGGACGCCGATCTGCCGCAGCTCGATGCGGGAGCGGAACACACCGGCCAGATCCTTCACCAGCTCGCGGAAATCCACACGGCCGTCGGCGGTGAAGAAAAACAGGATCTTGCTGCCGTCAAAGCTGCATTCCACCCGCACCAGCTTCATGTCCAGCCCGTGCTGGACGATCTTCTTCTGGCAGATGTCAAAGGCGTCCTTCTCCCGGCTGCGGTTATAGGCCGCCGTATGGCGGTCGTTGTCGGTGGCGATGCGCAGCACGGGACGCAGCGGCTTTACCACCGCGTCGTCGGAGACCTCATGGTTGCCCTCCACGCACTGGGCGAATTCCGGGCCCTGGGCGGTCTCCACCACCACGTCATCACCGGCGGACACCGTCAGCGCGCCGGGATCAAAATAGTAGGTTTTGCTGCCGCTGCGGAAGCGGACAGAGATCACAGTTGTCATATCAGGCATACCTTCCTTTCTGAAGGGAAAAATCAGTGGGCGACCACGTCGGCCAGCTCCGCGCCCAGCGCGCCCAGCACATGGCCCACGCCCACGTTGTATTGACATTCGTCACAGTACCGGCGGAAAAGCTCCGTCAGGATTTGCAGCTTCCGCCGTGAAAAGGCGCGGCACAGCAGCTGCGCCGTCTCGCCGCAGGGCTTCCCGTAGCCCGCCAGCAGCGCGTCGGCGGCGGTCTGCCACGCGCCTTCCATCATGGCCAGTAGCTGCTCCCGCTTCATCCGTCGGTTTTCCAGTCCGGTGAGATACACGGTCAGCGCGGGCACGTCCTTTTTGGCCAGCGCGCGGCACAATGCCGCGGCGTTCTCGTCCTCCGGCTCCACCTCCTGCGGCATGTCCAGCCGCAGCGCCACGCAGCGGGAGCGGATGGTGGGCAGCAGGAAATGGATGGCGTCGGCGCAGAACACGAAGGCCGCGTAGGCCGGGCCTTCCTCCACGATCTTCAGCAGCACGTTCTGATCCCGCTCGTTCAGCTGGGTGCAGTCGGCAAACAGATAGACCTTCCGCTCGCCCTCGTTGGGCCGGATGTACACATCCTGCCGCAGCGTCCGGATGGTCTCCACCGACAGCTCCTTCCGGTCGGCGTCCCGCACCTCCGTCACGTCGGGGTGGATGCCCTCCAGCACCTTGCGGCAGCTGTTGCACCGCAGGCAGGGCCGTCCGCCTTCGGCACGGCACAGATGGGCCGCCGCGATATACCGGGCCGCCGGAAGCTTGTCCCCCTCGCCGGTCAGGATCACCGCGTGGCTCAGCCGGCCCTGCGCGGCGGCGGCGCGGACGGCTTTTGCCCATGTGGAATTTTCGTTTACCGCCTGTGCCATTTCGCCCTCCGGAAGGCGGAAAAACACGCCGCCTTTTCACAAATTCATAATAGTATACCACAATTTCGGTCTCTGCCGCAACCCCTGCCAGCGGATTCCCTGAAAAAGTTTGCAGCATTTTCAATATTTCTACGAAAAACAGGAAAATAAAAGGAAAATATGCTTGCTTTTATGGGGAAAGCTGGTTATAATAAAGCGGTTGATGGGACACATTTAACAAAAACAAAGGAAAAGTCCCAAAAATGACCAAAAATTTCGGAAAATTACGATATTTTTTTGTGATATGGAGGATATGTAAATGAGCAAAAAGTATTGCTACCTGTTCACTGAGGGCAACGCCAAGATGCGTGAGCTGCTGGGCGGCAAGGGCGCGAACCTGGCCGAGATGACCAACATCGGTCTGCCGGTCCCCCAGGGCTTTACCATTACCACCGAGGCCTGCACCCAGTACTATGAGGACGGCCGCCAGATCAACGACGAGATCATGGCCGAGATCATGGAATATATCGAGAAGATGGAGAAGATCACCGGCAAGAAGTTCGGCGATCATGAGAATCCCCTGCTGGTCTCCGTCCGTTCCGGCGCCCGCGCTTCCATGCCCGGCATGATGGACACCATCCTGAACCTGGGCCTGAACGAGGACGTGGTGGCCGTCATCGCCGCCAAGTCCAACAACCCCCGCTGGGCTTGGGACTGCTATCGCCGCTTTATCCAGATGTACTCCGACGTGGTCATGGAGGTGGGCAAGAAGTATTTCGAGCAGCTCATCGACGCCATGAAGGAGAAGAAGGGCGTGACCCAGGACGTGGAGCTGGATGCCAACGACCTGAAGGAGCTGGCCATGCAGTTCAAGGCCGAGTATAAGGCCAAGATCGGCGAGGACTTCCCCACCGACCCCAAGGAGCAGCTGATCGGCGCCATCAAGGCCGTGTTCCGTTCCTGGGACAACCCCCGCGCCAACGTGTACCGCCGCGACAATGATATCCCCTACTCCTGGGGTACTGCCGTCAACGTCCAGTCCATGGCCTTCGGCAACATGGGCGACGACTGCGGCACCGGCGTTGCCTTTACCCGTGACCCCGCCACCGGCGCCAAGAAGCTGATGGGCGAGTTCCTGACCAACGCCCAGGGCGAGGATGTCGTGGCCGGTGTCCGCACCCCCATGCCCATCGCTGAGATGGCCGAGAAGTTCCCCGAGGCCTATGACGAGTTCGTGAAGGTCTGCGGTATTCTGGAGGATCACTACCGCGACATGCAGGACATGGAGTTCACCGTGGAGCACGGCAAGCTGTATATGCTGCAGTGCCGCAACGGCAAGCGTACCGCTCCCGCCGCCCTGAAGATCGCCTGCGACCTGGTGGACGAGGGCATGATCACCGAGCAGCAGGCCGTGGCCATGATCGATCCCCGCAACCTGGACACGCTGCTGCATCCCCAGTTCGACCCCAAGGCCCTGAAGGCCACCACCCCCGTTGGCAAGGCTCTGCCCGCCTCTCCCGGCGCTGCCTGCGGCAAGATCGTCTACACCGCTGAGGACGCCAAGGAATGGGCCGCCCGCGGCGAGAAGGTGGTTCTGGTCCGTCTGGAGACCTCTCCTGAGGATATCGAGGGCATGAAGGCCGCTCAGGGCATCCTGACCGTCCGCGGCGGTATGACCTCTCACGCCGCCGTTGTGGCCCGTGGTATGGGCAAGTGCTGCGTCTCCGGCTGCGGCGCCATCGTCATGGACGAGGCCAACAAGCAGTTCACCCTGGCCGGCAAGACCTATCACGAGGGCGACTGGCTGAGCCTGGACGGCTCCACCGGCAACATCTACGACGGCGCTATGCCCACCGTGGACGCCAGCGTGGGCGGCGACTTCGGCCGCATCATGAGCTGGGCCGACAAGTATCGCCGTCTGAAGGTCCGCACCAACGCCGACACCCCCCACGACGCCGCCAAGGCCCGTGAGCTGGGCGCCGAGGGCATCGGCCTGTGCCGTACCGAGCATATGTTCTTCGAGGGCGACCGTATCGCCGCCATCCGTGAGATGATCTGCTCCGACACCGTGGAGCAGCGCGAGAAGGCTCTGGCCAAGCTGCTGCCCATGCAGCAGGGCGACTTCGAGGGCATCTACGAGGCCATGGAAGGCTGCCCCGTCACCATCCGCTTCCTGGATCCCCCTCTGCACGAGTTCGTTCCCACCGAGGAGGCCGACATCGAGCTGCTGGCCAAGGATATGAACAAGTCCGTTGCCGAGATCAAGGCCATCATCGCCTCCCTGCATGAGTTCAACCCCATGATGGGTCACCGCGGCTGCCGTCTGGCCGTCACCTTCCCCGAGATCGCCGTGATGCAGACCCGTGCCGTCATCCGCGCCGCCATCAACGTGCAGAAGAAGCACCCCGAGTGGAAGATGGAGCCCGAGATCATGATCCCCCTGGTGGGCGAGGTCAAGGAGCTGAAGTACGTCAAGGATGTTGTGGTCAAGACCGCTGACGAGGAGCTGGCCGCTGCCGGTATGAAGATGAAGTATCTGGTGGGCACCATGATCGAGATCCCCCGCGCAGCCCTGACCGCCGATCAGATCGCCACCGAGGCCGAGTTCTTCTCCTTCGGCACCAACGACCTGACCCAGATGACCTTCGGCTTCAGCCGTGATGACGCCGGCAAGTTCCTGGGCGCCTACTACGACAAGAAGATCTATGAGAGCGATCCCTTCGCCAAGCTGGATCAGACCGGCGTTGGCAAGCTGGTGGATATGGCCTGCAAGATGGGCCGCGCTACCCGCCCCGACATCCATCTGGGCATCTGCGGCGAGCACGGCGGCGATCCCTCCTCCGTGGAGTTCTGCCACAAGGTGGGCCTGGACTATGTGTCCTGCTCTCCCTTCCGTGTTCCCATCGCCCGTCTGGCCGCCGCTCAGGCTGCTATCAAGGACGCGCAGTAAGCTCTGTATAAAGAATCGCATCACAAAAGCGCCCGGCCATATGGCCGGGCGCTTTTTTAAACGGGAACGGCATGACGTTCGGTCATGCCGTTCCTTCTCTTCATGATAAGGCCGCCGGAATGGCTCAGCCCAGATCCACGTCGATGGCGAACAGGCCGCCCGCGCCGCCGGAATACAGGTACAGCACATTGTCGGTGGGCTTGAACTTACCCTCGCGGGCCAGCTTCACCAGACCGGCGAAAGCCTTGCCGGTATACACGGGATCCAGGAACAGCCCCTCGTTCTCCGCCATCAGGCGGATGGCGGCGTTGCCCTCGGCAGAAGGGATGGCGTAGCCGGGGCCGCACATGTTCACCAGATGGACATCCTCCGTGGTGGGGACGAAGTCCAGCTCCAGCAGCTTGGCCGCGTCCTTCATGATGTTGGTGGTGATCACGTCAAAGGGATCGCTGTCCACCATCATGCCCACCACCTGGGTCTCCGGCATGAACAACTTGGCGCCCAGCGCCACACCGGCGTGGGTGCCGCCGCTGCCCTCGGCGCAGCAGACGTAATCGAACTTCATGCCGATATCGGCGATCTCCTTCATGCAGTTGACATAGCCCAGCGCACCCAGGGCATTGGAGCCGCCGCAGGGGATCTTGTAGTAGGGCTTGCCGCTGGCCTTGCCCACCCGATCCATCTCGGCGTAGATATCATCATAGCTGTCGGTATCCATGAAGCGGACGTCCGTGTCCATCAGGTACTCCAGCAACTGATTGCCCTTGCGGTCGGTAACGCCGCGCTTCTTCAGGATCAGGATCGGCTCCATGCCCAGCTTCTTGGCGCAGGCCGCCGTCAGCATGGCGTGGTTGGACTGCGCGCCGCCGGTGGTGAACACGATCGCGGCGCCCTGACGCTTGGCGTCCGCCAGCAGGAACTCCAGCTTGCGCACCTTATTGCCGCCCAGGCCGATGCCAGTCAGGTCGTCGCGCTTGATATAGACATTGGTGCCCAGCAGGCGGCTGATGTTCTCCAGCTTCTGGATGGGCGTGGGCAGCACCGCCAGCGGGATGCGGGGAAACTCCTGTAAATTCTTCATAAGCATACTCCTTTCGATCAGGCGTGATATATGGAAAGAGCGGTCAATGGAGGCCGTACTCTTTCAGACGTTCGTAGAAAACGGAGCGGGAGATATCCAGCTGCTTCATGGCTTGCTGGCGGTTGCCGCCGCACTGGGCCAGCGTCTGCTGGATGAAGCGGCGCTCCTCCTCCCGCAGGTGCTGGCGCAGGGTTTGTGCCGCCGGCTCCGTTTTCAGATGGATGTGCTCCGGATAGATGATATCGGAATCCGACATGGCCGCCGCGCCCTCCAGCACGTTCTCCAGCTCCCGCAGATTGCCGGGCCAGTCGTAGTTGATGAGCTTGCTGAAGGCCTCGCCGGACAGGGTCTTTTCCGGGATGTGATACCGCTGGCAGATCTGCTCCATCAGCTCGTGGGCCATCAGATAGATATCCTCCCGGCACTCCCGCAGGGGCGGAAGCTCCACCGAGAAGGCGGACAGGCGGTAATAGAGATCCTGGCGGAAGCGTCCGGCCTCCACCTCCTCCTGCAAATGGGGCCCGGCGATGGCCAGCAGCCGCACATTCACGCTTACGGGCCGGGTGGAGCCGGCAGGCACCGCCTCGCCCCGCTGGATGGTATGCAGCAGCTTGGCCTGTACGCTCAGTGGCAGCTCGCCCACCTCGTCCAGCAGCAGCGTGCCGCCGTCGGCCTCCTGAAAGAGGCCCGGTGTGCCGTCCTTTTTGCCGAACAGCTCGCCGTCCAGCAGCGCGGGGTCGATGGCGGAGCAGTCCGCCCGGACAAAGGGACCGCCTCTGGGCTGCGCCCGCTGGATGCTCTGGGCCAGCCGCGTCTTACCTGTGCCGGTCTCGCCGGTGATGAGGATATTGCAATCCATCTGGCTGAGCTTATAGGCACGGCGGCGCACCGCCCGCAACGCGGCGGAATTGCCGCAGCCCAGCAGTGAATCGCCCATCTCGTCCGGCAATCCCCGTTCAGAGGACTCCCGGTACTTGCGTTCCGCCGCCGCGATGGCGGTGTTGCGCTCCATGATGGTGGTGCGGATATCCTCGATATTGCGGAACTTGACGATGATACCCGCCACCTGCGTACCGTCATGGATGGGCAGGATGGACGCCATCAGCGCAAAGCCGTTGATTTCATAGGCCACGTCGGTGAAGCAGGCGGCCTGTCCTTTCAGCACCTGACGCAGGTGCTCCTCAAACAGCTCACCCTCGAAGAACTCCCGGAAGTGGTAGCCCACCACGCAGATCTCCTGCTCCGGCCCCTTGGCGATAAAGCTGTTGCCCCGCAGAAGATTGCCGATGCCCTCCTTCCGGGCGGAATAGCCCTTCTCCTCCCAGAATTTCACCTGCTTGGTGTCATGATCCAATATGACCATCTGGCCGATGCAGTCGAAATAGTTGATGGTATACACCCGCTCCTGCACGGTCACGGATATCTCACGATCCGTGATCTGAACACTGATGGGCACGCCCTGAAAGGTCACATCCATCTTCAGGCCGATCGCTTCGCCGCCCCGCAAGTGCTTATATACCGGCTTGACGCCCGGCCCACGATAGACGCCTACCGCCGCCAGCATGTCGCCGCTGCGCAGCCGGTGATCCTGTATGCCGATAGCCGCCAGATCCTCCGGGATCAGATTGCCGTCATCCGCGCCCATGTCGGAGGTAGCAAGGATCACCAGATCTCCCGGCTCCAACCGCCCGTCAGGGTGGGAGTAAATGCTGTGGTTGAACAGGCCGAAGCGCTCCTTGGCCTGCTGATTGATGTGGGTCACGATACCCTGCCGGTCCATGGTGAACATGGCGTGAGACGAGGAGTCCATCACGCTTTGCAGAATATCCATCGTACCTCTCCCCTTTCCGGCAGTTCTGTTGCTATTTTACACGATTGTACGTCCTTTTGCAATGGACACAAAAGCAAAGCCCATTGCAGGCTTTGCTTCTGATTTGGGTATTCTGCCTTTACAGGTCGCAGGCGCACATGTCGGCAAAGGTCTCGCGACGGACAGCCATATAGCTCTTGCCGTCCTTCAGCATGACAATGGGCGCGCGGGGGATGCGGTTATAGTTGGAGGCCATGGCGTAGTTGTACGCGCCGGTGGTGCATACCGCCACGGTGTCGCCCCGGCCCACGGAGGCGGGCATGAGCACATGCTCCTGAATGATATCGCCGCTCTCGCAGCAGCGGCCCACCACAGACGCCTCAAAATCGCAGGCTTCCTTCATCTTGTTGGCCAGCAGGCAGGTGTAATTGGCCTTATACAGCGCGAAACGGGGATTATCCGGCATACCGCCGTCGATAGAGACATAGTTCTTGTAGCCGGGGATCTTTTTCACCGTGCCGCAGGTATACAGCGTCATGCCTGCCGCGCCCACGATGCTGCGGCCCGGCTCCATGTGGATTTCCGGCATGTCGATGCCCAGGCGGGCGCAAGCCTCCTTGATGGCAGCCGCCACCTGGCCGACCTTGGTGTCCACATCCAGATAGGGGTCGCTCTCCACATAGCGCACACCATAGCCGCCGCCCAGATCCAGCTGCTGGGCCGCGTAACCGTGCTTCTCCTTCATGGCGGCGATGAACTCCAGCATGATCACAGCCGCGCGCTCGAAGATGTCCTCGCCGAACACCTGAGAGCCAACGTGGCAGTGGAAACCCATCAGCTCCACATGGGGCTGCGCCAGCGTGAACACGGTGATCTCTTCCGCCTGACCGGTCTCGATGGCGGAGCCGAACTTGCTGTCCACCTTGCCGGTGGCGATGGCCTCGTAGGTGTGGGGATCGATGCCGGGGGTCAGACGCAGCAGCACCTTCTGGCGGATGCCGCGGCGGGCAGCCTCAGCCTCGATGGCCTTGATCTCCTCCACGTTGTCGGCCACGAAGTAGCCCACATGGTTGTCCATGCCGTAGACGATATCCGTGTCGGTCTTGTTGTTGCTGTGGAAATAGGCGTGGGACAGATCGTAGCCCGCCTGCAGCGCGCAGTAGATCTCGCCGGAGGACACCACGTCGATGCCCATGCCCTCCTCCTTCATGATCTCATAAATGCGCTTGAAGGAGTTGGCCTTGCTGGCGTACAGAGGACGGCTGGTAGGACCGAAATGCTTCTTGAA
This sequence comes from uncultured Oscillospiraceae bacterium, assembly GCA_934565655.1. Taxonomy (GTDB): domain Bacteria; phylum Bacillota; class Clostridia; order Oscillospirales; family Oscillospiraceae; genus Vescimonas. Next base: position 114,738 of record CAKTIE010000002.1, read on the forward strand.
GGCGTTCTGATATACGCGGCACTGATGGCGGATATAGTCCTCATCCATCAGATACAGCGGCGTGCCGTACTCCTTGGCCAGCTCGACGGTATCCTGTCCCGCGAAAAGCAGGTGGCCGTTGGCGCCGATGGAGATATTCTCACAGATCATAGCTTTTTCCTTTCTCTTGCGTCTGCGCAGCAGGCAGACTGCTCCTATGTATGGTAAGGCTCCCACAGAGCCGGATACGCGAAGTTAAATGTCTTATTCTGTGCAATTTCGATTTTTCGTAAACATTTTTGTGAAAGAGAGTGGGCGGAGGACTGCGGCTCAACCACACCGCAGCCCTCGGCCCGTTCCGCCGTAAGGCAGAGGAAACGAGAGGCCCGTTATTTACTCGGAGATCTCTGTCTTGTCAGCCTTCTTGGCCAGAGCCTTATCCAGCCAATTCTTGCCGTCCACGAAGCGGGAAACGATGTAGGTGACCACATAGTCGCCGGCGGAGTTGATCATGGTAGCGGGAGGATCCACCAGGTTGCCGATGGCCACCAGGATGGGGAAGGCCAGTTCCATCTGATTGGGGAAGAAGATGGAGCAGATGATGTACTCGCCGATGTAGCCGCCGCCGGGGACGCCGGACATACCAACGGAGGACAGCACGGCCACCAGAACAATGGGGATCAGGGAGCCCCAGCCCATATCCTGACCGAACACGCCCCACACGAAGGCGATCTTCAGCACGCAGGAGAAGCAGGAGCCGTCCATGTGCATGGTAGCGCCCAGAGGAATGACCATCTCGGCCACGTCCTTGTTGATGCCGGTGGCCTCAGCCTCTTCCATGTTGGTGGGGATGGTGGCCACGCTGGAGCAGGTGCCCAGAGAGACGATGGCGGGCTTGGCGATGTGCTTGAACATGGTCTTGATACCGTGCTTGCCGCCGCCGAACCAGGCGAACAGGGGGAACGCGGTGAAGATGTAGATGAAGCACAGGGGATAGTACACCGCCATGGCGCGGCCATAGGAGCCGGCGATCTGAGGGCCGTAATCGGCAACCAGACCGGCAAAGATGGCGAAGAAGGCCACGGGAGCGTAATAGGTGATGATCTTGATGAACTTCATCATGACCTCGGTCATGCTGTTGAGCCACTTGGCCACCAGCGTCTCGGGGCCGCCGGCCATGTTGGTAGCGAAGCCGAACAGCACGGAGAACACGATCAGGGGCAGCATGGCCCGGCGGGTCAGCAGGCCAACGAAGTCGCTGGCGGTGAAGAAGTTGACGATCATGTCGGAAATGGAGGCGTACTCGCCCATTTCCTCAGAGGGGATGTCGTTCCAGGGAACCAGTACCGGGGGGAAGATCTTCATCAGCACGAACATAATGAGGGCGGCGATAGCGCCGGTGATAACGAAGGTGGCCACGGTGGTGCCCATGATCTTACCGGCACGCTTCATGCTCTTCATATTGGCGATGGAGCCCGCGATGGACACGAACACCAGGGGAACCACCACGCAGAACATCATGTTGATGAACACGGTGCCGAAGGGCTTCAGCACAGTAGCTGCGCCGGGAGCCAGCCAGCCTACGATAGCGCCGATGACCATCGCGCCCAGCATGATGCCAAGGAAAATATAATTCTTGACGACTGCTTTCTTTTCCATTAGTTTTTACTCCTCCTAACAGTTTTGCGGTTGATTTACATTCTCTCTATGTAAAGCATATTGCTTACATACCGTTTAAAGTACCAGCGCCTCGTCGGTGATCTCGCCTTTGCAGACGATATTGGTGGGGCCGGTCAGGTACAGATCGGTCACATGGCCCGCGCTGTCCCTCTCCACGTCGATGATCAGCCGGCCGCCGGTCATGTCCACCTTCACGTTTTTGCCGGAGACCTTGCCCAGCAGGGTCAGCACCGTCACCACGGAGCCGGTGCCTGTGCCGCAGGCGTAGGTGAAGTCCTCCACGCCTCGCTCATAGGTGCGCTCATACACATGGTCGGGGCCGACGATCTCGTAGAAGTTCACATTGGCGCCCTTGGGAAAGTCCTTGTAGTACCGCAGCTTACGGCCCAGCTGGAACAGCACCTGGGTGTCGTAATCCTTCAGATTTTCCATGGGCACCGCCGCATGAGGGATGCCGGGATCGCCCAGCTCCACATAGGCGCAGTCGTAGACCGTGCCGTCCACCTCCGCCGTGCCGTCCAGCCGCATGTTGCAGGGGTCGTTGAGCCGCACACGGTACAGCCGCTTGTCCACCCGCCAGCCGGTCACAAGGCCCGCGGTGGTCTCCACCTTCTGCACCTCACCGGCCAGGCCGTTTTCGTAGCCATAGCGGCAGATGCAGCGTGCGCCGTTGCCGCACATCTCGCCCATGGAGCCGTCGGAGTTGAAGAACAGCATCTTGTAATCGCCGCCATAGGTGGGGTTTTTCACCACCATAAAGCCGTCCGCGCCGATGGACATGTGCCGCTCGCACACGGTGCGGATGATCTCCGGCCATTTCTCGTCAGGCACGGCGTTCCGGCGGTCGTCCACCACGATAAAGTCGTTGCCCGCGCCGTTCATTTTCCAGAATTGCATGATGCCACGTCTCCCTTCACGGTTTCAGTGTATGGCAGTATTGTACCCGCCATTACAAAGTTTGTCAAATTTTTGTCACAGTCCTGATTTCCGGATTGCCAGTCCTGAAATCCGGACTCCTTCTGTTTTAAGGGTGGGTTTCTTCCCTCCGGGAAAGAAATTTCAAAAAGGGGTTGACGCGGCGCAAGAAATATGGTATTCTAATCCTTGCCAGTATCCGCCGGTGTGGTGGAATGGTAGACACAGGAGACTTAAAATCTCCCGGTAGCAATACCGTACCGGTTCGAGTCCGGTCACCGGCACCAATTCCGGTAAAACTCTATATCGCGGGATAGAGCAGTTGGTAGCTCGTCGGGCTCATAACCCGGAGGTCGGGGGTTCAAGTCCCTCTCCCGCAACCACCATGAGGGGCCGATTTAGATATCGGCCCCTCAAACCTTGTTATACCAACGGTTTCCGGACTTTTTTGCTCTTCGTTTTTTATGTGATTTTTATAGATATCATTCCTGTATAATAGGCGTTCGGAGGGACTTGAACTTCAACATACACTGTTTTGGGCAGATTTTCTGAGTTTTCTGATGATTATCTGCCCATTTTTTATGACCTGAATTGTGAATTTTTTGTAAACAAAGTGGTTTTTACTAAAATATAGTAAAAACCACTTTTCGTGCTTCAAACCAAGAAAAATTTTTTGAATAAAAGTATCAATCGTAAAGCGATAAATAAAGTAAGAAGGGTATCTGGAGCGTCGGTTTGTTGGTTTCGTAAAACCATCGAACCGGCGCTCTTTTTGCGTTTCAGGACAGATCAAGGGCGGCAGCCCAGAAAGGAGATATATGCGAAAACCAACAAGACCGCTGGCGCGGCGGATCGATGAGCGGCAGCCAGCACCCTACCAGCAGAGGTCACCGGAGCCGGTATTCTGTAATGAGCACGAGCGGTGTCAGGGCTGTCCCTACCCGCGCCACGGTATCGTCTGCTGGCATCGGGACGGGACTTGTTTGCGGACAGATATGGAGGAAATAGGACGGAGGCAGAAGAATGATTCGAGCAGTTTTAAGTAACCCATCTCACCCGGAATATGGCGTGGCGACCATCCCGTTCCCTATTCCGCACGATCAGTACGCACGCTGTATGCTGGCCACGCGAAAAAGCTTTGTGATCGTGTCCTACAACAAGAAAGACGAGATCAAAGAGCTATATCATGACTTTTTCATCTTCGAGGTGGATCGACCGAACAGTATGTCAAAAAAGAAGGAGGATCGTTATGAGGAGTACATTATGACCAACTATGATCCATCTATGTTTGCACCACAGATATCCTTCTTCAATAACTACGACAACGGAAAGAAAGCCTGTACGTTAGTACATACACCCCAATACCCACTGAAAGAAAAATAGGAGAAAAATATGACTTGTGAGATGGAATTCAATCAACGCGGGCTTCAGATACCCAACGAAATGCTTGCGGCTCTGGCGCTGGCGGGCATTACGCTGGAAGCCCATATGTGCCGACATCTTATCATGCTGATGCCACAGGCCATGACCGCTTTGGAGCTCATCGACGTGCTGGAGGGAATGCAGGAAGCCTTCGACCAGTTGCTGAACGGCCTGATCGCCGCCTGCCGCCCCGCATGCTGTCATCGCTGCCAGACGGTAGACGAGGGGAACTACGCTCTCTCTCAGGTGCCGGAACGGCTCCTGACTGTGCTGACGGACAATGACTGCTGCAAGGGTCTGCTGGCGCGGTATTTGGAGAACGGGGAGATCATCTATGACTTGTGAGATGTACCCCTACACGGCAAAGGAGGCGCGGGAGCGTGGCGAACTGGAGCAATGGCGGGCCAACTACCGCGCCAACTGCGCCTGTGCCGGAGCCATCGAGCTTGCTATCCGTGAGAACTTCGACGGGATGCACCTGAGCAGAGACTGCGTCAGGGACATCATTGACCGGTACGGCTATGACCGGACAGCTTTTGTGCTGGCCAACACTTTGCAGATACAGTCCTATGATGAACGCTATCACCCCAGCAATAGGCGGTGGAGTCAGAGCGTTCATATCCGTGAGGATATAGGGCATCGGGAGTCGTTCGTGATCAACGGACACGCCGCTATCATAGACGGATTCGTCAGACTGTTTCGGCAGGAAATGGAGCAGGCGGCGAAGCAAGAGCAAGGCCCGACCATGAATGAAATGACAATGTGACAAGGAGAACGTTAACATGAAAACTGTAAAACGAACGATGACGGCGCTGTGTCTCACAGCGCTTCTTTGCTGCCTGCTGTGCGTGTCGGCCTACGCCACAAGCACCAGCGGCGGCACCGGCGATGTGGCCAGCGCCGTGGAGAGCACCTGGGCCACAGCCTCCGGCCAGATCAAGACGGTGGTCAACAACGTGGTATTTCCTGCCATTGACCTGATTCTGGCCGTATTTTTCTTCGCCAAACTTGGGCTTGCATACTTTGATTTCCGCAAAACTGGCCACTTTGAGTGGAGCGCACCGGCTATCCTTTTTGCCTGTCTGGTGTTTACCCTGACCGCCCCGCTGTATGTGTGGGACATCATCGGGATCTGATGAAATGCCCTCTCTTTTGCATGGAGGAGGTGAACCGAGAATTGTTTATCTGGGACTTTGTGGCAAATACGGTGCTGGGACAGATCCTGGACTGGTTCTACGGCCAGATCGTGGGCTTTCTGGGCAATTTCTTTGCCGAGATGGGCGGCATGGGCGCCGAGCTCTTTGACATGAGCTGGGTGCAGAGCATCGTGCTGTTTTTCTCCTATCTGGGCTGGGCGCTGTATGCCGTAGGGCTGGTGGTAGCCTGCTTCGAGTGCGGCGTGGAGTATTCCAGTGGCCGTGGTAATTGTGCGGGAGACGGTGCTGAACGCCTTCAAGGGCTTCCTGGCGGTGGAGCTGTTCACGCAGCTTCCGGTCAGGCTGTACGTGCTGGCCATCTCCCTGCAATCCAGCCTGACCGCGGGTATTACCGGCTTCGGGACAGTCACCATAGGCGATGTGGCGAAGCAAATACTGGAGAATTTCAGTATCGTGGACAGCATCGCCAATCTTGTGAACCTGACGCCCTTCGGCGGTTTTGTGAACACCCCCACCAGCGGTCTTATGCTGCTGTTCTGCCTGATCCTTATGGCCTACGCCATTATCAAGGTATTTTTCGCCAACCTCAAGCGCGGCGGCATTTTGCTTATCCAGATCGCCGTGGGGAGCCTGTATATGTTCTCTGTACCCCGCGGCTACACGGACGGTTTCATCCAGTGGTGTAAACAGGTCATTGGATTGTGCCTGACCGCCTTTTTGCAGGCCACCATTCTGGTGGCGGGACTGATGGTATTCAAAGATCACGCTCTGCTGGGTTTGGGCCTGATGCTCTCCGCCGGTGAGATCCCCCGTATCGCGGGAGCCTTCGGCTTGGACACCACCACGCGGGCCAATATTATGTCCGCCGTATACACGGCACAGACTGCGGTCAATATGACCCGCACGGTGGTACAGGCGGTAAAATGAGGATCATCACGATGGGGAGCCTTTTCGATGGTATCGGAGGCTTCCCGCTTGCTGCTATCCACAACGGGATCGTGCCGTTATGGGCCAGCGAGATCGAACCGTTCCCCATTCGCGTTACCATGGAGCGCCTGCCTGGGATGCTCCACTATGGTGACATCACAAAACTGAATGGGGCTTTGCTGCCGCCGGTGGACATCATCTGCGGCGGCAGCCCCTGTCAGGATTTATCTGTGGCCGGGCCGCGTACCGGATTGGCCGGTGAGCGTTCCGGCCTTTTCATGGAACAGATTCGGATCATCAAGGAGATGCGAGATGCAGACTTACTTCGAGGGCGATCAGGTCTCCATGTTCGACCCCGGTTCATGTGCTGGGAAAACGTCCCCGGCGCGTTCTCCTCCAACAAAGGCGAGGACTTCCGGCGCGTCCTGGAAGAAACGCTCCGAATTGGTCTACCGGGCTTATATGTTCCTCAAAGTCATCCCTGGGGTTGGCAATATTCTGGGGCAGCCATATTGGGAGCTCTTAGCTCCCTTTGTTGGCGAGTCCTCGACGCTCAATACTGGGGTGTGCCCCAGAGTCGCCAGAGGATCTTCCTTGTGGCGGATTTTGGAGCCCCATCCTCATCGCAGATACTTTTTGAGCCGGAAAGCCTGTCTGGGCATCCTCCGTAGGGCCAGAAAACGCGGTAAGGTGCTGCCGGATACGCTGCGGGAGGCGCTTGAGCTGCAAAGCGGCCTGCGCATGGCCGATCTGGTGACGCTGCTTCGGCTGGGCCTTCTGAAAGCCTACCACATCAACCAGCGGGACGAGGGCATCGACCTGGGCGAGACTGCCGGTGCGCCGGTGGCGTTTGCGGCCAACCAGCGGGATGAAGTCCGTGATCTGGGCGACAAGGCCGGTGCGCTGGGCGCACAGCCGGGCATGAAGCAGCAGACCTTTGTGGCCAGCTTCTCCGCAGGCGCGGGTGCGACTGCCGGTGGCATCGGCTACAGCGAGGAGGTCACTCCGACGCTGAAGGGCAGCGCGGGTGGCAACAGTATGCCCTCTGTGCTGTGCATCAACGATCAGGGCGGACAGGTCATGGAGCTGTCCGAGGATATGACCGGTACGCTGCGGGCACAGGAGCATGGTCACCAGCCGCTGGTGTTTGAAAATCACGGTATCGACGCCCGGTATCATCAGGTGGGTGATGTGGCTCCCACCATGTCGGCCCGCTATGGGACGGGCGGCAACAATGTGCCGCTGGTAGAGGAGCCGATCTACTGCATCACCGGCAACGCCATCGACCGCAAGCCGGAGAACGGCGGCAACGGCATCGGGTATCAGAAAAACGTGATGTACACCCTGAATACCATGGATCGCCACGCGGTGTGCTGCACCTCAGATGTGGTCGGCGCACTGTGCAGCGGAGATGCAAAGGGCGTGGGGAATCAGTATGTGGATCAGGGCAAATGCGTCATGGATCTCTACACCTGTGAGCCTGCCTGTGACAAAGATCTGCCGTTTCTCCTTATCCGCCGTCTGACGCCGCTGGAGTGCGAACGACTGCAAGGTTTTCCCGATGGCTGGACGGATATCCCCGGCGCGTCTGACAGCGCCCGCTATAAGGCGCTGGGCAACAGCGTGGCCATTCCCTGCGTGGATTTCGTGATGAAATGCATGGCGGATACCATAAGGGAGAGTGAGAGCGTGGAATAACTTGTCCATTCTGCTTCGTTTGCGCTTACATTCTCGTTGTACTTGTCAATAGCTTTGCCGCGGTGTTTGGGCTATGCTTTGCTTGCCTCGCGGGAGGCGGAAAGGAGCCAATAAAATGGGAACCACGAAAAATCTCTGCGCCCCCATTCCGGAAGCCCTGCACCAACGGGTGCGGCAGGAACAGGAACAGCGTGGCCAAACGCTGGGCGCGTACATCGAAGCCATACTCACAGAACATTTTGAAGGAGGAGCAAGGACTATGAACACAAACACCCGCACCATCGCCTTTCAGGTACCGGAGGAGCTCTTCGAGCGACTGAAGGACTACCTCGCCCGGAACGGCCTGAAGCAGAAGGATTTCATCCTGGGCCTTATCGAACGGGAGCTGAACGACGCCGCCGACGCGGTGGAGTAAAGCAAGAGCAGCGCCGCAATCGCGGCGTTACTTTTTGTGTCACTGTCAGGGAATACCGTTGCCAAAATTGTAGGTTGATTTTTACCTACATCTGCGTATAATAGACGTAGGAGGTGTTCGCTATGACAATTGATACGAATATGATCGTCTCTGTCTCTGAGGCCAATCAGAACTTTTCGCGAGTGACTCGTATTGCCGAGAAAAACGGACAGGCTGTGATCTTCAAGAATAACCGGCCCAAGTATATGCTGGTGGATCTGGACACATCGCCTGTGATCGATATGACAGATGATGAGAAAATCGACGTGGTGGCCGCGCGGATACTGAAGAAGTATAAGCCTGCCTTTCTGGAGCTTGCCAAATGATCAAGTTCTCAAAAGAAAAGGTGCTGCTTCTGCATAAGCTTATCGCGCAGGAGACGGGCGGCAGCATTGGCGTCAGAGATGAAGCGCTGCTGGACTCCGCCTTGGAAAATGCGTTTGCCGGATTTGGCGGGCAGGAGTTCTATCCCACCAAGGAGGAGAAGGGCACACGGCTCGGCTATACGCTGATCTCCAACCATGCTTTCGTGGATGGCAACAAGCGCATCGGTATGTACGTCATGCTGACGTTTCTGGAGGTAAACGGCATCCGGCTTGAATGTACCAACGAGGAAGTCGTGGAGGTCGGACTGGCTGTGGCGTCCGGAACGATGGATTATGACGCGCTTCTGCAATGGGTGCGCGACCACAGAATTTAATAAGCACAAAGAGAAAGGTCACCATTTCGGTGGCCTTTTCTTTTGCCAAATTTAAGAAGATGAGAGGTAAATAAAATGTACCTATACCCAGACAACCTGACCGCGCGGCCTATGCTGTGGCTGTGGACGCTGCGGGATACCTCTGACGGTAAGCACTCGTTGACGCTGTGCCACTACCCCATGATGTCCTGGCCGCATATGGCGCGATGCTACATGGTACACGGCCATATTCATGCCAATACTGACGCAGACTACTGGCCGCTCATCCGACGCAATCCAATGATGCTGAATGCGGGTGTGGACATCAACAACTACGAGCCGGTAACCTTCGATGAGATGGTCGAAAACAACGTGATCCATAAAACAAAATCTGATGAGGAGAGATATGATGAATATGAAAACACTGCCCTCGCTGGAGGGTATGGAGAGAGTTCCAATCGCTGAATTATCTGAGCGCTTCGATGAGATCTGCCAGCGTGTTGAGACGGAGAATGTCAGCTTTGTCCTGACACAGGACGGCAAGGACAAATACGTGCTGGCTCCGTACAGTTGGTTCGATGACAGCGAATTGCTAAAAATCGAGGTTGATGCAGATCTGCTTGAACAGGTGAGGGAACTTACCGCGCGGATGGAAACAACACCGGAAGACATTGTCAGACAGTTCCTTGAGTGGTGCGTGAATCCGGAAACAATGGAAGAAGCGAAGGCATGGCTTCTTAAGCATAAGGATGATCTGAGATGATATCAAAAGAAACCTTTTGTAGTGCCTTACGGATGATTCTTGAACAGGAAGAAATAGACCGCAAGCTCTCCGATGCTCTTGCTCTTGTGGGAGATGGCTACTATATCTTCGGAGACGGGAATAAGTATTACGCTGTGCTCCTTATGGTGCTGAAAGAGGCCGTCAAGGACCAGTATGACTATATCGGTTGGTGGCTCTATGAAGGAGAACCCGACTATCAGGTTTGGTCTGGCGACAATACGAAAGAATGGTGCCTGAGGAACCAGAGGCACTGTACGATTTTATCCGAGGTGAATGCCAAGATTCAAAAGTAGCCACGAATGAATGATCTTATTAGGCGATAAAACCTACTTGATATGAAAAGGTTAGGTTGACATGTTGTCTCTACGCACGATATAATATAAGTACGCCATTAGAGCGGATGACTCGATAGTTCGGATTTTTCATAGCAAAGTCAGATGTAATAACCAGGCGAAAAAGGCAGTATCTATTTTGATCCCACCTTAATTTGCACGGTATCGTTTGGGCTGACCGATATTATCCGAGTTTTTTACTGAAGTGCAGCGTGAAGCCCTTGAAAATACAAGATTTTCACGCATATCACCCAATATCTATTAAAGTCCAGGACGCCAACAAAGTCCTGAAATCGCAAGATTTCAGGACTTTTCTTTGCATTTTGAAAAAGTTTAACGTGGGTATGAAGTGCATAAGGAAAGGAGAGGGCTTGGCCCTCTCCTTTTATCAGATCATCAAGTATGCACTCAGCACTTCTCGAAGATGGTGGCAACGCCCATGCCGCCGCCGATGCACAGGGTAGCCAGACCCTTCTTGGCATCGTCGCGCTTCTGCATCTCGTGCAGCAGGGTGACGATGATACGGGCACCGGAAGCGCCCACGGGGTGACCCAGGGAGATGGCGCCGCCGTTGACGTTGACCTTGTTGATGTCGAAGTGCAGCTCGCGGGCCACAGCGATGGACTGAGCAGCGAACGCCTCGTTGGCCTCGATCAGGTCGATGTCGTCGATGGTGACGCCGGCCTTGGCCATAGCCTGACGGGAAGCGGGAACGGGGCCCACGCCCATGATCTTGGGATCCACGCCGCCCTGGCCCCAGCCGATCAGCTTGGCCATGGGCTTCAGGCCGTACTTGGCGACAGCCTCGCCGGAGGCCAGCACGATGGCAGCAGCGCCGTCGTTGATGCCGGAGGCGTTGGCGGCGGTCACGCGCTGCTGGCCCTTGTCAGCGGCATCCTGAGCGCCGGTGACCTCGAAGGTATGTACCACCTGGGGATTGGGGGACTCGGGGCCCACGGGGAAAGCGCCCTTCAGCTTGGCGATGCCTTCCTTGGTGACGCCGGCCTTGGGATACTCGTCCTTCTTGAACTCCACGATCTCCTTCTTGACCTTGATGGGAACGGCAACGATCTCATCGTCGAACTTGCCGGCGGCCTGAGCGGCCTCGGTCTTCTGCTGGGAGGCGGCGGCGAAAGCGTCCTGCTCCTCGCGGGTGATGCCCCAGATGTCGTTGATATTCTCGGCGGTGGTGCCCATGTGGTAGTTGTTATAAGCATCCCACAGGCCGTCCTTGATCATGGTGTCGACCAGCTTCTTGTCGCCCATACGAGCGCCCCAGCGGGCATCCAGAGAGGCGAAGGGAGCGGCGCTCATGTTCTCGGTACCGCCGCAGACCACGATGTCACTGTCACCGGCCAGGATGGAGCGGGCGCCCTCGATCACGGACTTCATACCGGAGCCGCAGACCATACCCACGGTATAAGCGGGAACGGAATAAGGAATACCGGCCTTGATGGAAACCTGACGGGCAACGTTCTGACCCTGAGCAGCGGTCAGGATGCAGCCGAACATGACCTCATCCACGTTCTCGGGAGCCACGTTGGCGCGCTTCAGCGCTTCCTTGACGACGATGGCGCCCATATCGGCGGCGGGGGTGTTCTTCAGGGATCCGCCAAAGGAGCCGATGGCGGTACGGCAGCAGTTGACAACGTACAGATCCTTCATGATAGTTCCTCCTAAAATGATTGTTGGAAAAATATACAGTACACTGATGTGTTCCAGTGGTACTATCATAGTTAATTTTTTAACATATGTCAATCCAAAAATGATTTTTTGTGAAAAAATCGTGATTCGTGTCAGGAAAGTCACTCATTTTTCGTCAAATCGACCAACCTTCGGTCAGCCCTGGGCCTCCGTCAGCTGGGTATACAGCTTCTGCTGGGCGGCGGAGAACCGGGTGTAGTAAGCGGCCACGTCGATCCTGCCGTACACCGCGTCATTGTGCTCCACCTGGGCGTTGGCTATGCGGGCGGACATATCCTCGCCGAAGGCCAGCTCCGCCGCGGTATTCAGATCCGTGGGACGGCGCAGCGCCACATAATAGCCGCTCTCATCCTCGATGACGCCGCTGACCTCATCCTCCGCCAGCGCGGCCAGCGCCGTGTTCAGCGTGGTCTCCTCGCAGCCGTCATAGGTGACACCGGCGCTGACGGTCACGTTCTCCCCTGCCTCCAGCGCGGCAAAGGCGGCAGCCTTATCCTCAGCGGCGGCGAGCTGGCGGGCATAGTCCTCCATCAGAGCTTTGGCGTCGGTCTTGGCAGCGTCATCCAGCTCAGCAGTGCTGATGAACAGCACGTCGGCGGTCATCAGGCCGTGATCCTCCGCCAAAGCGGCCAGGTCACTGTCGCTGGGACGCATCTCGCCGTCCGCGCCGCAGTAGGCGGCATAAAGGCTCTTATACAGGGCGGAGGTGCTCATCAGCTGGTCATACTGGGCCTCGCTGATACCGTTGATCTTCAGCGCCTTCTCCAGATCCGCGCCGTAGGCGTCCTTCTGTGCCTGTATGGCCGCCTGATCCTCCTCCGTCAGGGTCACGTTCATATCCTTGGCCCACTTGCGGACCACCGCCTGCTGCACCGCCTGGGACTCCGCCTGCTCCCGTACATAATCGGCAGCGGTATAGCCCTCACCCAGCTCCATGTTCAGATCGGTGACGCCGTAATAGGTCAGCGACTGGGCGGTGTAGGAGACCAGATACAGATACTCCTCGGCGGTGACCGGCTCGCCGTCCACGGTCATGACGGTCTCGGTGCCCTTCAGGCCGCTGGCCTGCTGGATCAGCGGCTTATTGCTGCCGATCTTCTCCGTCATGATCATACCGGAACAGATCAGCAGCGACGCCGCCAGACCCACCAGAAAGCGAATGATCAGGTGAAAGGTTTCTTTTTTCATGCTTGTTCCTCCTTGTCAGGCGTGCCGCCTGTATTTTCTGTGTGCTGCAATGCCAGCTCCTCCACCAGCTTTCCGGCGGCGGAGAGGGCATCCTCCTTGGGCTGTAAATACAACGTCAGCTTCGGCTGGGCCGCGGCGCTCAGCTGTAAGCGCTGGCGATAGGACGCCATGCCGCACACGGCGGCCACGGCGGCGATATCCGGCCGGGGGCCGAAGGAAAACACCAGCTGCGTCCCCCGCTGGGTGATGTCGCAGATACCGGCCTTTGCCGCCGCCGACCGCAGCAGCGCCACGTCCAGCAGCGCACTGACCGCCGGGGGTACGTCGCCGTAGCGATCCAGCAGCTCGTCGGTCAGCTCCGCGGCATCCTCGTTGGTGCGGATGGCGGCGATGCGGCGGTAAAGATCCATCCGCTGCTCCGCCGCAGGCACATACCGCTCCGGAATATAGGCCGACACCGTCAGGTCGGCGGCGCACTCCGGCGGGATCTCCGCCCGCTTGCCCTGCTGCTCCAGCACCGCGTCGTTCAAAAGCTTCAGGTACATGTCATAGCCCACCGACATCATATAGCCGGACTGCTCCGGCCCCAGCAGGTTGCCCGCGCCACGGATCTCCAGATCACGCATGGCGATGCGGAAGCCGCTGCCGAACTCCACATATTCCCGGATGGCGGACAGCCGCTTGCTGGCCACCTCGCTGAGCACCTTGCCGGTGCGGTAGGTAAGGTAGGCGTAGGCCCGCCGTCCGGAACGGCCCACACGGCCCCGGATCTGGTGCAGCTGGCTCAGCCCCATCCGGTCGGCGTCCTCGATGATGAGGGTATTCACATTGGGGATGTCGATGCCGGTCTCGATAATGGTGGTGCATACCAGCACCTGTATCTCGCCGTCGGCCATCTGCTGCATGACGTGGCTCAGCTCCCGCTCGCCCATCTTGCCATGGGCGGTGGCAATGGCCGTCTCCTCCCCCAGCAGCTGCCGCAGCCGTCCGGCGGTGTTTTCGATGTTCTCCACGCGGTTGTGAAGGTAATAGACCTGTCCGCCCCGATCCAGCTCCCGGCGGATGGCCTCAGCGATCACGCCCCAGTCGTGCTCCAGCACATAGGTCTGCACCGGCTGGCGATCCTGGGGCGGCTCCTCGATGGTGCTCATGTCCCGGATACCGGACAGGGCCATGTTCAGCGTTCGGGGAATAGGCGTGGCGGACAGGGTCAGGGTGTCCACCTGCCGGGCCCGCTCCCGCAGCTTCTCCTTGTGGGTGACGCCGAAGCGCTGCTCCTCGTCGATGATGAGAAGGCCCAGATCCTTGAACTCCACGCTCTTGTTCAGCAGCTTGTGGGTGCCGATCAGCAGATCCACCCGGCCTGCCTTCACCCGCTCCAGCACCTGCTTGATCTGCTTGGGGGTGCGGAACCGGGACAGCACCTCCACCGTTACCGGGAAGGAGCGGAAGCGGTTCTGGGCGGTGACGTAATGCTGCTGGGCCAGCACGGTGGTGGGTACCAGAATGGCCGCCTGCTTGCCGTCCAGAATACACTTCATCACGGCCCGCAGGGCCACCTCCGTCTTGCCGTAGCCCACGTCGCCGCACAGCAGACGATCCATGGGGGCGGGCTTTTCCATGTCGCCCTTGATCTCCTCGATGGCCCGCAGCTGGTCGCCGGTCTCCTCATAGTCGAAGGCGTCCTCGAACTCCCGCTGCCACGGGCTGTCAGGCGAAAAGGCGAAGCCCGGCTGCCGCTGCCGCTGGGCATATAGCTGGATCAGCCCCGCCGCCAGCTCCTTGGCGGCGGCCTTGGCCCGATAGGTGGTCTTGGCCCACTCGGTGCCGCCCAGCTTATTGAGCTTGGCGGGCTTCTCCCCGTCCTCGCCGCCGCCAGCACCGATGTACTTGCTGACCAGATCCAGCGATGTGGCCGGTACATACAGGCAGTCGCTCCCGGCGTAGGCGATCTTGATATAGTCCTTTTCCACTCCATCCACCGGCAGGCGCAGCATCTCCACAAAGCGGCCGATGCCGTGGTGGGCATGCACCACCAGATCGCCGGGGGTCAGGTCGGTATAGGACTGCAGCTTCTGGCGATTGCTGTCCTTGACGCGGCGGGCCTTGCCCTTTTTGCCGCTGACGCTCTCCGTCAGCTGGCCCTCCGTCAGCACCGCCAGCTTCAGCGATGGCCATTCGCTTCCCGCGCTGACCGCGCCCAGCTGGATGGCCGCCTGTCCCGGCCGAGGCAGTGTACTGCCCTCCAGCGACAGCGCCACTGTGATATCCCGGCTCCGCAGCAGCTCCTGCATGTTGCGGGCGCGGACTTCACCGCCGCACAGCACCACCACCCGGTAGCCGGCGGTGAGATAGTGCTCCATATCACCGGCCGCCGTCTCCAGCGAGCCGCCGTAGGTGCTCAGCTGGCGGGCGGAGATCTGCAGCAGCTCACCCGGCGGCAGCAGATACCGGCTGGTGGGCAGGCTGTCCATCTGACACAAGGCGAAGCGGGCCAGGCGGGCCGCCGTCTCGCCCTCCGTCAGGGAAAGCTCTCCCATGGCCGGGGCCATAAAGCCGTTTTCCGCCGCGGCGGCCACGTCCTCCTTCAGCTGCCACAGCCAGCCCTTCAGGCCCTCGCTGACCCGTCCGCCCTCGCAGACGCAGATCACGGCGTCCTGCGGCAGGTAGTCCAGCGCCGTGGTTTTTTCCGGGTACACCGCCGCCAAATACCGGTCGCTGCCGCCGGGCGCCATGCCCTGCCGCAGCGCCGCGGCGTCACTCTCCAGCTGCCGCAGCAGCGGCTGGGCCTGTTCCTTCTTTTTCAGCCGCTTCCCTGCCGCCTCCAGCGCGGCGGCGGCCTTCTCCGCCGTGTCCGCCCCGCGGAAGGGCAGCACCTCTCCTGCGGGCAGCAGCAGCGTCTCGTTCAGGTTATGGACACGGCGCTGGGTGGTCACATCGAACACGCCCATGGCGTCCAGCTCGTCATCCCAGAATTCGCAGCGCACCGGCTGCTCCATGGCGGGAGAGAACACGTCCAGTATGCCGCCCCGCAGAGCGAACTGGCCGGGGCCCTCCACCTGCTGGCAGCGGACGTAGCCCGCGCGGATCAGCCCCGCCGTCAGCTCCTCCACCGGATAGCTTTCGCCGGTTTTCAGGGGGATGGCGGCTTCCAGCAGCACCTCTTTGGGGATGCACCGCTGCACCGCCGCGTCCACGGCGGCCACCACGATGGGCGCTTTGTCCGACGCCATGGCGTACAGCGCCGCCAGACGCTGATGCTCCCAGCTGCGGCTGGCCGCAGCCGAGGGCCGCAATTGCCAGTCACGCCGCCGCAGCAGCGTCACCTGGCGGCCCGTCAGGGCGCGGAGGTCGCCGCACAGGCGGAGGGCCTCCGTCTCGTCGCCGCACAGCGCCAGCATGGGGCGGCCCGTCTCCTGACAGATGGCGGCCGCCAGCATGGCGCGATGGACGGGAGATACGCCGGTGACCAGCGGCTTATCGCCCCGCAGCGTGCTGTCCAGCAGCGCGCGGGCCTCCGGCATGGTCAGCAGTTCCTTCAAAAGACCGTTCATATCTCCCCTCCTTTCGAGTAGCTGGCGAAAAATCTTACGATTTTTCTGCCAAAAGGTTTGCGGTCGGCTGCGCGCACCTGTGATAGTTCCATGCAAATCAAGATGGATACTACGGCGGCATAGCCGCCGAGATCGGGTGCTAAAAATATGCCACTGGCATATTTTTTAACGCACCGACGTCAGAAAAATGATTGAAATTTTTTGCGCCGTGCGCGGCGCAAATTCTGCGAAGCTTTTTACCCGTTGAATTTGTTCATGGCCTTGTCGGGGCCTTCCTTCATCAGGCACAGGGCCGCGTTGGCGGCACGGTTCAGCGTTTCGCGCAGCAGCTTGGCCTCGTCGCCCTTGGGCTTGCCGATGACCCAGTCGATCATCTCGTGATCCGGATGCTCCGGCATGCCCACCCCCACCTTGATGCGTGGGAACTGATCGGTGCCCAGATGGGCGATGATGTTCTTCAGGCCGTTATGGCCGCCGGCGCTGCCGCCCTTGCGGATGCGCAGCTTGCCCACCTGCAGCGACACATCGTCGGAGATCACCACCACATGATCCGCCGGGACTTTATAGAACCGGGCGGCCTCCCCCACCGATTCGCCGGAGAGGTTCATATAGGTCTGGGGCTTCATCACCAGTATTTTATTGCCGTCCTTCTCAAAAATACCCGTCCACGCCTTGAAGCGCAGCTTGGGCAGGGTGAATTTTTCCTGTTCCATCAGGCTGTCCAGCGCCAGCCAGCCCATGTTGTGGCGGGTGCTCTCGTACTGCTTGCCGGGATTGCCCAGCCCCACCAGTATCCAGTTGACGCCGCCGCTCTGGTTGCGATTGAAAAACAAGGCGCGTCCCTCCTTTATCTATGGTCTCGTTCCCCGCGAAGAATAGGGGAACTGCAATGCGCAGTTCCCCTATTATAGCACCTTATATTCGATTTGAAAAGTCTCAGTTGAACAGCTTGGCGATGGATATCTCCTGATAGATGCGCTCGATGGCCTCGGCAAACATGGGCGCCACAGACAGATACTTGATCTTGTCGCAGCCCTTGCCCATCTCCTCGGGGATGGTGTTCAGCAGGGCCATCTCCTTGATGACGCTGTTGTTGATGCGCTCCAGAGCGGGGCCGGACAGGACGCCGTGGCTGGCGCAGGCGTACACGCTGTTGGCGCCGCCTACCTCCACGATGGCCTTGGCGGCGTTGCAGATGCTGCCGGCGGTATCCACCATGTCGTCAAAGAGGATGCAGTCCTTGCCTTCCACGTCGCCGATCACGTTCATGACCTCGCACTGGTTGGCCTTCTGGCGGCGCTTGTCCACGATGGCCAGGTTCATGTGCAGCTTCTGGGCGAAGGTGCGGGCGCGGGCCACACTGCCCACGTCGGGGGACACCACCACCATGTTCTCGCACTTCTCGCCGAACTTCTTGGCGTAGTAGTCCACGAACACGGGGTTGCCCAGCAGGTTATCCACGGGGATATCAAAGAAGCCCTGGATCTGGCTGGCGTGCAGGTCCATGGTCAGCACCCGGTCGGCACCGGCGGCGGTCAGCATGTTGGCCACCAGCTTGGCGGAGATGGGATCGCGGCTCTTGGCCTTGCGGTCCTGGCGGGCATAGCCGAAGTAGGGGATCACCGCGGTGACGCGGCCGGCGCTGGCGCGCTTGCAGGCATCGATCATGATCAGCAGCTCCATCAGGCTGTCGTTGACAGGCTTGCAGGTGGAGTTGATCAGGAACACGTCGCTGCCGCGGACGGTCTCGTACAGAGAGACGGAAGCCTCGCCGTCAGCGAAGCTCTTGACCTCTGCCTCGCCCAGCTTGGTACCGATGATCTTGCAGATCTCCTGTGCCAGAGCGGGGTTGGCGTTGCCGGTGAAAATTTTGATGTCCTTGCCGTGAGAAATCATGGTGAAACATCCTCTCTTTCTGTTTATTTTTTATGTAAATTTTTACTTTTTCTTGTTCTTGAAGAACCGGGCGGCCCAGCCGGGCTTGTTCTCCTGCCGCGCGCGGGCCACGGCCAGCGCCCCGGCGGGCACATCCTTGTCGATGGTGGAGCCGGCGGCGGTATACGCCCCATCCCCGACGGTGACCGGGGCGATCAGGTTGGTGTTGCAGCCCAGGAACACATCGTCCCCCACGGTGCAGCGGAACTTTTTCAGGCCGTTATAGTTGGTGGTGACGGTGCCGCAGCCGAAGTTGACCCGCTTGCCGATGTCGCTGTCGCCCACATAGGTAAGGTGGCTGACCTTGGTGCCCTCATCCAACCGGGAATTCTTCAGCTCCACGAAATCGCCGATGCGGCAGTGGTCGCCCACGGCGCAGCCGGGCCGCACATAGGCGAAGGGCCCCACGGTGGTGTGACTGCCGATGGTGCTTTCGTTCAGCTGGCTGGCGTTGACGGTGGTATCCTCGCCCACCACGCAGTCCCGGATCATGGCATTGGGGCCGATCTCACAGTCCCTGCCGATGACGGTATGGCCCCGCAGGATCGTCCCCGGCAGCAGCGTCACGCCCGGCGCCACGGCGCAGCGGGGATCCACATAGGTATTATCGGGGTCGATGACGGTGACGCCGTTCATGGCCAGCCGCCGCATCAGCAGCTCCCGGGCGGCGGGCATGGCCGCCTGCAGTTGGGCGGCGTCGGTCACCGGCAGGAAGGACGGCGCGATGCTGGGGCTCTGCCACAGCTGGCGGACGCCCTCGGCCTCCGCCGGGCAGTCGCCCAGCGTCAGGCCCTCCGCCAGACGGGTGCGCAGCAGCGCGGCGTCGGCGGTATAGACGGCGCGGTTCCCCTCGCCCCACACAGGCACCACCGCGCCGGGAACGACGATCACCTCGCCCTCGGCGGCGGAAAGCGCTTCCTCCAACCTGTCATGGAAGGTCACGCCGCCGATGCCCTGCAAGACCCCGGCAGTCTCCTCCCGCCATTCCTCATCGCAGACAACAAAAAACCGCCCGACGCCGCAGGGCAATAACTCCTGACACACCCACCGGATAACGGGGCAAAAGAGTATTGTATGCAGCATCAGCGGTTTGATAGCGGTATCAGCGCCGGCACCGCCGGCGCGAAGATCAATGATCGCCAGATTGTGATCCATTGGAAAACACCCCCTGAAAAGAGATGACAACATTTCTTCTAATGGATAGTATAACATATCCTGCGGGAAAATCCAGTGTTTTCGCAGAGAATTTCCAACAACTTTTCGCCGGGGCCGCCGCGAAAAATGGGAGAAAAGGGAGAAAGACCGGTTTTCCCGAAAAATCAGTGTTTAAAACCAATATTTTAATGAGAAAATCCTCTTTTTTAATAATTTTGATGTTGAATTTCCGGAAGATTTGCTTTATACTAGGTAAGCTTTTGATAGAGGGGTGGAAAAGTCATGCTGAACATCGTGCTGGTAGAGCCGGAGATCCCGCAGAACTGCGGCAATATCGCCCGCACCTGCGCCGCCACCGGCAGCCGCCTGCATCTTGTCCGCCCCCTGGGCTTTGATATCTCCGACCGGGCCGTGAAGCGGGCCGGTCTGGACTACTGGCATCTGGTGGAGGTGCGGGACTACGACGGGCTGGACGATCTGTTCCAACGGCATCCCGAGGCGCTGGCCGATCTGTGGCTGGCCACCACCAAGGCGCCGCAGGACTACACCGGAGCCCGGTTCTCTCCCGACTGCTGGCTGTTCTTCGGCAAGGAGACGGCGGGCCTGCCGGAGGTTTTCCGCATGGCCCACTATGACCGGTGCATCCGGCTGCCCATGCGCAGCGATGCCCGCAGCCTGAACCTCAGTAATTCTGTTGCCATCCTCACCTACGAGGCGCTGCGTCAGAACGGCTTTCCCGGCCTGACGGGCGTGGGTGAGATGGCGGAACGATAACAACACGCTTGTAAAGGAGACGTGAACGATGAACTACAACAAGAAAACCATCATGGACGTGGATGTGGCGGGCAAGAAGATCCTGCTGCGCTGCGATTTCAACGTACCCCAGGACAAGGCCACCGGCGAGATCACCAGCGACAAGCGCATCGTGGCGGCGCTGCCCACCATCCGCTATCTGCTGGACAAGGGCGCGGCGGTCATCGCCTGCTCCCATCTGGGCAAGCCCAAGGGCGAGTGGAAGGAAAAGCTGAGCCTTGCCCCCGTGGCAAAGCGCCTCAGTGAGCTGCTGGGCCGCGAGGTCATTTTCGCCAGAGATATCGTGGGCGAGGACGCCAAGGCCAAGGCCGCGGCCTTGAAGGGCGGCGAGATCATGCTGCTGGAGAACCTGCGCTTCGACATCCGCGAGGAGAAGAACGACCCCGAATTCGCCAAGGAGCTGGCCTCTATGGCGGAGCTGTATGTGTCCGATGCCTTCGGCACCGTGCACCGCGCCCACGCCTCCACCGCCGGTGTGGCGGCCTTCCTGCCCGCCGTGTCCGGCCTGCTGGTGGCCAAGGAGCTGGAGATCATGGGCAAGGCGCTGGACGATCCCAAGCGGCCCTTCGTGGCGGTGCTGGGCGGCGCCAAGATCAGCGACAAGCTGGGCGTGATCCGCAATCTGCTGGACAAGGCCGACACCATCATCATCGGCGGCGGTATGGCCTACACCTTTGCCAAGGCCCAGGGCGGCGAAATCGGCAAGAGCCTGTGCGAGAACGACAAGCTGGACTATGCGCTGGAGATGATCGAAAAGGCCAGGAAGAACGGCGTGAAGCTGCTGCTGCCCACCGATACCGTGGCCGCCGACAGCTTCTCCAACGACGCCAAGCGCATGGTGGTCAGCACCATGGACATCCCCGCCGACTACGAGGGCATGGACATCGGCCCCGATACCACCAGGACCTTCTGCGACGCCGTGAAGGGCGCGGGCACCGTGGTATGGAACGGCCCCATGGGCGTGTTTGAGTTCGAGAACTTTGCCGCAGGCACCCGTGCCATGGCCCAGGCCCTGGCCGACAGCGGCGCTGTCACCATCGTGGGCGGCGGCGACAGCGCGGCGGCCGTGGAGCAGATGGGCTTCGCTGACAAGATCACCCACATCTCCACCGGCGGCGGCGCGTCTCTGGAATTTCTGGAGGGTCTGGAGCTGCCCGGCGTGGCATGCCTCTTAGATAAATAAAGAGGGGATTTCATCCCCCCTTTAGATCCCCCCCACCAGTCTGCGGACTGGTGACGCCGCCCCGGGCGGCTGGATCGCGGTATTTTTCCGACGTTCACGCCGCCGGAAAAATGATTGAAATATAATTTTTCATGATCATTTGAAATAGATAGAGGAGTTTAAAAACATGAATCGCAGATATCGCAAGACCATTATCGCCGGCAACTGGAAGATGAACATGACCGCCAGCGAGACCAAGAAGTTTGCCGAAGAACTGAAGGCCATCATGCCCAAGGCCAAGTGGTGCGACGTGGTGGTGTGCGTCCCCTCCGTGAACATCTCCACCGCCATCCGCGCCTTCAAGGATCTGCGGGTGTCCGTGGGCGCTGAGAACGTGTTCTATGAGAAGTCCGGCGCCTACACCGGTGAGGTGTCCGCCGAGATGCTGAAGGATCTGGGCGTGAAGTACGTCATCATCGGTCACTCCGAGCGCCGCCAGTACTTCGGCGAGACCGATTTCACCGTCAACAAGAAGGCGCTGGCCGCGCTGGACGCGGGCCTGCATCCCATCATCTGCGTGGGCGAGACGCTGGAGCAGCGTGAGCTGGGCATCACCATGGAGCTGATCGCCCTGCAGGTAAAGTCCGCGCTGGCCGGTGTTCCTGCCGAGAAGCTGCGCAAGTGCGTCATCGCCTATGAGCCGGTATGGGCCATCGGCACCGGCAAGACCGCCACCGCCGAGCAGGCCGCCGAGGTCTGCACCTTCATCCGCACCACCGTGCGCCACCTGTACGGCGCCCGCATCGCCCGCTCCATCACCATCCAGTACGGCGGCTCCATGAAGCCCTCCAACGCGGCGGAGCTGCTGGGTCAGAGCGATATCGACGGCGGTCTGATCGGCGGCGCCAGCCTGAAGCCCGCCGAATTTGTGGAGATCATCAACGCTGCCAATCAGGACTGACATACCGCGAGAAAGGAAGGTTCTGTCATGAACAAGACACCGACTACGCTGATCATCATGGACGGTTTCGGCCTGGCTCCCGCCAGCGACGACAACGCCGTAACGCTGGCCAACACGCCGGTGCTTGACCGGCTGTTCAAGGAATACGCCCACACCACCCTGTCCGCCAGCGGACTGGACGTGGGTCTGCCCGCCGGGCAGATGGGCAACAGCGAGGTAGGACACACCAACATCGGCGGCGGCCGGGTGGTATTTCAGGATCTGCCCCGCATCAGCCGTGCCATCGACGACGGCAGCTTCTTCAAAAACGAGGCCTATAACAAGGCCATGGACGACTGTCTGAAGCACGGCAGCAGCCTGCATCTGTACGGCCTGCTGTCCGACGGCGGCGTACACTCCCACATCCAGCACCTGTTCGCCCTGCTGCAGATGGCAAAGAACAAGGGTCTTACCAGGGTCTATGTCCACTGCTTCCTGGACGGCCGCGACGTGTCCCCCACCAGCGGCAAGGGCTTCGTGGAGGAACTGCGGAACAAGTGCGCCCAGCTGGGCGTGGGCAAGATCGCCACGGTGATGGGCCGCTACTACGCCATGGACCGCGACAAGCGCTGGGAGCGCGTGCAGATGGCTTATGACGCCATGGTCTACGGTGAGGGCGTGCAGAACCCCGATCCCGTGGACGCCGTGGCCAAGTCCTACGCCAATGGCGTCACCGACGAGTTCGTGGAGCCTGTGGTTTGCGACAAGGAGGGTACCATCGGTGACAACGACAGCGTCATCTTCTTCAACTACCGTCCCGACCGCGCCCGTGAGATCACCCGCGCCATTGTGGATCCCGATTTTGACGGCTTCCAGCGGGAGTTCTTCCCCACCACCTATGTGTGCAACACCGAGTATGACGCCTCCATGCCCAATGTGCTGGTGGCATGGCCCCGTGTGGCGGTGAAGAACGGTCTGGGCGAGTACCTCAGCAGCATGGGCATGACCCAGCTGCGCATTGCCGAGACGGAGAAGTACGCCCACGTCACCTTCTTCTTCAACGGCGGCGTAGAAAAGCAGTACCCCGGCGAGGATCGGGTGCTGGTGCCCTCCCCCAAGGTGGCCACCTACGACCTCCAGCCGGAAATGAGCGCCTTTGAGGTGTGCGACAAGTGCGTGGAGCGCATCGAGTCCGGCGCCTATGACGTGATCATCCTGAACTTCGCCAACTGCGACATGGTGGGCCACACCGGCGTGCTGGAGGCCGCCATCAAGGCGGTAGAGACCGTGGACACCTGTGTGGGCAAGGTGGTGGATGCCACGCTGAAAATGGGCGGCATCGCCATGATCACCGCCGACCACGGCAACGCCGAGGATATGAAGCAGCCCGACGGCAGCCCCATGACCGCCCACACCACCAATCTGGTGCCCTTCATCCTGTGCGGCGCTGGCAGCGAGCTGCGCACCGGCCGTCTGGCCGACATCGCCCCCACCATTCTGGACGTGCTGGGTCTGGCCTGCCCGCCGGAGATGGATGGACGGACGCTGATCGTAAGATAACTGGCGAAAAGTCTTGCGACTTTTCTGCCAAAAGGTTTGCGGCCGACCGCGCGCGTCCTTCGGACACACTTGCGGCCGAGAAGAATTTTTCTGACGCACATGTCGTCAGAAAAATGATTGCATTTTTTCGCGGCGTCCGCGCCGCGAACTCTGCGAGGCTTTTGTAGGGGCGGACGACTCTGTCCGCCCCTCAATATACCACAACACCATTTCATCATTCCCTCAACTCAGGAGGAACCACATACATGAATATCACCGTCATCGGCTGCGGGCGCTGGGGCTCGCTGATCACATGGTATCTGGACCGCACCGGTCATCACGTCACGCTGTACGGCCGCTCCGGCTCCGCCCGGATGCAGCGGTTTCTGGAAACGCGCAGCAATGACCTGCTGACGCTGCCGGAATCCATCACGCTGTCCACCGACCTCTCCTGCGTGAAGGACGCAGAGGTCATTATCATCTCCATCGGCTCCCAGAGCCTGCGGGGCCTGATGGAGGAGCTGCGGGCCATGACGCCGCGGGACAAGATCTTCACGCTGTGCATGAAGGGTCTGGAGATCGGCACCGGCGAGCGGCTGAGCCAGGTGGCCCGGGAGTATCTGGACGATTCCAACGCCATCGCCGTGTGGCTGGGGCCGGGCCATGTGCAGGAGTTCTACCGCGGCGTACCCAACTGCATGGTCATTGACAGCGAGGATCAGCAGGTCAAGCAGCGGCTGGTGAAGGAATTCTCCAGCGATCTGATCCGCTTCTACTACGGCAACGACCTGCTGGGCAACGAGGTGGGCGCGGCGGCCAAGAACGTGGTGGGCATTGCCGCCGGTTTTCTGGACGGCGCGGGACTGGTGACGCTGAAGGGTGCGCTGATGAGCCGCGGCACCCGCGAGGTGGCCCGTCTCATCAAGGCCATGGGCGGCAACGAGCTGTCCGCCTACGGACTGTGCCATCTGGGCGACTATGAGGCCACGGTGTTCTCCCCTTACAGCCACAACCGGCAGTTCGGCGAGTGCTTCGTGCAGGGCAAGCCCTACACCCAGCTGGCCGAGGGCTACTATACCGTCAAGGCGCTGGTGCAGCTGGGAAAGCAGTACGGCGTGGAGCTGCCCATCTGCCAGTCGGTATATCACATCCTCTATGAAAACGGCGACCCCCACGAGGCCATCCGCATGCTGATGGGCCGCGACCTGAAGGGCGAATTCGATAACTGAAAACACTCCTTTCACCAAATCCTGTAAAAATGTATAAAATGACCTCTGTCCGTCCAAAATAGGCGGCAGAGGTCATTTTTTCATTCCGGCCGGCCGCCGGCCGTAACAGGCGGCCATCGGAGACGCCTCCGGTGAAAGGAGAAGCTATGGAATTTATGAAACAGCACCGCCGCGCCCTTTACATCGCGCTGGCGCTGTGCGTGGTGGCCGCCGGTGTGACGGGATATCTGGTAACGAACCGCAAAGCGCCCACCCAGCAGGCATCCGCCAACCAGCCGGTGGTGGACGTAAAGCCCCCGGTAGTAACGCCGGTGAAGCCCGATCTGCCCGCACAAGAGGAGCCGGAGGAGGAAGAGCCGCCTGTGGAGGCCGCCGCCCAGCTGCTGCCCCAGGTGGTGTCCCCGCTGGACGGCACCACGGTGACGGTGTTCAGCATGTCGGAGCTTTTGTATGACGAGACCATGGCCGACTGGCGCACCCATGAGGGGCTGGACATTCAGGCGGCCGAGGGCGACGCGGTGAAAACCGCCGCCGCGGGCGAGGTGACCTCCGTCACCCAGGATGAGCTGATGGGCACCACCGTGTGCATCACCCACAGCGGCGGCTACGTCACCCGTTACAGCAGCCTGCAGGAGAATCCTCCCATCAGCCAGGGCCAACAGTTGAAGGCCGGTGACATTGTGGGCTATGTGGGCACCGCTGCCGCCGAGGCCACCATGGGTCCCCATCTGCACTTCGCCGTGGAGAAGGACGGGACGCTGATCGACCCCAAGGAATATGTAAAATAACTGGCGCAAAATCTTTGATTTTGCTGCCAAAAAGCAGCCGTTTTTACAAACGGCTGCTTTTTTGCGAAAACCGGGAACTTTTTCCTGACCGTCAACGTCACATAAGCAGGAAGATCCAAAATGAAGGAGGTTTTTGCTTATGAAACGTATCACCACTCTCTTGCTGACGCTGGTACTGGTCCTGCTTCTGGCAGGCTGCGGCAGCGCACAGGCAGCCGGCAGTGACAGCGCGGCCGCGCCCATGGACTTCGGCGATGGCTATTGGAACACCGTTGACAGCAACGGCAGCGATGAAAACTACGACATCGTGGATGACGCCGCCGAACCGGGCGCCATGGAGGCAGAAAACGGCGGCGCGGCCCAGACCAACAAGCCCGCCAAGCGCATCTATACCGGCTATATGGAGATGCAGACGCTGGACTTTGACGCCGCCAGCAGCGGCATCGACGCGCTGGTGGAGGAGCTGGGCGGCTATTTCCAGCAGAGCAGCACCTCCAACGGCAGCAGCGGCTACCGTCACGCCAACTACACCATCCGCGTTCCGGCGGAGCAGTTTGAGACCTTCTTCCAGAAGGCCGGTGAGCTGTGCCATGTGACCTATTCCACCACCAATACCGACGACGTGTCCGAAAGCTACTACGACACGGAGGCCCGGCTGGAGACGGCCCGCATCAAGCTGGGACGCCTGCAGGAGCTGCTGGCCAAGGCCACCAGCATGGAGGACATCATCACCATCGAAAGCTCCATCTCCGAGACGGAGTGGGATATCGAGAACCTCAGCGGCACGCTGCGGCACTATGACGCGCTGGTGGACTACGCCACCATCAACGTGGAGCTCAGCGAGGTCTACAAGCTGTCCGGGCAGGACGAGGCCGTCACCACCTTCGGCGGGCGGCTGGGCCAGTCCTTCGTCAACGGCCTGAAGTCCGTGGGCAACGCGCTGGAGGATTTCGCCGTGTGGCTGGCGTACAGCTGGTTCTGGCTGCTGGTGATTGCGGCGGTGATCGTGGTGATCGTGCGTATCGCGCGCCGCAAGGGCGGCGGGAAGAAGTTCTCCCTGAAGCGGAAAAAAGCAAAGACCGGGGACACGGAGCCGAAGGAGTAACATAAAAAATGACCGGCAGGGCCGGTCATTTTTTTGCTTATTTTTCCGCTTTCCGCTGGAAGAACTTCACGATCTCCACGATGGGGATCACACAGAAGGCCAGCGCCAGCGCCACAAGATACTCGTTCCACTCCACGCTGGTGAAGTCGAAGGCGGCGGCGATGAAGGGCACCTCGCACACCAGTGTGGTGGCCAGCAGGCTGCCGATGGCGGCGAAGGTCATCATCCTGTTGCGGGTGCGGAGCTTCAGGATGCTGCCCCGCTGGGAGCGCATGTTCAGGCTGTGGAATATCTCGGCCATGGACATGGTGACAAAGGCCATGGTGGTGCCGTCGGGGCTGAGGCCGTTGGCGGGGATCTCCCACACGCCGGACTCCATGAAGTGGCCGATGAAGAAGGCGGCGATGGTCAGCGCCGAGATCACCAGACCCTGATAGGCCACGTCCACGCCCATGCCTCCGGCGAAGATACCGGCCTTGGCGTCGCGGGGGCGGCGGCGCATGATGGCAGGCTCCGCCTCCTCCATGCCCAGCGCCAGCGCCGGGAAGCAGTCGGTCACCAGATTGATCCACAGAAGATGCACCGGCTCCAGAATGGTGAAGCCCAGCAGCGTGGCCGCGAAGATGGATATGACCTCGCTCATGTTGGAGGACAGCAGGAACTGGATGGCCTTGCGGATATTGTCATAGATGCGGCGGCCCTCCTCCACCGCGCCCACGATGGTGGCAAAGTTATCATCGGCCAGCACCATGTCCGCCACGTTCTTGGTGACGTCGGTGCCGGTGATGCCCATGCCCACGCCGATGTCGGCGGACTTGATGGAGGGCGCGTCGTTGACGCCGTCACCGGTCATGGCGGTGACATATCCGGCGCTGCGCCATGCGTTGACGATGCGGGTCTTATGCTCCGGCTGCACGCGGGCGTACACGGCGATGTGAGGATATTCTTTCTCGAACTCCTCGTCGCTCATGGCGCTGAGCTGCGCGCCGGTGATGGCCTTCTTGTCCTCGGTGAGGATGCCCAGCTCTCTGGCGATGGCCACGGCGGTGTCGATATGGTCGCCGGTGATCATGATGGGCCGGATGCCCGCCTGACGGCACTCCTCGATGGCGGCCTTTACCTCCGGGCGCACCGGGTCGATCATGCCCGCCAGACCCAGGAAGCACAGGTCATGCTCCAGATCATCAGCCTCGAAGGAGGCAGGCTCCGTCTCATATACCCGCTGGGCGGCGGCCAGCACACGCAGGGCCCTGTCGGCCATGGCCTTGTTGGCGGCCAGAATTTCGGCACGCTTTTCCTCCGTCATGGGACGCGCCACGCCGTTGTCCCAGTAACTGGTGCAGCGCTCCAGCACCACGTCGGGGCCGCCCTTGGTAAACTGGATATAGCCGTTCTCCGCCCTATGGACGGTGGACATCATCTTGCGGCCGGAGTCAAAGGGGGCCTCGCCCACACGAGGCAACTCATTTTGCAGACGGGGCTTGGGCAGGCCGCACTTGGCGCTCCACGCCACCAGCGCCGCTTCGGTAGGCTCGCCGGTGACGGCGCCGTCCTCCGCCAGCGCGGCGTCGGAGCACAGGGCCATGGCGGTGGCGGTGCGGTCGCGGTCGGTGCCGTAATCGTCCACCACGGTCATCTTGTTCTGGGTCAGGGTACCGGTCTTGTCGGAACAGATGATCTGGGCGCAGCCCAGGGTCTCCACGGCGGTCAGGCGGCGGATAATGGCGCTGCGCTTGGACATATTGGTGACGCCGATGCTCAGCACCACCGTTACCACGGCGGCAAGGCCCTCCGGGATGGCGGCCACCGCCAGCGACACGGCGATCATGAAGGAGTGCATCACCACGTCCAACGTGAACGCACCGGCACGCAGCAGCTGCACGCCGAAGATCAGCACGCAGATCACCAGCACCAGCTTGGTAAGGATGCTGGACAGCTGGGTCAGCTTGATCTGCAGGGGGGTCTGGCCCTCCTTGGCGTTGGCCAGTGCGTCGGCGATCTTGCCCATCTCAGTATCCATACCGGTCTGGGTCACCACCATGCGGCCCCGGCCATACACCACGGTGGAGCCCATGTAGACCATGTTTTTCCGGTCGCCCAGCGGTACGTCGTTGGCGTTGTCCCGCAGATGGATCAGGTCGATAAACTTGGTAACGGGAACGGATTCGCCGGTCAGGGCGGCCTCCTCCACCTTCATGCTGGCGCTTTCCAGCACGCGGCCATCCGCCGGGATCGCGTCGCCCGCCTCCAGCAGCACCACGTCGCCCACCACCAGCTCCTCGCTGCGGACAGTGACGGTCTGGCCGTCACGCAGCACCTTGCTGGTGGCAGCGGCCATCTGCTGCAAGGCTTCAATGGCCTTCTCCGCCTTGCTCTCCTGATACACGCCCAGCACGGCGTTGACGATCACCACGAACAGAATGATGATCACGTCGGCAAAGCTTTCGTTCTCCACCACCGCCAGCACGGCGCTGATGGCGGCGGCCGCCAGCAGAATAATGATCATGGGATCGGCCATCTGCTGGAAGAACCGCTTGATAAGGGAGTCCTTTTTGGCCTCCGCCAGCTTGTTTCTGCCGTTTTTGGCAAGGCGCTCCGCCGCCTCGGCGGCAGTCAGACCGCTGTCGCGGGAGTCCACATCCCGCAGCACGGCGTCTGCTTGTTCCAGATAATGCTTCATATTGTCCTTCCTCCTGAATACGGGTAGTTTGCCCGATATACACAAAAAAGCGAGGCTCCATGTACAGTAAATACGCTGTACATGAGTCTCGCTGTCTAAGGTTAAGCCAGACGTTTCCGCCATGTATGTTGACTTAACTCGCACCCTTCGGCGCGCAACTACTCCCCCATGAAATACACAGGATTTAATTTGTATGGGCTAGTATAGCAAATCTTTCTCCGGATTGCAAGTGGTATTTTCGCCCTTTTTCAAATCTGTATGTACTTTTTATGGGGGCAGTGACTGCCCTTCCGTATTTTCTTAACGAAAAATTAACGCAGAAATGACGAAAAATGTGATATGGTATGTAGCAATAAAGATTACCATCGGAGGAGACCCATGAACACTTATCGTGCCGGTATCGACATTGGCTCTACCACCGTCAAGCTGGTGGTACTGGACGACAACGACAACATTCTTTACGGCGATTACCGCCGCCATCAGGCCCACACCCAGCAGACGCTGGCCGCGCTGCTGCGGGAGGCCCGGACGGCACTGGGCGACTGCGCCCTCCGGCCCGCCATCACCGGCTCCGGCTCCATCAATCTGGGGCGGGCGCTGGACATCCCCTTTGTGCAGGAGGTGGTGGCGGTGGCCTCGGCGCTGGAGCGGCGCTATCCCCGGACGGACGTGGCCATCGAACTGGGCGGCGAGGACGCCAAGATCATCTATTTCACCGGCGGCCTGGAGGAGCGGATGAACGGCGTATGCGCCGGCGGTACCGGCTCCTTTATCGACCAGATGGCCGCCCTGCTGCAGACCGACGCCAAGGGCCTTAACGACGCGGCGGCGGACTATCAGGAGCTGTACACCATTGCCGCCCGGTGCGGCGTGTTTGCCAAGACCGACATCCAGCCCCTGATCAACGAGGGCGCCACCCGCGCCGATCTGGCCGCCTCCATCTTTCAGGCGGTGGTGAACCAGACCATCTCCGGCCTTGCCTGCGGCAAGCCTATCCGGGGCTGCGTGGCCTTTCTGGGCGGGCCGCTGCACTTCCTTCCGGAGCTGAAAAAAGCCTTCATCCGCACGCTGAAGCTGACAGAGGAAAACATCGTGGATCCGGAAGACTCTCACCTGTTCGCCGCCATGGGCGCGGCGCTGGAGACAGAAGCGGACGCGGCGGCGCGGCCTATCGGGGAGCTGATCGACCGTCTGGCCCAGGGCGTCACCATGGCGTTTGAGATCAAGCGCCTGCCGCCGCTGTTTGCCGACAAGGCAGAATACGACGCCTTCTGCGCCCGCCACGCCCACGCGGTGGTGGAAAAAGCCGATCTGGCTACATACGAGGGAGACTGCTTCCTGGGCATCGACGCAGGCTCCACCACCACCAAGCTGGCGCTGACCGGCGCAAAGGGCGAGCTGCTGTGGTCCTACTACGCCAACAACAGCGGCAGCCCCATCCATACCGCCATGGACGCCATGGCCCAGCTGGCGGCGCTGCTGCCGCCCACGGCCCGCAT
The DNA here is from genome assembly GCA_934565655.1 of uncultured Oscillospiraceae bacterium. Classification (GTDB taxonomy): domain Bacteria; phylum Bacillota; class Clostridia; order Oscillospirales; family Oscillospiraceae; genus Vescimonas. Next base: position 146,056 of record CAKTIE010000002.1, read on the forward strand.
CGCCCGCTCCTGCTCCACCGGCTATGGCGAGGCGCTGCTGAAGGCCGCCTTCCATCTGGACGAGGGCGAGGTGGAGACCATCGCCCACACCACGGCGGCGGCCTTCTTCGACCCGCAGGTGGACTGCGTGCTGGACATCGGCGGACAGGACATGAAGTGCATCCGGCTGAAAAACGGCACCGTGGACAGCGTGATGCTCAACGAGGCCTGCTCCTCCGGCTGCGGCTCGTTTTTGGAAAATTTTGCCAACTCCTTGGGGTTTACGGCGGCGCAGTTCGCTGACGAGGCGCTGTTTGCCCAACATCCGGTGGATCTGGGCACCCGCTGTACCGTGTTCATGAACTCCAACGTGAAGCAGGCCCAGAAGGAGGGCGCGGCGGTGTCGGACATCTCCGCCGGACTTGCCTACTCCGTCATCAAGAACGCCCTGTTCAAGGTCATCAAGCTGGCCGACGCCCGTGAGCTGGGCCATCACATCGTGGTGCAGGGCGGCACCTTCTATAATAAGGCGGTGCTGCGGGCTTTCGAGCGCATCGCCGGAACGGAGGCGGTATGTCCCGATATCTCCGGCCTGATGGGCGCCTTCGGCGCGGCGCTGATCGCCCGCAGCCGCTATCACGGCCAGGCCACGGAGACGCTGGACTTTGCCCGCATCGCCGCCCTGACCTTTGCCACAAAGACCGCCCGGTGCGGCGGATGCGAAAACAACTGCCTGCTGACCGTCAGCACCTTCTCCGACGGCGGACGGTATATCTCCGGCAACCGCTGCGAAAAGCGGGTGAAAAACGCCAACGCGGCTCAGCCGGGGGCCAATCTGATGGCTTATAAGCGCCAGCGGCTGTTTGACTATCCCGCCCTCCCGGAGGAGAAAGCCCGGCGCGGCGTGATCGGCATCCCGCGGGTGCTGAACCTGTACGAAAACTTCCCCTATTGGGCCACCTTCTTCCGGCAGCTGGGCTTCCGGGTGGAAGTGTCCCCCTTCTCCACCCGCGCCATCTATGAGATGGGCATGGAGTCCATCCCCTCCGAGTCGGAGTGCTATCCCGCCAAGCTGGCCCACGGCCATGTGGAATGGCTGGCGCGGCAGGGGATCACCACCATCTTCCATCCCTGCGTGTTCTATGAGTATCAGGAGACGCCCGACGCCCAGAACCACTATAACTGTCCCATGGTGGTGTCCTATCCGGAGAACCTGAAAAACAACGTGGAGGCCATCACCTCCGGCCAGGTGCGGTACATCCGGCCCTTTATCGCCTTTACCAGCGAGAAAACGGCGGAGGATCGGCTGGTGAAGCTGTGCCGCGACGTGTGGGATATCCCCGCCGCCGAGGTCCGCTCCGCCGCCCGTGCCGCGTGGGCGGAGCAGCGCCGGGCCAAGGACGACATCCGGACCGAAGGCCGCCGCTGTCTTGAAGAAATGGAGCGCGGCGGCAAGCGGGGCGTGGTGCTGGCGGGACGGCCCTACCACATCGATCCGGAGATCAACCACGGCATCCCGGAGCTGATTGCCTCCTACGGCCTGTATGTGTTCACCGAGGACAGCCTGCCGCTGGACACCCCGCCCCAGCGTCCCCTGCGGGTGGTGGATCAGTGGGTGTTCCACTCCCGGCTGTACGCCGCGGCGGAGTTCGTGGGCAAACGGGACGATCTGGAGCTGGTGCAGCTGTTCTCCTTCGGCTGCGGACTGGACGCCGTCACCACCGATCAGGTGTGTGAGATCCTGGAGAAGTGCAACAAGCTCTATACCGTGCTGAAAATCGACGAGGTGAACAATCTGGGCGCGGCCCGCATCCGGGTCCGCAGCCTGCTGGCCGCCATGAACATGCGGCGTGAGCAAAATATCTGTGCCAAGCCGGTGCCGCTGGATTACCACCGCACGGAGTTCACAAAAGAGATGTTTGAGCAGGGCTATACCATTCTGGCGCCCCAGATGTCCCCCATTCACTTTGACGTCATCGAGCCGGTGTTCCGCCGCCACGGCTACCATGTGGAGATCCTCAACAACGCCACCCGGAAGGCGGTGGATGTGGGCTTGCAGTACGTCAACAACGACGCCTGCTATCCCTCCATTCTGTCGGTGGGACAGCTGATGGAGGCGGTGCTGTCGGGACGGTACGATACCGACAAGCTGGCGCTCATCATGACCCAGACCGGCGGCTGCTGCCGGGCCAGCAACTATGTGGCCTTTATCCGCCGGGCGCTGGACAAGGCGGGGCTGAGCCACATCCCCGTCATCTCCCTGAACGCCAACGGCATGGAGAAAAACGAGGGCTTCCGCATCTCCCCCGCCATGCTGCTGTCCGCCCTGCGGCAGCTGACCTTCGGTGATCTTCTCATGCGGTGTCTGTACCGCACGCGGCCCTATGAGGCCGTGCCCGGCTCCGCCAATGCCCTCCACGCCAAGTGGCGGGATATCGCCATTGCCTACGCCATGGGCGAAAAGACCGGCTATACCTACGGCGGCATCTGCCGGGGCATCGTGGCGGATTTCGACGCCCTGCCGCTGAATGAGACGCTCCGCAAGCCCCGCGTGGGCATCGTGGGTGAAATTCTGGTGAAGTACATGCCCCTTGCCAACAACTACCTTGTGGATCTGCTGGAGCAGGAGGGCGCGGAGGCGGTGGTGCCCGACCTCACCGACTTCCTCATCGAGTGCATCTATCAGCAGCGCTACAAGCACGACTATCTGGGCACCGGCTGGACCTCCAGCCTGCTGGCCAAGGTAGGCACCGACGGCATTGAGGCTGTCCGCAGGCCCGCGGTGGAGGCCCTGAAGGCCAGCCGCCGCTTCGACCCGCCCACGCCCATGCGCCATATCGCCGATCTGGCCAAGCCCTTCCTGTCTCTGGGCAACCAGTACGGCGAGGGATGGTTCCTGTGCGGCGAGATGGCGGAGTTGCTGACGGAGGGCGTGCCCAACATCGTGTGCATCCAGCCCTTCGCGTGCCTGCCCAACCATGTGGTGGGCAAGGGCGTCATCAAGGCGCTGAAGGCTGCCTATCCTCAGGCCAACATTGCCGCCGTGGACTATGACCCCGGCGCCAGCGAGGTGAACCAGCTGAACCGCATCAAGCTGATGCTGTCGGCGGCCAAGAAGAATATGGCATAAGAAAAAAGCGTGCGTTCCGTGAACGCACGCTTTTTTTATGTTTTTCTTACGCAAGGAAGCCCTTCAGGATGGTGTCCTCGGCCTCCTCCTCCGTCAGGCCCAGGGTCTCCAGCTTCAGCAGCTGGTCACCGGCGATCTTGCCGATGGCGGCCTCGTGGATCAGCTGCGCCTCGGTGGAGTTGGCGGTGATGGCGGGGATGGACTCGATCTTGGCGCTGCCCATGATGATGGAGTCGCACTGGACATGGCCGAAGCACCTGGCGTTGCCCACCATGACGGGGTGGAACACCTGATGGGAGCTGTCCTGCGCCACGGAGCGGGAGATGACCCGGCCCTTGGCGTCGTCGCCGTTGAGCTGGATGGTCATGTCGCTTTCGGCCATCTGGTCGCCGTGGGTCAGCAGGCGCTCGGTGACCACCACCTCGCTGCCGGCCTCGCAGAAGAAGTCGGTCTCGCGCTTGGTGGAGTCGATGCCCCGGATCTGGATGGTATCCATCTGCATGGTGGAATTCTCGCCCAGATACACCACGGTCTTGGGGTTCATGATGTTGCCGCCGGTCTGACCGGCGTCCTTTTCGCCGTAGTGCTTCTCGATATAATGCACGCGGCTGTTTTTGCCGATATGGAAGGTGTGGAGGCCGTCGTGGCGGCTCTCGTCGCAGCCGGAGTTGTGGATGCCGCAGCCCGCCACGATCTCCACGTCGCAGTCGTCAGGCACATAGAAGTCGTTGAACACCAGCTCGCTGACGCCGGTCTTGCTGATGATGACGGGGATATAGCACTTCTCGCCCTTGGTGCCGGGCTTGAACTTCACGTCGATACCGGCCTTGCCGTCCTCACGGGGCAGGATGTCGATATGCTCGGTGGACTGGCGGGCCTCGCATCCGGAGTCCTTGCGGATATTGAAGGCGCCCACCGGCTTGCCGGTCAGGTCAGCGATCTTTTCCAACAGCTTCGCGTCGATCTCAGTGATCACAGGGACGCCTCCTTTCTCTCGATAACGGGACAGCCGCCCAGTGTGTCGGCCAGGATCAGGGGGAACACCTCGTCCGTATTGCCGCGGTGGGCGATCTGGCCATTGGCAATGACCACGATCTCGTCGGCCAGGCGGATGATCCGCTCCTGATGGGAGATGATGATCATGGTGGCCTTGCCCTCCTGATGGATCTGCTCGAAGGTCTCGGTGAGCCGGGCAAAGCTCCACAGGTCGATACCGGCCTCCGGCTCGTCGAAGATCATCAGGTCGCTGTGGCGGGCCAGAATGGTGGCGATCTCGATGCGCTTCACCTCGCCGCCGGACAGGGACACGTCCACCTCGCGGTCCAGGTAATCGTTGGCGCACAGACCCACCTTGGTCAGGTAGGAACAGCAGCGATCCTTGCTGAGCTTCTCCTCGCCCGCCGCCAGCAGCAGCAGGTCGTGAACGGTGATGCCCTTGAAGCGGGGCGGCTGCTGGAAGCCGTAGCTGATGCCCTTCTTCGCCCGCTCGGTGATGGACAGGCCCGTGATATCCTCGCCATTATAGAGGATCTGGCCGCCGGTGGGCTGCACCAGACCCATGATGACCTTGGCCAGCGTGGTCTTGCCGCCGCCGTTGGGGCCGGTGAACACCATCAGGCGATGGTCGGGAATGGTGATGGAAATGTCCTTGAGGATATCCAGCTCTCCCTCCGGAGTGGACACCCTGTACGAGATATGTTTCAATTCCAGCATGGAATCTTCCTCCTCAAACTAAACTGTCAAAACCGACCTTTTCTGTCGGAAAAAGGGGCTATTTTGACAAACCTGAGACATTATACCAGAGAATATAAGGAAAATCAATCTGTTTTGCCATTTTCCTCCGCCATCAGCTGCCGCAGCGTGGCGTTGTCCAGATACTCCCGGATCACCTGATCCAGCCCCTGCCACAGCGCGCGGGTGCGGCACTCCCCTGCCATTTCGCAGGAGGCCGCCTCGTCCATCACGCACTGCACCGGCGCCAGCGTACCCTCCGTCAGCCGCAGAATGGGGCCGATGTGGTATTCCTCCGGCTCCCGGACAAGGCGGTAGCCGCCTCCCCGGCCATGGGTGCCGTCCACATACCCGGCCTTGGACAGGGTGGTCATGATGCCCTCCAGATACTTCTGGCTGATGCCCTGCCGCTGGGCCACCGTCCGCAGCGGGATATAGCCCTCGTCCCGGTGCTCCGCCAGATCCACCAGCACCCGCAGCGCATACCGCCCTTTTGTTGAGATCATCATCACTGACCGCCTGCCTTTTTTCGCGTTTTTTTCATTATAGGCGGTTTTGCCTACCCTGTCAACGGGTAGCACCTGCGGCGCATATGGCATAGTATGGCACGGGGATGCGCCGGGCATACATGGGCGTCGACTGGGTACTGTGATCTAAGGCTCCCCTTGTTGCAAGGGGAGCTGTCAGTCGCAAGGCTGACTGAGGGGATAACTCCGCGATCGTCAACCCCTCCGGCGCTTCGCGCCACCTCCCCTTACACAGGGGAGGCTTTGGCTGCGTAACCCTCATAGGAAAGGAGGCCACTATGGACAACGAGCTTTACGACTATCGCAAGTACGATCAGGTATGGAAGCGGGTCAATCCGCAGGAGAACCCCTATCCCGAAGCCCGCGGCAGCGCCGCCGCACCCGCCGGAGCCGCCGCGCCCGTAACGCCGGTGTATCAGACGCTGCTGAAGGAGGAGCTGCGGCACATGCAGGAGGTCCTGCGCGTGCTGGAAAACGCCCTTGCATAATGGTACGGCGCGTGATACAATAGGGCATCATTTCAGGCGCTGTGCGCCACAATATACACGAAAGGAAGCTTGCCGCAATGAAGGAAGTTATCAGTCGGGATGCCGCTCTGGCGGCATTGAAGGAGTACAATCACGAGCCGTTCCATATCCAGCACGCGCTGACCGTCGAGGGTGTGATGCGCTGGTACGCCAACGAGCTGGGCTATGGCGAGGACGCGGATTTCTGGGCCACCGCCGGTCTGCTGCACGACATCGACTTTGAGATGTGGCCGGAGCAGCACTGTCTCAAGGCCCCGGAGCTGCTGGAAAAGGCAGGCTGCGGCGCCGACCTGATCCACGCCGTCTGTTCCCATGGCTATGGTCTGGTATGCGACGTGGAGCCGGTACATGAGATGGAGAAGGTGCTGTTCGCCGCCGACGAGCTGACGGGCCTGATCGGCGCCGCCGCCAGAATGCGCCCCAGCAAGAGCGTCATGGACATGGAGGTCAGCAGCCTGAAGAAAAAGTTCAAGGACAAGAAGTTCGCCGCAGGCTGCTCCCGCGACGTGATCACCACCGGTGCCGAGCGTCTGGGCTGGACGCTGGAGGAGCTGATGGAAAAGACCATCCTCGCCATGCGCAGCTGTGAGGAGAGCATCAACCAGGCCATGGCCGCCCTGTAAGCTGACCCTGTATATAAAAAGAGTGCGTCCCGTCCGGGACGCACTCTTTTTATATACGTTGTATGCCGCTGCGTTACAGCTGGGCCAGAGCCTGCTCCAGATCAGCGATGATATCCTCGGCATTCTCCAGACCGGCGGACAGGCGGATCAGACCAGCGGGGATGCCGGAGGCGGCCAGCTCCTCCTCGGTATAGGTGGAGTGGGTCATGGAGGCGGGATGCTCGATCAGGGTCTCGGCGTCACCCAGGGACACGGCCACGGTGATGAGGTGCAGGGAATTGACCAGCTTGGTGCCGGCGGCGCGGCCGCCCTTGACCTCAAAGCTCAGCATGCCGCCGAAGTCCTTCATCTGGCGGGCGGCGATATCGTGACCCTCGTGGTTCTTCAGGCCGGGATAGTAGACCTTCTCCACGGCGGGATGCTGATCCAGGAACTCGGCAATGGCCTTGGCATTGGCACAGTGGCGCTCCATGCGGATCTCCAGGGTCTTGAGGCCGCGGAGGATCAGATAGGCGGCAAAGGGATCCATGACCGCACCAGTCATGTCCTTCAGGCCGAACATACGGACCTCACCGATGAAGTCGGCCTTGCCCACCACGAAGCCCGCGATCACGTCGCCGTGGCCGTTCAGGTACTTGGTGGCGGAGTGAACCACCACATCGGCGCCCAGGGCCAGCGGATTCTGCAGGGCGGGGGAGGCGAAGGTGTTGTCGCACACCACCTTGATGGCGGGGTTGTAGGAGTGCGCCGCCTCGGCCACCGCGGCGATGTCAGCGATCTTCAGGTTGGGGTTGGCGGGGGTCTCCAGATACACGGCGCAGGTGTTCTCCTTCAGAGCGGCCTTCACGGCAGCCAGATCGGAGGTATCCACGAAGCTGACCTCCACGCCGTAGCGGCTCATACCGTGGTTCAGCAGGGCGAAGGTGCAGCCGTACAGGGTGCCGTCGGCCACGATGTGCTTGCCGGCGCCGGCGATGGTCCACAGGGCGGAGGAAATGGCGCCCATACCGGAAGCGGCTGCCACGCAGGCCTCGCCGCCCTCCAGCGCCGCCACCTTATTCTCCAGCACGGAGACGGTGGGGTTGCCCAGACGGGTGTAGATGTAACCGGCTTCCGCACCGGCGAAGCGGCGGCCGCCCTGCTCGCAGCTGTCGAACACGAAGGTGGAGGTCTGATAGATGGGGGTGGTCAGCGCGCCGTACTGCGCGTCCTTTACGTTACCGGCGTGAATGGCCTTGGTACCCAGGCCGACGTTGGGGTTCATCATAATGTGCTCCTCCTGCATCAAAATATTTGTTGATTCTACCCGATTTTTGAAATCTCTCCTGATAAAAATATAACACAATCACCAAATCATGTGGTAGTTCCTAAAGTCGATGCCTTGTTATCTGTTCAGGTTATAACCGTTCTCTGTTTTTCGGGACATTTTTCGCCCTTTGCGCTTCCTGATTCTGGAAAAAGAAGAAAGCAGCCGTGTTTCCACGGCTGCTTTCTTCAAAATCCGTTATTCAAACAGCAGATAATTCTTAATACCCCAGCTTCCGGTTCACCAGATGGGCCATGGGACGGCCCTCGCCAAAGTTCTCCAGATCCTCGCAGAACATGTCCACATCCTTGTCGCGGGTATAGCCCAGAGACATGTTGCCCGCCACATGGGGCGTGATAAGCAGGTTCTTCGTCGTCCACAGGTAGTGATCCTGGGGCAGCGGCTCGGGGACGAACACGTCCAGCGCCGCACCGGCGATGCGCTCCGCGTTCAGGGCCTCCGCCAGCGCCTCCTGATCAATGGCGGTGCCGCGGCCCACATTGACCACCACGGCGTGCTGCGGCAGCAGGGCGATGCGCTCACGGCTCAGCACGCCCACGGTCTCGCCGGTGGAGGGCAGGGCCATCACCAGAATGTCGGTGTCCGGCAGCACGCTGTCCAGATCGGAGAGCGTCACGATCCGGTCAAAGGCCGGGTCAGCAGGCTTAATGGTACGGCGGACGCCGCAGATGGACTTGGCCCCCATGGCCTTGGCCCGGCGGGCAAAGCTGGTGCCGATGTCGCCGGTGCCCAGCACGGTGATGCTGGCCCCGCAGATGGAGCGCACCGGCAGCGGCGGCAGCCACACCTTCTCGCCCACGGCCTTCATGGTGGGCATCATCTGCCGCAGCAGCATCAGCGTCACCATGAGGATATGCTCGGCGATGGTGACGCCGTAGGCTCCGGCGGAGTTGGTCAGCAGCACGCCCTCGTGGGGATACAGGGCCTCGTCCACATAGCGGTCCACACCGGCAAAGCTGGCGCAGAACCACTTCAGCTGCGTCATGCCCTTCAGCGCCGTCCGGTCGGGCATGCCGTATACGATCTCATATTCCCCGGCGCGGGCCTGGGGCAGCACGCCGTCCAGATAGTAATCCACGGTGTAGCCGTACTCTGCGGCCACCGCTTCGATCTGCCGCTGATGCTGCGGCTCGAAGAATTTTTCCACCACTGCGATCTTTTTCATGGTCATATCTCCTTTATCATTTGTTCCGCGCAGCGCATGCCGTCAGCGGCGGCGGACAGGATGCCTCCGGCATACCCGGCCCCTTCGCCGCAGGGGTAAAGCCCGCGGATATTGCACTGATACGTTTCGTCCCGCCCGATGCGCACGGGAGAGGAGGAACGGCTCTCCACCGCCGTCAGCAGCGCGTCGGGGACGGCGTAGCCCCGGATCTTCCGCTCCAGCAGCGGCAATGCCTGGGCGATGCTGTCCGCCACAAAGGGCGGCAGGCAGCGGTGCAGGTCGGTATACGTCACGCCGGGCCGGTAGCTGGGCGTCACGCGGCCCGCCGCCGCGGTGGGACGGCCCAGCAGGAAGTCCTCCACCCGCTGGCAGGGCGCGCGGTAGTCCCCGCCGCCCAGGGCATAGGCCGCCTCCTCGATCTGCCGCTGGAACCGGATGCCCGCCAGCGGATCGTCCCCGCCGCCGTAGTCCTCCGGTGTCACGTTGATCAGCAGCGCACCGTTGATGTTCTCCTTATCACGGGCATACTCGCTCATGCCGTTGGTGACCACGCGGCCCATCTCCGAGGCGGCGGCCACCACCTGCCCGCCGGGGCAGACGCAGAAGGAGAAGGCACTGCGGCCATTGTCCAGATGGCAGGATAATTTATAGGTAGAGGGCGGCAGACAAGGGTGGCCCGCATACTGTTTATATTGGGCCGCGTCCATGTCCGCCTGCCGGTGCTCGATGCGCACGCCCACGGCAAAGGGCTTGGCGGTCATGGACACCCCCGCGCCGTGCAGCATCTCCACCGTGTCGCGGGCGCTGTGGCCCAGCGCCAGCAGCGCCTGACGGCAGGGCAGCGTATACAGGCCCTCCGGGCCCTCCACCGTCAGCGCCGTCAGGTGGTTTTCCTTTACAGCGATACCCGTCAGTTTATGGCCGAACCGGATGTCCGCGCCCAGAGACAGCAGCTCTCTGCGCATGTTCTGCAATGCGATATGCAGCATGTCCGTTCCCACATGGGGCTTGGCGTCCCAGAGGATATCCTCCGGCGCGCCGCAGGCCACCAGCTGCTCCATAATATAACGATGGCGCACGTCCTTGGTGCCAGTGTTCAGCTTGCCGTCGGAGAACGCACCTGCGCCGCCCTCACCGAACTGGACGTTGGACTCGGTGTCCAGCACGCCGCTCTGCCAGAAGCGCTCCACGTCCTGCTGGCGGCGCTCCACGCATTGGCCCCGCTCCAGCACGACGGGCCTTGCGCCGCACCGGGCCAGCACCAGCGCCGCGAACAGGCCCGCAGGCCCCATGCCCACCACCACCGGCGGCACAGTCCCAGCGGAGACGGCAGGCGGCAGGGCGTAGGTCTCCGGCACATAGCGGGACACATGCCTGTCCCGGCAGCGGTTCAGGAGCCGCGCCTCGTCCTTCACGGTCACCGCGGCGGTATAGACGAACCGCAGGCCGTCACGGGCGTCGATGGCACGGCGCAGCACCTGCAAGCCGGTGATATCTCCCTCGCGGCAGCGCAGCACGGCGGCGGCCTTCATTTTCAGTTGTTCCTGCTCCGCGTCCAGCGGAAGCTTCAGGCCCTCCAGCCGCAGCATGGCGCGCCTCCCTTCCTTCGTTACAAAAAGTTCAAAGTTTTCCGGCAAAGCTTAAAGGTTGAATTAAGGAAACCGTATATGATAATAATCAAGATGAATGATAACACAGTTCGTTCCGAAAATAAAGGAGGAATCCATATGTATAACGACGAATTTGATCGCTTCCATAATGACGGCCAGTATCATTACGGCCGCAGCAGCAATCTGCCCGCCGACGACTATCAGCCCGCAGGCCGCACCCCCTCTCCGGAGGAACCCAGGCCCGCGAAGAAGTCCGGTTTCTTCCACAGCGCGGCGGCCAAAGTGGTGGCCATCGTGCTGGCCTGCGCCATCATCGGCACCGGCTGCGGCTTCGGCGGCGCGGCACTGTACCGCAGCACCGTCCGCCAGACCGTCACCGTCCAGCAGTCCAGCCGTGAGCCTGTCACCGTTTCGGTGAAGAAGGTGGACGGCCAGACCAAGATGGAGCCTGCCGAGGTGTACGCCTCCGTGGTGAACTCCGTGGTGTCCATCAACACCACCTCCACCAGCGGCACCAACATCTTCGGCCAGACGGTGGAGACCGCCAGCGCCGGCAGCGGCTTCATCATCAGTCAGGACGGCTATATTGTTACCAACTATCACGTTGTGAAGGGCGCGACCTCCGTGAAGGTCACCCTGTATGACGGCGCTACCTATGACGCCACCGTCATCGGCGGCGACAGCGATTACGATGTGGCCGTGCTGAAGATCGACGCCACCGGTCTGCCCACCGTAACGCTGGGCAACAGCGAGGATGTGAACGTGGGCGATACCGTTCTTGCCATCGGCAACCCCCTGGGCGAGCTGACCTTCTCCATGAGTCAGGGCATCGTCTCCTGCTGTGACCGTGCCATCAACGTGGACGGCACCCCCTTCAACATGATTCAGGTGGATGCCTCCATCAACCCCGGCAACTCCGGCGGCCCGCTGATGAACCTGTACGGTGAGGTGGTGGGTATCGTCTCCGCCAAGTACAGCGAGTATTCCAATACCGCTGTGGAGGGTCTGGGCTTCGCCATCCCCATCAGCGACGTGCAGGCCATCATCACCGATATCATCGAAAACGGTCAGGTGACCGGCAAGGCCTATATGGCCATCAAGGCCGGTACCATGACCGAGCAGATGGCCGCTCAGTACAACATCGGCATCACCGAGGGCGTATTCGTCTACTCCACCGAGAGCGGCGGCGCCGGTGAGCGTGCCGGATTGCAGCTGGGTGACGTGATCACCAAGGTGAACGACACCGCCATCACCTCCATGACCGATCTGTCCGCCGCCAAGAAGAACTTCAAGGCGGGCGACACCGTGACGCTGACCGTTTACCGTAACGGCGAGTATATCACACTGGATCTGACCTTCGACGAGCAGCCTCAGACCACCGGCGAGGATACCACCACCGACAGCCAGCAGGATAACCAGCAGCAGGGCGGCCAGAGCTTCGACGATATGTACCGGGACTTCTATAACTACTATTTCGGTCAGAGCGGCCGTTGATCATACTTTCACACAAGGTGGAAGGCAGAGGAGATACTCCTCTGCCTTCCGCTTTTCAAATTTCCGCTTGTTATTTGCGGCTGTATGGTATATAATACATGATATTATGTGATTATTATGCCATAATGCGCACACACCTCCAATAGAAAGGAAGGCTGCTATGATAAAGATCAACAGTGAGCACGGGGATATCACCATCTCCAATGCGGTGTTCACCACCATTACCGGCGCCGCCGCCACCAACTGCTTCGGCGTCAAGGGCATGGCCTACCGCTCCATGACGGACGGTCTTGTCCATCTGCTGCGCCCCGAGACCATGAGCAAGGGCGTGAAGGTCATTTACAACGACGACAACACCGTGTCTATCGAGCTGCATATCATCGTGGACGCCGGGGTGAATATCGCCACGGTCTGCCGCGCCATCATGAGCGAGGTGAAGTATGTGGTCACCTGCAACACCGGTGTGGAGGTACGGGACGTGAACGTCTGCGTGGACTCCGTCAGTAACAGTTAAGGGAGGATCACTGCAAGATGATAGAGAAAATCAACGGCGCCGCCTTTAAGGAGATGGTGCTGTTCGGCGCGGCCTGCATTGCGGGCCAGAAGCAGGCCATCAACGACCTGAACGTATTCCCCGTGCCTGACGGCGACACCGGCACCAATATGTACCTGACCATTCAGACCGCCTGCGGCGAGCTGAAGAAGGCGGAGCCCGCCACCATCGACGACGCCGCCAAGATCACGGCCCGGGGCCTGCTGCGGGGCGCCCGCGGCAACTCCGGCGTCATTCTGTCCCTGCTGTTCCGGGGCATGTCCAAGTCCCTGAAGGGCCTGGCCGAGGCCGACGGCGCGGCGCTGGCCGCCGCCATGCAGGAGGGTGTGGCCACCGCCTACGGCGCGGTGATGAAGCCTGCCGAGGGCACGGTGCTGACCGTTTCCCGTCTGGCGGCCCAGCGGGCCATCGAGGCCGCGCAGGAGAACAACGCCGTGGAGTTCGTGCTGGAGGAGGCCATCCGCGCCGGTGAGGTGACGCTGGCCGAGACCGTGGAGATGAACCCGGTGCTGAAAAAGGCCGGTGTGGTAGATGCCGGCGGCAAGGGCTACCTGATCATTCTGGACGGCATGCTGCGCTGCCTGCGGGGCGAGGAGATCCCCGAGGTGAAGGAGGAGGCGGAGGTCAAGGAAAAGGCCGACTTCGCCTCTCTGGAGGATGAGATCACCTTCACCTTCGACACCGTGTTCATCGTCCGCAAGACCATGGGCGAGAAGTCTCTGGAGCCGCTGCGGGCCTATCTGGACAGCATCGGTGACAGTCTGGTGATCGGTGAGGATGACGAGTGTTTCAAGGTACACGTCCATACCGATATCCCCGGCTATGCGCTGACCGAGGCCCAGAAGTACGGCACGCTGGAGCTGGCCAAGATCGAGAACATGCGCACCCAGCGGGACGATCTGGCGGCAGGCCGTCAGGCCCACAGCACCGACGATCTGGACGCTGTGGAGGAGGAGCTGGAGGCCCAGGAGAACGCCGTGGCCCCTGCCGAAAAGCGGTACGGCTTTGTGGCCGTGTGCGCGGGCGACGGTCTGGCGGATACCTTCCGGGCGCTGGGCGTGGACACCATCGTGTCCGGCGGCCAGACCATGAACCCCTCCACCGAGGCTATCCTCAAGGAGGTCAACCGCACCCCCAGCGAGGTGGTGTTCATCCTGCCCAACAACAAGAACATTATCATGGCCGCCCAGCAGTGCGAGGGCCTGACGGAGAAGCAGATCATCGTGATCCCCACCGCCACCGTGCCTCAGGGCATCACCGCCATGATGAGCTTCGATCCCGACGAGACCGATCCCCAGACCATTGCCCAGGCCATGGTGGCCGCCGCCCAGACGGTGTCCACCGCCCAGATCACCTATGCCGCCCGCAACTCCGATTTCGACGGCTTCGCCATCAACGAGGGCGACTATCTGGCGCTGCTGGACGGCAAGCTGTTCGGCACCAGCCGCAGCATGGACGAGCTGCTGGATAAGCTGAGCCAGCACGCCGCGCAGGCCGGTGCGGAATACATCAACATCTACACCGGCGAGGGCGTGTCCCAGGAGGAGGGCGCCAGGACCGAGGCCCTGTTCGCCCAGTGCTGCCCCGACGCGGAGGTGGCGGCCATCCCCGGCGGTCAGAGCGTCTACTTCTATATCATTTCCATCGAATAAACAAAACGGGAAGGCTACGCCTTCCCGTTTAGCTTATTCTTCCAGCTCCCGCATGATCTGCTGTAAAATATCCACAAACTCCCGGCCCGAGTCGCTGAGGGGGACGGAGCGCAGCTTGATATAGCCCAGGCGCATGTCGTGCTGTCCCATCAGCGGCACCGTCACCAGCCGGTCGTCACCGAAGCCCTCCGGCAGCACGCCGCTTCCGGTGGAGACGCAGTTGGTGTGAGCGATCACGCTGTAAATGGTGGCCCGGTCCGAGACGTACACCACCTGATTGAAGTCGGCTGCGGTGCCTACCACCACCTCCTCGGCGTAGTTGAGGTTGGTGTCGCTCTGGGTAAAGGCGGCGTAGGGGTACTGGTGCAGCTGCTC
>CAKTIE010000003.1 GCA_934565655.1 uncultured Oscillospiraceae bacterium
ATAAAAAGAACACCATCCGTATGGATGGTGTTCTTTTTATGTATAATTCCGCTTCGCTCGAATAGCTGGGCGGGGCATCCCCTCCCCGCCCAGACCCGCCCCATGCGGAGCGGGAGTAGCTGCGATTGCTGATAAAAAAGCTTGTGACGAAAGTCATAGGGGTTTTGCTTTTGTTTTACAGGGGCGCCACTTTTACGAGCGGTGTCCTTGTTACCTTTAGTCATGAAGTTTAAATGGCTCTGTTGCGGTGCCCAAAATTTCCACGCTGCCTTACGCCGGGCGCTTGAAATTTTGACCGCGGCCACTCGCTCACCTCGCTTCATCTGCCACTGGCAGAGCCGTTTTCCCTTACGCCTGATCAGTGCAACATTCTCCTTTTAGAAGGGCAGGATGGCGCGTTTTGTGTGATCTGTGAATTCTGCTCTGAAATAGCCGTCATCTTTTGTCATCATTTACACTTTACATTAGTGTGATAAAGTGGTAGAGTATTACCATACTAAAAATACAGAACGGCAGCAGGAAGATCGCCGTCGAAAAAGGAGAAAAGTAACATGAAAAAGTTTTTGGTAATGATGCTGGCACTGGTCATGGTGCTGAGCCTGGCGGCCTGCGGTAATCAGGCGACCCCTGATGCAAACACTGACGACAACAGCGACACCCCCGCTGAGCTGACCTACGCCGTGGAAGCCGGCAGCGCCGGTGAGGAAGTGGCCAACGAAAATGGCTGGAAGATCAACTCCGTTGCATCTCAGGCTGACGCGCTGATGGAAGTGGATGCTGGCACCTCTGATGCCGCCATCATCGACCTGCTGATGGCCGGCGCCATGGTGGGCGAGGGCACCAGCTATCCCAACCTGAAGGTCACCGATCAGAAGCTGACCACCGAGCTGTACGGCGTTGGCTGCCGCAAGGGCAGCGATCTGGCCTCTTACATCAACAGTGTGCTGGCTGAGACCTATGCCGACGGTACCATGCAGGAGATCGCCGCCACCTACGGCGTGCAGGAGTCCCTGGTGGAGCAGACTGCTGTTGAGTTTGTCGCTTCCGAGTCTGACAGCGACGTGGCCTACATCCAGGACAAGGGCAAGCTGGTGGTCGGTATCACCGAGTTCGAGCCCATGGATTACAAGGATGCCAACGGCGAGTGGATCGGCTTTGACGCCGACATGGCCAAGCTGGTGGCCGAGAAGCTGGGCGTTGATGTCGAGTTCGTGGTCATTGACTGGGACATGAAGGTCAACGAGCTGGACAGCAAGAACATCGACGTGGTGTGGAACGGCATGACCCTGACCGAGGGCGTGATGGCAGCCATGGAGTGCTCCAACGCCTACTGCAACAACGCACAGGTGGTCATCACCAAGTAAGTTGCCAAACGGCAAAAATTATGCTATGATAAGTTTCCCATGGCAGAGGGCGGAACACGTCCTCTGCCTTTGGGCGGCTTTTGAAACGGTTATTTTGTCGCTTTTTGCAGACCCCATTATACATTAAAGGAGTTTTGTCATGTTCTGGACCGTCACCCTCGCGCTGCTTCAGGGTATGGGCGAGCTTTTTAAGATCTTTTTCCTGACGCTGCTGTTCTCCCTACCGCTGGGATTGCTCATCGCCTTTGCTCTGCGCAGCCGGTGCAAGCCGGTGAGCTGGCTGTTCAACGTGATCGTGTGGATCATCCGCGGTACGCCGCTGATGCTGCAGCTGATCATCATTTTCTACGGCCCCGGCAAGTGGTTCAACAACAACATCTGGGGCTACTTCTCTGACGGCCGTATGGCGGCGTGCGTGATCGCCTTTGTGATCAACTACGCCTGCTACTTTGCCGTGATCTACAAGGGCGGCATCGAGAGCGTGCCGGTGGGACAGCGTGAGGCCGGACAGGTGCTGGGCATGACCAAGAGCCAGATCTTTTTCCAGGTCACGCTGCTGCAGATGGTCAAGCGCATCGTACCCCCCATGTCCAACGAGATCATTACCCTGGTGAAGGACACCTCTCTGGCCCGGATCATCGCCATCATGGAGCTGACCAAGATGGGCGAGAGCTTTATCAAGTCCAAGGGTATCACATGGCCCCTGTTCTATACGGGTGTGTTCTATCTGGCCTTTGTGGGTGTCCTGACGCTGCTGTTCAACTACATTGAGCGGAAGCTCAGCTACTTTAAGTAAGGAGGTATCACCATGACGATTCTGGACGTACAGCACATCGAAAAGCACTTTGGCGATACCCCGGTGCTGAAGGACATCAGCTTCTCTCTGGAGGAGGGGCAGGCCCTCAGCATCATCGGCTCCTCCGGCAGCGGCAAGACCACGCTGCTGCGGTGCCTGAACTTTCTGGAGACGCCGGATCACGGCGTGATCTCCGTCCGGGGCGAGACGCTGTTTGACGCTGCCGACCCTGCCACCCGCCGGGAGGCGGATATCCGCAAGAAGCGGCTGCACTTCGGTCTGGTGTTCCAGAGCTTCAACCTGTTCCCCCAGTATACGGCGCTGGAAAACGTGACGCTGGCCCGGAAGCTGATGGCAAAAACGGAAAAGACCGGCGAGAGCGAGACCGCCATTCTGGAGGAGGGCAGGGCGCTGCTGGAGAAGATGGGCCTTGCCGACCGGATGGAGAACTATCCCCACCAGCTGTCGGGCGGTCAGCAGCAGCGGGTGGCCATTGCCCGCGCGCTGGCCATGAAGCCGGATATTCTGTGCTTTGACGAGCCTACCTCCGCCCTTGACCCGGAGCTGACCGGCGAGGTGCTGAAGGTCATCCGCGGCCTTGCCCAGCAGCACACCACCATGATCATCGTCACCCATGAGATGGCCTTCGCCCGTGATGTGGCGGATCAGGTGATCTTCATGGACGGCGGCGTGATCGTGGAGCAGGGCCCGGCCCGCGAGGTCATTGACAATCCCCAGCAGGAGCGCACCCGCCATTTCCTGGCCCGGTACGCCGAGCAGTAAAAATGTTTATCCCGCCGCGGTGTATGCCGCGGCGGGATTTTTTGCGGTTTCTGATTGAATCCGCCCCCGGATTGCGGTATAATATATCAGATTTTATTTCGATAAGGGAGGCTATCCCATGACATTGCGAGAGTATCTGGATTCCATCAAGCATAAGACCGTAGCCGTGGTGGGCATCGGCGTCAGCAACGAGCCGCTGATCCGCATGCTGCTGGGCGAGGGCATTGCCGTCACCGCCTGCGACAAGCGGACGCGGGAGCAGCTGGGCCAGCTGGCCGGTGAGCTGGAGGGCCTCGGCGCGCGGCTGCAATTAGGCCCGGACTATCTGGAGGGGCTGGATCAGGACGTTATCTTCCGCACGCCGGGCCTGCGGCCCGATGTGCCCCAGCTGGCAAAGGCCGTGGCTCAGGGCAGTGAACTGACCTCCGAGATGGAGGTGTTCTTCCGGGTGTGCCCCTGCACCATCATCGCCGTCACCGGCAGCGACGGAAAGACCACCACTACCACCATCATCGCTGAGCTTCTGAAGAAGGCGGGCAATACCGTCCATGTGGGCGGCAACATCGGCCATCCCCTGCTGTGCGAGGCCGGGAGCATGCGCTCCACCGACTACGCGGTGCTGGAGCTGTCCAGCTTCCAGCTGATGACCATGCCGTACAGCCCTCACATCGCCGTGGTGACCAATCTGGCCCCCAATCATCTGGACGTGCATAAGGACATGGCGGAGTATGTGGCCGCCAAGGAGAACATCTTCCGCCACCAGAAGCCGGGCGACAAGGCCATTTTCAACTTCGACAACGCCATCACCCGCCGGCAGGGAGAGAGCGTCCCCGACCGGGCGGTGTATTTCAGCCGTCAGGGCGAGCCGGAAAAGGGCGTGTTCCTGCGGGGCGACGCCATCGTCTGCCGTGACGGCGCGGGCGAGCGCACCGTCATGACCACCGGGGATATCAAGCTGCCCGGCGTCCACAATGTGGAGAATTACATGGCGGCAGCCGCCGCTGTGGACGGTCTGGTGCCGGATGAGACCATCCGGGAGTTTGCCCGTGAATTCGGCGGCGTGGAGCACCGTATCGAGCTGGTGCGCACCTATAAGGGGGTGCGGTACTATAACGATTCCATCGCCAGCAGCCCCAGCCGCACCACGGCGGGCCTGCGCTCCTTCCCGGAGAAGGTGATCCTGATCGCCGGCGGCTATGACAAGCACATCCCCTTCGACGCCCTGGGCGGCGAGATCGTGGAGCATGTCAAGCTGCTGGTGCTGTGCGGCGCCACCGCCGACAAGATCCGCGCCGCCGTGGAGAACGCCGAGGGCTATCGGCCCGGCCATCCGGAGATCGTGGATGTCACCCCCTTCCAGAAGGCGGTGGAGACCGCCCGCGACCGTGCCGTTCCCGGCGATGTGGTGACGCTGTCGCCTGCCTGCGCGGCTTTTGACCAGTTCAAGAACTTTGCCGAGCGGGGCAAGACCTTCAAGGCCATCATCAACAGCTGGGAGGAATAAGGATAAGCCGCCGCGGCATACCCTTCCCGTGAGGGGAGGTGCATGCCGTGGGACGCTTGCGCTATCTGCGCCTGACGGGGCGGCAGCGGGCCGGGATCTGGCTGACGCTGCTGGCACTGGCGCTGCTGGCGGCAGCGGCGTCGCTGCTGTGGCACCTGAAGCCGGTGATGACCAGCATGGCCACGGCGCGGGTGTCCAACACCGTCAACCGCATCGTATCCGCCGCCGTCAACAAGGCGGTGGCCGACGGCGAGATCGACTACAACAACTTCGTGATCTTCGATAAGGACGATACGGGGCATATCACCGCCCTGCGCAGCAACGTGGCGGAGGTGAACCGCATGCAGGGCCGCATTGCTGACGAGATCCTGCTCCGGCTGGCGGAGGTCTCCACCAGTGAGCTGGAGATCCCGCTGGGAACGCTGACGGGCTCGGCGCTGCTGGCGGGCCGCGGCCCCAGCCTTTTCGTGCGGATGCAGGCGGTGGGCAGCGCCAGCGCCGCCTTTCGCAACCAGTTCACCGCCGCCGGTATCAACCAGACCCGGCATCAGATCTTTCTGGATGTGGATGTGTATATGAGCATCCTGCTGCCGGGTATGAAAACCTCCACAAAGGTCTCCAACGAGATTGCCGTGGCGGAGACGGTGATCGTGGGCGGTGTGCCGGACACCTATACCTATTTCAGCACCATGCCCGACGAGATCGGTCAGTATGCCGAGGATTATATCATGAACAACGGATAAATGAGGAAACGCCATGGACTATCGTGAAGAAATGAAGCAGCTGCGGGAGACCCTGAACGCCAACGGGTATCTCTACTATGTGCTGGACGCGCCCACCATGTCGGACTATGAGTACGACCACCTGCTGCGGCGGCTGGAGGATCTGGAGAAGGCGCATCCGGAGGAGATCACCCCCGATTCCCCCACCCAGAGGGTGGGCGGCAAGCTCCTCAGCCAGTTCGAGGAGGTGCGGCATGAGGTGCCGCTGGAGAGCTTACAGGACGTGTTCAACGGCGACGAGGTGCGGGACTTTCTGGAGAAGGTGGCCGCCGACCTGCCGGACGCCCTGTACAGCGTGGAGCCCAAGGTGGACGGCTTGTCCGTGGCGCTGGAGTACCGGGACGGCGTGTTCATCCGCGGTGCCACCCGCGGCGACGGCCGGGTGGGGGAGGACGTGACGGAGAACCTGCGCACCATCCGCTCCATTCCCATGACGCTGCCGGAGAAGCTGCCCCATCTTATCGTCCGGGGCGAGGTCTATATGGCCCGCAGCGTGTTCGAGGAGATCAACGCCCGGCGGGAGATCGAGGGCAAGCCCCTGATGGCCAATCCCCGCAACGCCGCCGCAGGCTCACTGCGGCAGCTGGATCCCAAAATCGCCGCCCAGCGGCGGCTGGATATCGCCATCTTCAATTTACAGCTGGCCGAGGGGCGGGAATTCGCCACCCATACCGAGACGCTGGACTATCTGGCCTCTCAGCGCTTCAAGGTCATTCCCCACAAGCCGCTGGGCAAAGCGGAGGACATCCTCACCGAGATCGCCCGGCTGGGGGATGAGCGCATGGCCTTCCCCTTCGACATCGACGGCGCGGTGGTGAAACTGGACAGCCTGCCGGAGCGTGAGGTGCTGGGCAGCACCGCCAAGTGTCCCCGCTGGGCGGTGGCCTACAAGTACCCGCCGGAGCAGAAGCCCTCGGTGCTGAAGGATATCGTGGTGCAGGTGGGCCGCACCGGCGTGCTGACCCCCAAGGCGGTGCTGGAGCCGGTGCGTCTGGCGGGCACCACCGTCACCTACGCCACGCTGCACAATCAGGATTTCATCACGTCCAAGGATATCCGCATCGGTGACACCGTCATCGTCCAGAAGGCGGGCGAGATCATCCCGGAGATCGTGGAGGTGGTGAAGGACAAGCGTCCGGCGGGCGCTGTGCCCTACTATCTGCCCGAAGTGTGTCCCGTGTGCGGCGCGCCGGTAAGCCGGGACGAGGACGGCGCGGCCATCCGCTGTACCGGTGCCGAGTGTCCCGCACAGCTGCTGCGGAACCTGACCCATTTCACCAGCCGCGCCGCCATGGATATCGACGGCGTAGGCCCGGCGGTGATCCAGTCGCTGGTGGACAGCGGCCTGGTAAAGACCGCCGCCGACCTGTACCGCCTGCAGGTGCAGGACATCGCCCAGCTGGACCGCATGGGCGAGAAATCTGCCGCCAACGCCGTGGCTGCCATCGAAAAGAGCAAGGAAAACGACCTGTGGCGGCTTATCAGCGCCCTGGGCATCCGTCAGGTGGGCGACAAGGCCGCCAAGGTGCTGGCCGCCCACTTCGGCAGCTTCGATGCTCTGGCCGCTGCGTCGGAGGAGGAGCTGACCGCCATCGACGATGTTGGCCCCATCACCGCCCGCTATATCCGCCAGTGGCTGGAAAGTCCCCAGTCCCAGGATCTGCTCTCCCGGCTCCGTGAGGCGGGCGTCAACATGACCAGCCATCAGGAGAAGGTGGACGACCGCTTCGCCGGACAGACCTTCGTGCTGACCGGCACGCTGGAGAAATTCACCCGTGACGAGGCCGCCGCCATGATCGAGCAGCGCTGCGGCAAGGCCAGCGGTTCGGTCAGTAAGAAAACCACCTATGTGGTGGCCGGTGAGAACGCCGGAAGCAAGCTGCGCAAGGCGCAGGAGCTGAACATCCCCGTGCTGACGGAGGACGAGTTCCTCTCGATGCTGCAATAATACTACTGCAACAAATTGCTTTGACAAAGGAGGGCCTTTCCATGGCAGACAACACCGATCTGAAGCTGAGACATCAGGTAATTTACAGTATTTTCGTCCGCGGACACACGAAGGAGGGCACCTTCCGCGCCCTGGAGGGCGATCTTGACCGCCTGCGGGCGCTGGGCGCGGATATCCTGTGGCTGATGCCCATCCATCCCATCGGCGAGGAGGGCCGCAAGGGCACCATGGGCAGTCCCTACGCCATCCGAGACTACCGGGCGGTGAACCCGGACATGGGCACCATCGACGATCTGCGCCATCTGGTGGACGCCATCCACGAGCGGGGCATGAAGTGCATCATCGACGTGGTGTATAACCACACCTCGCCGGATTCCGTGCTGGCCGCCGAACACCCGGAGTTCTTCCTGCGGGACGCGGAGGGCAAGCCCACCCGCAAGGTGGCCGACTGGTGGGACATCGTGGATCTGGATTACACCAACCGCGACCTGTGGCGCTATCAGATCGACACGCTGAAGCAGTGGGCCGCCATCGTGGACGGCTTCCGCTGCGATGTGGCCAGCGCCGTGCCGGTGGAGTTCTGGCAGCAGGCCCATGACGAGGTGGAGACCGTCCGCCCCGGCTGCATCTGGCTGGCGGAGAGCGTCCACGGCGCTCATGTGCTGGCCATGCGGAAGATGGGCGCGTACTGCGCCACGGATACCGAGCTGCATCAGGTATTCGACATGAGCTACGACTACGACGTGTGGCCCTGGTATGAGGGCGTGCTGACCGACAGGGTGACCCTGCGGGAGTACGCCAATATCCTGAACTATCAGGAGCTGACCTACCCCAACAGCTATGTGAAGGCCCGGTATCTGGAAAACCACGATACGCCCCGGGGCGCAAGCTGGATGCACGGCGACACGCAGCTGGACAACTGGCTGGCCTTCCTCTATTTCCAGCGGGGCGCCACCATGCTGTACAGCGGCATGGAGTACGCGCCCTGTGAGCGGGTGGACTTCTTCGAGAACCAGAGCAACTACGGCGACATGCGCCGGGACGTGCAGCTCCAGCTGCGGAAGCTGAAGGAGATCAAGGAGACCCTGCCCATCACCGGCGGCTACTGGCTGGAGGAGACGGACGGCCTGATGCTGGGCCATTACGAGGGCCCGGAGGGTAAGGTACTGGGCGTGTTCGACCTGCTGGAGCGCGGCGCGGGCCGCGTGAAGGTGGCGCTGCCCGACGGAACGTACCAAAACCGCCTGGGCGGCACCGTGACCGTAACGGACGGACATCTTGCTTTTGACGGTGCGCCTGTGGTGATCTGATTTGACTTTTTTCACAAAAAAATTTCCCCCTCATCGGGGAAAACGCAGAAATCCTATCGGCTGAATTGACTTTCCCTCGAAACGTGTTATCATATAATATTGTATATCTGTGCGTTTTTGCCGTGTTTTTGCGGTGAAATGTGCCCGGAATAAAGAGGAGGAAAAGAGAAATGAGTAAGCTCATGAAGATCTGTGACGGTAACGAAGCGGCGGCATATGTGGCATATGCCTTTTCGGAGGTTGCCGCCATCTATCCCATCACGCCGTCCAGCCCCATGGCCGAGCACGCGGATGAGTGGTCTGCCAAGGGTAAGAAGAACATCTTCGGCCAGACGGTCCGTCTGGTGGAGATGCAGTCCGAGGCCGGCGCCTGCGGCGCATGTCACGGCGCGTTGGAGGCCGGTGCGCTGGCCACCAGCTTCACCGCGTCTCAGGGCCTGATGCTGATGATCCCCACCATGCACCGTATCTCCGGCGAGCGTCTGCCCGGCGTGCTGCATGTGGCGTCCCGTACCGTCGGAACCCATGCGTTCTCCATCTTCGGCGATCACTCCGACGTGATGAACTGCCGCCAGACGGGCTTTGCGCTGCTGAGCAGCGGCAGCGTCCAACAGGCCGCCGATCTGGCCGCCGTGGCCCACCTGAGCGCCATCAAGGCCCGCATCCCCTTCCTGCACTTCTTTGACGGCTTCCGTACTTCTCACGAGATCCAGAAGATCGACGTGCTGGATTACGACGAGTACGCCAAGCTGGTGGACTATGACGCGCTGGCCAAGTTCCGCGCCAACGCCCTGAATCCCGAGGATCCCCGCATGCGTTCTCTGGTGGATAACCCCGATATCTACTTCCAGCTGCGCGAGTCCAACAACACCGACTACGCCAACCTGCCCGACGTGGTGGAGGACTACATGGCCCAGATCAGCAAGCTGACTGGTCGTGAGTATCACCTGTTCAACTACTACGGCGCACCCGACGCCGAGCGCGTCATCGTGGCCATGGGCTCCGTCTCCGGCTGCGCGCAGGAGGTCGTCAACTACCTGAACGCCAAGGGCGAGAAGGTAGGCTTCCTGCAGGTGCACCTGTTCCGTCCCTTCTCCGCCAAGCACCTGCTGGCGGCCATGCCCAAGACGGTGAAGAAGATCGCCGTTCTGGACCGCGTGAAGGAAGCCGGTTCCATCGGTGAGCCTCTGTACGAGGATATCTGCGCCGCTTACATCAATGACGCCAACCGTCCCCTGATCTACGCCGGCCGCTACGGCCTGTCCTCCAAGGACACCACCCCCGCCCAGATCAAGGCCGTGTTCGACAACCTGACGCTGTCCGAGCCCAAGAACCACTTCACCATCGGCATCGAGGACGATGTGACCCATCTGTCCCTGCCCGTGGGCGCGCCTCTGCTGACCGAGCCGGAGGGCACCATCGCCTGCAAGTTCTGGGGCCTGGGCTCCGACGGTACCGTGGGCGCCAACAAGAACTCCATCAAGATCATCGGTGAGACCACCGACATGTACTGCCAGGCGTACTTCGAGTATGATACCAAGAAGTCCTTCGGTATCACCAAGAGCCACCTGCGCTTCGGCAAGCACCCCATCAGCTCTACTTATTACGTCTCCAACGCGGACTTCATCGCCTGCCACAACCAGACGTATCTGACCAAGTACGACATTATCTCCGAGCTGAAGCCCCACGGCAGCTTCCTGCTGAACTGCGAGTGGACGGAGGACGAGCTGGAGCAGCACATCCCCGGCGATATCCTGAAGTACATTGCCGAGAATGACATCAAGTTCTACATCATCGACGCCAACAAGGAGTCTCAGGCCCTGGGTCTGGGCAACCGCTCCAACATGGTGCTGCAGGCCGCCTTCTTCAAGCTGGCCAACGTCATCCCCGTTGAGGACGCCGTGGAGCACATGAAGGCCGCCGTCAAGAAGACCTACGGCCTGAAGGGCGAGAAGATCGTCAACATGAACATCGCCGCCGTGGACGCTGGTATCAACGCCCTGGTGGAGGTCAAGGTGAAGCCCGAGTGGAAGAACCTGTCCGGCGCCGCCATCAAGCCCGCTGCCGATGACCTGCCCTACGTCATCAAGAACATTCTGGTGCCCATCAACGCCCAGAAGGGCGACAACCTGCCTGTCTCCGCCTTCAAGGGCATGGAGGACGGCACCATGCCGCTGGGCACCTCCCGCTATGAGAAGCGCGGCATCGCCACACATCTGCCCGTGTGGGACGCCGCCGAGTGCCTGCAGTGCAACATGTGCTCCTTCGTCTGCCCCCACGCCGTCATCCGCCCCTTCCTGCTGGACGAGGCCGAAGCCGCCAACGCCCCCGAGGGTCTGGTGATGGTGGACGCCAAGGGTCCCCAGCTGGCCGGTATGAAGTACGCCATGGGCGTATCCACCCTGGACTGCACCAGTTGCGGCAGCTGCGTTTCCTCCTGCCCCAAGGGCGGCAAGGCCCTGAAGATGGTGCCCGCTCACGAGGTATCTCTGGATCAGACCAACTGGGAGTACCTGTTCAACCTGCCCATCAAGTGTGACAAGGTGGATAAGTTCAGCCTGAAGGGCAGCCAGTTCAAGCAGCCTCTGGTGGAGTTCAACGGCGCCTGCGCCGGCTGCGGCGAGACGCCCTATATCAAGCTGCTGACCCAGCTGTTCGGTGACAAGATGTATCTGGCCAACGCCACCGGCTGCACCCAGGCCTGGGGCGCGGCAATGCCCTGCGTTCCCTACTGCAAGAACCAGGAGGGCAAGGGTGTTGCCTGGAGTAACTCCCTGTTCGAGAACAATGCCGAGTTCTCCTATGGTATGTGCCTGGCTGTCAAGCAGCTGCGCGACTGCGTCACCGGCTATGTGAAGGAACTGGACGCCCTGACCAAGGATGAGGCTGTCAAGGCCGCCATCGCCAAGTATCTGGAGACCTATGACGATCTGGATGCCTCCACGCCTGCTACCGCCGCTCTGGTGGCCGTGCTGGAGAACAGCAAGTTCTCCGCCGACGAGCAGAAGATCGTGGACGAGATCATCAAGCGCAAGAAGGATCTGTCCAAGAAGACCATGTGGATGTACGGCGGCGACGGCTGGGCCTACGATATCGGCTACGGCGGTCTGGATCACGTTTTCGCCATGGGAGAGGATGTGAACGTGCTGCTGGTGGATACCGAGGTGTACTCCAACACCGGCGGACAGTCCTCCAAGGCCACCCCCGTGGGCGCTGTGGCACAGTTCCAGGCCAGCGGTAAGAAGACCAAGAAGAAAGACCTTGGCATGCTGATGATGACCTATGACAACGTCTATGTGGCCCAGTGCTCCATGGGCGCCAACCCCAACCAGCTGATCAAGGCCATCAAGGAAGCCGAAGCCCACAAGGGCCCCTCTCTGGTGATCTGCTACGCGCCCTGCATCAACCACGGCATCAAGAAGGGCATGAACAATGTCCAGCAGGAGATGAAGGACGCCGTCGCTTCCGGTTACTGGAATCTGTATCGCTACGATCCCAGCACCAAGAAGTTCACCCTGGATTCCAAGGAGCCTACCATGCCTCTGTACGACTTCATGAAGGGCGAGGTGCGTTACGCTTCTCTGGAGCTGAGCTTCCCCGAGAACGCCAAGACCCTGTTTGCCGAGGCGGAAGAGGATGCCAAGACCAAGTACGAATCCTACAAGCGCCGCAGCGAGAACTAAACAAAGCACAAAAGATCTCCGGTCGCAAGACCGGAGATCTTTTTACATGTCCAGAGGAGGTTCGTTAAAGGCCCCCTTGTGTAAAGGGGGCTGGCTCGGCGTAAGCCGAGACTGGGGGATTGACCGGTCAACCCCTCCGGCGCTTCGCGCCACCTCCCCTTACACAGGGGAGGCTTTAATGCTCCTACTGTGAAAATCGTCCCTAATACGGACGGCGGCGTTTTCTTTCAGCGGAAGCATCCATGTGCAGCGCCTGCATGCAAACTATGCCAACACCAACATCAACATCAACACCAACTACAACATCATCTTCAACTACAACACCATGGCCGCAGCAGCCCTTCGGGCTGCCAGCGGCCATAGAGAAAAAACAGTTTTTTATTTGTTGTGGAATACGTTACGCTTCACCGTCATGGCGTTCCCTGGAAACGGACATCCGCCGCTTGCAGTACAGCAGGGCGTAGCCCAGCATTACCACATTCACCGCCGCGAAGGCCCAGAAAACAGGGGAGTGGAAGTCCAGCCGGTTTCCCAGAATGGTGAAGCAAATGGTGCCCGGATAGATGGCCAGCCACGAGCTGACCAGATACGTCCCGTACCCGGTGCGCAGCATGCCGAACAGCAC
Organism: uncultured Oscillospiraceae bacterium; assembly: GCA_934565655.1. Taxonomy (GTDB): domain Bacteria; phylum Bacillota; class Clostridia; order Oscillospirales; family Oscillospiraceae; genus Vescimonas. The sequence goes on from CAKTIE010000003.1 coordinate 12,796, forward strand.
GCCCAGCACCTCCATGCTGAGACCCAGCGAGTGGATAACGAAGCAGGCGGCAAACCCCATCTCCTGCGACGGATCAAAAAACCGCTTGATCCGGGGATGGCGATCCAGCAGGCCGTTCAGGTCGGAGGGGTCTGTGTGGCGGCCCACCAGATAGGAGGCCGACAGGCTCACCGCCAGCCCCACCGCGTTGATGACCAGCGCCGCGGGCAGGGGAAACACCAGCGCCACCGATACCACCAGCACATGGTACACCACCGCCACGGAGATGCCCTTCAGGGCGTACAAGCCCAGCGCCACCAGCACGGCCAGCGCCGGTTTGTCCGCCACCAGCTGGGGCAGCGTCCCCAGGTCGATCACGCCGCACAGGGTCAGCACGCCCAGCACGACGGCCAGCGAGGCCATGGCCAGAACCGGCGCATAGCCCTTCCATTTTGATTTCTTCATGAACAGGGAAACTCCTTGAGATGAAATAAGGTGCTGCGCTGCTTACTGGGGCTTGTGCATCCGCTTTTTCACGGCCCGGCCCGTGGGCGTGGCGGCCAGACCGCCCAGCGCCGTCTCACGGAACTCCACCGGCATGCGGCGGCCCACCTCGCCCATGGCGTCGATGACCTCGTCCACGGGGATGCGGCTCTCCACACCGGCCAGCGCCATATCCGCCACGCTGACGGCATTCACCGCGCCGATGACGTTGCGCTTCACGCAGGGAACCTCCACCAGACCCGCCACCGGGTCGCACACCAGCCCCATCAGGTTTTTCAGCGCCATGGCCACCGCGTGGCCGATCTGCGCGCCGGTGCCGCCCCGCAGGGCGACCAGCGCGCCCGCCGCCATGGCGGAGGCGGTGCCGATCTCCGCCTGACAGCCGCCGGAGGCACCGGCGATGCAGGCCCGGTAGGCGATCACCGCGCCGATGCCGCTGGCCACATACAAGGCCTCCAAAATCTGGTGCTGGCTCAGCTCCTCATACTTGCACAGGGGCAGCAGCACCGCCGGCAGCACGCCGCAGGCGCCCGCCGTAGGGGCCGCCACAATGCGCCGCATACAGGCGTTGGACTCCGCCATGCTCAGCGCCTCGGCAATGACCTCACTGACGTAGCCGCCGGATATGGCCTCGCCCCGGATGCAGTACTGCCGCATCTTCATGCCGTCGCCACCCACCAGACCGCTGACGGAGCGCTTCTGCCCCGTGTAGCTGTCCGCCGCGTCCACCATGGCCTGCCATGTGGTCAGCATCTTGGCCATGGACTGGTTGCGGGTCACCTGCCGGGTCTCCATGTCGTCCTCTAATACGATCTCCCAGAAGGGCTTTTCCTTCTGGGCCATCAGGTCAAAGATCTCCTTCATCGAATCCAGAGACATCGTCATCCTCCTCCTTATCGTAGTAGATGATGGACAGAACGCCCGGCAGCTGGCCGATGAAATCCACCTGCTCCGGCTTGATATGCTGGTCGATCTCGATGATCATCAGGGATTCGCCGCCCCGCTTGTGCCGCCACATGCTCATATTGGCGATGTTGATGCGGAACTGGCTGAGAATGGTGGTCACCGCCGCCTCGGAGGAATAGTAGTCCAGATTGCGGATCACCAGCGTGTTGTACTCGCCGGTGAAGCTGACCTTGATGCCGTCCAGCTTATCCACCATGATGCGGCCGCCGCCCAGACTGCTGGCCTGCATCTCCAGATGCTTGCCGCCCTCGCCCCAGGCTTCGATGACCGCTGTGTTAGGGTGGGCGTCCCGCAGGTCGATGGTGTCGATGGTGTAGGTCAGGCCCTCCTTCTTCGCCTCTTCGAAGGCGGAGGGGATGCGGAGGTCGTCCGGCTTCATGCCCAGCAGTCCCGCCACCAGCGCCCGGTCGGTGCCGTGGCCCAGTCCCGTGTCGGCAAAGGAGCCGTACAGGTGGATGGCGGCTTTGGTGGGCTTGCTGCCCAGCAGGGTGCGGGCCATGCTGCCGATGCGGGCCGCACCCGCCGTATGTGAGCTGGAGGGGCCGACCATCACCGGCCCGAGAATATCAAAAATATCCATAGTGCTCCTCCCGTGATTTTTCTCTTTCCTGATTGTACCATAGTTATGTGCAAAAGGGAAGTAAAGAAATCGCGGGCAGGGTCACAGCGCTGCTTTTCTCATGTCAGCAACTTGAACAGCATCACCACCGCGCCCAGCACCACCAGCACCACGCCGGTGGCCCGGTTCAGCGTCCTGGGAGTGGCCTTGTTGGCGAACACGGCGGCGATCCGCGCCCACACCAGCGTGAACACCACGCACAGCCAGAACACCGTCCAGTCCGGCGCGCCGCCGATGGCAAAGTGGGAGATGGTGCCGGTCAGGGCCGTGAAGGTCATGATGAACACGCTGGTGCCCACGGCGGTTTTCAGCTCATAGCCCAGCACGGAGGTCAGGATCAGCAGCATCATCATGCCGCCGCCCGCGCCCACAAAACCGCAGATGAAGCCGATCAGCATGCCGCACACCACCGACTGGACGGCCCGCTTTCTGGCGGACACCGCCATCATGGTCTCCTTGGTGGTCATGACGGGCCGCAGGATGAACTTGACGCCCAGCAGGAACGTCATGAACACGGAAAAGCCGCCCATGGTGGTGGAGGGCACCAGACTGGCGATATAGCTGCCCACCACCGTAAAGGCCAGCACGCTGGCCATCATGATCAGGCCGTTGCGCACGTCCAGATTCTTGTTCCGGCCGTAGGTATAGGCGGAGACGGCGCTGGCCAGCACGTCGGAGGACAGGGCGATGCCCACCGCCATATAGGGATCCATGTCCAGAAACGTGATCAGCATGGGGCTGATGACAGCGGCGGCGCTCATCCCGGCAAAGCCGGTGCCAAGCCCCGCGCCCATTCCTGCAAAAAAGGTCACAAGGACGGTAAATAACACTTCCATATGCTTCATTCTCTTTTTAACAGCTCATCCAGATTGTCGTTCATCATGGTCAGCGTTTTCAGAAAGGCTGCCTTGGTTCCGGTGTCGATGCCGCGGAACAGCCGCTCCAGAAACGCCTCCTGCAATTGCCATCCCTGCCGGATGATGGGCTGGGCCTTCTCCGTGCAGCAGAGCCGGGTCTTGCGCCGGTCGCCCGCCACCGCCTGGCGGGTCAGATAGCCGTCCCGCACCAGCTTGTCCACGTTCACCGACACCAGATTGGCCTTGATCTTCCGGATCTCCACAATGTCCGCCGCCGTGCTGTACGCCGGGTTGTTGGCCAGAAACAGCAGAATGTCAAAGGCGGTCTGGGGCAGGTTCAGCGCCCGGCACAGGGGCTTGCAGGCTCCGCCGTAGGCCAGCGCCACCTTCCGGGAGAACTCCATGCTGAGGTTCATTGAATATTCCTCCAAAATGATAATGTTCAAATTTGAAGTAAAATATAGCAGAAAGACACGCCGTTGTCAAGAGAGAAAGTACGCATGTTCCTGCTGAAAAATTTGATACCACGCTTGACAAGTAAACTTGGCAATGCTACAATAATGACAAGAAAACTTGGCAAGGAGGCGCTGACATGGAAAAGGATGATATCCTGGCCATCAGCCGCAGGGAGAACCAGAACAGGGACTTGGCGGAGATGGAGACCACCGCGCAGGCGGGCAGTATCGCAAGCCGTGTCGGCGCCGGTGTATGCTGTCTTATCTCGGTCATCTTTGTTTGGGCGACCAATACGCTGCTGTACAGCCCGTGGATCATCTATTTCAGCATCCTCGGTACACACTATCTGGTGAAGTTCAGAAGGGTAAAGAGGAAAACTGATTTGACGCTCACCGCTTTATATCTCGCCATGTGCCTGCTTTGCTTTGTCCTGTTCCTCCTGCGGCTTGCTGAGGTGAAGGGATGAACGAGGAACTGAAGCTGCAAAACAGGCTGAAGGAGGCCCGTTCTGAAAAAAATCTCTCGCAGGTGCAGCTGGCGGAGATGGTGGGCGTGTCGCGGAATACCATCAGCTCCATTGAAACGGGGCAGTTTAATCCAACCGCGAAATTGGCGTTGATCCTCTGCATTGCGCTGGATAAAAAGTTTGAAGAATTATTCTTTTTTTAGGAGGTCGTTATGGAACACTTACTGCTGCTGGTTTTGGGTATCTTTCTGTCGGTCCTTGGCATCGTGAACATGAAGGGAAATATCAGCACCATCCATTCCTATAACCGCAGGAAGGTGAAAGAGGAGGACGTTCCCAAATATGGAAGAGCTGTCGGCACGGGGACGCTGATCATCGGCGCGGCCCTTGCTTTGGCGTATTTCATCACGCTCTGGAACGAGAAAATGATCGATCTCATCATTCTTCCGGCGCTGGTCGTTGGCCTGGCGTTCATCCTATACGGCCAGATCAAATATAACCACGGCATTTTCTGACCGTGAAGGCCGCGCCCGGCATGCCGGCGAAAAACAGTTGACATCCGGCGCGGGATATAGTATACTGTCTGCAATATTGAACAGCGATGATGGGAAGCAGTAGGCGGTCAACGGATGCCAAGAGAGGGCGCGGTCGGTGTAAGCGCCCGTGAAGTCCCGCCCAAGTCGTCCCTGAGCTTTCGGCTGAACGTGAAGTAGGCCGCAACGGTTGCCCTCCGTTAGCGGGGCGCGGTGTGACAGCATCGCATGAGTGCGGGAAATATCCCGAATACAGGTGGTACCACGGACAATCGTTCGCCCTGTTTTGCTATGGCAAAACGGAGCGATTTTTTGTTGCCCTTTTTGCCAAATACGGAAAGGAGAACCCCCTATGCATAAGGAATTACCGAAAGTGTACGATCCCCGTGAGGTGGAGTCCAGCATCTATCGGATGTGGATGGACAACGACTGCTTCCACGCCGATCCCAACCCCGACAAGAAGCCCTTCTCCATCGTCATGCCGCCCCCCAACGTCACCGGCCAGCTCCACATGGGCCATGCCATGGACTGCACCCTTCAGGACATCCTGATCCGCTACAAGCGCATGCAGGGCTACGAAGCCCTGTGGCTGCCCGGCAGCGACCACGCCGGCATCGCCACCCAGATCAAGGTGGAGGAGGAGCTGCGGAAGAGCGAGGGCCTGACCCGCCACGACCTGGGCCGTGAGAAGTTCCTGGAGCGCGTCTGGGCCTGGAAGGAGAAGTACGGCAGCCGCATCGTGGAGCAGCAGAAGAAGATGGGCGCCTCCTGCGACTGGAGCCGCGACCGCTTCACCATGGACGAGGGCTGCTCCCGCGCCGTCCGCGAGACCTTCTGCGAGCTGTATGAAAAGGGCCTGATCTACAAGGGCAGCCGCATCATCAACTGGTGCCCCCACTGCCTGACCGCCCTGTCCGACGCCGAGGTGGAATACACCGAGAAGCCCGGCCATCTGTGGTACGTCCGCTATCCGCTGGCCGACGGCACCGGCGATATCATCATCGCCACCACCCGTCCCGAGACCATGATGGGCGATACCGGCGTGGCCGTGAACCCGGAGGACGAGAAGTTCAAGCACCTGATCGGCAAGAAGTGCATCCTGCCCATCATGAACCGCGAGATCCCCATCGTGGGCGACGAATACTGCGAGATCGGCTTCGGCACCGGCGCGGTGAAGATGACCCCCGCTCACGACCCCAACGACTTCGAGGTGGGCCTGCGCCACAATCTGGAGGTCATCCGCTGCATCGCCGACGACGGCACCATCAACGAGAACGGCGGCCGCTATCAGGGCATGGACCGCTATGAGTGCCGCAAGGCCATCGTGGCCGACCTGGAGGCCGAGGGCTATCTGGTCAAGACCGAGCCTTACAGCCACAACGTGGGCACCTGCTACCGCTGCCACAACGACGTGGAGCCGCTGATCAGCGCCCAGTGGTTCGTGAAGATGGCGCCCCTGGCCAAGGAGGCCATCCGCGTGGTGGAGGACGGCACCGTCAAGTTCGTGCCGGAGCGCTTCACCAAGACCTATATCAACTGGATGGAGAACGTCCATGACTGGTGCATCTCTCGTCAGCTGTGGTGGGGCCACCAGATCCCCGCTTGGTACTGCGACGAGTGCGGCCACATCAACGTCAGCCGTCAGGATCCCACCCAGTGCGAGAAATGCGGCTGCATCCATCTGACCCGTGAGGAGGACGTGCTGGATACCTGGTTCAGCTCCGCCCTGTGGCCCTTCTCCACCCTGGGCTGGCCCGACCTGAACGCCCCCGACCTGAACTACTGGTATCCCACCTCCGTGCTGGTCACCGGCTATGACATCATCTTCTTCTGGGTGGCCCGCATGATCTTCTCCGGCATGGAGCAGATGAAGAAGGAGCCCTTCAAGACCGTGCTGATCCACGGCCTGGTGCGTGACGACAAGGGCCGCAAGATGTCCAAGTCTCTGGGCAACGGCATCGACCCGCTGGAGATGGCGGAGAAGTACGGCGCCGACGCCCTGCGCTTCAACCTGATCACCGGCAACAGCCCCGGCAACGACATGCGCTTCTTCGTGGAAAAGTGCGAGGCCATGCGCAACTTCGCCAATAAGATCTGGAACGCCAGCCGCTTCGTCATGATGAATCTCACCATCGACAAGGTGCAGCTGCCGGAGAAGCTGGAGCTGGAGGACAAGTGGGTGCTCAGCAAGCTGAATACCCTGATCCGCGAGGTCACCGAGAACATGGACGCCTTCGAGCTGGGCGTGGCCTCCGCCAAGATCTACGACTTCATCTGGGACACCTACTGCGACTGGTATATCGAGCTGACCAAGACCCGCCTGAACGGCGAGGACGCCGGGGCCAAGCTGGCCGCCGAGAACGTGCTGTGCTATGTGCTGCTGCGTATCCTGGAGCTGCTGCATCCCTTCATGCCGTTCCTGACGGAGGAGATCTGGCAGGCCCTGCCTCATGAGGGCGACTTCCTGATCCGCGCGGCGTGGCCCACCTATCAGGAGAGCCTGCACTTCCCCCAGGCGGAGTCCGACATGGAGTGCGTTAAGGACGCCATCACCGCCGTCCGCGCCCGCCGCAGCGAGATGAACGTGCCGCCCTCCAAGAAGGCCCAGATGATCCTGGTGACCAAGCGGCCCGAGACCTACGCCGTGGGCAAGCACTTCATCACCCGCATGGCCTACGCCAGCGAGGTCACCGTCACCGATCAGGCGCCCGCCGACCTGAAGGGCATGGTCACCGTGGTGACCCACGACGCCAACATCTACCTGCCGCTGGCCGAGCTGGTGGACATCGCCGCCGAGCTGGAGCGCATCGCCAAGGAGAAGGCCAAGGCCGAGGACAACCTGAAGCGCATCGAGGCCAAGCTGGCCAACGAGTCTTTCACCTCCCGCGCCCCGGAGAACGTGGTGAACGCCGAGCGGGAAAAGGCGGAGAAGGCCCGCGCCCTCATCGCCAAGCTGGAGGAGTCCGCCGCCGCCATGAAGCTGTAAGTCTCCGGACGGGCAGCGATCAGCGGAAAAACTTCGATTTCACTGTGATGTCGGCGGATTTCGTGTAAAAACGCAAGCATATTTTCGTATAATCACCGTAGAGAGCGATCTCTGCGGTGATTATTTTTTTATGCAAAAGTATAGAAAAATAAGAAATGTGCCATTTTCTCGCCCCAGCGGGGCAACCGGAAATGATGCACAAAAGCTTCATGCACCGGCATTTGCGCTTTTTTGTGGTGCAGCACGCATATATGAAGCTTTTTGCGTAAAAAAGGACATGCCAACGGCATGCCCATCGGAAACATACAGAAGTGACCCTGTAAGAGAAGTACAACAAAGGAAGTACACAAAGGAAACCACAATAAAGGAGCGTCAAAATGGAAGTAACGGCAACTTGTCAGGACAGAGTGCTGGAGCTGTACCTGAAGGGAGAATTGGATCATCACGGAGCCAGGGGCCTGCTGACCCGGCTGGAGCGGGAGATCGAGGCGGTGCTGCCGGCGGAGCTGGTGCTGGATTTCAGCGGCATCACCTTCATGGACAGCGCCGGGATCGCCGTGGCCCTGCGGGGCTGGCAGCGGATGCGGGAGCTGGGCGGCCGGGTGACGCTGCGCCATGTGGCGCCCCAGCCGAAAAAGGTGCTGGAGGCCGCCGGCATCGGCCGCATGATGACCATTCAATAGCGGATGCCGCGGCGATACCGCAGGCAGCACAGCGGATATATACAACATGAGAGGAGCGTACATATGCAGCGCATTGAAAACTATGTAACACTGGAATTTCTCAGCCGCAGCAGCAACGAGAGCTTTGCCCGCGTGGCGGCGGCGGGCTTTGCGGCGCAGTTGGACCCCACGCTGGACGAGCTGGGGGATATCAAGACCGCCGTCAGCGAGGCAGTCACCAACGCCATCGTCCACGGCTATCCGGATCGGCTGGGCAGGATCGTGGTAAAGCTGAAGCTGCTGGAAAACAACACCCTGGAGATCACCGTCCGGGACTGGGGCAAAGGCATCGAGGATATCCAGCAGGCGCGCCAGCCTCTGTTCACCACCGGCGGCGAGGAGCGCAGCGGCATGGGCTTTACCATCATGGAGAGCTTCATGGATCGCCTGACCGTCAAATCCACGCCGGGGCGCGGCACCACCGTGACCATGCGCCGCAGGATCTCCGCCCGCATCAAGCGATGAGCGAGATGTTTGCCCTGCTGGAGCGGGCGCAGAGCGGCGACGACGAGGCCTGCCAGCAGGTGCTGACGGAAAACAGCGGCCTGATCTGGTCCATCGTCAAGCGCTACTACGGCTGCGGCGTGGAGACGGACGATCTGTATCAGCTGGGGTGCATCGGCTTCATCAAGGCGGTGAAGGGGTTTGACCTGAACTACGGCACGCAGTTCTCCACCTACGCCGTGCCGAAGATCTCCGGCGAGATCCGGCGTTTCCTTCGGGACGACGGCGCCATCAAGGTGGGCCGCACCATCCGGGAAAAGAGCCAGACCCTGTGTTCGGCCCGGGAGCGGCTGCGGCATCAGTTGGGCCGGGAGGCCCGGCTGTCCGAGCTGTCGGAGGCCACCGGCATGCCGGTGGAGGAGATCGCCAGCATCGACCTGGCCACCGTAGCGCCGGAATCGCTCCAGCAGGAGACGGCGGAGGGCCTGACGCTGGAATCCACGCTGGGCACCGACGCGGAGGAGGAGCGCCTTGTGGAGCGCATCGCCCTGCGGGAAGCCATCGACACCCTGCCGGAGAAGGAGCGTATGACGATCCTGCTGCGGTTTTTCAAGGGCCTGACACAGGAGCAGACGGCCCGGATCGTGGGTGTGTCACAGGTGCAGATATCCCGGCTGGAGCATCGGGGGCTGGAAAAGCTCCGGAAGCTGCTGGCGGATTGACGCCCTGCTGCCGGGCCTCGTAGTCATCCGGCAGGAATTCCGTCATGGTGTCGCGATAGCGCTTGGGCATGAAGGTGTTCTGGCACCGGGGGTTATAGCGCTCCTTGATGGCGATGGTCTCATAGAACCGCTTCCACAATCGGCGGAACGCCACCTCCTCGTCGCCGGGCAGCGCCAACTGCAGGCTGTCCATGGGCAGGATGCGGGAGTGACTCTTCGCGTAGACCAGCAGCTCCTTATGGGTGCGGTCGTAGATGAAGAAGGCCTCGTTGGCGTAGCGGTCACAGAAGTGCCGCCGCAGCAGGGGAAGAACGCGGTTTTTCGGCTCGATCTCCGCACCCAGTACGCCGCTGTAATCCGAAAAGCGCACGAAGCCCCGCAGCTTTTCCAGCTCGCCGCCCATGTGCCGCAGCGCCCTGGCCACGGGATAGTACACCGGATCGGCGGTGTTGCGGAGAAAAGCGGGCCCCTCGTCGTAAAGCTTTCTGATCAGCGCGTAGAGATGGCTTTCTTTCTCCGGAAGGCAGGTGAGAAAGCCGCGCCGCACCACGTCAGCCGCAGCCTTCGAGCGCCGCAGGATGCTCTGATAGACCCGCTGGGCGTGTTCTCGCTCCGTCACCACATAGCGCACCTCATACAGCGACCAACATTCCTCATCGCCGGAAAAGGCGATGGGGAATTCTTTATTTACATAGCTTTCAAACACGCAGCACAGAAACCCGTCAAACGTGCCGTCGTACTGAAAGACCACATCGCGCCATGCCATTTCCATCACCCCACCGCGTCGAACAGGGATAGCTGCTGCATCTCGCCGGAGGGCAGCAGGCCACGCTCAAGAGCTTCCAGCTGCTGCACGATAGTGGCGGGGGAGAACCGCAGGCCCGGCGCGGCGCGGCCGTCACACAGGACGAAATACTGCGCCCGCTTGACCACCACGCCCAGCTTTTTCAGATCCTCAAACCGCAGATGGGCGGTGCGCCGGGCGGAAACGATCCGCTTGGCGCTGGTGGGGCCGATGCCCGGCACCCGCAGCAGCGTTTCATAGTCGGCCCTCATGACCTCCACGGGGAACTGCTCCAGATGGGACACCGCCCAGCTGCACTTGGGGTCAAGCTGCGGATTGAAGTCCGGGTGGGCCTCGTCCAGCAGCTCGCTGGCCTGAAAGCCGTAGAACCGCAGCAGCCAGTCCGCCTGATAGAGCCGGTGCTCCCGCAGCAGCGGCGGCTTGGTGTCCAGCGCGGGGAGAAGGCTGTTCTCCACCACCGGCACATAGGCGGAATAAAACACCCGCTTTAAGCGGTACTTCCGGTACAGCGCCTCCGTCAGATGCAGGATGTGCCGGTCGGTGTCCCTGGTGGCGCCCACGATCAGCTGGGTGCTCTGGCCCGCCGGGGCAAAGGAGGGCGCGTGCTTGTACTTCACCAGCTCCTGCTTGCTTTCAAACACCTTGTCCCGAATGAGCCCCATAGGCCGCAGGATGGCCTCGCGGGTCTTGTCCGGAGCCAGTGTCTGCAGGCTCTGCTGGGAGGGCAGCTCGATGTTGACGCTCATGCGGTCGGCCAGCAGGCCCAGCTGATGCACCAGCTCCGGCGACGTGCCGGGGATGGCCTTGGCGTGGATATAGCCGTTGAAGCCGTACTCCTGCCGCAGGATCCGCAGGGCGCGGATCATCTGCTCGGTGGTGTAGTCGGCATTGCGCAGCACGCCGGAGGAGAGGAACAGCCCCTCGATATAGTTCCGCCGGTAAAAGCCGATGGTCAGCTCCGCCAGCTCGCGGGGCGTGAAGGCGGCGCGGCGCGTGTCGTTGGAGCGCCGGTTGACGCAGTATTTGCAGTCATAGACGCAGCTGTTGGTCATCAGCACCTTCAGCAGCGTGACGCAGCGCCCGTCGGCGGAAAAGCTGTGGCAGCAGCCGGCGATAGAGGAGGACGTGCTGCCGATCTTGCCGGGCTGGAACTTTCGCCTGACGCCGCTGGAAGTGCAGGCGGCATCGTATTTGGCGGCGTCCGACAGGATCGTCAGCTTTTCCATAAGGTCCATGACTCAGGCCGCGTTGCGGCGGCGCTGGCTGCGGCGGGGCTGCTCCAGATGGTCGATCAGGTGCATCAGGTTCACAGAAACGGACAGCGCGCCCAGAATCACGATAACATAACCGATAGTCGTCATAACAGTTACCTCCGTTAGAATCATTGTTCGAGACACATTATATATCGAACAGTCGTTTCTGTCAAGAGAAAATCGAACAAAAATTCCAAAATTCGCAGAGAATATTGACCTGCGCAGGATTTTGTATTACAATAGGAAAAAACACCACAAGGGATAGGGGAACGCAAGATATGACAGAACTAGAACAAAGGTTCATCAACGCGCGGCGGCGGGCCATCGCCCTGGATTACGCCAATCTGAACGACATGCAGCAGCAGGGCGTGATGACCACCGAGGGGCCGCTTCTGCTGCTGGCCGGCGCGGGCAGCGGCAAGACCACGGTGCTGATCCACCGGGTGGCCAACCTGCTGCGCTATGGCCGGGGCAGCGACACCGACGAGATCCCCATGCCCATCTCCGAGGATGAGGCGGCGTTTCTGGAGGCGTATGCCGCCCAGCCCACGCCGGAGCAGCAGCCGCTGATGCAGTATCTGTGCGCGGTGGAGCCCGCCCGCCCCTGGGAAGTGCTGGCCATCACCTTCACCAACAAGGCCGCCAACGAGCTGAAGGAGCGCCTGGAGCGCATGCTGGGGGAGGAGGCCCGCGATGTGTGGGCGTCCACCTTTCACTCCGCCTGCGTCCGCATCCTGCGGCGGGACATCGAGCAGATCGGCTACTCCCGCGACTTCACCATCTACGACACCGATGACAGCAAGCGGGTGGTGAAGGACTGCCTGAAGGAGCTGGAGCTGGACGAAAAGACCTTCCCCGTCTGTGAGATCGTGTCGGTCATTTCCCGGGCAAAGGATGAGATGATGCTGCCGGAGGACTTCCGTGCCTATTGGGAAAAGAACAACGACTGGCGAAAAATCAGGATCGCGAAAGTATATTCCCTTTACACGAAAAAGCTGCGGGACGCCAACGCCCTGGACTTTGACGATATCATTCTGCTGACGGTACAGCTGCTGCAGAGCCGCCCGGAGGTGCGGGAATACTATCAGCGGAAGTTCCGGTATGTGCTGGTGGACGAGTATCAGGACACCAACCACCTGCAATACCTGCTGACCAGCCTGCTGGCAGGCGGCTATCGCAACATCTGCGTGGTGGGCGACGACGACCAGAGCATCTACCGCTTCCGGGGCGCCAATATCGAGAATATCCTCAGCTTTGAGAAGGAGTATCGCGGCGCGCGGGTGATCCGGCTGGAGCAGAACTACCGCTCCACCCAGAACATTCTGGACGCGGCCAACGCCGTGATCCGCCACAATCAGGGCCGCAAGGGCAAGACCCTGTGGACCCGCAACGGCGCGGGGGACAAGGTGCTCATCAAGACCAATTTCAACGAGGGCGACGAGGCCAACTTCGTGGTGGGCCAGGTGATGATGAACTATAACCGGGGGATGAATTGGCGGGATCACGCGGTGCTCTACCGCATGAACGCCCAGTCCAACGCGCTGGAATATGCCTTCAAGCGCAGCGGCGTGCCCTATAAGATCATCGGCGGCATGAAGTTCTTCGACCGGGCCGAGATCAAGGACATGCTGGCGTATCTGTGCGTCATCAACAACCCCACCGACGATCTGCGGCTGCGGCGCATCGTCAATGTCCCCTCCCGCAAGATCGGCGCGGCCACCGTGGACAAGGCCCAGCTTCTGGCCACGGCCCAGGGCGTGCCGCTGTATGAGATCTTCCGCCATGCTTTCGGCTACCCAGAGCTGAAATCGTCGGCTGTAAAGCTGGAAGGCTTCACAGCACTGATGGAGGAAATGCGGGCCAAAGCGGGGGAGATGCCCCTGCCGGAGTTCTATGAATTCGTCTGCAACCGCAGCGGCTATACCGCCATGCTGACGGAGAAGAACGACATGGAGAGCCGTGGCCGCCTGGAGAACGTGCAGGAATTGACCTCCAGCATCCACGCCTTTCTGGACAACCAGCCGGACGATCCCAGCCTGTCGGGCTTCCTGGACGAGGTGGCGCTGTATACCGATCTGGACAGCACCGAGGAGAGCGACAACTGCGTGGTGATGATGACCATGCACAGCGCCAAGGGGCTGGAATTCCCGGAGGTGTTCGTGGTGGGCATGGAGGACGGCCTGTTCCCCGGCAACCGCGCCATGGGCGACGAGGAGGAGATGGAGGAGGAGCGGCGGCTGTGCTATGTGGCCATGACCCGCGCCCGGGAGCATCTCACCATGACCCACGCCAAGCAGCGCATGCTGTTTGGCCGCACTACCCCCGCCATGCCCTCCCGCTTTCTGGAGGAGATCCCGGAGGAGAACAGCCAGTGGATCGGCAAGCCGGAGCCCCGGCAGGAGCGCCATTGGAGCGACGATTATAATGATGATGCCTCCTACGGCGGCTTTGGCGGCGGCTATACGGGCCGCGGCGCCGTAAGCTACGCTGAGCGTCCCGCGGCGAAAAAGCCCGCCTATGCGGCGGCCGCGGCGAAGAAGGAGAGCGCGCCCCTGATGGAGATCAAGGCGGGCGAGAGCGTGAAGCACACCGCCTTCGGCCATGGTCTGGTGCTGTCGGTGCGGGCCATGGGCGGCGACGCGCTGATCGAGGTGGCCTTCGACACCGTGGGCACCAAAAAGCTGATGCTGAAGGCCGCCATGCTGCATCTGACCAAGGAATAATGCCATGTAAACTTCAGGTTGCGGGATATTTGCCCTCCTGCAACCTGAAGTTGATGGACATCCCGGCGGCGATGGGATAGAATAAGGTAAAGTGAAAGCATATCTGACCCGGCGAAAGGAGAAACGCGATGGGATTTGGAATAGAATTCAGCTTGTTCAATGTGATGTTTTACCTGATTTTCGGCACCGTGATCGTGCTGTTCATCGTCACGGCGGTGAAGGGCATCGGCACATGGCACAAGAACAACAACTCGCCCCGTTTGACGGTGGAGGCCACGGTGGTGTCCAAGCGGCAGAATGTCGATGTGCACCATCACCCCAACGGCGGAGACGCCACCGGCGCCCACGGCATGCACACCACAACCTCCACCACCTATTACGTCACGTTTCAGGTGGCCAGCGGCGACCGGATGGAGCTGCATGTGGGCGGCCGGGAGTACGGCATGCTGGCGGAGGGCGATTTCGGTGAGCTGACGTTTCAAGGCACCCGCTATCTGGGCTTTGAGCGCCGGGGCAGCAGAGCGGCCTATGGCGACCCGTCCGACGGCGGCGAAAGCCGGCGGGCCTCCTGGGACCCGGAGCGGTAAAAAGAAAGCATAAAGACAGAGGGCTGCTCCCGCGGGAGCAGCCCTCTGCCTTTTGAGAAAGGTGAAAAAAAAGCGTATTGTCAGGAAAGCAGGGCCCGGTCGCTGGCGAATTCATCGCCGCTGGCCTTGGCGAACTGGGCCAGCAGGTCGGCCACGGTGAGGTTCTTCTTCTCCTTGCCGGAGATATCCAGGATCACCCGGCCCTCGTGCAGCATGACGAGACGGCTGCCGTACTGGATGGCGTCCCGCATATTGTGGGTGATCATCAGCGTGGTCAGCTTTTCTCTGGTGACGATCCGGTCCGTCAGCTCCATGACCTTGGCGGCGGTCTTGGGATCCAGGGCGGCGGTGTGCTCATCCAGAAGCAGCAGCTTCGGACTTTTCAGCGTGGCCATCAGCAGCGTCAGCGCCTGACGCTGGCCGCCGGACAGGGTGCTGACCTCGGAGGAGAGCCGTTTCTCCAGCCCCAGCCCCAGATCGCTCAGCATGGTGCGGTAGGTCTCCCGCTCCGCCTTGGTGATGCCCCAGCGGAGGCCCCGCTTCTGGCCGCGCCGTGCTGCCAGTGCCAGATTCTCCTCAATGTGCATGGAGGGAGCCGTACCCATCATAGGATCCTGGAACACGCGGCCGATATAGGCGGCCCGCTTGTATTCCGGAAGATCGGTCACGTCCACGCCGTCCAGATGCACCTCGCCGGAATCCACGCTCAGCGTACCGGCGGCAGCGTTCAGCATGGTGGACTTTCCCGCGCCGTTGCCGCCGATGACGGTGACGAACTCACCGTCCCGCAGCGTCAGGCTCAGTCCGTTCATGGCGGTCTTGGCGTTGACGGTGCCGGGGTTGAAGGTCTTATGCAGGTCTTTCAGTTCAAGCATGCTGCTTCACTCCTTCCTTGGCGGCGCGCCGGGGCTTGCGGCGGGTCTTTTTCAGATTCAGATAGGACAGCGTCAGGAACAGCGCCACGATCAGCGCCGTGATCAGCTTCAGGTCGTTGGTGTTCAGACCGATCTGAAGGACGATCTGAAGGACGATGTAGTACACGATGGCGCCGATGGAGACGGCCAGCAGCTTGGCGCCGATGTTGTGGAACACCTTGCCGAACATCACCTCACCGATGATGACGGCGGCCAGACCGATGACGATGGCGCCGCGGCCCATGTTGATGTCACTGGAGCCCTGATACTGGGCCAGCAGCGCGCCGGACAGGGCCACCAGACCGTTGGAGAGCATCAGACCCAGCACGATGTTGGCGTTGGTGTTGATGCCCTGGGCCCGGGCCATGTGGGGATTGGCGCCGGTAGCGCGGACGGAGTTTCCCTTTTCCGTACCGAAGAACCAGTACAGCGCGGCCACGATCACGGCGGTCAGCACGATCAGCAGCGGCAGCGGGTTGTCCAGCGACAGCGTGCGGACGTACCGCTGGCTCAGCAGCAGGTCGTACTTATCCACGCTGACGGCCTGATTGGCCTTGCCGCCCATGATCCGCAGATTGATGGAGTACAGGGCCAGCTGGGTCAGGATACCGGCCAGAATGGCGGGGATACCGCACCGGGTGTGAAAGAGGCCGGTGACCAGACCGGCCAGCATGCCGGATACCAGCGCGCACAGCATGGCAAGCCACGGGTTCACGCCCGCCCGGATCAGCATCACGCATACCGCGCCGCCGGTGGCCAGCGAGCCATCCACCGTCAGGTCGGCCACGTCCAGAATACGGAAGGTGATGTAAACGCCGATGGCCATAATGCCCCAGGCCAGTCCCTGGGCGACCGCGCCGGGCAGCGCGTTCATCAGCGAGGAAAGGAAACTCATAGGTCATGCTCCTTTGATTTCAGAGTGGGGGAGGATGCGGCGTGCATCCTCCCGTGGGAAGGCGGGGATCAGTCCTCGATGGCGGTGTAGCCGTCCAGCGGGGTGATGCCCAGGGCTTCGCAGATGGCGGGGTTGTACTTGGGGGTCGCGGTGGTGTATTCGATGGGCATGGCGGAGATGTCCGCCTCGCCGGTCAGGATCCTGGCGGCCATCTGACCGGTGGTCTTGCCCAGATCGTAGTAGCTGATGGACAGGGTCGCCACGCCGCAGCCGGAGCAGATGCCCTCCTCGCCGCAGATGGCGGGCACACCGGCGGGGATCAGCACGTTGGCGATGGCCTCGGTATTGGCGGCGGCGGTGTTGTCGGTGGGGATGTAGATCACGTCGGCATAGTCGCAGGCGGCCTGGGTGACGGAAGCCACATCGTTGGTGTCGGTGAAGGCGTATTCCGCAGTCTCGATACCGGCGTCAGCCAGGTGCTTGGCCACCTCCTCAATCTGATAGCGGGAGTTGGGCTCGGCGGAGCAGAACAGCAGGGCAACCTTCTTGGCCTCGGGGAACCACTCGGTGATCATGGCAGCCTGCTTCTCCAGATCGGCCAGATCGGAGGTGCCGGAGATGTTGCCGCCCACGGTGCCGTTGAAGTCATCCATGTCCAGCGCCACGCCGTAAGCGGTGATGGAGGTGCCCAGAATGGGGATATCGCTGGTGGCGGAGGCGGCGGCCGTCAGGGCGGGCGTGGCGTTGGCCATGATCAGATCCACGCCGTCGGACACGAAGCCGTTGACGATGGTGGAGCAGTTGACAGAATCGCCGGAGGCGTTCTTCTCAACGATCTTCACCTGACCGGGCAGGGCCTCGTTCAGCGCGTCGTGCTGCACCAGCTGGCAGATGCCGACGGTGTACTTGGCGTCGTCGCTGCCGGTGTTTTCTCCGGCGGGCTCCTGGGTGTCCTGACTGCCGCAGCCGGTCAGACACAGGCTCAGCGCCAGCGCAAGGGCAAGAATGAGAGATGTGATACGTTTCGTTTTCATGGTATGTTCCTCCTGAAAATGTGTTTTTGGTTAAAAAAAGACCCGCTGCACGGACTTGTGGTCCATACAGCGGGTTTGATTTAACGCAATGGCTTGAACGGCGCTCAGAGCGTTGGGCAAACAGAATTCCGGTTACGGGCATCACAAATCGCTATTACTTTTTCGGTAAAAAAGTAATAGGTAAAAAATCGATATGCGACGGCGTAACGAATGTTCTGTACCATTTTGCTCCGGCTCCTTTCAAAGATTGGCGATACTATAACACAGGTTTTCAGATGGTCAACAGCACTTCTGACCGAAAAATACAGCGTCCCATCCGGTCAGGTTTCAGCATAATTTACAAAAATTGACAGTTTGGGGCGGTAAGCGAAGAAAAATTTCAAGAGACGCACCGGACCGGCGGCATGAAAAAAGCTCTGTGGTTTCCCACAGAGCTTTTGCTCATGTTATGTTTCAGATTGCGCGGGTAACTTTACCGGAACGCAGGCACCGGGTACAAACATACACATGGCGAGGCGTACCATTGATCAAAGCCTTCACGCGCTTGACGTTGGGCTTCCAGGGACGATTGGAACGACGATGAGAGTGGGAAACCTTGATACCGAAGGTCACGCCCTTATCGCAGAACTCGCACTTAGCCATCCGTTGCACCTCCTTGCTGTCGTAACATACTGCTTGCCGTTTCACAAGCATTAGTTATCATACCAGAAGTTGAAACAAAATGCAAGCATTATTTGACAAAAAACTGAAAAAATTTTCAGAGGGGAAAGTTGCGAAACGGAGGCGGATACGGTATAATATAAAATGTATTGCTATCAAGAAAAGTGAGGAGCAACGAGCATGGAAAAAGTGAGACGTACCCCGGCCAGCGTAAAGAAGCTGGCGGAATACTTTCATATGGAGATCCTCTGCAAGGGCAGAGATTACGACACCTGCGTCATCACCGTGTCGGACGTGTTCCGTCCGTCCTTGCAGCTGGTGGGGTTTTATGATTATTTCGACACCAAGCGCCTGCTGATCCTGGGAAAAAGCGAGATGCGCTTTCTCTCCCGCATGACCGCCGAGGAGCGGACGCGGGTCTTTAACCGCCTGATGAGCTACAGCTTTCCGGCCATGATCATTTCCCGCAATCTGGAGGTGTTCGACGAGCTGCTGGAGATGGCCCAGAAGCATGGCCGCACCCTGCTGCGCACCGGCAGTGATACGGTGGACGCCACCAGTCATATCATTGACTATCTCAATAACGCCCTGGCGCCCCAGATCACCCGCCACGGCGTGCTGATGAACATCTACGGCCAGGGCGTGCTGATCCTGGGCGACAGCGGCATCGGCAAGAGCGAGACCGCCATCGAGCTTCTCAAGCGCGGCCATCAGCTGGTGGCCGACGACGCGGTGGAGATCAAGCGCATTTCCGACACTCTCCACGGCACGGCCCCGGAGCTGATCCGCCACTATATCGAGATTCGCGGCGTGGGCGTTATCGACGTGAAGCAGCTGTTCGGTATGGGCGCGGTGCAGTTCGAGACAGAGATCGACCTGGTGATCCAGCTGGAGCAGTGGCAGGACGGCAAGTTCTATGACCGTCTGGGTCTGGGCGAGGAGCAGTATACGCTGCTGGACGTGTCGCTGCCCGTCGTGACCATCCCGGTGCGGCCCGGCCGGAATCTGGCCGGTATCGTGGAGATCGCCACCATGAAGAACCGCCAGACCAAATACGGCTATAACGCGGGCCGCGACTTCGTGACCCAGTTCGACAGCAAGCTGGACGCCATGAGCCGGCAGAACGGAAGCGACCTGTTATGAAATACATCGGCATCGACATCGGCGGCACCAATCTGAAGGCCGGTCTGGTGGACGGAAAGGGACGGCTGCTGGCCACCCGGAAAATGAAGGTGGCGGGCATCGCTGACCCGGCGGCGCTGGCATGGACCATCCATGCGCTGGTGCAGGATCTGTGCCGGGACTATGGCTGCGATATAAGCGAGATATTCTCCGTGGGCGTAGGCTGCCCCGGCGCGGTGGAGATCCGGGGCGGCTCCATCCTGTATACCTGCAATCTGCCCCTGCGGAACGTGCCGCTGCGGCGGCTGTTCCACCAGCTCAGCGACCTGCCCCTTTACATAGAAAATGACGCCAACTGCGCGGCACTGGCGGAATACTATGTAGGCGGCGGCCGGGGCAGCAAGCGCTTCATCACCGTCACGCTGGGCACCGGCGTGGGCGGCGGCATCATCCATAACGGCAAGATCTTCCACGGCTCCAACGGTATGGCGGGCGAGGTGGGCCACATGTCCATCGAGATGGACGGCGAGGAGTGTCCCTGCGGCCGCCGCGGCTGCTGGGAGCGGTACGCCTCCGCCAGCGCCCTGAAGCGCCAGACCACCCGAGCATGGCAGGAGAACCCAGACAGCATCATGGCGCAGGTCATCGCCGAGAACGACGGCCATGTGTCCGGCCAGTCGGCCTTCATCGCCGCCCGCCGGGGCTGTCAGGTGGGCCAGCGGGTCTGCGACCAGTACATCCGCTATCTGGCCGCCGGTATCGTGAACATCATCAATATCTTCCAGCCGGATACGCTGGCCATCGGCGGCGGTGTCAGCAACGAGTCGGACGAACAGCTGCTGCTGCCCCTGCGCCGTCAGGTGGCGGCCCACAGCCTGCCCTGCAACTACGACAAAATGACGAAGATCGTCAAGGCGCAGCTGGGCAACGACGCCGGTGTCATCGGCGCGGCGCTGCTGGGGAAGAATAAGCGGATCATCTGAAAACAAGGAGGCGCGGTATGCGTTGGTATGAAGAACTGGACGAAAAGCTGCGGGACTATCTGCCGGACCTTCCCATGTCGGCGGAGGAGCCGCTGTCGAAATACACCTCCTTCCGTATCGGCGGCCCGGCCCGGCGGATGGCCTTTCCCCGGAACGCCGAGCAGCTGGTGCTGCTGCTGAATTTCGCCGGTGAATGCGGCGCGCGGCCCTATGTGCTGGGCAACGGCACCAATGTGCTGTTTCCCGACGAGGGCGTGGACCGGCTGGTCATCAGCACCCGCGACATGGCGGATATCCAGCTGCTGGAGGGCGGCCGCGTCAGGGCCGGAGCGGGCGCATCGCTGGCCCGCACGGCGGTTTTCGCCTGCGGACAGGGACTGGCGGGGCTGGAATTCGCCCACGGCATCCCCGGCAGCGTGGGCGGCGGCGTGTGCATGAACGCAGGCGCCTACGGCGGCGAGCTGGCACAGGTCATTGAAAGCGTCACCGTGCTGTTCCCCGACGAGGGCGTCAGAACCGTTCCCTGCGCCGGGATGGCCTTCGGCTACCGCCGCAGCCTGCTGACGGAGCATCCCGACGCTGTGGTGCTGTCCGCCGTATTCGCCCTGCATCCGGACGACAGCGCCGCCATCCGCGGCCGCATGGATGACCTGATGGCCCGGCGCAAGGCCTCCCAGCCGCTGGAGTATCCCAGCGCGGGCAGCACCTTCAAAAGGCCGGAGGGCCACTTCGCGGGCCGTCTGATCGAGGAGGCGGGCTGCAAGGGCCTGACCGTGGGCGGCGCGCAGGTGTCGGAAAAGCATGCAGGCTTCGTCATCAACGTGGTCGGCGCGACCTGCGCCGACGTGCTGGCGCTGATGGCGGAGGTGCAGCGCCGGGTGAAGGAGAGCTCCGGCGTGACGCTGGAGCCGGAAGTGCGCATCGTCAAATAAAACAGGGGAGAACCTATGGAAATTCTGATCATTACCGGTATGAGCGGCAGCGGCAAAAGCCGTGCCGCCTCCATTCTGGAGGATATCGGCTACTATATCGTGGATAACCTTCCGGCGGAGATGATGGTGAAATTCGCTGACTTCTGCGCCGCGTCACGGGGCCACTATGACCGGGTGGCGCTGGTGTACGACGTCCGGGCGGGCGAGCCCTTTGACCTGCTGATCGCCACGCTGGAGCGGCTAAAGCGCACGGATGTGGACTGCCGCCTGCTGTTTCTGGACGCGGACACCGCCTCCATCATCAACCGGTATAAGGAGACTCGCCGTGCCCACCCGCTGTCGGCGGAGGGCCGGGGCGTGGAGCAGGCGGTGATGCTGGAGCGGCAGATGCTCCAGCCGGTGCGGGATCACGCCGACTATGTGCTGGATACGTCCGCCTTCTCGGTGGGGAAGCTCCGCAGCGAGCTTCTGAACCTGTTCGGCCGGGAGAAGGACCGGCAGGGCCTGCATGTGGACGTGATGAGCTTCGGCTTCAAGCACGGTTTGCCCATGGAGTCGGATCTGGTGTTCGATGTGCGCTTCCTGCCCAACCCCTACTATGTGCCGGAGCTGAAAAAGGGCACCGGCCTTGACGCGGCGGTGCGGGATTATGTGTTTTCCTTCCCCCAGACGGGGGAATTCATGGAGCGGCTGGAGAAGCTGCTGCTGTACCTGCTGCCCCTTTATAATGAGGAGGGCAAAACGGTGCTGGTGCTCTCCGTGGGCTGCACCGGCGGCCACCACCGCAGCGTGGCGGTGGCCCATCAGCTGGCGCAGGATCTGGCGGCGGCGGGCTTCGCCGTGACGGAGAGCCATCGGGATATCTCCCGCTGATCATTGGAAAGAAGGGACGGTCTCATGTCTCATTACTTATATCATATCCCGCCGGAGAAGGGCCCCAAGGTGGTGGGTATCGGCGGTGGCACGGGCCTGAGCACGCTGCTGCGGGGCCTGAAGCTCTATACCCGCAACATCACCGCCATCGTCACGGTGGCGGATGACGGCGGCAGCACCGGCATGCTGCGGCAGGATCTGGGTATGGCCGCTCCCGGTGATATCCGCAACTGCCTGCAGTCGCTGGCCAACTGCGAGCCGCTGATGGGCCAGCTGATGGCCTACCGGTTTTCCGACGGCTCGCTGGCGGGCCAGAGCCTTGGCAATCTGCTGCTGGCGGCACTGAACGACATCATGCCCAGCTTCGACAAGGCGGTGGCCGGTCTCAGCAAGGTGCTGGCCATCACGGGCCGGGTGCTGCCGGTGACCAACGAGAACGTGCAGCTGGAGGCCACCTTTGAAAACGGGGCCACCGTGCTGGGCGAATCCCATATTTTCTACTGCAAGAAGGAGCAGGACTGCCGCATCCGCTCCGTCCGGCTGCTGCCGGAGCATCCCAGGGCGCTGGACGCGGCGGTGGAGGCCATTCTGGACGCGGACATGATCGTGCTGGCGCCGGGCAGTCTCTATACCAGCATCATCCCCAACCTGCTGGTGGACGGTATTGCCGATGCCATCAGGGACAGTAAAGCGGTAAAGCTTTACGTCTGCAACGTCATGACCCAGGAGGGGGAGACGGAGGGCTATACCGTCTCCGACCACATTCAGGCCCTGTTCAGCCACAGCTATCCCCAGTTGTTCCGGCTGTGCCTGACCAACTCCATGCCCATCCCGGAATGTATCGCCCGGCGGTACGCGCAGGAGGGTGCGGAGCCGATCTGTCACGATACGGAGAAGTGCCGCGCACTGGGCGTGGAACTGATCGAGCGGCCCATCGCCAGTCTGGAGAACGGGCTGGTGCGGCACAATCCCGGCCATCTGGCCCATGAGCTGATGACCATTTACGAGGAGTATGCATCCCCGAAGGATCCCACATGAAGGAGGAGGCCCCCATGCAGTCGTTTTCCTACAAGGCCAAGGCTGAGCTGTGCCGCACGGCGGTGCAGCGGCTGTGCTGCGCCCGTGCCGAGTGCTACGGCGTGCTGCTGTACTGCAACACCTTCACCATGCAGGAGGTGCGCATCATCACGGAGAACCCAGAGTTTGCCGCGCGGCTGCCCCGCCTGTTCCACCGGGCCTTCAACGTGAAGTTTGACCGCCTGCCCGCGGAGGAGACTCCCGGCAGCAAGCTGATCTTCCAGATCACCGATCCGGACAAGCTGCGCCGCATCGTGGACACGCTGGGGTATGATCCCCGTCAGGCGCTGGTGCTGCATGTGAATTTCGCCATGCTGGAGGAGGACTGCTGCCGCGTGTCCTTCCTGCGGGGCGCGTTTCTGGCCGGCGGCAGCGTCACCGACCCGGAGAAGCGCTATCATCTGGAGCTGTCCACCTCCCATGTGCAGGCCAGCCGCGAGGTGTCGGCCCTTCTGCAGGAGATGGGCTTCCTGCCCCGCAGCGTCATGCGCAGCGGCAGCGCCGTCATCTACTTCAAGCAGTCCGAGCATATCGAGGATCTGCTGACCACCCTGGGCGCGCCGGTGGCCGCCACCGAGATCATGACCGCCAAGGTGGACAAGGAGATCCGCAACGGGGCCAACCGGGCCATGAACTGTGACATGGCCAACGTGAACAAGACGCTGGACGCGGTGGCCGCCCAGCAGGAGGCCATCGAAAAGCTGGAAAAAGCCGGACAGCTGGAAAAGCTGCCGGAGAAGATACAGGAGACGGCGCGGCTGCGGATGCAGAACCCGGAGCTGCCGCTGGCCCAGCTGGCGGCGCTGTTCGATCCGCCCATCAGCAAATCCTGTTTGAACCACCGGATACGAAAGATCATGGAGGAGGCACGAAAGCTATGACAAAGATGGAAAGATGCCGGAGAGCGAAGGAATTTCATGAGAAGGGCCTCAACTGCGGACAGGCCGTGCTGCTGGCCTTTACGGACGTCACCGGCCTGACGGAGCAGCAGAGCATGGCTGTCGCCAGCGGCTTCGGCGGCGGTATGCGCTGCGGCGGCGTGTGCGGTGTGGTCAGCGCCGCGGCGGTGGTGCTGGGCATGGCCTATCCCGCCACGCTGGAGAACGGCCCCGAGGGCAAAAAGCGCTCCACCCAGCTGACGCAGGAATTTCAGCGCCGGTTTACGGAGCGCTTCCGCAAGCTGGACTGCCGTGACCTGCTGGCGGAGAAGGACATTGCGGGGACGCCCGCCGCACAGGAGCTGGGCGTGACCCAGCATTGCCGACTGCTGGTGGTGTCCGGCGCGGAGCTGCTCAGCGATATGCTCACTGAGCTGGAGGCACGGTAATGGCGTTTGCCCACCTCCATGTCCATACGGAATACAGCCTTCTGGACGGCGCCTGCCGCATCCGTGACCTGCCGAAGCTGGTCAAGGAGATGGGGCAGACGGCCTGTGCCATCACGGATCATGGCGCTATGTACGGCGCCATCGACTTCTATCGCGCCTGCAAGGCGGAGGGCATCCACCCGGTCATCGGCTGCGAGGTGTATGTGGCCCGTCGTACCCGCTTCGACAAGCAGCACGAGTTTGACGCTGAGTCCCGGCATCTGGTGCTGCTGTGCAAGGACGAGACCGGCTACCGCAACCTGTCCTACATGGTGTCTCAGGCGTATATCGAGGGCTTCTATATCAAGCCCCGCATCGACCTTGACCTGCTGCGTGAGCACAGCGAGGGTCTGATCGGCCTCAGCGCCTGCCTGGCCGGTGAGATCCCCCGCCGCATCATCAACGGCGACTATGAGGGGGCCAAGGCCTACGCGCTGGAGCTGCGCTCCATTCTGGGGGAGGATAACTTCTATCTGGAGCTGCAGGATCACGGCATTGCCGACCAGACCACGGTGAACCGCGCCCTGCTGCGGATGCACAACGAGACGGGCATCCCGCTGGTGTGCACCAACGACGCCCACTACCTCCGGAAGGAGGATGCCGAGAGCCACGATGTGCTGCTGTGCATCCAGACCGGAAAGACCGTGGACGACGAGAACCGCATGCGGTACGAGCCCCGGAATTTCTACCTCCGCTCCACGGAGGAGATGGAGGCGCTGTTCTCCGGCTATCCCGACGCGGTGGAGAATACCCAGCGCATCGCTGACCGCTGCCAGCTGGAGTTCACCTTCGGCAAGTACCACCTGCCGGAATTCAAGCTGCCGCCGGGCTACGATTCGCCCACCTATCTCCGCAAGCTGTGCGGCGAGGGCTTTGTCCGCTGCTATGGCGACGAAAAGCCGGAGTACCGCAAGCAGCTGGAGTATGAGCTGGCCATGATCGAGAAGATGGGCTTTACCGACTATTTCCTCATCGTGTCCGACTTCGTCAACTACGCCCGGAAGGCGGGCATCCCCGTGGGCCCCGGCCGCGGCAGCGCCGCCGGCTCCATGGTGGCCTACTGCCTGCACATCACCGATATCGACCCCATGCAGTATCAGCTGTATTTCGAGCGCTTCCTGAACCCGGAGCGCGTGTCCATGCCGGATATCGACATGGACTTCGGTGATACCCGCCGGGGCGAGGTGGTGGACTACGTCCGCCGCAAGTACGGCGACGACCATGTGGCCCAGATCGTCACCTTCGGCACCATGGCCGCCCGGGGCGCCATCCGGGATGTGGGCCGCGCCCTGAACATGACCTATGCCGAGGTGGATGTGGTGGCCAAGCTGGTGCCCTCCGGCCCCGGCGCGCTGCACATCACGCTGGACGACGCCCTGAAGCTCAGCAAGCAGCTATCCGACCTCTACGAGGCCGACGAGCGGGTGAAGCGGCTCATCGACATGGCCAAGGCGCTGGAGGGCATGCCACGCCACGCCTCCACCCACGCCGCCGGTGTGGTGATCACCCGCCTGCCGGTGTATGAGTATGTGCCGCTGGCCCGGAATGACGAGTCCATCGTCTGCCAGTACAACATGATCACGCTGGAGGAGCTTGGCCTGCTGAAAATGGACTTCCTGGGCCTGCGGAACCTGACGGTACTGGATGACGCGGTGAAGATGGTACGCCGCCACACCCCGGACTTCGATCTGGAGAAGATCCCCATGGACGATCCGGAGGTGTTCCGGATGCTGACGGAGGGCCGTACCTCCGGCGTATTCCAGATGGAATCCACCGGCATGACCGGCGTTTGCCTGGGCCTGAAGCCCCAGTCCATTGAGGATATCACCGCTATTATAGCCCTGTACCGCCCCGGCCCCATGGAATCCATCCCACGGTTCATCGCCTGCAAGCACGATCCCAAGCTGGTGACCTATAAGCATCCGTCATTGAAGCCCATCCTGTCGGGCACCTACGGCTGCATCGTCTATCAGGAGCAGGTCATCAAGATCTTTCAGGAGCTGGCGGGCTACTCGCTGGGTCAGGCGGACATGGTGCGCCGCGCCATGTCCAAGAAGAAGGCCAAGGACGTGGAACGGGAGCGGGAGGCGTTCCTCCACGGCGATGCCGGGCGGAACATCAAGGGCTGCGTGGCCAATGGCATCCCGGAGAAAACGGCCCAGGCCATCTATGACGAGATCTACGACTTTGCCAACTACGCCTTCAACAAGGCCCACGCCGTCAGCTACGCGGTGGTGGCCTATCAGACGGCGTATTTCAAGTGTCACTATACCCGCGAATATATGGCGGCGCTGCTGACCTCGGTGCTGGACAACTCCGACAAGGTGGCGGAGTATATCGCCGAGTGCCGGGAGTGCGGCATCGCCCTGCTGCCGCCGGACGTGAACCGCTCCTACGACGGCTTCACCGTGGAGGAGGGCGGCATCCGCTTCGGCCTTGTGGCCATCAAGAACATCGGCCGGGGCTTCATTCAGGCGCTGGTGCGCGAGCGGGACAAGAGCGGACCCTTCGCCTCCTTCCAGGACTTCTGCGAGCGGATGTTCGACTGCGGCGATATGAACAAGCGTGCGGTGGAGAACCTGATCCGCGCAGGCGCCTTCGATACCATGGGGGCCTACCGCTCCCAGCTGATCCAGGTGTACGAAAAGGTGCTGGACGCCATCGCCAACAGCCGCAAGGTGAACGTGGAGGGCCAGCTGGACATGTTCGGCACGGGCGGCGGAGGCAATACCCAGGCCGCGTCCATCCACCTGCCCGACCTGCCGGAGTATACCGCCACCGAGCGGATGTTCATGGAGAAGGAGACCACGGGCCTGTACCTCAGCGGCCATCCCATGAACGACTACCGGGGCGCGGCCCGCGCCGCCGGTGCGGTGCCCATCCACGACATTCTGGAGGACTTCTCCGCCGAGGGCGGCCCCACCCGCTATGCCGACGGGCAGAACGTCACCATCGCGGGCATCGTCACCTCCAACCGTACCCGCACCACCAAGAACAACACCCTTATGGCCTATGTGGTGGTGGAGGACGAGGTGTCCTCCATGGAGCTGCTGTGCTTCAGCCGCACCATCGAGCAGTGCGGCAGCTATATGGCCGTCAATACCCCGGTGGTGGTGAAGGGCCGGCTGTCGGTGCGGGACGAAAAGCCGCCCCAGATCATGTGCGACACCATCTATCCGCTGGATACCAAGGCCGTCCCCGCTGCGCCGGAGCCGCCCAAAGAGAAAAAAGCGGCCACCATCTTCCTGCGCTTCCCCAGCATGGACAGCGCGGCCTTCCGCCATATCCGCCTGGTCATGACCATGTTCGAGGGTGAGACCCCCGTGAAGATCCGTCTGGCCGACACGGGAAAGCTGCTGGCGGGCAAGTGCCTGAACCACCCGGCTCTGCTCTCAGAGTGCCGCCAGTGGCTGGGGGAGGAGAATGTGGTGGTGCGGGAGCGTTGACAAATTTCCGAAAATTCCGTATCATAAACGAAGAAGGGAGCGTGATGACATGAGCGTCGGATTCATCCGCGACAAGTTGGAGATCAAGTTTCTGATCCTGTATGTGGCCGCCGGGGTGGCGGAGCCTATGCCGCTGAGCGATATCCAGGCTCTTACCATGATCGACGACGGCATCGACTATTTTGACTTCTCCCAGTGTCTCAGCGAGCTGGTCAAGACCGATCATCTGCGCATCAACGCCGAGCAGAAGTACGCCATTACGCCCAAGGGCCTGAAAAACAGCGAGATCTGCCAGTCCAGCCTGCCCTATTCCGTCCGCATGAAGGCCGACCGGCTCATCGCCGCCCACCGGCAGGAGCTGGTGCGCCGGGCGCAGGTGCGCGCCCAGGTGGAGCGCCGGGAGAACGGTACCTACACCGTGGAGCTGAGTCTCAGCGACGATGTGGACAACGTGATGCGCCTGCAGCTGATGGTGGCCACCCAGGAGATGGCCGACGATCTGGCCCAGCGCTTCAAAAAGAACCCGGAGCAGGTCTATTCCCAGCTGGTCACCGCCCTGTACGGGGGATAAGGTGTCGTTTGCCGTTTTCGGGGCGTCGGGGACGCCGCCCCCTACGGATCATCACCGATAGAATCCATGCGCCATAAACAACCGCATATCACGCTCCGGCCAAGTGGCCGGGGCGTGATTTTTTGTTGTCATAACCCTGTCCATACCCTCATACAGTGGAGTATCAAACAGGAGGGAAGTGGTCGGATGGACGAGCGGTACGCCATCGCGCGGTATGAGCAGGCGGCGCTGCTGCTGCCTGCCAAATGGCAGCGGCTGGCCCGCCAGCTGCCGGATCATCAGAAGGTCCGGGCGGAGGAGCTGCGCCTGCGGGCGGGACAGCCCATGACGGTGCTGCTGCCGGAGGGTGAGCTCTGGCCCTCCCAGGAGCTGCCCCGGCCCTGCGTCTCACAGGCCGACCTGGAGCAGCTGTGCGATCTGGTCACGGGCTATTCCCGCTACGCCGTCACCGACACGCTGGCGCAGGGCTATCTCACCGCGCCCGGCGGCTTCCGCGTGGGCGTGTGCGGCACGGCAGTGGTGCGGGAGGGCGGCAGCCGCAACCTGCGGGACTTTTCCTCCGTCTGCATCCGCATCGGCCGGGAGCAGGAGGGCCTGTCCGATACGGTGCTGCCCCAGCTGTGGGAGGGGGAGCGCTTCTGCTCCACGGTGATCCTCTCGCCGCCGGGACTGGGCAAGACCACGCTGCTGCGGGATATGATCCGCGCCTTGTCCAACGGCTCCGACCTCCACGCCGCCCGGCGTGTGGCGGTGGTGGACGAACGGGGCGAGATCGCCGGGATGCACCGGGGCGTGCCGCAGCTGGCGGTGGGCTGCCATACGGACGTGCTGGACGGCTGTCCCAAGGCGGCGGGCATCCCTATGGTGCTGCGCTCCGCCAATCCCCAGATCATCGCCGTGGACGAGATCACCCTGCGGGAGGATCTGTACGCCATGTCAGCCGCCGCCAACTGCGGCGTGACGCTGCTGGCCACCATCCACGCGGCGGACGTGGAGGAACTGAAGCGCAAGCCGCTGTTTGCCCAGCTGCTGAAGCTGAAGGTGTTTGAGCGGGCGGTCACCATCACCCGCCACGGCGCGGAGCGCCGCTATCAGGTGGCGGTGCTGTGATGGGGAAGCTGTTGGGCGCGGCGTTGATCGCGGCGGCGGCCCTGTGGGCCTTTACGGCCCACCAGCGGCGGGAGCGGCGGCGGACACAGCTGCTGCGGGAGCTGGCGGCGGCGCTGGACGCCATGGCGGCGGCCATCCGTTGGCAGAAAAAGCCCCTGCCGGATATCCTGTCGGCCATGCAGCGCTACCCGCTGGCCGGTGCGTACTTCCGCCGTGTGGAAAAGCTGCTGCAAGGCGGTATACCTTTACAGGAGGCGTGGTATCGCGCATTTTCCGCCATGCCTGCGGAGGCGGAGCCGGTATCAACGCTGGAGCTGACCGGCGACGAGGAGGAGCTGACCGCCGCGCTGCTGTATGCCGCCCGGCAGCTGAAGGATGCCTGCCGCCGCCGGGGAGAGCAGCAAGAGCAGAGCACGAAGCTGTGGCTGGCGGGCGCGCTGTCGGCGGCGGGGCTGCTGATCATTTTACTGCTGTGAGGAGAAAAGCATGGATGTGGATCTGATCTTCAAGATCGCCGCCATCGGGATACTGGTGGCGGTGCTGAACCTGATACTGGTGCGCTCGGGCCGGGACGAGCAGGCGCTGCTGACTACGCTGGCGGGACTGATCGTGGTGCTGATGATGCTTCTGCAGCAGATCAGCGACCTGTTCGATCTGGTCAAGCGCCTGTTTTCCCTGTGATGGAAACGGCGGCCAGAGTGGCGGCGGTATGCCTGCTAGGCGCGGTGCTGACGGCGCTCATGAAAAAGACAAGCCCCGACACGGCGCTGCTGCTGGCGCTGGCGGTATGCGTGGCGGTGCTGGCGGCACTGGCAAGAGGACTGGAGGAGGTCACGGACTTCCTGCGGGAGCTGCTGGACTGGGGCGGCCTGTCCGCCGAGCTGTTCACGCCGCTGCTGAAAACGGTGGCCATTGCCCTTGTCAGCCGCACCGGCGGCGCGCTGTGCCGGGACGCGGGGGAGGGCGCCATGGCGGGACTGGTGGAGATCGCGGGCACCTTCGCCGCGCTGCTGGTGTCGCTGCCGCTGTTCCGGGCGGCGTGGCAGATGCTGGAGGGACTGCTGTGAAGGGGCGTATCGCGGCCGCGGCGGCGGTACTGTTGCTGCTGCTGTGCGCCGTACCGGCATGGGCGGCGCTGCCGGAGGAGGTGGAGGACGCCCTTTCCCCCGACGCGCAGGCGCTGCTGGAGCAGCTGGACGGGGACGCCGCCGACAGCGGCACGCTGTCAAAGGGTGCGGCGAAGCTGTGGGACAACGCCTGCCGTCTGCTGGCGGCGGAGTTCCGCAGCAGCCTGCGGGTGATGGTGGTGCTGCTGGGCGCGGTGCTGCTGTACGGCGTGGCGGAGGGCAGCTTTCAGGCGGCGGAGCACCCCCTGATGGCCAATTTCGTGCCGCTGTCCTTCGTGCTGGTCATCACCATGACGGCGGCAGGCGATGTACAGACCATGATGGGCGCGGGAACGGAGACCATGGAGCAGCTGGACGTGCTCAGCACGGCACTGCTGCCCTCACTGGCGGCGGCGGTGGCGGCCAGCGGCGGCATCGTGTCGGCCGGTGTGCGGCAGGTGGCCACGGTGTTCTTCGCAAACCTCCTGATGACGCTGATCCACAGTGTGCTGCTGCCGCTGGTGTACTTCTATGTGGCAGCCTCCGCCGCCGACGCCATGCTGCCGGGCAATCCCCTCAAGCGCATCGCCTCCGGCATCAAGAGGGTGGTCACATGGGCGCTGACCGGCGCGCTGGTGCTGTTCACCGGCTATCTGACCATCTCCGGCGCGGCGGCCACCTCCGCCGACGCGCTGACCTTACAGGTGACCCGCACGGTCATCTCCACGGCGGTGCCGGTGGTGGGCGGCATCATCTCCCAGGCCAGCGGCAGCGTGCTGTCCGGCGCGGGACTTCTGAAAAACTCCATCGGCATCTTCGGCATGCTGGCGGTGCTGGCCACCTGTCTGACGCCCTTCCTGCGGCTGGCGGTGCAGTACCTGCTGTATAAGATCACGGCCTTTCTGGCGGGCACCGCCGGAAACGGCACGCTGGTGGAGCTGATCGACGCGCTGGGCAGCGCCTTCGGCCTGATGCTGGGCATGGTGGGCAGCTGCGCCCTGCTGCTGTTGATCTCTATCACATCCTCTGTATCGGTGGTGATCCCATGAGTGTTTTCCGGACATGGCTCTTCGGCATCGTGGCGGCGGCCATGGTGCTGTCCATCCTCTACGCGCTGATCCCCAAGGGGGCTTTGCTGACCATTGCCAAATGCACCGGCGGCCTTGTGATGCTGCTGGTGGTGCTCCGCCCGCTGCTGACGCTGGATATGGACAGCTTCCGCTGGCAGTACGAGGCGTGGGAGGGCGCCATCCAGCAGCAGACGGAAGCATACACCGACGCCAACCGGCAGGAGATGGCAGCCATCATACAACAGGAGACCGCCGCATATATTTCAGAAAAAGCGGCGGCGCTGGGCCTGACCTGTCATCCGGAGGTGGCCTGTCAGGAGCGGGACGGCGTGCCGTTCCCGGTGGAGGTGACGCTGGATATCCCAAGGAACCCGGCGCTGGCAGAGGTGATCGAGACCGATCTGGGCATCGGTGGAGCCTGCCAGCACTGGCAGGAAACGGAGTGAGGCATATGGCGAAGGAGAAGCTCATATCCTATGTAAAAAAGTACAGATACGTGGCGCTGGTGGTGCTGGCCGGTGTGGTGCTGATGCTGCTGCCCTCCGGAAAGGGAGAGCAGCAGGTATCGTCTGACCAGCCGGTGAACGTGTCCGAGGCATACTCCCTGGCGGAGACGGAAAAACGTCTGGAGCAGCTGCTGGGCCGCATCCGGGGTGTGGGGCAGGTGCAGGTGATGCTGACGCTGAAAAGCGGCTCGTCCCTGCAATTGGCGGAGAACCGCAGCACCAGCTTGAGGGACACGGAGGATCGTCAGGACCGGGATGTGGTGACGCTGAACCGGGGCAGCGGCTATGAGGACGTGGTGGTGACGGAGCAGACCTACCCCATTTATCAGGGTGCGGTGGTGGTCTGTCAGGGCGCGGGCGACAGCAGCGTGCATCTGGCGGTCATCCAGGCGGTGTCGGTGCTGACGGGACTGGGCAGCGACAAGATCACGGTGGTGCAATGGAAATAAGAATATAGCGGAAAGCAGGAGGGCAAGAGCATGAAGATCCAATGGAAGAAGAACTGGAAGCGTCCGGCGGTGGTGCTGGCGGTGCTGGTGCTGGTGGGAGCGTCGGTCTATCTGAACTGGCGGTACGCCGGGAACGTGGCGGAAACGGACAAAATTCTGGGGCAGGCCACGCTGGTCAACGAGAATGGCGAAGGCGTCACCGTATCCGGCGATGCGGCTGGGGAAAACGACTACTTCGCCACGGCGCGGCTCAGCCGCAAGCAGGCCCGCGACAGCGCCATCAGCATGCTGCAGGAGGCGGAGCTGGATGAAAACGCCACCGAGGAGGTGTGCAACGAGGCCAGCCAGACCCTGCAGGTACTGGCGGGCTACACCGTGGCGGAGTCTCAGGTGGAGAATCTGGTGACGGCCAAGGGCTACGCCGACTGCGTGGTGTTCATGGGCTCGGACTCCTGCAGCGTGGTGGTGGACGCCGGTGAGGACGGCCTTGACGCCACGGACGTGGCCCGGATCAAGGATATCGTCATCAACGAGACCCAGTACACCGCCGGACAGATCAAGATCATGGAGGCGGACTAAAAGCACCCTGCGGGTGCAGAGAAGAGAGAAAAGTGAAGAGTGAAAAGCCAAAGCCTCCCTTGTGTAAAGGCACCCCAGTGCGCACACTGGGGCGTGCACAGCTGAGGTGGCAACGCGAAGCGTTGACGGAGGGATTGTCCGAAATACGTTTTATCCCCTCAGTCACCTTCGGTGACAGCTCCCCTTGCAACAAGGGGAGCCTTTGGTGCGATGCATCGACATTTGATGCTGCATCACATCAAAAACATCTTTTCCCGCCGCAAATTGTTGTTGTAATTTCCGGCGGGAAATGGTATACTGAATTTTACGAATGAGTTTTATTGCAAGGAGACACATCGTTATGCCTGAGAATAAAGAATATATGACCCATCAGGAGGAGCTGGGCACTATCCAGATCTCCGAGGAGGTGGTGGCGTCCATCGCGTCCGCCGCTGTGCTGGAGGTGGAGGATGTCACCGGATTGATGAGCGCCAACGTGTCGGACTTCATGGGCGGCAAGAAGATGACCGCCAAGGGCATCCGCGTGGAGATGGACGGCGACGCCATCATGGTGAACGTGTTCATCACGGTGCGCTACGGCTGCACCATCGGCGAGGTGGCCAAGAAGGCCCAGAACGCCGTGTATCAGGCACTGGAGAGCACCACCGGCTATCCCGTGTCCGCCGTGAACGTCCATGTGGGCGGCATCAGCTTCAACTAAACCGACGAAAAAGAGAGAGAAGAGTATGACACGCAATACTGCCCGTGAGATCGCCATGCATCTGGCGTTTGAACTGAGCTTTACCGACCTGCCCATCGGGGAATTTCTGGATCACTACCTGTCTGAGGAGAAGTTCGCCGAGCTGGCCCCGGAATGTGACCTGTACGCCCAGCGGCCCAATGCCAAGCAGGAGACGTACATCCGCCGCCTGGTCTCCGGTGTGGCGGAGCACGCCGCCGAGCTGGACACCTACATCGAGAAGTATGCCAAGGGCTGGCGCTTCGAGCGCATTTCGCTGGTGGCCTCGGCCATCATGCGGCTGGCCATGTACGAGATCATGTACATGCCGGATATCCCTCACGGCGTCGCCATCAACGAGGCGGTGGAGCTGACCCGCAAGTACGACGAGCCGGAGACGGCCAAGTTTGTCAACGGCATTCTGGGCAGCTTCCTGCGGCAGGAGATCAAGGAGTAAACACAGAAGGGCAGGGCCAAAGCCCTGCCCTTTTTCGTAGGAGTTGTTATGGAACAGCATGTTTTCAGCGTGACGGAAGTCAATCAGTATATCAAGAGCATTATCGACGGCGTGCCCCAGTTGGGCGAGCTGCTGATCCGGGGCGAGCTGTCCAACTATAAGATCTATCCCTCCGGACACCATTACTTCACCCTGAAGGACGGCGAGAGCGCCATCCGCTGCGTCATGTTCCGGGGCAGCGCGGGGAAGCTGCGGTTCCGTCCGGAGAGCGGCATGCAGGTCATTGCCGGAGGGCGCGTCAGCGTTTACCCCCGTGATGGCGCGTACCAGCTGTATTGCACATCCTTGTCGGCGGACGGCATCGGCGATCTGTATGTGGCCTTTGAGCAGCTGAAGGACAAGCTGAACCGCGAGGGGCTGTTTGATCCCGACCACAAGAAGCCGCTGCCGCTGTATCCCCGGCGCATCGCCATCGTCACCTCGTCGGCAGGCGCGGCGGTACACGACATGATCCGCATTCTGCGGCGGCGCTATCCCATTGCCAAGGTGCTGCTGCTGCCGGTACGGGTGCAGGGCGCGGAAGCGCCGCCGGAGATCGTGGGCGCCATCCGCTACGCCAACCGCTGGCAGCTGGCGGATGTGCTGATCGTGGGCCGGGGCGGCGGCTCCATCGAGGATCTGTGGGCCTTCAACGACGAGCGGGTGGCCCGGGCCATCTATGCCTCGGAGATCCCGGTGATCTCCGCCGTGGGGCATGAGCCGGATGTGACCATCTCTGATTTCGTGGCGGACCGCCGGGCGTCCACGCCTTCCAACGCGGCGGAGATCGCCGTACCGGATCAGGCGGAGCTGCTGAAGCGGCTGGACAGCGCCTCCCGCGCCATGGCGCAGGGAACGCTGAACACGCTGGAGAGGGCGGATACGCAGCTGAAGGCGCTGGCGGCCAAGCGGGTGCTGACCGATCCCATGGCGTTTGTCGATGACCGGCGGATGCAGCTGGACAGCGTGCAGCAGCGCCTGGGCCTGACGGCCCACCGGCAGCTGAGCGCGCGGCAGCAGCGGTTCACCGCGCTGGCGGCGTCGCTGGACGCCCTCAGCCCGCTGAAGGTGCTGGGCCGGGGCTACGCCATGGCGCAGGCGGCGGACGGCACGGTGCTGCGGACAAGCCGGCAGGTAAGGGAAGGCGACAGGATACATGTGCAGCTGGGGCAGGGCGCGCTGGACTGCACCGTTGACCATAAGGAGGACTGACATATGGCGGCAAAAAAGACATTTGAGGAAAACATGGCGCGGCTGGAGGAGATCGTGGGCAAGCTGGAAAAGGGCGACGCCCAGCTGAGCGACTCCCTGAAGCTGTTTGAGGAGGGCACGAAGCTGATCGCCCAGTGCCGCACGGAGCTGGACAAGGCGGAGCAGCAGGTGGTCAAGCTGATGAAGGGCCCCGACGGCGCTCCCATCGAGAGTGATTTTTTAAGCGAGGAATAATATGGATTACGAAGCGAGATACAAGGAATATCAGCAGGCCATCGAAAAGTATCTGGACGGCCTGTTTACGGGAAAGGTGGCCTACGGCAAGCTGTACGAGGCCATGCGCTACGCCATTCTGGGCGGCGGCAAGCGCATCCGTCCGGTGCTGACGCTGGAGTTTGCCCGTCTGGGCGGCATCGACTGGCATCTGGCGCTGCCCTTCGGCTGCGCGCTGGAGCTGGTGCATAATTACAGCCTCATCCACGACGACCTGCCCTGCATGGACGACGACGACCTGCGCCGGGGCAAGCCCACCTGCCACAAGGCCTACGGCGAGACGCTGGCCGTTCTGGCGGGCGACGCCCTCCAGCCGGAGGCGTTCCGCCTGATTCTGGACGCGCCCATGCTGTCCAACGACACGCGGCTGGAGGCGCTGCGGGTGCTGGTGCGGGCCTGCGGTGCGGACGGCATGGTGGGCGGCCAGGTGCTGGACACCGTGTATAACGTGGACACCGCCGAGGGCCTGACCCAGCTGAATCGCCTGAAAACCGGCGTGATGATCTCCGGCGCGGCGGAGCTGGGCTGCGTGGCCGCCAAGATGAACCAGGGTATGCGCTCTCAGGCGCTGGCTTACGCCGACGGCATCGGCAAGGCCTTCCAGATCCGGGACGATATGCTGGACGTGGTGGGTGACGCCGCCGTGTTCGGCAAGCCCATCGGCTCCGACAAGGAGGAGGGCAAGGTCACGTTTGTGGACGTGCTGGGGCTGGACGGCTGCGCCAAAGAGGTGGAGCGCTGCACGGAGAGCGCCAAGGCCGCCGTGGCCAACTGGTCGGATCACATGTTCCTGTGGGAGCTGGCCGACCGCATGGTAGGCCGGAACAAGTAAAAATTTCGTAGGGCGGCCTGCCCTCAGGCCGCCGCCGTTTGTTGGTGATGTCTGCGTTTACTGTGCGGCGGGGTGAGGGCACCCCGCCCTACGATAGAACGTCGATAGAACTGCGTAGGGGGCGGCGTCCTCGACGCCCCGCAATAAGATTATGAGAAAAGGACAGGCGCTGCTGCGTCTGTCCTTTTCTCTGCCTAAAGATCTCTGCTTTGGGAGAGGAGAATGAAGCGAGTTATTGTTTCTTTCGTCGCAGCCACGCGCCGCCGGTCAGGCTCAGCGCCGCCATGCCGACGTACAGGGCGATGCCCGCGTCGCCGGTCTTGACGCTCTTGACGGTCTTGTCGTCGGTGGTGGTGGAGTCGCCGGAGGGCCGCCGCTTGCGGATCACGGTATCCTTCTGGGTGATCTCCTTGGTGGCCTCCTCGTCGCGGTAATACTTGCCGCAGCCGGAGCAGTACCAGTATTCGATGTTGCCCTCGGCGCGGGTGGTGGCCCGCTTGGCGGGGAAGTGCTTCAGATCGCTGTGATTGTCGGGGTCGAGATTGCCGTACTTGCCGCCGCAGACGGTGCATTCCGCCTTGTGGCAGCAGTCCGCCTTGCCGCTGGAGCAGTTGCCGCTCTCGGTGTGGCTCTTATCGCGGGAGCAGACGCGGGTGTGGGTGCCGTCCTTGTTGGAGGACCATTTGCCCCAGTCGTGGTCGAGGGCGTTGATCTCCGTACCGGCCTTGATCATGGTGTTGCAGCCCTTGCAATAGGTGTCGCCGGTATAGCCCTTCTCGGTGCAGGTGGCGTCCTTCTTGTTCCTCAGTTCTTCGCCGCCGACGTGGTTGTTGGGGTCAACTTCGCCGTATGCCTGATTACAGGTCGAGCAGACGGCTTTCTCCGTACAGGTGGCTGTGCCGCCGGTGTGACCGAGGGCGGTACCCTCAGTTATCTTGCAGACCTTGCAGGTCTTGGGCGCGGTGCAGGTAGCGGCGGCCCAGTCGTGTCCCAGCACGCTGCCGTACACAGTACCGCAGGTGCTGCACGTCGCCTTTTCGGTGCAGGTAGCGGTGCCGCCGGAGCACTTGCCAGTCTCGGTGACGCCGCAGGCGCAGGTGCGGGAATGGGTGTCGTCGTTGGACATCCACTTGCCCCAGGTATGGGTGTGGTTATTGCTCTGCCATGTGAATCCAGGCAGAACCATGCCGTTCCACTCCTTTGACACGCTGTCCCAGGGGTCGTTCGTTCCGCTATGTGTGCCAGCCTTCAGCAGCTTCAGCACCGTGCCGTCGGCAAACTGCGCGGCGGTCATGGCTGTTGCTTTGGCGTCTTCCCTTGTGCCTTCCAGATAGTAGCATTTTTCAATCTGAACAGTGCCTTCGCCGCCGCCAACGATTCCGTGTGTTTCTGGATCCTCATAAGCGGTGGATGTGACTTCGACGCTGCCCGCATTGTAGCAGTTATAGACAGAAACCGGGCCGATGGCCATCCCTACGATACCGCCGAGTCTGCAGAGGTTGCCCTCAACTTCCCCAACGTTATAGCAATCATAGATCTTCACATTTGTGCCTACTCCGACGATACCGCCGCCATGCATACCGTCGCCTTTATGAATCTTACCGGCGTTATAGCAGCCGGTGATCGTCAGATCGGAAGCAGAACCGACGATACCACCGCCAGGACACGATCCGCCAACATTTACCGCACACAGGTTTCCGCAGTTTTCGATGGCGCCGCCGACAGCATAGCCAACGATACCGCCGCCAGCTGTGCAGCAATTTTCTCCGCCTACTGACCCGGCCACGGTCAGATTCTTAATCGCGGCATTTTTTATATAACCGAACAGCCCGCTCATAGCAACATCTACATTTAGTCCGCTGATGGTATGACCCTGACCGTCGAAGGTGCCGGAATATGCCTTCATGTCGTCATGCTCATCAGATGCATATCCGATCGGCGTCCATGCTTCATTGCTGTCCAGCGCGATATCCGCCGTCAGCACGGCGCACGCATCAAGGTCCTGCGTCTGGCCGTTGGCACCGTTGACGACATCCCGGAACCATTTCAGCCCCTCGGCGGTACTGATCTGATAAGGATCGTCCTTCGTACCGCTACCGGTGACGAAAGCGGGGATGCCGTCGATCCCGGCCTGAAAGTCTCCGCCGGTGATGCTGCCAGAGTTCGTCACCTTGCCGTAAAAGGTTCCGTCGGTGATGGTGCCGTAGTTGGTCACTTTGCCGTTGAACGTGCCGCCGCTGATCGTGCCATTGCTCTCCACCGAGCCGTCGAACATACCGCCGCTGATGACACCGCCGCTGTTGATATACATGGTGTCCGATGTACCTCTGACAGCCGTACTACAGCCAGTGATCTTCACATTGCCGTTGATATTGAGAACTCCGTAGGCATTGATGCCGCCGCCATACGTATTGTAGCCTTTTGCGTGGCAGTCCCGGATCTCCGCATTGCCGGATAGGTTGGCGGTTCCTTCATTGCGGATGCCGCCGCCATAGGAATAAGTTCCTACCGCCGTGCAGCCCGCAATGCTGCCGCCGTTCATGGTGAACGTGCCTTTTTCGGTCACGAATACGCCGCCGCCAAAGGAATAAGTTCCATCCGCCGTGCAGCCCGCGATATTGCCGCCGTTCATGGTGAACTTGCCGTTTTCGGCCACGAATACGCCGCCGCCGAGCACGGGCGTAGTACCAGATACCGTTACCTTTCCGCCGGTGATCACGCCGCCGTTGATGGTTTCTGTGCCGCTTGTCTCATCCAGCACCCACAGGCCGTCGGTGTTGGGGGTGAACCTGTGTTCAGCGTCGGGGGCACTGTCCTTCAGCGTCAGATCACCGTTGCTTACCGTGATCACGCGGCCGTTGCCGTTCATTTCCAACACATGGCCGTTCAGATCAAGGGTGACGGTGCGTGAGACGTCCAGCGTGGCATCAATGGTGATATCTTCCATCAACTGGATTTCTGCCGCCGCAGTGTTCGTTAGAGCGCTGGCCAAAGCCTCTGCCGAATCGACCGTCGTCACCGAGGCGGGCGTCTCGCCCTCGCCGTTCAGCACCACCGGTTCTCCCGCCGACTGAGCCGCGGGTTCTTCCTGTTTCTCCTGCGCTTCCTTTTCCTCCTCCGGTTTCGCTTCCGGCTGTTCCGGCTGGCCCTCAGGCTGTTCGGGCTGTTCCGGTTGTTCCGGTTCCTCCGGCTGTTCCGGATCAACCTCCGGTTTTACTTCCTCCTGCTGCGGCTCTGCCGCGCCGTCCTCGCCGGTGGCAAATACCGCCGTCGGCAGCAGCGTCAGCGCCAACGTCAGCGCCAGCAGGATCGCAAATATTCGTTTCTTCATGTGTCTGGTTCCGTCCTTTCTGCCCTGTCGTCGTTTCCACTTACCTCATTTATGCTTCGCTCCCTTGCAGGGAGAATTCAGGTGATACAACCGGTGCTGTAGATTCTGGTGCGCGCACCATTGACGTATAAACCAAGGATATCACACGACTGTGGAAAAAGCAAGGGGAATCTTCCGCCGCCGCCGGAGAAAAGGCGGCGGGGTGCATATGCCGCGAAATATACGGAATATTCTGCATAAAACCAGTTGCGAAACGGAGGAAAGTGTGGTATGATATGAAATTACTGAACAGCGGCGCAGTATCCTAGTCAGATCTGCCGTCTCCTAAGAAGGGCCTAAAAATCCTTTAAAGGGCACAACTGTGAAACCTCTGGTGCTTGCTTCTTACGCCCAGTTTGGGGTGGGTGCTGGAGGGAGGCGTGCGAAATGCCCGCCTGCGGACGTAGGGCGCCCCTCAATGGCATGAGGGACCCGACCCTGCCTCCGTGGAGACCTGCTGTTGTGCACAGGCGTACTCCCCCTGTGGTAAGCGACCTGTGTACGAGGCAGATGACGCCATCTTTGGATGGCAAGAAACCTGCATTGCGGTGCTACCCGGCCTTTGCTGCCGTAACGCTGTGTGCAGAGTAGCCTGCCTTGCGTGGGCATGGTGGATAGGGGAGCTGAAGCACCCAGGACCCCGGCCAGGGTCCGCGTGCGATTCCCTTGAAACCCTGCCTGCAAAAGAGGATAAGAGGCGGCGTGACTGCTGTGGAAATCACCTAGGCTGTCCATTTCAGTGGGGCCTCGGAAGGATTGCAGTGCGGACTAAGTGGCAGTCGGGTCTCGCGACGCGGTAACGCCGCGATGCAGCATCTAAGGGGAAACCACCTGATCGGCGACGAGAGGCATGCTGTGGGGAAAACCAACCCGTACCTAAGCCGCAAGATTTACTTCCGGAGCTGCCCTGTTCAGTTTTTTGACTTTGACCGGCCGAAGCATCTTCGGCGTTTTGAAATGAGGTTTTTTCATCTTGAGCAGTGACAAAAGCAAACCCAGAAAGAAGAACGACCATTGGCCGCTGCGGGTATTTTTCCTGGCAGTGGTGCTCAGCGCGCTGCTGAGCTTTTTGTCCTCCACGGCGCTGGGCGGCGCGGGCTATGTGGTGGCCACGCTGGTGCTGCTGGCCTTCATCGCCCTGGGCATCGTGTTCGACATGGTCGGCGTGGCGGTGACGGCGGCGGACCCCAAGCCGTTCCACTCCATGGCCGCCCACAAGGAAAAGGGCGGAAAAGAGGCCATACGCCTGCTGTCCAACGCCAACCGCGTCAGCTCCGTGTGCAACGACGTGGTGGGCGATATCTGCGGCATCGTCAGCGGCTCCACCGCGGCGGTGATCGTGACGGCTTTGCAGCGGGACTTCAGCACCACCAACGTGATGATCTCCATCGGCGTGACGGCGCTGATCTCCGGCCTGACCATCGGCGGCAAGGCGCTGTTCAAAAAGGTGGCCATCAACGAATGTACCGCTGTGGTGTACCGGGTGGCGCGGATCATGCACGCGCTGCATCTCTATCGCTGAAATGAGGAATGACCCCTGATGCTGGAATCCATTCATAGCCCCTCCGACGTAAAACGACTCAATACCCAACAGACCCGCCAGCTTTGCGACGAGCTGCGTGCTTTTCTGGTGCGCAGCGTAGCGAAAACCGGCGGGCATTTGGCGTCTAACCTGGGTGTGGTGGAGCTGACGGTGGCCATCCACCGGGTGTTTGACACCTCCCGCGACCGGCTGGTGTTCGACGTGGGCCACCAGTGCTATGTCCATAAGATCCTGACGGGCCGCCGGGAGCAGATGGATACCCTGCGGCAGCTTGGCGGGCTGTCCGGCTTCCCCAAACCCTATGAGAGCGTCCATGACGCCTTTATGGCGGGCCACGCCTCCAACTCCGTCTCCGTGGCGCTGGGTATGGCCAGGGCCCGCACCATGCAGCATCAGGACTATGATGTGATCGCTCTGATCGGTGACGGCGCGCTGACCGGCGGCCTCAGCTTCGAGGGGCTGAATAACGCCGGTGCCTCCGGCGAGCCCATGATCGTCATTCTCAACGACAACGGCATGTCCATCGCGCCCAACGTGGGCGCGCTGAGCCGCCATCTGTCCCGGCTGCGGACAAAGCCGGGGTACTATGAATTCAAGAAGCGCTATCGCCAGCTGCTGGGCACCGGCGCGGTGGGGCAGAGGCTCTATCATGTCAGCCACGACGTAAAGACGGCGCTGAAAAAGACGCTGCTGCCGGGCAGCTCCATGTTCGAGAGCATGGGCTTCACCTATATGGGGCCGGTGGACGGCCACGATGAGGCGGCGCTGGAGCAGTCCCTGCAATGGGCGAAGGAGCAGCGCTGCCCCGTGCTGCTGCATGTGCGTACCGTGAAGGGAAGGGGCTATGCCCCCGCGGAGGAGCGTCCCGCCGATTATCACGGCGTGTCGCCCTTTGCGCCGGATACCGGAAAGCCGCTGCGCCCTGCCGGGCCGGATTTCTCCCATGTGTTCGGTGCGGAATTGACCGCTCTGGCAGGGGAGGATGAACGCGTGTGCGCCATCACCGCCGCCATGCAGGAGGGCACCGGCCTGACGGAGTTTGCCAAAGCCTATCCCCGGCGGTTCTTTGACGTGGGCATTGCCGAGGGTCACGCCGTATCCATGGCGGGCGGCATGGCCAAGCAGGGCCTTGTGCCGGTGTTCGCGGTGTATTCCAGCTTCCTGCAGCGGGGCTATGACCAGCTGATGCAGGATGTGGCGCTGGACGGCCTGCATGTGGTGCTGGGCGTTGACCGGGCGGGCCTTGTGGGTGCCGACGGCGAGACCCATCACGGCTGCTTTGACGCGCTGTATCTGGCCCAGGTGCCCCATATGACGGTGCTGTGTCCCGCCAGCTTTGCCGAGCTGCGGCAGATGCTGCGGCGGGCGGTATTGGAGCTGACCGGCCCGGTGGCTGTCCGCTATCCCCGCGGCGGGGAGGGCGCGTACCGGGGCTGCTGCGGCGATGAGACCTTTACGGAGCTGCGGCAGGGGGACGGCTGCACCATCCTGACCTACGGCATATTGATCAACGAGGCGCTGGCGGCGGCGGAGCTGCTGCGTCAGGCGGGCATCGAGGCCCGCGTGGTGAAGCTGAACGCCATCGCGCCGCTGCGCAATGAGGAGGTGCTGGCGGCGCTGGGCCATGAGAAGCGCCTGCTGGTGCTGGAGGACTGCGTGGGCAGCGGCTGCGTGGGCCAGCGGCTGACGGCCATTCTGGCCCAGCAGGGCTGTGCGCCGGACAAGCTGTTTTTGAAGAATCTCGGGGACACCATCCCCTGTCACGGCAGTGTGCCGCAGCTGTACGCCCAGTGCGGACTGGACGCGGAGAGCGTGGCGGCGGCGTTGAAGGAGGCGTGCCATGAGCAATAAGACGAGACTGGACGTTCTTCTGGTGGAGCAGGGCCTGCAGGAGAGCCGCCAGAAGGCCCAGGCCACCATCATGGCGGGCATCGTGTATGTCAACAACCAGAAGGTGGACAAGCCGGGTACGGCGGTCCCCAACGACGCCCATATCGAGGTGCGGGGCAAGACGCTGCGGTATGTGAGCCGGGGCGGCTTGAAGCTGGAAAAGGCCATGCAGACCTGGCCCATCCTGCTGGAGGGAAAGACCTGCGCCGACATCGGCTCCTCCACCGGCGGGTTTACCGACTGCATGCTGCAGAACGGCGCGAAAAAGGTATATGCCGTGGACGTGGGAACCAACCAGCTGGCGTGGAAGCTGCGCACCGATCCCCGGGTGGTGTGTCTGGAAAAGACCAACGCCCGGACGCTGACCACCCAGCAGGTGCCGGAGGCGCTGGATTTCGCCTCCATCGACGTGTCCTTCATCTCCTTGAAGCTGATCTTCCCGGCGCTGTATCCGCTGCTGCGCGAGGGCGGCGAGGTGGCCTGCCTCATCAAGCCCCAGTTCGAGGCGGGCCGGGAAAAGGTGGGCAAAAAGGGCGTCGTCCGTGACAGCGCCGTCCATCTGGAGGTGCTGGAGCACTTCCTTGAGCACGCAAAGGAGAATCACTTTACGGTGCTTGGCATTACTTACTCTCCCATCCGCGGGCCGGAGGGGAACATCGAATATCTGGGATACCTTCGCAAATCCGACGAACAGGACGCGGCCGTTGACCTGCGCGCTGTGGTGACAGCATCCCATGAGACATTGAAGGAGGGGGAAGCGCAGTGAAAAAGAAAGTGATCCTTTGCCCGAATCCCTATCGGGACAGTGAGCTGAAGGTGGCCAAGGACGCCAAGGCCATTCTGGAGAGCATCGGCTTTGAGACGGTGGTGTGCCTGCCCTTCCACCGGGACGGCTACGGCGACGAGCTGGGCGTGCCGGTGCGGCAGCTGCAGCAGGAGATCAAGGCTGCCAACCTGATGATCGCCTTCGGCGGCGACGGTACCATCCTGCACCTGAGCCGCACGGCGGCGCTGCATAATGTGCCGGTGCTGGGCATCAATCTGGGCAGCCTGGG
The DNA here is from genome assembly GCA_934565655.1 of uncultured Oscillospiraceae bacterium. Taxonomy (GTDB): domain Bacteria; phylum Bacillota; class Clostridia; order Oscillospirales; family Oscillospiraceae; genus Vescimonas. Next base: position 57,500 of record CAKTIE010000003.1, read on the forward strand.
CTTCATGTCGGAGCTGGAGGCCAACGAGCTGGAGCGCCTGCGCGACCTGCAAAGCTGGGACTTCGTGGTGGAGTCCCGCATGATGCTGGATGTGACCATTTTCCGGGGCGGCAACGCGGTGTACAGCAACATCGCACTCAACGACGCGGTGGTGTCCAAGGGCTCTGTGGCAAGGGTGGTCAGGCTGGATATCTTCACCGAGGAGGGACGCCTGACCAAGGTCACCGGCGACGGCGTGGTGATCTCCACGCCCACCGGCTCCACCGGCTATTCCATGGCCGCCGGCGGCCCCATCGTGGAGCCTACGGCCCGGAACCTGCTGATCACGCCCATCTGCCCCCATTCCACCCGCGCGACCTCCTATGTGCTGTCGCCGGAGCATGTGATCACCATCGAGGCGGCGGACGCCAACCGGAAGTTCGTCTACCTCTCCGCCGACGGCGGCAAGGCGTTTTCCCTGAAAAACGGCGACAGAGTCCGTGTGCGGCAGTCCAAGTTCGCCATGGGCCTTGTACGGCTCAGCAAAAAGAGCTTCTGCGAGATCCTTGACTATAAAATGGGAGGCTGCGAGAAATGAAAAACATGCGACAGGAAAAGCTGCTGCAGATCATCAGTGAGGAGACCATCGAGACCCAGGAGCAGCTGCTGCAGCGGCTGAACGATCTGGGCATCCGCTCCACCCAGGCCACCATTTCCCGGGATATCAAGCAGCTCCATCTGGTGAAGGAGCCCACCGGTCAGGGAAAGTACCGCTATGCCGTGTCGGTGCAGAAAACGAAGCTGAACTTTGCCGACAAGCTGCGCACCATCTTCCGTGAGAGCGTGGTCAGCGTCGAGGCGGCCCAGAATATCGTGGTGCTGAAAACCATCGAGGGCATGGCCCAGGGCGCGGCCTTCGCGCTGGACAACATGGGCGATACCGACATCGTGGGTACGCTGGCCGGTGATGACACCATCTTTCTGGTGTTCCACGACAACATTCAGGCACTGGACTTCTGCGAACAGGTGAAACAGATGCTGCGCTGACGCGCAACGGGGGGCTGCTATGCTGGAACTGCTTCATATCGAGAATATCGCCATCATCGAGGAGGCGGAGATCGCCTTCCGCCCCGGCTTCAACGCCCTGACGGGTGAGACCGGCGCCGGTAAATCCATCGTGATCGACGCCATGAGCGCCGTGCTGGGCCAGCGCACCTCCCGTGATTTGATCCGCACCGGCGCCAGTAAGGCCTTCGTCAGCGCGCTGTTCTCCCATGTGGATCCTGCCCTGTGTGAGGAACTGGGCGCGTCGCCCGACGAGAACGGCGACCTGATGCTCCAGCGGGAGATCGGCGCGGACGGCAAGAACGTCTGCCGTGTGGGCGGGCGGCCCGTTACCGTGTCCCAGCTGCGGACGCTGGGCAGCCGTCTGGTGAATATCCACGGCCAGCACGACGGCCAGCAGCTGCTGGACGAGGAGCAGCATCTGGCGTATCTGGACAGCTTCGGAAAGGTGGACAGCCTTCTGAATGCGTATACTGACAAGTATAATACTTTGACGGATATCCGCCGTAAGATGAACGCCCTGCAAATGGACGAGGCAGAGAAGGCCCGGCGGATGGACACCCTGCAATACCAGATCAATGAGCTGGAGCGGGCCAAGCTGAAGAGCGGCGAGGAGGAAGAGCTGCAAGGCCGCCGCAATCTGCTGCGGAACGCCGAGAAGTTCATTTCCGCCGTGTCGGGGGCCGACTATGCCCTGAACGGCGGCGAGGACGGCAGCGGCGTGCTGAACCTGCTGCGGCAGGCTCAGGACGCGCTGGGCACCGTGCGCCATCTGGACGAGGGCTTCAACGCCCTGTACGAGCGTCTGGAGAGCGCGTACAGCGAGGCGTATGACATCGCCTTCTCCGTGGCGGAGCAGCGGGAGAACTTTGATTTCTCCCCCAACGAGCTGGACGAGGTGGAGGGCCGGCTGGATCAGCTCTACCGCCTGAAAAAGAAGTACGGCGCGACAGTGGAGGACATGCTGGCGTATCTGGACAACTGCCGCAGGGAACTGGACGACATCGCCTATGCGGGCGATGCGCTGGCCCGGCTGGAGAAGGACTGCGCCAAGGCGGAGAAGGCCGCCCGCAAGGCCGCGGAGGAGCTGTCCGCCGCCCGAAAAGCGGCGGGGGAGACCTTGTCGCAGGCCATCCTGACGGAGCTGCGGCAGCTGGACATGGGCAAGATCCGCTTTCAGGTGGACTTCGCCGAAAAGCCGCTGGACGCCGCCGGTATGGATCAGGTGCGGTTCCTTATGTCCGCCAACCTGGGCGAGGAGCTGAAGCCCATCAACAAGATCGCCTCCGGCGGCGAGCTGGCCCGCATCATGCTGGCCATGAAGAATGTCCTCAGCGAGCAGGATCATGTGGCCACCATGGTGTTTGACGAGGTGGACACCGGCGTCAGCGGCCGGGCCGCCCAGAAGGTGGCCGAGAAGATGGCCCGCATCAGCCGCCATAAGCAGGTGCTGTGTGTCACCCATCTGCCACAGCTGGCCGCCATGGCGGATACCCACTTCTCTGTGGAGAAGGGGGAGGCCAATGGCCGCACCTTCACCCAGGTACGGCAGCTTGACCGGAAGCAGCGGCAGATGGAGCTGGCCCGCCTGACCGGCGGCGCTCATGTGACGGAGACCATGCTGCAGGGCGCGGAGGAGCTGCTGACCCAGGCGGAGAAATTCCGGGCGGAAATATCGGAATAAATTCGCCTTATGAGAGACATTTATAAATATTTTTCATATTGCGAAAAAAGTGTTGACAAACGAAAAAAATCTGCTACAATAGTGGCAACTTGATACCGTTACCGTGATGAAGGGAAGAAGTAACACGCCCCGGCGCCTGCAAAGAGAACCTCTGGCTGGTGAAAAGAGGAGAGGGCGGCGCGTGCGAATACATCCCGGAGCAGCCTTCTGAAAGCCTGAACTTTGAGGTAAGTAGGGATGTGTCGGGTTCGCCCGTTACAGCGATAGGGTGTGTCAGCACCCGACAAGGCCGTTTTCCGTGAGGAGGCGGCGAACATGAGGTGGTACCGCGATAATTTGTCGCCCTCTGTCCAAGGACAGGGGGCGTTTTTTATTTTGCCGCCCCTCTTGTCGAAAACTCAACATCACAGATCGTATAGGAAAGGAATGTAAGAAAAATGGGTATTTATGAAGAACTGGTGGCCCGCGGCTTGATCGCCCAGGTCACGAATGAGGAAGAGATCCGCGAGATGGTCAACAACGGCAAGGCCACCTTTTACATCGGCTTTGACTGCACGGCCGACTCCCTGCATGTGGGTCACTTTATGGCCCTGTGCTTGATGAAGCGTTTGCAGATGGCGGGCAACAAGCCCATCGCCCTGATCGGCGACGGCACCACCCTGATCGGCGACCCCTCCGGCCGTACCGACATGCGCCAGATGCTGACCGAGGAGACCATCAAGCACAACGCCGAGTGCTTCAAGCGCCAGATGGAGAAGTTCATCGACTTCTCCGAGGGTAAGGCCCTGATGCTGTATAACTCCGAGTGGCTGAAGCCTCTGAACTATATCGAAATGCTGCGCGAGGTGGGCGCATGCTTCTCCGTCAACAACATGCTGCGTGCCGAGTGCTACAAGCAGCGCATGGAGAAGGGGCTCAGCTTCCTGGAATTCAACTACATGATCATGCAGAGCTACGATTTCTACTACATGTTCCAGCACTATGGCTGCAACATGCAGTTCGGCGGCAACGACCAGTGGAGCAACATGCTGGGCGGCACCGAGCTGATCCGCAGAAAGCTGGGCAAGGACGCCCACGCCATGACCATCACCCTGCTGCTGAACTCCGAGGGCAAGAAGATGGGCAAGACCGCCAGCGGCGCTGTGTGGCTGGATCCCAACAAGACCAGCCCCTTTGAGTTCTTCCAGTACTGGCGCAATGTGGATGATGCCGATGTGCTGAAATGCATCCGCATGCTGACCTTCCTGCCGCTGGAGGAGATCGACAAGATGTCCGGCTGGGAAGGCTCTCAGCTGAACGAGGCCAAGGAGATCCTGGCCTATGAGCTGACCAAGCTGGTCCACGGCGAGGAGGAGGCCGAGAAGGCGAAGGCCGCTTCCCGTGCTCTGTTCTCCGGCGCCGGCGATACCGAGCATATGCCCACCACTGAGCTGACCAACGACGACTTCGGCGGCGGCTCCATCGACGTGCTGAGCCTGCTGGTGAAGTGCGGTCTGGCCGCCTCCAAGGGCGAGGCCCGCCGTCTGGTGCAGCAGGGCGGTGTGTCCGTCAACGACGAGAAGGTGTCCGCCATCGAGACTACCTTCGGCTGCGAGCAGTTTACAGGCGATGGTGTGATCATCAAGAAAGGCAAGAAGGTCTTCCATCGCGCTGTTCTGGTATAATTTTTCCTCCAAGACCCTATTCCCCTGTTTATATCACTGACCATGATATAGCTCAAACAAATAAGCCGTGGCGAAAGCCACGGCTTATTTGTATCTGGGGGAAAATCTGAGGGGCGGACAGGGTCGTCCGCCCCTACAGGCTTGTTTATCGGATTTTGCCTATTTACACCGAGAACAGGATATCCGCGTAGGTGGGCAGGGGCCAGTGCTGTGCGCCGGTGATGGCCTCCAGCTGGTTGATGAGGCCGCTGGCCTTCTGGCGGCGGGCGTCCACCTCATCCCGGTAATAGCAGGCGGCCTTGATGCCGCCGTCCATGGCGGGCGCCTTGCTGATGGCGCGCTCCAGCGCCTCGCAGGCGTCGTACAGCTTGCCGGACAGGTCGGCCAGCTTCCGCAGCGTGGCCTCCTCCATCTTCACGGACAGGGGAATGCCGCAGTTCTGCTTGTGGAACAGGGCGGTGGCCAGCTCGTCGGAGTACTTGCTGACGGCGGGCATGATCTGGCGGCGGGCCATATCCAGCAGGGTATTGCCCTCGATGGTCATGACCTTGCAGTAGTTCTCCAGATGGATGTTGTAGCGGGCCTCCAGCTCGTCACGGGTCAGCACGCCGTGGCGGCTGAACATGGCGATGTTCTTCTCCGCGATGTAGGCGGGCAGGGCGTCCACGGTGTTGCCCAGATTGCTGAGCCCACGGCGCTTGGCTTCGGCCACCCACTCGTCGCTGTAACCGTTGCCGTTGAAGATGATCCGCTGGTGGGCGGCAAAGGTGTCGTGCAGCAGGGTTTGCAGGGCGGACTGGAAGTCTTCGGCCTTTTCCAGAATGTCGGCAAACTGCTCCAGCTCCTCGGTCATGATGGTGTTCATCACAGCGCTGGGGCTGGCGATGGACTGGCTGGAGCCCAGCATGCGGAACTCGAACTTGTTGCCGGTAAAGGCCAGGGGAGAGGTGCGGTTCCGGTCGGTGGTATCCTGGGGGATCTCCGGCAGGGTGTCCACGCCGATCTCAAGACGGCGCTTGGTGACGTCCACATACTCCGTACCCTGAATGATGGAGTCCAGAATGGCGGTCAGCTCGTCGCCCAGAAACACGGACACGATGGCGGGAGGGGCCTCGTTGCCGCCCAGACGGCGGTCGTTGCCGGGGTAGGCCACGCAGCAGCGCAGCATGTCCTGATATTCGTCCACGCCCTTGATGAAGGCCGCCAGAAACAGCAGGAACTGGGCGTTCTGGCTGGGGGTCTTGCCGGGCTTCAGCAGGTTCTCGCCGGTATCGGTCTGCAAGGACCAGTTGTCATGCTTGCCGCTGCCGTTGACCCCGGCAAAGGGCTTTTCGTGCAGCAGGCACACCAGACCGTGACGCTCGGCCACGGTTTTCAGCAGCTCCATGGTCAGCTGATTGTGGTCGCAGGCGATGTTGGCGTTGCAGTATACGGGAGCATTCTCGTGCTGGGCGGGCGCCACCTCGTTGTGCTCCGTCTTGGAGAACACGCCCAGCTTCCACAGCTCCATGTCCAGCTCATGCATAAAGGCCGCCACACGGGGCTTGATGGCGCCGTAGTAGTGGTCGTCCAGCTCCTGTCCCTTGGGAGGCTTCGCACCGAACAGGGTGCGGCCGCACAGCCGCAGATCTTCCCGGCGGCGATAGTCCTCCTTGTCGATGAGGAAGTACTCCTGCTCCGCACCCACCTGAGGGATGACGTGCTGGGCCTCGGTGTTGCCGAACAGCCGCAGGATGCGGATGCACTGCTGATCCAGCGCGTGCATGGAGCGCAGCAGGGGCGTTTTCTTGTCCAGCGTATTGCCGGAATAGGAGCAGAAAATGGTGGGGATGCACAGGGTCTTATCCTTCACGAAGGCGTAGGACGTGGGATCCCACGCCGTATAGCCCCGGGCCTCGAAGGTGGCCCGCAGGCCGCCGGAGGGGAAGCTGGAGGCGTCGGCCTCACCGCGGCTCAGCTCCTTGCCGGACAGCTCCATCAGGATGCGGCCGTCTCCGGTGGGGGTGATGAAGCTGTCGTGCTTCTCGGCGGTGAAGCCGGTCATGGGCTGGAACCAGTGGGTGAAGTGGGTGGCGCCCAGTTCCGTGGCCCAGTCCTTCATGGCGCAGGCGATCTCATCGGCAATGGAACGATCCAGCGACTTCCCCTGCGCCTGGCATTGCTGCCAGGCCTGATAGACGTCAGCGCTGAGACGCTGTCGCATCTTCTCCTCGGTAAACACCATGCAGCCGAAGATGTCGGGGATCCGTGTCACATTCTCGTTCATTGTATGATTCTCCTTTCACCGCCCAGCGGCGGGTAATATCACATGAAAAGCGCCAGAACGGCGGGGGTTATGTACGTCTCCGCCACGGCGGCCATCACCAGCAGCGGCAGAACATGCATTACGAAGCTGCGGGCGATATTGCACAGCAGCGGCTTCATCATGCCCTTGGTGTTCTTACGGACGTATTGGGTCGTTCTGCGGCACAGCAGCAGCCCCAGCGCGAAGGCAATCAGCAGGGCCGGCAGCTCGAAAACGCCGTGGGGCAGGATACCGGCGAAAAAGATCAGCAGCGAGGTGCCGCTGTTGACGTAGTAGGCCGCCAGCACGCCGATGATCAGCGCGTTCATGCCCACCGCCAGCGCCGTCAGATAGATGAAGGGGATAAAACCGTACAGGACGCTGATGGCGGCGGCCCGCAGGTTATTGATCAGCAGCGCCCCGAAATGGATGATGCCGTCGTCGGTAATGATATTGCCGTCCTGCACCATCTGCGTGAAATAGTTCAGCACCAGCTCCGGAATGCTCCTGTTGAACAGGCTTACGCCGAAGCCCAGCAGGCAGATGATGAGAAACGCGGCGGCAGTCATCAGCAGCGCTTCTCCGAAGGTCTCCCGGTAGAACTGCCACAGAGCGCGGTGCTGCTTTTTCAGCCAATCCATAGAGGTCAACCCAGCTTGGCGAGACCGGCCTTCAGGCGGCGCAGCGTCTCGTCCCGGCCCAGGATCTGGCAGATCTCCACCGCGCCGCCGGGGGTCACCAGCTTACCGGCGGCGGCAATGCGCACCGGCCACATGAGAGTGGCGTTCTTCACGTCCAGCTGCTCCGCCAGCGCGATCAGGCTGTCGTGGATGGCGTCCGTCGTCCAGTCGGGCAGCTGCTCCAGCATGGGGATGGCAGCCTCCAGCATGGCCTTGCAGACCTCGGGGTTGGTCTTGGATTTCTTGTTGGTGAAGAAGTCGATGCCGTACTCGGGGCAGGCGTCGAAGAAGTCCACCTTTTCGGGGATCTCCGTCAGCTTCTCGCAGCGGGCCTGCAAGAGCCCGGCGATGGCGGCGATGTCGAAATCGCCCTTGACGCTCTGGCGGATGTAGGGCTCCGCCACCTTGGCGAAGGCGGCAGGCTCCATGGCACGCAGATACACGGCGTTGAAGTGATCCAGCTTGGCGATATCAAAGATGGCGGGGGACTTGGAGATGCCGGTCATGTCAAAGACCTTCGTCAGCTCCTCCAGCGAGAAGATCTCCTGCTCGGCATACTCGCCCTTGGGAGACCAGCCCAGCAGGGCCACATAGTTGAGGATGGCCTCGGTCAGATAACCCTGTGCCTTCAGATCCTCATAGCTGGGGTCGCCGTGGCGCTTGGACATCTTGTTCTGGGCGTCACGCATAACGGGGGAGCAGTGAACATAGGTGGGCACCTCCCAGCCGAAGGCGTGGTACAGCAGATCGTATTTGGGGGCGGAGGACAGGTATTCGCTGCCCCGCACCACATGGGTGATGCCCATCAGGTGATCGTCGATGACGTTGGCGAAGTTATAGGTGGGCAAGCCGTCCCGCTTCAGCAGCACCTGATCGTCCAGCGTGCTGTTCTCCACGCTGATGTCACCGAAGATGGCGTCGTGGAAGGTGGTGGTTCCCTCGGCGGGGATCCTCTGGCGGATGACGTAGGGCTCGCCGGCCTCCACACGATTCAGGGCCTCCTCCAGCGGCATGTCGCGGCAGGGATCGGCGGCGCGGTCGAACTCGCCGGAATCCTCCTCGGACTCCGCCTTTTCACAGAAGCAGTAGTAAGCGCCGCCCTTTTCCACCAGCAGGCGGGCATAATGGCCATAGGTGTCCCGGCGCTGGGACTGGATATAGGGAGCCACGGGGCCGCCCACATCGGGGCCTTCATCGTGGTTCAGGCCGCACTCGGCCATGGTGCGGTAGATCACGTCGGTAGCGCCCTCCACCAGGCGGCCCTGGTCGGTATCCTCGATCCGCAGGATGAAGGTGCCGCCGTGATTGCGGGCGATCAGCCAGGTATACAGCGCCGTGCGCAGGTTGCCCACATGCATATAGCCGGTGGGAGACGGCGCGAAGCGGGTACGCACCTTTCCGTGGGGGATTTTTTCCTCCATCTGGGTAAAATAGTTCATATCCATCGCCATATCAATTACCTCCGGCATTTTGACAAATTACCTATCTATTATATGGTTTTCCGGGGAAAAGTCAATGACGTTTCAGGGATTCCATTGATTTTTTGCACCGAATATGATAGGATAGGGGACGCAAGAAGAATACGGGCGCAATGCCCGGTAATGTGAGGTAGAAAATGGCTGATACGAAAAAGAGAATTTTCAGCGGCATCCAGCCCTCCGGCGAGCTGACGCTGGGCTCCTATATGGGCGCCATCAAGAACTGGGTGGACTTACAGGACGAGTACGACTGCCTGTACTGCATCGTGGACATGCACGCCATCACCGTGCGGCAGGATCCCGCCACGCTGCGCAAGCGCAGCGTCAACCAGCTGGCCCAGTATATCGCCTGCGGTCTGGATCCCCAGAAGAACATCATGTTCATCCAGAGCCACGTTCCCCAGCACGCGGAGTTGGGCTGGATCCTGGGCTGCTATACCCAGTTCGGCGAGCTGAGCCGCATGACCCAGTTCAAGGCCAAGGCCGCCCAGCACGCCGACAACATCACGGCGGGCCTGTTTACCTATCCCGTGCTGATGGCCGCCGATATCCTGCTGTATCAGGCGGATCTGGTGCCGGTGGGCGAGGATCAGCGCCAGCATGTGGAGCTGACCCGCGATATCGCCCAGCGCTTCAACAGCGTGTACAGCGATACCTTCGTGCTGCCGGAGGCCTTCATTCCCAAGGTAGGCGCCCGGCTCATGTCCCTGGACGATCCCACCACCAAGATGAGCAAGTCCCTGCCGGACGGCTGCGTGAACCTGATGGACGCCCCCGAGGTCATCATGAAGAAGTTCAAGCGTGCCGTCACCGACTGCGAGACCGCCGTCAGGTACGACAAGGAGAACAAGGCCGGTATCTCCAACCTGCTGACCATCTACTGCGCCGCCACCGGCAAGACGCTGCAGGAGGCCGAGGCGGAGTTTGAGGGCCAGGGCTACGGCGTCTTTAAGCCCGCCGTGGGCGAGGCCGTGGTGGAGCTGCTGCGTCCCATCCGGGAAGAGAGCCAGCGCATCATGGACGACAAGGCCTATCTGGAGAGCGTTTATCAGGAGGGAGCCGAGCGCGCCCGCCGTCTGGCCCAGAAGACCCTCAGCAAGGTGCAGCGCAAGGTGGGCTTCGTGGCCGCCAAATAAGCACCAAATGTTTGGAATGTTTCTTGCAAAACCGTTTCAGACCTGTTATAATATCCATTAGGAAACCCCCGGGAGATCCCGGCGATCATTTCAAATCAAAGAAAGGAACATCGTCATTATGATCTATACGACTGAGGTTCAGCATATGTGTCCTGTGGCTAAGGGCGCTTATCACGGCCCCGCTCCCATCCCCGAAGAGGGCAAGTGGGTACAGGCCAAGGAGATCAGCGACATCTCCGGTTTTACCCATGGTATCGGCTGGTGCGCTCCCCAGCAGGGCGCCTGCAAGCTGACCCTGAATGTGAAGAACGGCGTCATTGAGGAGGCGCTGGTGGAGACCATCGGCTGCTCCGGCATGACCCATTCCGCCGCCATGGCTTCCGAGATCCTGATCGGCAAGACCATTCTGGAGGCCCTGAATACCGACTTGGTGTGCGACGCCATCAACACCGCCATGCGGGAGCTGTTCCTGCAGATCGTCTATGGCCGTACCCAGTCCGCGTTCTCCGAGGGCGGCCTGTCCGTGGGCGCTTCTCTGGAGGATCTGGGCAAGGGCCTGCGCTCTCAGGTGGGCACCATGTTCGCTACCAAGGAGAAGGGTCCCCGCTATCTGGAAATGGCCGAGGGCTATTGCAGCAAGCTGGCGCTGAACAAGGACGATGAGATCATCGGTTACGAGTTTATCAGCCTGGGCAAGATGATGGACTTCATCAAGAAGGGCGACGACGCCAACGAGGCACTGAAGAAGGCCACCGGTCACTATGGCCAGTGGGACAGCGCGGTCAAGTATATTGACCCCCGCCACGAATAAGGGAGGAGGACGAAATCATGGCTCTGTTTGAAAGTTACGAGAGAAGAATCGACAAGATCAACGGCGTCCTCGCCCAGTACGGCATCGGCTCCGTGGAGGAGTGCCGCGAGATCTGCAAGGCCAAGGGCTTTGATCCCTATGAGATCGTGAAGGGCATCCAGCCCATCTGCTTCGAGAACGCCTGCTGGGCGTATACCGTGGGCGCGGCCATCGCCATCAAGTCCGGCGTCAAGACCGCTGCCGAGGCTGCCAAGATGATCGGCGTGGGCCTGCAGTCCTTCTGCATCGACGGCTCCGTGGCCGAGGATCGTAAGGTTGGCCTGGGCCACGGCAATCTGGGCGCCATGCTACTGAGCGACGAGTCCAAGTGCTTCGCCTTCCTGGCCGGTCACGAGTCCTTCGCCGCCGCCGAGGGCGCCATCGGCATCGTCAAGAACGCCAACAAGGCCCGCAAGCAGCCCCTGCGCGTGATCCTGAACGGCCTGGGCAAGGACGCCGCCCAGATCATCAGCCGCATCAACGGCTTCACCTATGTGCAGACCCAGTTCGACTACTACACCGGCAAGCTGAACATCGTCCGCGAGATCCGCTATTCCGAGACCGAGCGTGCCGACGTCCGCTGCTACGGCGCTGACGACGTCCGCGAGGGCGTGGCTATCATGCATCACGAGGGCGTGGACGTGTCCATCACCGGCAACTCCACCAACCCCACCCGCTTCCAGCATCCTGTGGCGGGCACCTATAAGAAGGAATGCATCGAGCAGGGGAAGAAGTACTTCTCTGTGGCCTCCGGCGGCGGCACCGGCCGCACGCTGCATCCCGACAACATGGCCGCCGGCCCCGCCAGCTATGGTATGACCGACACCATGGGCCGTATGCACTCCGACGCGCAGTTCGCAGGCTCCAGCTCCGTCCCCGCGCATGTGGAGATGATGGGCTTCCTGGGCATGGGCAACAACCCCATGGTGGGCGCCACTGTCGCCGTCGCCGTGGCGGTGGAAGAAGCGCTGAAGTAAGCGTTTTCGGATCATAAAGCAAGCCCCCGGAGGATCTCCGGGGGCTTTTTGTGTCCTTGATAAGGAAAAAAGGCCCCCTTTACACAAGGGGGCCTAACGTGATAACAAGGCCCCCGGACATTCGTCCGGGGGCCTTTCGCGTATCAGCGCTTATTGCGCGCGGGGGAGGGAATTACTTCTCTTCCCTGCGCTTTTTGATGACCAGAGCCGCGCCGCCCAGAGACAGCAGGGAGGTCATGGCGTACATGGCGATGCCCATATCGCCGGTCTTGACGGACTGGATGGGCTTGTCACCGCCGCCGGTGGTGGTGCTGCGCTTGTAGTAAACGTTGGTGAACTCCAGCGTAGCGGGCTTGTCGATGCGCTTGGTATCCACGGAGATAATGTTGAGCTTGCCGTCCGTCGTCAGCTCAACGCCCAGAGCATAGACGGTGTCGTCATAGGTCCAGCCGCGGGTGCTGCCCTTGACCTCTCTGACGTAGACGGTGCCATGGCCGGTGACGCTCAGGTCGTTGTCGGTCAGGGTGAAGGTCAGCGTACCGTCAGCGGACTTGGTACCCTTGGTGTCGATGGTCACGGTGTCGAGGATCGTCTCGTTGCCCTTCTCGTCCACCAGATAAGCCTCGAAGGTGAAGGAAGCCTTGCCGGGCTTGCGGCTGCTGCTGCGCTTCAGCTCGATGTTCTTCTGGATATCGACGCTGAGGGTGTACTCAGCGGGAGGAGGCGTGACCTGCTTGGTGTAGGTGTTGGTGACAGTAACGGTAACGTTCTTGCCAGCCTCGACGGTGAAGGTCTCCTTGTCATATTCGGTGGTCAGGTCATAGTCCTTCACATCGGCGTTCTTCTCGACGATGGTGTACTTGCCGGGATCCAGCGTCACAGTGGCGGGCGTTGCCATGCCGGGGAATACCTTCTCGACCGTTGCGACGACCTTACCGGAAGCGTCCTTGATCTCGAAAGCGAAGCCGTCCTCGAAGTCGGTGGGGTTCAGGCCCTTCAGCACCTTGTCGATGGTCACCGTGCCGGTGATCTTCTCATAGGTGTTGGTGGCGACAACGGTGATCTCCTCATCGGCCTTTACCTCGACAATATAGTTGGGGGCGTAAGAGGTGGTCAGCTTGTAGCCATCCACATTGGCATTGTTCTCGACGATGGTGTACTTGCCGGGAGCCAGCTGCAGGGAGTAAGAGTGTCCAGTCCAAAGGTCGAAGGTCTCGATTTCGGTGGTACCCTTCCAGACGGTGAAGGAGAAGGGCTTGTCGAAGTCGGTAGCGGCCAGATCACCCTTCAGTTCCTTGCTGATGGTCAGGGTGCCAAGCTTCTTCTCATAGGTGTTGGTGGCAACAACGGCGGTGTTCGCACCGGCCTTGACCTCGACATTATAGTCGGGGGCGAAGGAGGTGGTCAGCTTGTAGCCATCCACATTGGCATTGTTCTCGACGATGGTGTACTTGCCGGGAGCCAGCTGCAGGGAGTGAGAGTGGCCAGTCCAAAGGTCGAAGGTCTCGATTTCGGTGGTACCCTTCCAGACGGTGAAGGAGAAGGGCTTGTCGAAATCGGTGGCGTTCAGACCAACCAGTTCCTTGCTGATGGTCAGGGTGCCGGTGATCTGATTATATCTGTTGGTGACCTTGACGGTTGTGTTGCCGCTTTCGGTGACGACGGCGGCAGTGCCGTCAATATCTACGCCGTCGAGTACGGGAATAGGACCATCCACCCGCTCATAAGCGGTCGTGACAGAGTAATTGTCAATCGCGGCGCTGGTGGCGATCTCCTGCACGAAGTACATGTCAGTGGGAACGGAGACAGTAGTGGAGCCGGAGGTCCCGCCAGCCTCAACGGTTACCGCAATGGGGCGGCCGTAAGGCACATACTCATCAGTACCCTTGGTATAGAGCTGGAACTGGAAGGTCTTATCCTCATCCAGCGTAACGCCCTCGACGACCTTTTTAATGGTCAGACTGCCGGTCAGCTGTTCCCACTGGGCGTACAGAACGTTCGGCTTAACCTTATCCACGCGGGCCTCTCTGCCGGCAGCAAAAGATGTGCCGGAACCATTTGCCTGAGTGTTCCATTCGGTGAACCGGTAGCCATCGCGGGCGGGGAAGAGCTCGGTGAATTGCTTCAAGGTAACCTTGGCGTTATTCTTAATGCTGTAAATCGTATTCGTTGCGGGCTTCTCACCATAGTTGGCGTTGTAGGTGAGGGTCACGGTGCTGTCCTTGTCGCCCCAGATCGCGTACAGTATCACGTTCTGCTTCTCGATCTTCAACTGGCTGTTGGCATAGTACGCAACACTGCCGCTTGCGGTGGTGCTCCAGCCCAGAAATACCTTGTCGTCATTGGGAGGGGTAAAGCCATTTGCCATAACGGAAGCAATCGCGCCCTCGGCATACTTCGTATTGTCTGCCATGGTGCCGCTGCCGTCGTTGGCATCGTAGGTCACCGTGTATGTCGCCATGCTGCCGATCTTGGCGTACAGCTCATAGTCGCGGGTGATCTCGGTGTTGAAGTTGAAGGGAGTGCCATCCTCCGTGCCATCCTCCAGCAGCACCCAGCCCAGGAACTCATAGCCCTCGGACACCTCGTAGGTCGGTATTTTCGTCACATCAATGGTGTCGTTGTGAGAAACATTCTCAAACTTATAGTGCTCCGTCGTTTTGTCAGTTTTATACACCGTTACGGTGTGGACAGGCTCCTCCCACTTGGCATACAGCGTGATATTCTGCGCGGGCATGGTCTTGCCGGTGAAATCATATGCCTTGCCCTCGCAAAGCTCGTTGTCATACCAACCGACAAATTGATAGCCTTCTTTGCCCGCAGGGGGGGTAGTGGGGGTATAATTGGCATCCGCGATGGACTCTTCGTATTTCTTGGAAACAGTCTTTTCCTGACCATTGTTCATGAATACGATATTATAGCTGTTGCGGGTGTAATAGAACTCGGCACCGTTATAATATTGGTCGTTCTTGGTGCTCAAGCGTTCATTACAGGTAAAGCCGGTGATGGGATAGCGGTCTTCGTCGGTGACTGTCAACCGATCATAGGATTTCGTAGTGTCTGTATACTTGAGCTTATAATAACGCCCATCACTCTTAGGTGTGCCGCTGGTTTCGTTGCCGGGCAAGACTTCCGTGTAATATTTAGCCGTCTGCGTATAATAGCCGTCTTGCTTGCCGTAGAAATTGGTGCCGCCCAGCGGCATGACGTCAATGCTTGTCTGTGCTTTCGTGCCATTCGGGTTGACATACCAGCCGCCGCCTGGCCACTGATCACGGATATATGCACCGTACTTGGCAGTGATCTTATGCTTGGGCTTCACGCAGCTATCCGAATGCCGGTGTTCTTCTTTGTCGCATGTGAGGTGACCGTCCCAAAAATCATAGCACCAAAACCGATGCTCATGTTCAAGTTTTCCGCAGGTATATTGGGGATTCTTGCTGCTATAGAAGTTGATGACGTATACATTGCGCTTGTAATATACGTTGACAATGGTGGAACCGTTGCCGGCAATGGTCTTCTGCTCAATGGTCTGCGCAGTGAAACCATTATAATCTTTGACACGCTTTGTGTCCTTTGCAGCGGCGTTTGTCTGTGCACCGACCTTGCCGGTCATAGTCTCAGTATCCTTGAGGGAATACCCATTATCGTTGGCGTTTTCCTGCCAGTGGATCACGGTATACTTGACGCCATTCTGCGCCGTCCACTTTGCCGTCAATGCAATGTCGGCGGTCAGCGGGCTGCCAAAGGTGTACTTAGTACCGCCGTTATACCAACCGGCAAAAGCATAGCCGGGCTTGGCGGGGTCATTGGGCTTTTCCGTGTTCTTGCTGGTTGCGAAGAACGCCGGAGCCACATAGCTGCCGCCGTCAGAATCAAAGGTGATCCAGTGGCCCGTCTCCACCTTGGCGTACAGAGAAATGTTGCTTGTACTAATGATCACAGGATTACTGGCGGACTCAGTAAGTGATTCATCCTTATACCAGCCGGTGATGGCCTGATCGGCTTCTACAGGGAAGCTGACGCTGTTAAGGCTGATCTCTGTGCCGGTCGTGCCGGTTTTCGTGTCGATGACCGTACCGTCAGTCTTCTTAAAGAAAACATAGTAACCGTCCTCGATCCTGGCGGTAAGCTTGATGGTATCGCTTTCGGTGATTTCATCGACCTTGCCGAAGCCGGTGAAGAGATTGCCCTTTTCATCATACCAGCCGGTAAACACCTTGCCCTCTTCTGTTGTAGGTGTTGCAGGCTGGTACAGCGTGTCGCCTTCCTTTACGATCTGCGTGCTGTACGGTTCGCTGCTATCACTACTGAGATAGAACTCATAGGTATAGTAGCTCTGACCATCAGGCTTGACGATACTGGTAAGACTAATACCGTCATCCTGTGAAGATGTGCCCACGGCGAACGCTGTGGTGGGTATCAGCGACAGCGCCATGATCAGACACAGCAGCAGGCTGACTACTCTTTTCTTCATAATGTTCTCCTTTCGTTTCTCTTGCTCTCGCGTTATTGTTCGGGCGAAAAAGCTTCATTTTCCACCTATCGTGTATTATACTACACGCGCTGTTGAAAGTAAAGGATGAAAAGGTTACAAAACCGTCAAATATTCGACCTGATGTTCGTTATTACGTCATTTGATATGCCACTGTATATACAGTATAGCGAAACGTCGCCAGCCCACAAAATCGGTGGGTAGCACGAGGGGGCAAAAACAAAGGCCCCCTTGTGTAAAGGGGGCTGTCAGCCGCAAGGCTGACTGGGGGATTGACCGTCAACCCCTCCGTCACGGCTTCGCCGCGCCACCTCCCCTTACACAGTGGAGGCTTATTTTGCCGCGCAAAAAGGCTCCCCCTACCGGGGGAGCCTTACGATCATCGCGTCAGCAGCCGAAAAAGCCGCACAGCAGCTTCAGCAGGGAAGCGCAGTCAAAGTTGCAGAACATTTCTGTGACCTCCTTGGTATGGATTCGCTCTTGCAAGAACACCGTCATTATACCCCGTCTGCCGCCCCGTTGCAAATGCAATGCTTGCCAGAAATGGGAGGCTTGACAGTGCACCATACTTATGGTACACTTGTTTGCGCAAGAGTATCTTACATAGCGGGGCGGTTTCGACTCGGTCACCTTCCGAAAGGAGGTGATAGCATGAGAATTACTTTCCATATTGGCAACTATACGGTTACCATTATCATCAAGGAAAGCAAAAACCGCCACTCTGCCAAGTGACGGTTTTTTAGAGCAATTCTAAAAAGTTAGATTGGAAGAGTCAAGCCGCTCTGCTTGATACTCTTGCATTTATTATACCAGTTTTCTCTGCGTTGTCAAGTCCTGTCACAAGATCAACAGCAGTCCGATGGCGATCAGCAGCTCCTCGTCCGCCTGCTGCTTGAACAGGAAGAACAGCAGGAACAACAGCAGCAGGTCGCCGGTGTCCAGATCGTCCAGATGCAGCGCGTCCAGTATCCCCTTGCCGAAGGCGATCTCCGGCGGGCGCTTGGGCGGCGGGCATGATTGCGGCGGAGGCGGCGGGTTGGGCCGGGGTCTCGGCGGAGGAGGAGCCTGCCCGGAGGGCTGCCGGGGCGGCGGCAGCGGGCCGTCGTCCAGCGACGCGCGGACGTAATTGCCGCGGTTCTCGCGGCCGCAGCGCTCATACAATGTCCAGCCCTCCCTCCGTCAGAAACCGTTTGCCGATGCAGATCAGGTGCGCCAGCTTCGCCGCCCGCTCCACCTTGGACTGCTTCTCCTCCTTCAGAAAGGGCCGCAGGGCATACAGCAGCTGGGTGGTCTGGCTGTTGGACTGGCGCAGGTCCTGCAGCAGCGGTAAAAACTTGGCCAGCAGCATGGGGTCGAAGCCGTCGCCCGGCGGCGGGCCGCTTGGCGGCGGAGGCGGCGGATTCTGCGGCGGCGTATTGGGCTGCGCTCCGCCGGAGAGCTGCTGCGCCATCTGGATGATGCGTGCCATGGCTGCCGGATCGTTGAGCATGGCGTTGAGCTTGCTGTCCATATCGTCCATGTGGCCGCCTCCTTTCCGCTGTGGTTTTGCTTACGGCTGCTGCAATTGTTGGCTCAGCCGCTGTAAGAGCGCGCGGCCCTCGCCGCTGGACAGCACAGTTTTCAGCAGCGCCGCCATTTCCGCCGTGCTGGCGCCCTGCGTCATGGCCTTTTCCAGCTGTGCCCCGTTCTGCTGCTGCATCAGGGCCATCAGCGCCTGACCGTCCGGGGACTGGGCCATGCGCTCCATGGTGTCTGGGTCGGTGTGCAGCTGCGCCGCCATCTGTTTCATGTCCATGTTCCCACCTCCATACGGCAATATATGCGGCGGGCATGAAAAAAGTGCCAGTCCCACCGGACCGACACTTGATATGTATGTGTTATTGCTGGACTGTACCATAGTCGCACAGCTCCCGCAGCGGGCAGTCCCCGCATTGAGGAGCGCGGGCCATGCACAGTGCCCGGCCGTGCAGCACCATCCGGTGGCAGAAATCGCTGGATTCCTCCGGCGGGATGACCTTCCGCAGCTGCTGCTCCACCTTCAGGGGATCCTTGCTGCCGTCGGTGATGCCCAGCCGTCCGGTGATGCGGATGCAGTGGGTGTCGCAGACGTAGCCCTCCTGCCCGTACACGTCGCCAAGGATGAGATTGGCGGTCTTGCGTCCCACGCCGGGCAGGCGGAGGAGGTCATCCATGTTGTCCGGCACTCTGCCGCCGAAATCACGGAGCAGCATCTGGGCGCTGCCCACGATGTCCTTGGCCTTGGCCCGCCAGAAGCCGCAGGAGCGGACATATTCGCCCACCTCGTCCGGCGTGGCTGCCGCGAAGGCCTCCAGCGTGGGGAAGCGCTCAAACAGCGCCGGAGTCACCAGATTCACCCGCGCGTCGGTGCATTGCGCCGCCAGACGGACGGAGAACAGCAGCTCGTAGTCCTTTCGATAGTCCAGCGAGCAGATGGCGTCCGGGTACAGCTTTTTCAGTTCCTCGATGATGGCGCTGATCTGCGCTTGTGTTTTCATGGGCCTCACCTCGGCTCTATTGTATCAGACCTTGCGCAAAAAAGCAAATGGTGGTATAATACAGCGATATCATTTTTGGGAGGCGAGCGCATGCGGCCATTGGCGGACGAAATACGGCCCCAGACACTGGACGAGGTGGCGGGACAGAAGCACCTGCTGGGCGAGGGCGCGCTGCTGCGCCGCCTGATCGAAAACGGGGCCGAGGCCAATCTGATCTTCTACGGTCCCTCCGGCACGGGAAAGACCACCATCGCCAACATCATCGCCAAGCGGACGCAGAAGGCGCTGTACCATCTCAACGCTACTACCGCCAGCCTGTCGGATATCAAGGCCATCATCGCCGACGTGGATACCATGATGGCGCCCAACGGCATTCTGCTGTATCTGGATGAGATCCAGTACTTCAACAAGAAGCAGCAGCAGAGCCTGCTGGAGTTTCTGGAAAACGGCAAGATCACCATGATCGCCAGCACCACCGAGAACCCCTATTTCTACATCTATAACGCCCTGCTGTCCCGCAGCACGGTGTTTGAGTTCAAGCCCCTGACGGCGGAGGAGACCCGTCCCGCCGTGGAGCGCGCCCTGCGTATCGAGCAGGAGCGCAGCGACCTGCCCTTCCAGTGGGAGGACACCGTCCCCGCTACGGTGGCCGCCGCCTGCGGCGGCGATGTCCGCAAGGCGGTGACGGCGGTGGAGCTGCTGTACCAGTCCGCAAAACCCAGGGACGGCGTGCTGTATGTGACAAGTGAGGACGCCTTACAGCTGGCCCAGCGCAGCGCCATGCGGTACGACCGGGACGGCGACGAGCACTATGACCTGCTGTCGGCGCTGCAAAAGTCCATCCGCGGCTCCGATTCGGACGCGGCGGTGTACTATCTGGGAAGGCTGCTGGTGGCGGGCGATCTGCTGTCGCCCTGCCGCCGCCTGCTGGTCATCGCCAGCGAGGATATCGGTCTTGCCTACCCCCAGGCCATCGCCATCACGAAGGCCTGCGTGGACGCGGCGGTGCAGCTGGGACTTCCGGAGGCGCGGCTTCCCCTGGCCGAGGCGGCCATCCTGCTGGCCACGGCACCCAAATCCAACGCCAGCCACAACGCCATCGTTGCCGCCATGGAGGACATCCAGCACGGCGCCATGGGCAGCATCCCCCGGCATTTGCAGAACGTTCACGCCGACAGTGCCGGACAGGAGCGGGAGCAGGGGTATCTCTATCCCCATGTGTTCCCCCACCACTATGTGAAGCAGCGGTATCTGCCGGAGGAGCTGGGGGAGAAGCACTACTACGAATACGGCGACAACAAGACCGAGCAGGCCGCCAAGCGCTATTGGGACGAGATCAAGAAAGGATGAGCCATGGACTTACAACTGCATGACATTCTGGAATTGAAAAAGGATCACCCCTGCGGCAGCCGCCGCTGGGAGGTGCTGCGTGTTGGCATGGACATCAAGCTGAAATGCCTGGGCTGTGGTCATGAGGTGATGCAGCCCCGCCGCAAGGTGGAGAAAATGATCCGCAGGATCGTACCGAAGGAGGAACTGTAAATGCGTAAGAAAACCACACGGATCATCGTGGGCGTCATCGCCTGCCTGATGGCGGTGCTGATGCTGGCGGGACTGATCGTCCCTTATCTGGGACTGTGAGGTGCTGGGATGAAGCACTGTATTCTGGCCAAGTGGAATGAGACGGTGACGGATAAGGCGGCGCTTCTGGCGCAGGTCAGGGCCTTGTATGCGGCGGCGGACGCCATCCCCGGCGTCCACGGCGTGACGGTGCATCCCTGCTGCATCGACCGGCCCAACCGGTACGATCTGATGATCGTGCTGGACATGGACAAGGAGGCTCTGCCCAATTGGGATGCCTCCGACATCCACCACCGCTGGAAGGATGAGTACGGAGAGTTGCTGGAAAAGAAGGCCATCTTCGATTACGAATAAGGTATCGGATACGCCCTGCGGGATTTCTCCCGCAGGGCGCTTTTTTGTGACAGGATTCCCGGCCGGGCCGTCCTATAATAGACAGGCGAGGTGATGGCGGTGACGGTGGTGTATATCGACCGGGTAGCGGCGCTGAATCTGTCGGTGGACTATCTGCTGCTGCTGACCACCGCCACGCTGGCAGGCACGACCCTGCGGCGGCTGCGGTTTCTGCTCTGTGCCGCGCTGGGCGCGGCCTATGCGGTGGGGGTGTTCCTCTGGCCATGGCTGGCCCATCCCTTATGCAAGGTGGGAGCGGGCACGGTCATGGCGCTGCTGGCCTTCCGGAGGGAGCCGCGGCCATGGCGGCTGACGGCGCTGTTCTGGCTGCTGTCCGGCGGTCTGGCGGGGCTTCTGCTGGCGCTGGGGCTGCTGGCAGGTTCACCGCAGGGCATCGTGCAGCGCGTCTATTACGCGGATATCAGCTGGCCGGTGCTGCTGGGAACGGCGGCGGGCTTCTATGGCCTGCTGCATCTGGTGTTCCGGCAGGCGGCGCGGCATGAAGGAGGAGAACTGATGGAGATCGAAGTGGTGGTGGCGGGCCGCCGGTGCCGCCTGCGGGCGCTGCGGGACAACGGCAATTCGCTGCGTGACCCGGTGCGGGGCCAGCCGGTGCTGGTGGCGGAGACGGCGGCACTGGCGGCGCTGTGGCCCCGTGAGGCGGCGGCAATACTGGAAACGGAAGCGCCGCCGGAGGAAAAAATGGCCCGGCTCCACGCGGCGGGGGTGACCATCCCCTTTGTGCTGCTGCCCTTCCGGGCGGTCGGGACGGCGGGCGGCCTGCTGCTGGCCTGCCGCAGCGATTACATCCGCATCGGGCGGCGGACGGTGGCCCATACGCTGGTGGCGCTGACCGACACGCAGGTGGGCGCGGGCGGCTATCAGGCCCTCTGGGGCGGACAGGGAAAGGGAGGACGACATGACGTTGTGGCGGCGCATTGTACAGTGGATCCGACGGCTGGTCAGGCCGGATAGCGTTTATTACATAGGCGGCAGCGATACCCTGCCGCCGCCGCTGCCTAGGGATGAGGAGGCGGCGGTGCTGGCGCGTCTGCCGGAGGAATCCGCCCGCCAGACGCTGATCGAGCGGAACCTGCGGCTGGTGGTCTACATCGCCAAGCGGTTCGACAACACCGGTATCAACATCGAGGATCTGATCTCCATCGGCACCATCGGGCTGATCAAGGCGGTGAACACCTTCCGGACGGATAAGAACATCAAGCTGGCGACGTATGCCTCTCGGTGCATCGAAAACGAGATCCTGATGTACCTGCGCAAGAACAGCAACACCCGCGTGGAGGTCAGCTTTGACGAGCCGCTGAACACCGATTGGGACGGCAAGGAGCTGCTTCTCAGCGACGTGATGGGCACGGAGGAGGATGTGGTGATGCAGCCGCTGGAGGCGGATGTGGACCGCCAGCTGCTGCACAGCGCCGTGGCGAAGCTGTCGCCCCGTGAGCAGGACATCATCTCTCTGCGGTTCGGGCTGGGCGGCCGGAAGGAGCTGACCCAGAAGGAGGTGGCTGACCGGCTGGGCATCTCCCAATCCTACATCTCCCGGCTGGAGAAGCGCATCATTCTGCGGCTGCGGCGTGAGATCGTGAAAATGGCATAAAAATACCCGCAAGGCACTGCCTTGCGGGTATCTTTTTGAAGCTTTACTGTAAAAACAGGCTGGCGGGACGGTTGATGACCATCATGTTGTAGTAGCGCAGCAGGTGATAGTCGTCCTTGTCCAGCTTGACGCTGCTGAGCAGGCGCTCGCTCTCCTCCAGCGGCTCATTGGAGATCAGGGTCTTCAGCGCGATAGGCGCGAAGAAGGGCGTGCTGCCGATGCCGGACAGCAGACCGATGGCGGGGGTGCGGTTCTGCATGGGGTTGAGCATGCAGATGTACATCTTCTCCGCCTCGTTGATCTGGTTGTTCAGCACCATGTGGGTAATGGTGTCGTAGGACTTCATCTCGCCGGTGAACAGGTGCTGGCAGCGGTCGGGATCGTCAAAGGACGCCACGCCCAGATACAGCGTCACCTCCACGGCCGTGCCGTTGGGCGCGGGAGAGAACCGCAGCAGGGAGCGCACCATCTGGCGGATGCGCCCGTCGTAATAGTACATGTAGGCCAGCGACTGGTTGAAGTAGGCGTTCTTGTGGAGCGCCGGCTCGCTGCGGAAGGTGGGCGGCTGGTAGTCCACGAAATACTTCAGGTCGATATCCAGCGCCTGCGAGATCTCATACAGCGTCTCGATGTCGATGGTGATGGCGCCGTTTTCGTACTTGGACAGCGTGGCCTTGCTCTTGTTGATCATGGCGGAGAACTGCTCTATGGTATAGCCGCGGCTCTTGCGGTACTTCTTAATGCGGTGTCCGACAAAGTTGGAAAATGAACCCATCATCAACGACCTCCCTTCGATGGCGTCTCTATCATACCAAACATTCCGTTGCCCGTCAATAAAAAGTTTCAAAATATGAAACTGATTTTTGATTCTTTTTCTGATTAGTAAACGAAAGAGGAGAAGCGACAGCGGCTTTTGTGAAATTCGACGGCATTCGTGCCGGTAAATGAAAAGCGTCCGGCGCTGATACCAGCGCCGGACGCGATCATCAATATTCCTGATGGGGAAGGGGTACGTTTTCCTGCTTACTTGCAGGCGTCCATACCGGCCTGCAGGGCCTTCTTGTTGCCCTCCAGGAAACGGGCCTTCTTCTCACCCAGCTCGATGCGGATGGCTTCCATCATGCTGTCGAGGGAGGTGACATCAGCCTTGGCCATGACGGCACCCAGGATCGCCACGTTGGCGCCCTTGGGGTTGCCGACCTGCTCAGCAATGCCGTTAGCGTCGCAGTACACGACGGTAATGTCATCACGAACGGCCTTGCGGTCGATGATGCTGGAGTTGATGACCAGCACACCGCCGGGCTTGACGTGCTCTTCAAACTTATCCAGAGAAGGACGGTTCATGGCGACGATAACGTCAGCCTTGTCCACCAGAGGAGAAGCAACGGGCTCATCGGAAACGATGACGGAGCAGTTGGCCGTGCCGCCGCGCATCTCGGGGCCGTAAGAAGGCAGCCAGGAGACGTGCTTGCCGTCCAGCATGCAGGACATAGCCATGAACTTACCGATCAGGAGCATGCCCTGACCGCCGAAACCGGCAAAAATGAAAGTTTTTTCCATGTTATTCGGCCCCCTTGTCTTTGTAAACGCCCAGAGGATAGTAAGGGATCATGTTCTCTTCCAGCCACTTCATAGCCTCGACAGGAGACATACCCCAGTTGGTGGGGCAGGTGGACAGAACTTCGACCATGCAGAAGCCCTTGCCTTCCATCTGATACTTGAAGGCCTTCTTGATGGCCTTCTTCGCCTTGACGATATTGGCGGTGGTATCAACGGCCACGCGCTCAATATAGTAAGAACTGGGAACAGCGGACAGCATCTCGCTCATCTTGATGGGCAGACCGCTCCACTCCTCGCTGCGGCCAGCGGGGCAGGTGGTGGCCTTCTGGCCGATCAGGGTGGTGGGAGCCATCTGGCCGCCGGTCATGCCATAGATGGCATTGTTGACGAAGATGGTGCAGATCTTCTCGCCGCGGTGGGCAGCGTGAACGATCTCAGCGGTACCGATGGAGGCCAGGTCGCCGTCGCCCTGATAGGTGAAGACCAGACGATCCTTGGCGGAACGCTTGATACCGGTAGCGACAGCGGGAGCGCGGCCATGGGCAGCCTCGTACATATCGCAGTTAAAATAATCGTAAGCAAACACGGAGCAGCCAACGGGGGCCACGCCGACGACCTTGCCGTCCAGGTTCAGCTCATCGCTCAGTTCGTCGATGACCTCGGCCACCAGACGGTGGATGATACCGTGGTTGCAGCCGGGGCAGTAATGGAACTGCTTGTCGGTCAGATACTTGGTCTTTTCAAACAGAACAGCCATCTTATTTACCCTCCTTCATGCTGAGAATCTTGGTGACGATCTCGGCGGTGGTGGGCATCTGGCTGCCGCAGTGACCGAAGAAATCGACTTCCTTGGTGCCGTTGATGGCCAGCTTGACATCCTCCAGCATCTGGCCTTCGTTCAGCTCAACGTCCAGGACAGCCTTGACGGAGGGCTGATTCACGACCTTGCTGACAGCGTCATAGGGGAAGGGCCACACGGTGATGGGGCGCAGCAGACCGACATTGATGCCCTGGGCCTTCAGCTCGGTGATGGCGCTCTTGGCGATACGGGCCACGGTGCCGAACGCGGTGATGATGTAATCAGCGTTCTCGCAGTTGAACTCTTCCCACTGCTGCTCGTTTTCAACGACTTCCTTATACATGGCCTGCAGCTCATCGTTATGAACGGCCAGGCTCTCGGTGTCGATGTAGATAGAGTTGATGATACCGCGCTTTGCGGGATCGTCGCCGGGCTTCCAGCCGGTGCAGGCCCAGGGCTTCTTCTCGGGGTCGACCTTATAGTCCACCATCTCGGGCAGCTCCACGGGCTCCATCATCTGCGCGATGATACCGTCGGCCAGGAACAGGACGGGAATACGATACTTCTCAGCCTTGTCATAGGCGATCATCATCAGGTCGATGGCCTCCTGCACGGAAGCGGGAGCGAAGGTCAGCAGGTGATAGTCACCGTTGCCGCCGCCCTTTACGCCCTGGAAATAGTCGCCCTGGGAAGCCTGGATGTTGCCCAGACCGGGGCCGCCGCGCATCACGTTGATGATAACAGCGGGGACCATGGCGCCTGCGCAGTAGGAAATACCTTCCTGCTTCAGGGAGACGCCGGGGCTGGAAGAAGAAGTGATGACACGGGCGCCGGTACCGGCAGCGCCGTACACCATGTTGATGGCCGCCACCTCGGACTCGGCCTGCAGGAAGCAGCCGTCGACCTCGGGCATACGGGCGGACATGTATTCAGGAATCTCCGTTTGCGGAGTGATGGGGTAACCGAAGAAATAACGGGCGCCGGCGCGAATAGCGGCCTCCGCAATAGCTTCGCTACCCTTCATAAGAGTCAAAGCCATGTTTTTTCCTCCTTAGTCTTTTTCGATACGGATTACCACATCAGGACAGGTGCGAGCGCAGGAAGTGCAGCCCACGCATGCTTCCATGTTGGTGACCTCCGCAGGGTGATAGCCCTTCGCGTTGATCTTTGCCTTGGACAGTTCAATGATACCCTTCGGGCAAGCTCTGACGCACAGACCGCAACCCTTGCAAAGGTTTTCATTGATGGTTACTCTAACCACATTTGACACCTCTTTTCTCTTTTTTTGCTGAATTCTCTACCATATCTCTATCCCTTTTCGGGGGATATACAGGGGATCAATACATTTCCTTTCTGGGATCGGTGGTGTTCAGACCGTACTCGATGTAAGAATCCCAGTCGCGGTGCATGTACACGTCGATGGCGATGGGCTTACCCACATATTTCGGATCCGGATTCCGGGCCAGGAAGGCGTCCAGAAATTCTTTCTTTCCGGTGGTATAGGCCACGGGGATGCCGGAAGCGTCAGAGACCTGCCGCAGCAGCTCATAGCCGTCCCACAGCTCCTGTTCCGTGGTCATGGTGGCAAGATTCGTATTGTTGATCATGCCGGTGATCTGCAGACGGGCGTGAGCCTGCATGCCCTCCTGCAAGCGATGGATCTTGTCCAGCGTGCTGGCCAGCGGGCGGCGGATATTGACCACATTCAGCACCTCGAGAGCGCCCTCCGGCAGATCCACGAAGTCCTGATGATAGCGGCCCAGCGCCGTGGCGCCCACATCGTCGCCGCCCACGTCGAAAATGACACTGTCCCAGTCCAGAACGAAAGCGGACTGCACCTCGGCGGGGAGGGAGAGCGTTTCGATACCGGAACAGGCGAAGTTGGGGGAGACAAGACGGATCTCCTTCTGCTCCACCATTTTGCCCCGTTCCGTCAGCCGGAAATAGGTGTTCACCATATCCAGATCGATCAGCTCGGTGCGCTCGCCACGGGCGGCGGACTGCATGGCAAAGTTCAATGCCAGCTCGCTCTTGCCGCTGCCGTAGTTGCCGATCAGTACCTTGACTTTTTTCATCCGCTGTGTTCTCCTTTATGACTCAGGTAATGCTGTAAAGACGAAAAACCGTTGGTTTTTCGTGGAATCACAGTATCCCCTCCCCGCGGGAGGGGATACTGTATCATGCAGTTGGGAAATTACTTCAGGTTCTCCTTGATGGTCTGGCACAGAGCGGTGATACCCTGAACAATCTTCTCCTCGGGCATGCAGGAGTAGTTCAGACGCAGGGTGTTCTCGTGGCCGCCGTTGGGGAAGAAGGAACCGCCGGGAACGAAGGCGACCTTCTTCTCCAGGCACTTCATCTGCAGCTCCTTGGCGTCCATGTACTCAGGCAGGACGACCCAGGCAAACAGACCGCCGTCGGGACGGGTGAAGGTGCAGGGAGCGGGCAGCTCCTTGGCAAGGGTGTCCAGCATCACGGCGCGGCGCTTCTTGTAGCACTCGCGGATGGTGTTGACGTGAGCGTCCAGATCGAACATGTCGATCCACTTGGAGGTCTCCATCTGGCCGATGGTGGAAGCCTGCAGAGAGGCGGCCTGCTCCATGAAGTTGTACTTGGCCAGGATCTCATCCTCGGCGCAGACCCAGCCCAGACGGTAGCCGGGAGCCAGGATCTTGGAGAAGGTGCCCAGATAGACCACCAGGCCCTTGGTGTCCAGGCTCTTCAGAGCGGGCATATACTCGCCCTCGAAGCGCAGCTCACCATAGGGGTTGTCCTCGATGACGGGGATCTCGTACTTGTTGACGATATCCATGAACTTATGACGGCGATCCAGATCCCAGGTACGGCCGGTGGGATTCTGGAAATCGGGGATGACGTAGATCATCTTGACGCGCTCGGTGGTGGCCAGAATCTTCTCCAGCTCCTCCATGATCATGCCGCCGTCATCGGTGGGAACTTCGATAAAGGTAGGCTCGCAAGCCTTGAAGGCGTTGACAGCGCCCAGATAAGAGGGGCTCTCCAGCAGCACCACGTCGCCGGGATTCAGGAACACGCGGGCGGAGAAATCCAGACCCTGCTGAGAACCGGAGGTCACCAGGATGTGATCCTTATCGGTCTTGATGTTGTTCTTTGCCAGCATGCGCTCGGCGATCTGCTCACGCAGACGGGGATAGCCTTCGGTGGAAGAATACTGCAGGGCCACACGGCCGTTTTCCTTCAGGACGGCCTCGGAAGCCTTCATCATCTGTTCGACGGGGAACAGCTCGGGAGCGGGCATACCACCGGCAAAGGAGATAATGTCGGGCTGTGCGGTCAGCTTCAGCAGCTCACGGATCTCGGAGCCCTTCAGCAGGTCCATTCTACTTGCAAACTGTACCATGAAATTTTCCTCCTCAAATTTTCCGCATGCCCTTGCGCAGCATGCGGCATAATGGTTACACCAATTTGTACCCACTACATTAAAACACACTTTCACGCTAAAGTAAACAGTAGGTTTTAGTCAAAAGCCACAAAATTTCGGAAGAATTTTCTTTTTGGTAAACTTTACAAAAATGCGGCTTTGATTGATGTGATTTCGCCCAATCGCCGTTCGTGCGGCAAAAAAGTGTATATTTGAAGGGGAAAAACGACAAAAATCAACCCATTTTTTAAAAATTTAAATGGCAAAAGTATTGGAAAAAATGACAATGGGGAATTGGCAGATTATGGATGTGGTTCATGAGGCGGCTCCGGATCGCCGGAGGGCGCCTCCGGAATGTCCTTTTTCCTGCGCTGGCAGAGCCGGTCGTAGAACAGCAGGCCCGCCGCGCTGATGGCCAGCGTGACGGCAAAGACCAGAATGGCGCCCCAGTAATTTTTGGTGCCCAGCGCGTCGCCGCCTACGGTGGAGGTGATGATGGAGGGCAGCCGGCCCAGTGAGCAGATCAGCAGCCACACGGGGAAGCGGATGTTGGTCAGCCCGGCGAAGTAGCACAGCAGATCCTTCGGTGTGCCGGGCAGCATGAAGATGATGAGGAACAGCAGATCACGCCGGGGCGTGGCCTGTAAAAAGCGGATGGAGCGCAGCTTTTCCCGGGAGAAGAATACCTCCGCCAGCCGCGGGCCGAACCGCCGCACCAGCAGAAAGACGCACACGCTGCCCAACGTGGCGGCCAGCATGCACAGGAACGTCCCTTCTACCGAGCCGAAGGCGTAGCCCGCCGCGATCTCGAAGGGCTCGCCGGGGATCACCGCCACCACCACCTGAAGGATTACCATGCCCATATAGGCAAGACGTCCGCCGAAGCCGTGGGAGTTTACCCAGTCCCGGAACCGCTCCGGCTGCGAGGCAAAGCGCACCAGCGGTACGCCTACCAGCCAGATCAGCAGGACGGAGACCACGATGGCGATGCCGATGGCGATCAGTCCCAGCCGCTTCTGCTGCGTGGCCGTCAGTTCATTTCGTTTCATATTGTATTCTGTATAGCTATCATTGTGTGTCCTGGATGGATTATCGAGATTATACCACCGGATGCCCCCGCCTGCAATGTGAATTTTGTGTCCTGTTTGTAAACATTTTGTGCGCAGACGTACCGTGGAACGTACCATGTTGACAGACCGGTAAAAGGTGAGAAAATCACCATGCAGAGAAAACAGGGAAGGGGGAGCGCGGCATGAGCAACACGTTTATCGACCTGACACCGGAAAATATCGCCCAGGAGCACCTGTGCTGCATCATCCGCACCAGAACGGCCCATCCCGGCGTGGAGGCCAAGCGCCGGTGGCTGTCCCAGCGGCTGGCGGAGGGCCATGTGTTCCGCAAGCTGGACATCAAGGGCTGCGCTTTCATCGAGTACGCGCCGCAGGCGAAAGCCCTGCCCTGCATGTTCAACAACTGGGCGGCCTTTTATGACGGAAAGCTTGTGACCGTCAACCAGCTGGACGGCACGGCTGTGGCAAAGCTGCTGAAAAAGTAACAGGGAAACCGCGCATCCATCACCGGTGGACGCGCGGTTTTTCTATCAATCAACGGTAAGGCGCAGCCCTACGCCGACCTCCTCCACCGGCAGGCACCGCAGCATGCTTGCCTTGGCCGCCAGCGATACGCAGTGGCAGGGGTACAGCCACCCCACATGGGCCGCGTGCAGCGCCGCCACGGTTTTGTCCAGCTGCGTATTCTGCGCCAGCAGGTGGAAGCCGCCGATGATCCCGGCAATGCGATCCTCTCCGGTGACCTGCTTCGCGTATTCCATAATGTTGCAGATGCCGCTGTGGGAGCAGCCGGTGATGATGAACAGGCCCTCCTGCCCGGTATACACCAGTGCGGTATCGTCCCGCACAGTGTCGCCCTCCCATTGGCCGCCGCACAGCTGTTCACCGATGGGATGCTGCGCCTCGAAACCGTTGACGCGGGGGATCTCGCCCAGCCACAGCAGCCGCTCCGTCAAGGCGCAGGGCGTGCGGCGGGGCTGATAGCGCAGGTGTTGGGCCGCTTCCTCGGCGGAGAGCGGCGCACCGATGTCAACGGCGCCGTCCCGCTTGGGGGCGAAGCAGTCGGGATGGGCCACCAGCTCCGCGTGAAGCCGTGGATAGCGCGCCAGCAGGAACCGCAGACCGCCGGTGTGGTCATTGTGGCCGTGAGACAGGGCGATGTGGGTCAGGCGGGACAGGTCGATGCCCATTTTCTCGGCGTTGGTCAGAAAGATGTCCGAATAGCCGGTGTCCAGCAGCACCCGCGCGCCGCCGTCCTCTATGTAGTAACTGACGGCAGGCTCGCCCAGATAGTACTGATCGATATAGGTGTTGTTGTCCACCAGAACGGTGAGCTTCATGGGCCGTTCCTCCTTGCGTGATCTTCTGCGGACTATGATACCATACTATATTTGAAAATGCGACAGGAAAGTGCGAATTCTCTCCGCTTGACGTTGGTGTCGGTCAATGGTACAATGATTTCCAGAAATATGTAATTACGTCGAATTTGGGGGGAACGCATATGGGATGGAGAGAGAAGCTGGCGCGGTACGGGCCCCGGCTGGGGGTTCTTGTGATCGTGCTGTTTGTGCTGGCCGCCAGTGCGTGCGTGGCCGCACGGCAGCGGCAGCAATACCAACACGACACCTTTGACGTGTATCTGGCGGATACGGCGTCTGCCCGGGCGGAGCGGCAGGCGCAGCTGGAGGCGATCCCCGCGGCGCAGACGGCGGAGGACGGCCGCATTTATGCCGCCCCGAACGGGAAGCGCTACCACAGCGATCCCCAATGCCCCGGGAAGAACAGCCGGGAGATCACATGGGACGATGCGGCGCAGCGCGGGCTGACGCCCTGCAAAAGGTGTGTGAAGCAATAAGAAAAAGGACGGGTGACCGTCCTCTTTTCTTATGCGCTTATCC
Source organism: uncultured Oscillospiraceae bacterium (assembly GCA_934565655.1). GTDB lineage: Bacteria > Bacillota > Clostridia > Oscillospirales > Oscillospiraceae > Vescimonas. Next base: position 88,624 of record CAKTIE010000003.1, read on the forward strand.
CCGACGCGCCCGGTAGACCCGGACGGAGATGAGATAGGAAATAAACAGCGCGAGCACGGCGGCTGCCAGCAGGAGCAGCAGCACGGTGGTGACCATGGCGGTTTCGATACCGTTGACCGCATCCGCCAGCTTGCCGGCGAAGTTGACGCCCGCCACAACGAATACGCAGGTCAGCAGAATGTAGATCATGCGGCCCTTTTCCACGCCGAAATGGAACATAAAGGGCAGGTCGATGGCCATCAGGATCAGGGAGAGACACGCCGTGATCAGCAGCGACATGGTCTCCTCGCTTACGATGGGAGCGGAATGAACGATCAGCCGGGACAGCATGGACAGCGCCAGCACCGGCAGCACCAGCGTCAGACCCAGCACATACTTGCTGCCCACGATGGCCTTGGCGGTGTAGGGCATCGTGGCCGCCAGCTCATCCCATTTGGCCCGCTCGTCATAGGCCAGCGCCGTGATAGGCAGCATGGCGGCATAAAACAGCGCGAATGCCGCCATATAAGTACCGGGGATGCAGGCGAACACCACCACGATGACCAGCATGACCTTCATCTGCTTCAGAAGGGTTTTCCAGTCCTTTATCAGTAAGCCTTTCATTTCTGCGTGCCTCCCTTCGCCAGAAACAGGATGATATCCTCCAGATTGGTGTGCTCCAGCGGCAGATCGTGGGGCACCATGTCCCGCCGCACCAAAGCCCGCACGCCGTAGGGGTCGTTTTCCACGCCCACGACGCTGCCCTCCGGCAGGTCGGCCAGCCGCTGGTGGGACAGCCGCACCAGCGCGTACTCCTCCAGCAGGCGATCCTTTTCCTCGCACAGCACCAGCTTTCCCTTGTGCAGGAAGGCGATGTAGTCGCAGATCTTCTCCAGATCGCTGACGATGTGGGAGGACAGCAGGATGGAACGATCCTCCTGCCGGGTGTACTCGTTGAAGATGTCCAGGATCTCGTCCCGCACCATGGGGTCAAGGCCGCTGGTGGCCTCGTCCAGGATCAGCAGCTTCGCCTGATGGGACAGTGCCACGGCGATGGCCAGCTTCATCTTCATGCCGCGGGAGAAGTCCTTGAAGTCTTTGTCCCGTGGCAGGCCGAAGCGCCGCAAATAGCCCTTGTAGGTGTCCGGCTCCCAGTTGCGGTAGGTGTTCGCCATGATGCGGCCCACGTCGCCTGCGTTCAGCACCTCGGGGAAATAGGCCTCGTCCAGCACCACGCCGATGTCCTCCTTGACGCTGCCGAAGGCGGCGCTCCGGTTATCCGTACCCAGCACGGACACCGTGCCGCCGTCCCTGCGGGCGGCGTTCATGATCAGCTTGATGGTGGTGCTTTTGCCTGCGCCGTTTTCGCCCACCAGTCCCATGATGCTGCCGGAGGGCAGCGTCAGGTCAAGGCCGTCCAGCCGGAAGCCGGGGTACGCCTTCACCAGTCCTTTTATCTCGATCGCGTTCAACATGTTTCATCCTTTCCTTTCATTTCCCACATGAGCCGCAGCATCCCCACGGCTTCCTCCTCCGTCAGCGAGCAGCCCGCCGCCAGCTCCACGATCTCACTCATGTGATCCTCGATCTGCTTCAGGTGGGCCTCCCGCACCAGCTCCAGATTTTTCTCCGCCACATAGCAGCCCTTGCCGGGGACGCGGTCGATAAATCCGTCCCGCTCCAGCTCGTCATAGGCCCGCGTGGTGGTGATCACGCTGATGCGCAGATCCTTGGCCAGCGCCCGGATGGAGGGCAGGGCATCCCCCGGCGACAGCTCGCCGGAGATGATGCTGTTTTTGATCTGGGTGTAGATTTGCTCGTAAATGGGTTTTCCGCTGGCGTTGCTGATGATCAGATCCATATGGTCACCTCTGTCACAACTGTATATGTTCAATATGAACAGTATATGCACGGCACATGCGTTTGTCAAGGGGGGAAAAAGAAAAAAAGTTCCCCGGACGGTTTGTCCGGGGAACAGGGAAGATATGCGATTACGGTCAGAACACGCGGCGGGCCGTCAGATAACGGTTGGCGTAATAGCTCTCGCTGAGGCTGGAGATGATGACGCCGCGGCTGGAGGAGGCGTGGATAAACTGTCCGCCGCCGATGTAGATGCCCACATGGCTGGCCGCGCTGCTGGTGTTATAGGTGCCGAAGAAGAACACCAGGTCACCGGGCTGCAGTTCGCTCTGGGACACATAATAGCCGTTGTTCAGCTGGGGCGTTGCGCCGTGAGCCAGACTGACGCCGAAATTGGAGAACACATGCATGGTGAAGCCGGAGCAGTCAAAGCCGCCGGAGCCGGTGCCGCCGTAAGCGTAAGGTGTCCCCAGATACTGCATGGCAAAGGAGACGATATCGCTGCCGGAGCCGCTGCTGACCACGGTGTCGCCGCTGCCCTCAGCAGAGCCGTTCTCCGCGGCGGCCGTCTGCGTCTTTTTCGCGGCCGTGACCTTGGGCTTGGGGGCTTCCTTCTCCAGCGTCAGATCCAGATCGTCGCCGGTGACGTAGCCGGTATTGTCGCCGCTCTTGATGGCGAACCAGCCGTTGTCGAAGCCGGTGACCTCCACGCGGTCGCCGTCCTTCAAGGTGGTCAGCACCTCACTGTCGCCGTTTGCCTCTTTCAGAAGAGGCATTTCCTCGGCGTCTACCACGCCGTAGGTCTCAAAGGACTCGCTGCGCTTCAGCAGCTCCACATATTCCGGGGAGATGAAGCCGGTGCAGTCGTTATAGCTGATCCGGAACCAGTCGTCCAGATCCTCCATCACCGAAACGATGGCGTCCAGCGGCAGGAGAATGTAGACGTTGCTCTCCTCCGTGGGGTCGAAATAGAGGGGGATGTCCTTTTCCGTGATCTTGCCCACAGCCTTTACCTTGGTATCGCTGGGCAGCAGGCGGGGCAGGTCGGGCTTCTGGCCCATGGCCTCCAGTCCGGAGGTCAGCGCCGTCTTGATGGCGGCGGTGTCCTGCGCGGAGGGCGTCACGGTGTTGGATGTGGTGGTGGCCCATGCGGTTACCGTAGTATTGCACAGCATCGCCGCGGTCAGCACCACGGCGGCAAGCTTCTGGGGATTGCGTGATCTCATGGAACGCCCCCTTACAGTTTACCGGCCAGCGCGCGCTCCAGCCAGATGGAGCCCACATCCATGGCCGCGTACAGGCTGTTCTTCTCCGACTTCTTTACCACGCGGTCGCGGGATTTCAGGTCGGGATCGGTCAGCTGCAGCTGGACGGACACACGGGTGGCCACGTCCATGTCCTGCTCCTTTTTGGATTCCAGGATCTGGAACATGACGATATATTTGTCCGCCATGGAGCCGTAGTAGATCAGGTTGTCGATCCGCCGCAGGGGATGGTTTTTATAGACAAGGCCTTCGCCTTTTTTCACATCTGCCATTGGGTTGATTACCTCCTGTTTACAAAAATCAAATACCATTGATTGACAAGGGCAAACACGCCTGACAGCGTGTCTTTTCGGCGCTTTTTGCCCTTTTCGCCTTGACGGGCGCCAGCCCGCCTTCGTCTCAAAAACCAAAAATCACTCGAAAATACATCGCTGGCAGGTGCAAGACAGTTTTGCCGGAGCAGAAATGTGTCCAGACAAGAAAAGGCCCGCAGAGAATACTTGCCGTATTGTCAAGGGGCTTGACGCGGTATGGGCGCATTTCTGCCCGCCAAAACCGTGTCTGCCCTTATCAATCAATGGTAGGCAGTATACCACAAAAAACAGCTTCTGTCAAATCGGCCTGTAAAAGGTTGCGGAAAACGACAAAAAGCAAGGGAAACAAAACCATTTCCCTTGCTTTTGTATAACATTTTGTATCAGATGTCCAGATACCGCTTCACCAGAATCTGCAGCAGCTCGTCCCGGTCGATCTTGCAGATCAGCGTGCGGGCGCCGTTGTGATTGGTGATGTAGGTGGGATCCTCTGACAGGATATAGCCCACGATCTGGTTCACGGGATCGTAGCCCTTCTCCTTCAGTGCCTCATATACCGAGGTCAGCACATGATGTATCTGCTCGTCCCGATCCTCTGCGGCATTGAATTTTCTGGTATAATCGTCCATTGAGGCACCGCCTTTCTCTCTGATATAGTACAATTATACGACAGCTGAGGGAAACTGTAAAGTGTTATTTTTATTTCGTGCCGAAAATACGGTCGCCGGCGTCGCCCAGACCGGGCACGATATAGCCGTTTTCGTTCAGATGATCGTCCAGCGCGGCACAGTAGATCTCCACGTCGGGGTGGCGGTCATAGATGAACTGCACGCCCTCGGGCGCGGCCACCAGGATCATCAGCTTGATGTTCTTGCAGCCCAGCTCCTTCATCTTGGTGATGGCCATGTCGGCGCTGCCGCCGGTGGCCAGCATGGGGTCAACGATCAGCACGTCGCGGTCGGCAATGTCCTTGGGGTACTTCAGGAAGTAGAAGTGGGGCTCCAGCGTTTCCTCGTCGCGGTACATGCCGATGTGCGCCACGCGGGCGGAGGGGATCAGATTCAGGATGCCGTCCTCAAAGCCCAGACCTGCACGGAGGATGGGAACGATGGCCATTTTCTTACCGGCCAGCACGGGCATATCGCAGGTGCACAGGGGGGTCTCGATGGTCTTGAGGGTGGTGGGCAGGTCGCGGGTGGCCTCGTAGGTCAGCAGCATGGCGATCTCGCCCACCAGCGTGCGGAAGTCCTTGACACTGGTGTTCTTATCGCGCATCACCGTCAGCTTGTGCTGCACCAGAGGGTGGTTTACGATGTGCAGGGTGGGGAACTTTTCGTTCATGATCTTATCCTCCGTATATAAAATTATTCAATTATTCCGTTATTGCGCGTCCAGCGTGATGGGCAGCCCCTTGGCCAGCCGTTCCCGCTCGGCCTGGCTGAGCCGGAGGTACACCGGGCGCAGCTCCTGCGCCGTCACGGTGCGGCCCTCAGCCGCCATGCGCTCCGCCGCAAGTCCCACACCGGCGGCCTTCTGATACAGGCTGTCAGGCGGCGCGAGACGGCAGGCGATGCCATGCTCCAACAGATAAGTATAGCACAGCTGTGCGCCGTCGCCAACTATTATTTTCCGGTTATTGTCATTTTTCAGCTCCTCCGCCAGCACCTCCAGCGCCACGGCACGATCCTCGCACCGGCGCGTCAGTGCGCCGTCACGGCAGTCGAACACCGCGTTGTAGATCTGCTGCCGGCGGGCGTCCATGGCGCAGATCACCGTGCCCTCAAAGGCGCGGGCGTTTTCCGCCATGGCCTCCAGCGTGGACACACCGCAGCAGGGAAGCTCCAGCGCCCATGCCAGCCCCTTGGCGGCGGATACGCCGATGCGCAGGCCCGTAAAGCTGCCGGGCCCGGCCGCGGCGGCGATCAGATCCATATCCTTCGCCGTCAGACCGGCGTTTTTCAGCATGCTGTCGATCAGCGGCATCAGCGTGACGCTGTGGGTCAGACCCATGTTCTGATAGGCGGCGGCCAGCACCGCGCCGTTTTCCACCACGGCGGCGGACACGGACTTGGCCGAGGTCTCCAAAGCCAGTATTTTCATGCGATGCCGCCTCCCTCCACGGTAATGATCCGCTCGCTGTCGCCTTCGCCCCGTGCGATGGTCACCACCACGGCGTCCGGCGGCAGGGCGTCCGCCACGTTTTCGCTCCATTCCACCACGCACACGCCGCCGCGATCTAGATAATCCTCCCAGCCGATGTCAAACAGCGCGTCGCTATCGTCCAGGCGGTACATATCAAAATGGAACAGGGGCGTTTTGCCCAGATACTCGTTGACGATGGTAAAGGTGGGGGAGGTGACCCGGCCCGTATAGCCCAGCCCTCTGGCGATGCCGCGGGTCAGGGCCGTTTTGCCCATGCCCAGTCCGCCGCGGCAGGCCACCACGGTATTGGGCTGCAGCCGCCCGGCCAGACGGCAGCCGAATTCCTCCGTATCCGACACACTGTGGGAAATGTACTGCATGATAAGCGTCCTTTCGGAAAGGAGAAAGGCCCTATTCCGCCATTCTCCATCATAGTCGATTCAGTATATCACAAATTGTTCAAAAAAGAAAGGGGGTAAGACAGGTTTACACGGAAAACTTCTTGTGGTACAATGTACGGGATCATCATGGGGCGATAGGCCCCGTGGGCTTTTACGGAGGAACCATCCATGCAGCGTGTGCGGGAATTATTGCGGGATATCTTGCGGCAGACAGATCTTGTTCTGCTGGCGCTTTGCTGCGCCGCCACCGCCTACGGTATCCTGATGATCTATTCCGCCACCCGGTATATGAACTCCATGCGCGAGGTGCTGGTGCAAACCGGCGGCGCGGCCATCGGCATCATTCTGTTCTTCCTGCTGTCGCTGGTGGACGTGGGCGAGCTGATGCGGAAGAAGGGCTGGCTGTGGCTGACGCTGTTTGGCCTGGGCCTGATCCTGCTGCTGAAATCCCCCTTCGGCGTGGAGGGCGACACGGGCAATCTGGCGTGGCTGAAATTCCCGCTGCTGCCGGTGATGGTGCAGCCCTCCGAGATCGTGAAGCTGACCTTTATTCTGGTGCTGGCGTGGCAGCTGGTGTGGCTGGAGGAGAACCGCACGCTGCGGCGGCTGCCGGACGTGCTGTTTCTGGGCGCGCACCTGATGGTGTTTTTCGGCCTGTACTATAAAATATCCTCCGACATGGGCAGCGATCTGGTGCTGCTGGCCATCTTCGTCTGCATGTGCTTCGTGGCCGGTGTGCCGAAAGGCTGGTTCATCGGCGGCGGTGTCGGCGCGGTGCTGGCCTTTTATATCCTCTGGGAGGAGGATATCATCAAGCCCTATATGAAAAACCGTTTCCTTGTGGTGCTGGATCACAGCTTCCGCCCGATGAACGAGGGCTGGCATCAGACCCGCAGCCTGCTGACGCTGGGCGGCGGCAAGCTGACGGGCATGGGCCTGTTCAAGGGCATCCAGACCCAGAGCAAGGACAGCTCCAGCCTGCCTAACCGCCACACGGACTTTATCTTCTCCGTTATTGGCGAGGAGCTGGGCATGGTGGGCTGCGTGCTGGCGCTGGCCATTCTGGCGGCCATCGTGCTGCGGTGCGTCTATGTGGCCCGCAATGCCAACAACAAGCTGGACGCCTATATCTGTGTGGGCGTGGTGGGGATGCTGCTGTTCCAGATACTGGCCAACGTGGGCATGTGCCTGTTTGTGATGCCGGTCATCGGCCTGACGCTGCCGTTTTTCAGCTACGGCGGCACGTCCATCGTCATCACCTTCGCCACCATGGGCCTGGTATCCGGCGCCCACAGCCGTTCCCGCCCGGAATGGCTGCGGAAATAAGGATCAGAACTGCCGCTTTGTGGGCAGAATAGCAACAGCCCCTGCGTCGTTTACGCAGGGGCTGTGTGTTATACTATACTTGTGTGGGACCGCCGTACTTCCTTTGATGCTCCACATTTTCGGCTTGGATTCTGGCTTTTGCCCGTGCAATGATACCGGGAAGCTGTTCTTTGGGAATGACCATGATCCTGCCGTTAGAATCGTAGCGGGGATACTTGCCGTTAAAATAAACGACGCCAGTCTCTGTGTCCAATAAAACAACTTTGGTGAGTTCACCATCCTTTACATATACATTACTAATGATGAATCTCTTTGCAACATCTATTTGGATCAGTTCCATATACGCCCTCCTTAAAGCCGCTTCAGGCTGTCCTCACGCCGTTTTTTCTCCTGCTCGGCGGCAAGCTGGCGTGGACTTACGACTTCATATCCAATCGTGCCGTGATTATCCCAGCCACGAATCCGACGGTATTCACTTTCAAAATGTTTGGCAATCTCAGAGGCCAAGGTTATCGCCATTCCCTCGCTAACGCTATATCCGTGGACTGCGTAATTGTACTCGAAGCTTTGCCCTCTCAATGATTTGAAACTAACGCAGCCCTTACCTTTGTCAAGATCAGAAGAAAAAAAGACCTGTGCACCGTCAAAATCCGGGGCCGTCCGCTGTATGGTGGCGATCACATCCTCGACAAATCCTCTTTCTGAGGCGTTTTTTGGCCGCGTTTCATTCCTCTTCGATCTGGTCACCAGCATAATGATCACGATCAAAACGATAATACCCGGTAATATACTATTGTTCTCCATTTCAACACCCCTTTTCGTTTATTCTTGCGTCGAATCGACAGTTCGCAGTATAGCATATCATAATATATATGTCAATAATCGCATATACGAAATATAGCAGATATCCAAAAACGTACATAGTTTTATACTGGTCTGTACGAGAGGGGTGTCTGCGGGTGATAAGCTACGAACCACTGTTCAGGACGATGAAGGAAAAGGGTGTGACCTCATACCGGCTGGGGAAGCTGGGCTTCCCGCTGTCGAACTTCTATGCGATGAAGCGCGGTGACAATGTGTCCACCCATACAATAAATCAGATCTGCAAGCTGCTTGGCTGCCGCGTGCAGGACGTGATGGAATATATCGACGAGGATTAGACGCCGAAAGCAGTATACAGGACGGTTGTAAAGTGAACCACCCGTACAGCATTTGCTGTACGGGTGGTTTTATCATGCGGCGGCATCGGCCGCGGCGGGAGCCGCGCGCCGGGCGTACAGGGTGTTCAGCCGGGGATACATGTCGGCCTCGCCGTCATAGCCTACCGTGACCACGCGATTGCCCAGCCGCAGCACCAGCTTCTGTTGAGACATTTCGGGGGTGTCCGGCAGATTATTGCTGCGGAACTCCTGCCGGAGATTGGTGGTGTACCGGCGGTACATGGCCTGATCCCAGCCCTTGATCTGCACTTCCTGCCAGTCGTGGGCGGCTTCCTTCTCGGCGTAGTATTTCTCCGCCAGCGATTCGGTGCGGATGTCCATGACGTTGACCCAGTAGCTGAAGGCGGGATAGCCGATCCCCGCGTGTTCGCCCTCCAGCCAGATGGTGGGGCCGTCCTGCCGGTAGGTGGCAAAGGAGTACAGCAGATGCTTGCCGCCGGTGCCATGGGTCTCGTTGGGGCGCTGATAGGGCTTCTGTGCCGCTTCCTCCGGGGACAGGGATTCCAGCCGCACCACGGGGCAGTCGGAGAGCGGTACGTCATAGTAGCTTCCGGAGGAGCCGATGCCGACCACAGCCAGAAACAGTATGCTGAAGCCGACCAATGTCAGCAGCGCGATACGGACCCGCTTGCGCTTGCGTATCTCCGGGCCGGGGCGGAAGCTTCTGTCCAGCAGATACCGCCGGCGCTGCGCGATGGAGCGGAGAATGACATATATGCCCAGCACCAGATAGAAGGCGGCCATAAATACCATGGAGGCCGTCAGCAGTGCGGTGCCGTTCAGCAGCATATCGTAAAAGCCGTCGTAGAACTTCATATTCTGAAGCTCGTTTCGGAGCAGATTGGGGATCAGCAGGATCATCAGGATACCGGCGTACAGCTTGCCCCGGTTGGTGGCCTCGATGGAATCCCGCAGGGCGTTTTCGTCGGTGTTGATCTCCACCGCGTCGGGCCGCGCGGCACGGTAGATATCCACCCGGTAGTTCAGCTGATCCACATACTCCCAGCCCAGCTCCCGCATGGTCTCCCGGTATTCCTCCCGCCGGGTGTAGTAGCCGTCCTTGGGCTTGATGTGGACGCGGTAGCGGGTGGGCGCGTCCGTGGTCTGCGTAAAGACGGCGTTCTTATAGACAAGACCCCGGATGTTGACCAGCTTCAGGCCCTGCTGAGATTGTTCGTCCAGCCACGCCTCCAGCGCGTCCACCTCATACCATGCGAAGGGCATCTCTTTTACGGTGTTGTATTTGCTCTTACTCATAGCGGCGTCTCCTTTCTGACCTCAGCGGGCGAATTTGTCCAGTGCGTCGGCCAGGTCATACGCGGTGTCGTCACCGTAGCCAATCTCCCACACAGTCTTGCCGTTTTGCAGGATCAGCAGCTGGCCGGGCAGTCCGCGGCTGTTGGTCCAGCTCCGGAACCATGCATGCTCCCAGCCGGAAACGGTGATGGGCGTCATGTCAGCCGTTTTCTCCTTTACATAGCCGTCGGCTACCCATTCCCACGCAATGTCCAACTGGTCGGCGTTGTAATACCAGGTATTTTCATGAAACCCTTCGGAGGGATCCAGCATATTCTCGCCGCCCCACTGACGCACCATCGTGCTGCGCATCAGCGGCGCGTAACTGTAAAACAGCATTTCATCCCGATGTACCGGGTCTATGGCCAGCAGCTGGGCCTCATCGTGGCCCGGGAACACCTGCGTCACGGTAGGCAGAGGAGAATCCGCGACGGGGTAGTTTTTCTCACCCCGTTTGAGACCGATCCACAGGATTGCGCAGATCAGCAGACACACGCCCAGCATGGCGAGCATTACATAATGGGTATGTATCCGCCGCCGTTCCTGCCCGATGCAGTGATAGTCCCGCGTCAGCAGCAGCCGCTTTTTGGTGGCGGCCGCATCCCGCATACCCCGGGAAAAGACGATCAGCCAGTACAGTGCCAGCAAAAGAATGGCAGGGTACAGCAGCACATAGGGGCTGGTGAGAAAATCATAAAGCCCGGTGATGTCGCGCCCCTGGAGAAGATTCCGGAACATCATCTGATACAGCCATATCGGAATAAAGATGAGACCGATGATCCCCATACGCTGCTCGGAGGTCAGCTTCTTATCCAGCACCTCGTGGAGCGTTTCCTCGTCGGTGTTCAGCTCCGGCGCGTCGGGATCGGCGCAGCAATAGATGTCCAACTGGGGCGTCAGGTCGCAGACGTATTCCCAGCCCATTTCGGCATAGGCGGCGATGCGCTCCTTTTCTCCGGCATAGCCCAGATTGCGCTTTACGTCGATGCGATAGCGCATGGGTCTCGGCGTGTCCTGCTGGAAACACATTATGCTGCCAAAACGGCGCTCCTGCAGGAAAAGTCCTTTGCTGGCCTGATCGTCCAGCCAGCTCTCAATGGCGTCGATCTGAATCAAATAGTAGGGCAGAAGCTTGATCATACGTTTTCCTCCTCTCTGTCCGCGTCGCGGATGCAGCGGCGCAGACGGGCACATTCGGCGTCATACAGGGCGCGTCCCGCGTCGGTCAGCTCATAGGTGCGCTTGCGGCCCTCCACGCTGACCTCCCGGATCATCTGTTCATCCGTCAACTTGGAGAGAATGGTATACAGCGTCCCCGGCCCCAGCGCCATGCGGCCGCCGGTGGTCTCACCGATCCAGTGGACGATCTCCACGCCGCACAGCGTCCGGCGGCGCAGGGCCATCAGCACATAGAACATCGGCTCCGACAGGGTCTCCAATGACCGTTTCGGCATGGTGCTCCGCTCCTTTCTATCAAATATCGTTTTACGATATCACTATAACATCGTATTACGATATTGTCAATGGGTGCAAAAAATATTTCTGAATTGTGAAGAAAATGCTTGCAATCGGGAAAAAGCTGTGCTATACTCCCCTCATCAATTGAACAGCACCCGATGAGCCTTTCAGAATTCCGGCGGAAAACTGAAAGGGGAGGGGACTCTGGAGAATCCCATTGAATTGGGTGCCGAAGGTGTAAGGCGCGAAAGCGCTGAATCTCTCAGGCAAAAGGACAGAGAAGACATTTGAGTGTCTGCCTTGTTTCTCCGGAGTCGCTGCACAGCAGCGGCTCTATTTTTCTGTTGAAAAGGAGAGAATCAACATGCAAGCCATCGAATCCGTACTGTTCCCCATCGTATGTAAGATCAATGAGTATCTGAGCAACTACATTCTGGTATTCCTGCTGATCGGCGTAGGTCTGTGGTACACCATCAAGACCCGCTTTGTGCAGGTGCGCTGCTTCGGCGAGGGTATGCGCAAGGTGTTCGGCAACCTGAAGCTGAAGGGCGGCAAGCACGATTCCGGTATGAGCTCCTTCCAGGCGCTGGCTACCGCCATTGCCGCGCAGGTGGGTACCGGCAACATCGTGGGTGCTTCCGGCGCCATCCTGACCGGCGGCCCCGGCGCGATCTTCTGGATGTGGGTCATCGCCTTCTTCGGCATGGCCACCATCTACGCTGAAGCCACGCTGGCCCAAAAGACCCGTATCGTTGACCCTGACGGCACGGTTCGCGGCGGCCCCGTGTACTACATCACCACCGCGTTCAAGGGCGGCTTCGGTAAGTTCCTTGCAGGCTTCTTCGCCGTGGCTATCGTGCTGGCGCTGGGCTTCATGGGCTGCATGGTGCAGTCCAACTCCATCGGCTCCACCATGAATACTGCCTTCGGCATTCCCACCTGGGTGTCCGGCGTGATCCTTGTCATCATCTGCGCGATTATCTTCCTGGGCGGTGTGCAGCGTCTGGCCTCCGTTACTGAGAAGATCGTTCCCATCATGGCCGCTATCTTCCTGCTGGGCGGTCTGGCCGTCCTGGTGGCCCGCATCACCTACATCCCCGCTACTTTCGCCATGATCTTCAAGTATGCTTTCCAGCCTCAGGCCATCATCGGCGGCGGCTTCGGCTATGCCATCAAGACCGCCATCAGCCAGGGCGCCAAGCGCGGCCTGTTCTCCAATGAGGCCGGTATGGGCTCTACCCCCCACGCGCATGCTCAGGCCAACGTGGATCATCCCCACGATCAGGGCGTAGTGGCCATGATCGGCGTGTTTATCGATACCTTCGTGGTGCTGACCCTCAACGCGCTGGTCATCATTTCCACCCTGTATACCGCCGATGGCCCTCTGGCGGAGTGCGGCGCTGCCGCTGCCAGCACCACGCTGACCAAGGCCAATCTGGCCCAGACCGCCTTCGGTACCGTGTTCGGCGAGAAGCTCGGCGCCATGTTCGTGGCGGTGTGCCTGTTCTTCTTCGCGTTCTCCACCGTGCTGAGCTGGAACCTGTTCGGTAAGATCAACGCCAACTATCTGTTCGGCAAGAAGAATCCCCGCCGCTGCACCGTGGTGTACAGCATCATCGCCCTGGTGTTCGTGTTCATCGGCACCCTGGCCAGCAACGATCTGGTGTGGGAGCTGACGGATATGTTTAACAACCTGATGGTCATCCCCAACGCCATCGCCCTGTTCGCCCTGACCGGCATGGTGGTCGCCATGTGCAAGGAGGGCAAGCTGGCCAAGAAGTAAGCGATCCTTTGCTTTCTGACATATTCTCCCCAAGGAAAACGCCCGATCCTGTTCGGATCGGGCGTTTTCGTTGACAAGTGCTTGTTGCTGTTATATAAATATAGGTAAGATACTACAGAAAAGAGGTGCAGTCATGTACGAATTGAATCATATCACCGGCAATAGCTACTATATTCAAAGCCCCTCCAAGATGGGCCTTGTGAAGCTGAACGATACGGACGTCTGTCTCGTCGACAGCGGCAACGACAAGGACGCGGGCCGTAAGGTGCGGCAGCTGCTGGACGCCAACGGCTGGCATCTGACCGCCATCTACAACACCCACTCCAACGCCGACCACATCGGCGGCAACCGCTATCTGCAGGGCCAGACCAAGTGCAAGATCTACGCCCAGGGCATCGAGTGCGACATCACCCGTCATCCGGTGCTGGAGCCGGCATTTCTGTACGGCGGCTTCCCGCCCAAGGATCTGCGCCACAAGTTCCTGATGGCGCAGGAGAGCGACGCACAGGAGCTGACGGGAGCCATGCTGCCGGAGGGCTTTGAGCTGCTGCAGTTGCCGGGCCATTTCTTCCACATGGTGGGCTTCCGCAGCCCGGACGATGTGGTGTATCTGGCGGACTGTCTGTCCAGCCGCGAGACGCTGGACAAGTACCAGATCGGTTTTCTCTACGATGTGGCCGCCTATCTGGACACGCTGGAGAAGGTCAAGAACATGCAGGCTGCCGCCTTTGTCCCCGCCCACGCCGAGGTCACGGAGGACATCGCGCCGCTGGCCCAGTACAACATCGACAAGGTGCTGGAGATCGCTGACCATATGGTGGACCTCTGCGCCGAGCCTGCTATCTTTGAGGAGCTGCTGAAGAAGCTGTTTGACGATTACGGCCTGACGCTGACCTTCGAGCAGTATGTGCTGGTGGGCAGCACCGTGAAGTCGTACCTTGCGTGGCTGAAGGACAACGGACGGCTGACGGTGCTCTTTGAGGACAACCGTTTGCTGTGGAGGAGAAATGTGTGATCACGATAGCTTCTGCTGCTTCATCCACACGCCCATAACAAGGCTGTGGGGCAGGAGCTTCGTCAGCGCGGCCTGACCCCGTGCCACAAAGCCGTAGGTACACACGTCCTTGCCTCGCTTGGCGTCACGCCATGTGCGGCGCACGATGTCGTCGGGATCGTACATGGCGACGTACTTCTTCACCACGTCCTCGCCGCCGGAGGAGGTAGCCCGGTCAAAGAAGGCGGTCTTTGTCCAGAAGGGACACACCGCCATAACGCCCACGCCCTGACGGCGCAGCTCCCGGTTCAGGGCGCGGCTGAAGCTGAGGACGAAGGCCTTGGTGGCCCCGTAAACGTCGATGTAGGGAATGGGCTGGAAGGCCGCCACCGACGCGATGTTGATGATCTGGCTGCCCCGGGGCATGTAGGGGGCGGTCAGCTGGCACATGGCCACCACCGCCTGACAGTTCAGGTCGGTCATGTTGAGGTTGACCTCCAGCGGCGTATCCAGCACCGCGCCGAACTTGCCGTAGCCGCTGCAATTCATCAGCAGGCCCACCTGCACCGGCTCCTCTGCCAGCGCGGCCCGGTAGGCGTCGAAGCTGGCCCGATCGGTCAGGTCCATGGCCAGCACCCGGACAGGGAAGGGCGCCGTGGCGCGCAGGGCCTCCAGCTTGTCCTGCTGGCGGGCGATGACCCATATCTCATCGAATGTGCCATACTGATCCACAGTCTCGGCAAAGCGCTTTCCCATACCACTGGAAGCGCCGGTGATCACGGCGATTTTCTTCATAGGGGTATCCTCCTTTTCTTTGCGCTTATTATGCCATGAGCGGGAGCGATTTGCAAGGGACAAACCCCTTGACAGGCGGCGCGGCTTTGCCTATAATACGAAAAAACACTCAGGAGGGCTTCCTATGATCCGAAAAGGCACCGAACAGGACATCCCGCATATCGCGGCCATCTATGAGCATATCCACGACAACGAGGAGAGCGGCAGGTCCACCGTAGGCTGGATCCGGGGCGTATATCCCACGGCGGACACGGCCCGCGCGGCGCTGGAGGCCGATGACCTGTTCGTGATGGAGGAAAACGGCGCGGTGGTGGCGGCGGCCCGCATCAACAAGATTCAGGTGCCGGTGTACGCCGATGTGCCGTGGCGCTATCCGGACGTGCCGGATGAGCAGGTGATGGTGCTGCACACGCTGGTGGTGGAGCCCGCCTGCTCCGGAAAGGGGTACGGCACGGCGTTCGTGAGGTTCTATGAGGACTACGCACGGGAAAACGGCTGCCCCTATCTGCGGATGGACACCAACGCCCGCAATCAAACGGCCCGGAAAATGTACGCCGGTCTCGGCTACTGGGAGGCGGGCATCATGCCCTGCGTCTTTAACGGAATTCCTGG
This sequence comes from uncultured Oscillospiraceae bacterium, assembly GCA_934565655.1. Lineage (GTDB taxonomy): Bacteria > Bacillota > Clostridia > Oscillospirales > Oscillospiraceae > Vescimonas. Next base: position 104,069 of record CAKTIE010000003.1, read on the forward strand.
CGTCCAGCTGGTCTGTCTGGAGAAAAAGCTATAAAAACACACCCACCGGGGCCGTGAAAGCGGCTCCGGTCTTTTCTTGCGAAAAATGTCAGTTTCTGCCATATCCTTAACGTTCCGTTAACGGCATACGGGCGTATAATATGCCATCAAAAAAGAATATGCCAAATGCAGAAGGGCGGTATGATCATGGATATTTGGAAAGAGCTTCAGGACGAGGGTATCGACAAGGCGCTGCTGGACGAGATACGGCAGTTCCGCGAAGAACATCCCGCCACGCCGGAGGCGGCGGCACGGATCCCGGTACCGCGCTTTTTATACTACGGCAAGGAGATCTGGGAGAGCGCCGCGGCGGCGCTGCTGTGCGGCGAGCATCTGCTGCTGGCAGGCCCCAAGGCCACCGGCAAGAACGTGCTGGCGGAGAATCTGGCCGCCGTGTTCGGCCGTCCCAACTGGGACGTGTCCATGTATGTGAACGTGGACGCCGCGTCCCTCATCGGCGCGGATACGCTGAAGGACGGCAAGGTGGTGTTCCGTGAGGGTCCCATCTGCCAGTGCGCCCGCATGGGCGGCTTCGGCGTGCTGGATGAGGTGAACATGGCGAAGAACGAGGCGCTGGCGGTGCTGCATGCCACGCTGGACTTCCGCCGGGTCATTGATGTCCCCGGCTATGAGCGCATCGAGCTGGATCCCGCCACCCGCTTCATCGGCACCATGAACTACGGCTATGCCGGCACCCGTGAGCTGAACGAGGCCCTGGTGTCCCGCTTCGTGGTGCTGGACATGCCGGTCATTTCCGAGGAAAACCTGCAGAAGCTGCTGCGCCGCGGCTTCCCCGGCCTGAGTGACAAGTGGATCCAGCAGTTTTCCGCCCTGTTCCGCGACCTGCGGCAGAAGTGCGACAACGGCGAGATTTCCACCAAGGCGCTGGATCTGCGGGGCCTTCTGTCGTCCCTGCACCTGATCGAAAAGGGCATCACCTCCGGCGAGGCGCTGAGGCTGGGCATCATCAACAAGGCTTTCGATCCCTTCGAGCGGCAGCTGGTGGCGGACGCGGTGTGGAGCCGTATTCCCAAGGACGCCGACCGGTCGAAGCTGTTTGGCAACTGATATGGACAGAGAAGATATACAAAGCCGCCGCGCGGCCAATCAGGTGTGGAACGGCGCGGAAAACTACGACGTGCGCCCGGAGTTTCAGGCCTACGATGCCGACGGCGAGGCCCAGCTCTACATGAACACCATCATCGGCCTTGTGTACCGGTGCTATCAATTCGACAAATTCAAGCCCCTGTTCCATGCCTTTCAGCATCAGCAAAAGGGCGAGCTGTACAGCGACCTGTTCTGGCTGGGACTGGAGGGCGTGGCCTACGAAAAAGCGCTGAAGGAGCGTCCCGTGCTGGAGGAGCTGCGGCAGGAATATGCCCGCCGGATGCTGGCCCAGTCCCACGCTGCCGATCCCCGCAGCGCGGAGGGCCTGCGGACGGCGTGGTTCCGCCGCGTGCTGCATGAGCCGCAGGAGGACCCGTGGCAGAAGGAAGTGCTGGACGCCCTGACCTTCGACCCTGCGTGGGACGAGCAGCAGCTGATGGATAAAATGGAAGCGCTGCTGTTCCGCTATTTCCAGCGTGCCCGCCGCAGCGTCACCGACCGGCAGTGGAGCATGTGGGTGGGGCGCTCTATCGGCGGCCGTGGCAGAAAGACCAGCCGTTTCGTGCGGCCCAACGCACTGCGCCGTCTGGAGCAGTCCGGCGGCGGCCCCAACGAGGAGGAGACCGGGAAGAAGCGGCCCCACCCCCTGTCCTTTTTGCAGGGAAAGACACCGGAGCCCATCCTGCGGCGCTATGTGGAGGACTGCTTCGGCGTGTCCATGCTGACGCCGCCGGAGCTGGCGCAGGTGGAGCGTGAGCTGTGCACCGGCGTGCATAAGAACTGCCGTCTCCACTTCACCAAGGGCGTTCCCGTCAAGCATGAGCTGAGCCGGGAGACCGCATGGGATGTAGGCACTTTCCATCAGCAGCGGGAGAAAAACCGCGCCTACTATCAGGCCCATCTGGTGGAGAACAAGCTTATCATCGCCCAGCTGACCCAGAAGCTGCAGAATACCATCCTGCTGCAAAGCGATGTATCCGTCAATCTGGCCCGTGCGGGGCAGCTTTACGCACCCATTGTGTGGCGCAGCGCCGTGCTGGACGAGGAAAAGGTGTTTGTCCAGCGGCAGCAGAGCGAGATGGGCGACCTGACGGTGGACATCCTGCTGGATGGCTCCGCCTCACAGAACCAGCAGCAGGAGAAGCTGTCCACCCAGGCGTACCTCATCGCGGAAAGTCTGGAGCGCTGCCGCATCCCTGTGCGGGTGACGGCCTTCTGCTCCGTCAGCGGCTGCACGGTGCTGCGCATCCTGCGGGATTATGACCAGACAGGGAAGAATGACGCCATCTTCGACTATGTGGCCGCCGGATGGAACCGGGACGGTCTGGCCCTGCGGGCCATGGGATGGCTGATGCGGCGGGGCAGGGCCGATCACCGGCTGCTGATCATCCTGTCCGACGCCAGCCCCAACGACGACCAGCGCATCCCCATCGGGGCGCTGCCGCTGGGCGGCTATGTATACAGCGGCAAGCGGGGTATCGAGGATACCGCCGCCGAGGCGGGCATCCTGCGGCATCAGGGCATCACGCCGGTGTGCGTTTTTACCGGCAGCGACCTGGAGCTGGAGGGTGGCCGCAAGATCTACGGCAAGGCGCTGACCCGCATCCCGACCATCGGCTGGTTTGCCGACGCGGTCAGCAAGCTGATACAGGGACAGATACGACAGTTATAGGAAACAAGAGGGGAAAACGCTTGCGTTTTCCCCTCTTGCCGCTTATAATCTTGACTTAAATATCAGATGGGAGGAGACGCTATGTACCAAAACAAGAAACGCTACGCCCTGACCAACTGCGTGCTGCTGGACGGCACGGAGCATATGACGCCTCAGACCGGCAGGACCGTCTATATCAGCGGCAGCAGGATCGTGGATATCGGGGACGAGAGCCAGATCGCCGCGGGCTATGAGCGGGTGGATCTGAAGGGCAAGTATCTGCTGCCGGGCCTCATCAACCTGCATGTGCATCTGCCGGCCTCCGGCAAGCCCCGGAAAAAGCCCTCCGACCCCAGAAAGCTGGTAAAGCTGATCACCACCAACAGCGTCACCCGCGGCTTCGGCGTGAAGCTGTGCGAGGGCTACGCCAGAACGGAGCTGCTCAGCGGCGTGACCACCATCCGCACCGCGGGCGGTGTGGCGGATTTCGATACCATCATCCGGGATCAGGCGGCGGAGGGGAAGATCCTGTCGCCCCGTGTGGTGGCCTCCAACATGGCGGTGTCCGTTCCCGGCGGCCATATGGCCGGTTCCCTGGCCTATGAGGCCAAAACGCCGGAGGAGGCCGCCGCCTATGTGACCACCATCGCGGCGGAGAAGCCCGACCTCATCAAGTTGATGATCACCGGCGGCGTCATGGATGCCGAGGTGGTGGGTGAGCCGGGCGTGCTGCGGATGCAGCCGGAGCTGGTAAAGGCCGCCTGCGACCGCGCCCATGAGCTGGGCATGAAGGTGGCCGCCCATGTGGAGAGCCCGGAGGGTGTCCGTGTGGCGCTGGAGAACGGCGTGGACTCCATCGAGCACGGCGCGAAGCCCGACGAGGAGATCATGCGGCTTTTCAGAGAGCGGGGCGCGTTCCAGGTGTCCACCATCTCGCCTGCGGTGCCTTACGCCCTCTTTGACCGCAGCATCTCCCACGCCACCTACGAGCAGCAGGAGAACGGCAAGGTGGTGTTCGACGGCATCGTGGCGCTGGCAAAGGCGTGCCTTGCCGCCGGTATCCCCGTGGGTCTGGGCACCGACACCGGCTGCCCCTTCGTCACCCACTATGACATGTGGCGGGAGCTGTGCTACTTTGTGAGGTTCTGCGATGTGACACCGGTCTTCGCCCTCCACAGCGCCACGCTGCTGAACGCCCGGCTGGCGGGCATCGACCACCTGACCGGCTCCGTCGAGAAGGGGAAGGCCGCCGACCTGATCATCTGTGAGAAAAACCCGCTGGAGGATCTGACGGCATTGCGGAAGCTGGACATGGTCATCAAGGACGGCTGGCGCATCGACCACCCGGCGGTGAAAAAGCTGCCCCAGGTGGAGCGGGAACTGGACAAATTCCTGTAAGATCATTTTCTGCAATTTCAGTGTTGAAAAATGCGGACTTTTGGGGTATACTATCCTCAAATACTCTTGGAGGTCAAAAACATGATCGAAATTACCAAAGATACCATTATCGGTGATATTCTGGACATCGCGCCCCAGACGGCGCCCATCTTCCTCTCCATCGGCATGCATTGCCTGGGCTGCCCCTCTTCCCGCGGCGAGACCGTGGAGGAGGCCTGCGCCGTCCACGGTGTGGACGTTGACAAGCTGCTGGCCGTGGTCAACGAGGCTGCCAACGGCAAGGCCGAGTAACCGGTACGATCCAATAAAACGCATACGGCGTGCCGTATGCGTTTTATCCTGTTTATGTATTGTTTACATTAAAGAGATGAGAGAATTGCAATTACAGCCCCGCCTGCAGCTGCTGGCGGATATGGTGCCGCCGGGCAGCCGTCTGGCCGACGTGGGAACGGATCACGGCTATATCCCCGTCTGGCTGCTGCAAAGAGGGCGCATCGCCGCTGCCATTGCGTCGGATATCGGCGCGGAGCCATTGCAGCATGCCAAGCAGACGGCGGCGGAGTATGAGGTGAACAGCATCGACTTCCGTCTGTGTCCGGGGCTTGACGCCATCGCGCCGGAGGAGGCGGATACCATCGTTATTGCCGGTATGGGCGGCGAGACCATCCAGACCATCCTGGAGGCCGCGTCATGGACGGCAGGGGGGGAGCACTTGCTGCTACTTCAGCCGATGACGAAGGTGGAATACCTGCGAAAATGGGTGGTTGACAATGGATATTGCTTTACAGAGGAACGGCTGGTTTTGGATAAGAACTACCTCTATCCGGTGTTTGCTGTCCGGGGAGGGACACAGCCGCCCCTGACGCCGGCGCAGCAGTATGGCGGCGTTCTGCTGGACGGCGACCCGCTGTATGCCGATTATCTGGACGAGCGGATGGGTAAGCTGCAAAAGGCCATGAACGGCCTGCGGCGATCCCATACGGCGGAGAATACGGTAAAGGCAGAAGCCTTGTCGGAAATCTGCCGGGCACTGAGAGAAAAGAGGGAGACGCTGTGACAAGAGTTTGCAATATCGAGAGCTTCCTGTACGGCTGGGCGCCCCGTGATCTCGCCATGGCGTGGGATAACGTGGGCCTGCTGGTGGGCGACGGCGACGCGGAGGTACACAAGGTACTGGTGGCGCTGGATGTGACGGAGGCGGTGGCGGCGGAGGCCGTGACCGTGGGCGCGGAGCTGATCGTGGCCCACCATCCGCTGATGAACTGCGCGTGGCACAAGGTGCAGCATGTGACCACCGGCGACGCCCAGGGCCGCACCATTACCACGCTGCTGAAAAACGGCGTGTCCGCCATCTGCATGCACACCAATCTGGACGCGGCGGAGGGCGGCGTCAACGACGTTCTGGCGGAAAAACTGGGCCTTCATGACACAAAACCCCTGACGGATGAAGAAATTGGCCGGTTTGGAACGCTAAATTGTGAAAAACCCCTTGTAGAGTTCCTACAAGATGTGATAAAATATTTGGGCTGTAATGGCCTGCGGTATGTAGACGGCGGCAAAGCGGTGCATCGCGTGGCGGTGGGCGGCGGCGCCTGCGGCGACTATATCGGCCAGGCCATCGCGCTGGGCTGCGACACCTTTGTGACCTCGGATCTCAGCTATCATGAGTTCCTGGACACGAAGGGGCTGAACCTGATCGACGCGGGGCATTTTCCCACAGAGAATGTGGTCTGTCCCGTGCTGGCGGAGCGTCTGCAGGCGGCCTTTCCGCACATAACGGTGGCCCTGTCGGCCGCCCATGACCGAGAGATCATACAATATTGCATAAAGAAGGAGAAGTAAACTATGTCCGGACATTCCAAGTGGCACAATATCCAAAAGACCAAGGGCGCGGCTGACGCCAAGCGCAGCGCCGCGTTTACCAAGATCGCCAAGGAGATCATCGTGGCCGTCAAGCAGGGCGGCAGCGGCGACCCCAACAATAACTCCCGTCTGGCTACCGTGGTGGCCAAGGCCAAGGCGGCCAACATGCCCAACGACAACATCAAGCGCACCATCGACAAGGCGCTGGGCGCCGGTAACACCGATAACTATGAGTCCGTCACCTATGAGGGCTACGGTCCCTGCGGCGTGGCCGTTATCGTGGAGGCGCTGACCGATAATCGTCAGCGCACCGCCCCTGAGATCCGTCACTACTTCGATAAGTTCGGCAAGGGCATGGGCGCACAGGGCTGCGTCAGCTGGTCCTTCGACCGCAAGGGCGTTATCGTCATCAACAACGAGGATGAGGAGCTGGACGAAGAAGCCGTCATGATGGACGCGCTGGAGGCCGGTGCTGAGGACGTGGAGGCTGACGGCCCCGTGTTTGAGGTCACCACCGATCCCGACAGCTTCAACGACGTGGTCAAGGCGCTGGAGGAGAAGGGCTATTCCTTCGAGAGCGCGGAGATCGAGATGGTTCCCCAGAACTACATCACCATGACCAGCGAGGACGATGTCCGCAGCATGACCAAGCTTCTGGACATGCTGGAGGATAATGAGGACGTGCAGAACGTCTGGCATAACTGGCAGCAGGATTGATCAAAACAGATAAAAAGGACCCCGAAACCAACGGTTTCGGGGTCCTTTTATTCGTGTATCGGTGTTCCAATGTGCTTTTCCAGCCGCCAGGCCGGGGCAGGGCCGTCGTCGCCCCAGTATTCGTCAATGCTGCGGATCAGGTCATCCTCAACGCGGATGAAGGAGACAACATGGAAGGACAGCGCACCGTCCCGGGAATAGACGTGGGTGGCGGTGATAAACAGATCACCGGCCTGCTCGATACGCTTAATAGCGCCGTCCCATGCGCCGGGGTACTCACAGTTGGCGCGGATGAACTCCTCCACAGTAAAATGTTCGTTGCTGTTGTGCCAGTTCACATAGGCGTCCGGGTGAAAAAATTCCCGCATCCGCGCAGCATCCTGCGCCAGTGTTGCACGCCAGAATTCATGCAGATCCATATGCGTATCCTCTCAATCCATCAAACGGAAAGCTCCGGAAACGGCACGAACGGTGCGGGCGGCACCGCGTGATCGCCCAGCGGCTTCTCCATCCACGCCATGTTGTACCATGTGCCGAACTTATAGCCGCAGTGGGGGAACCGGCCCACCGTGGTATAGCCCAGATGGGTGTGGAAGGCCACGCTGTTGCCGCTCAGATGGGCATCGTCGGCGTCGGGATAGGCGATGCAGGCGTAAAGACTCTGCACATGCTGCGCACGGGAGACATCCTCCAGCGCCTGATACAGCCGCTTGCCCAGGCCCCTGCCGCGAATGTCCTGCCGCAGATAGATGCTGGTCTCCACGGCCCAGCTGTAAGCAGCCCGTTCACCGAAGGGGCCGGTGTAGGCGTAGCCCAGAATTTCGCCGTTTTCCTCCGCCACAAGGTAGGGATAGCGCCGCAGGGTGTGGGCAATGCGGCCCCGGAATTCCTCCAGCGAGGGGACTTCGTATTCAAAGGTGATGGCGGTCTGCTCCACATAGGGGGCGTAGATAGCCAACAGTGCCGCCGCGTCATCCAGGTTGGCGGTGCGGATGGTGATGGTATCCATAAAATTTATGCCTTCTTTCGTTTCTTCGGGACGGGTGTAATGGGCTCCAGAACGGCGATGACCTGGGCGGTCAGCGCCGTGTCATCGATGTCCAGGATGTAGTGCTCTTTTGCGCCCTCATAGGGGCAGCCGACACCGGCGCCCGCCATAAGCTCTGCCAGCTCAGGCAGCTTCTTGACGAATACCGTGTTGTCACATACCGTCAGCAGGGGCTTGTCGTTGACGTAGACCATATATTCACCGAACATCTTGCGATAGCGCACATCGCCGCACTCCGGCAAGCGCTCGCAGACGTATTCCATATAATCCTGTGTAGTAGCCATTGGGCATCTCCTTTATAAGTCGTATTGCATGAAGATGGTGGTCTCCACCGGGCTTTCGTTGTAGCGGCCGATCTCATAAAATCCCATCTCTCGGTACAGGCGGATGGCGGCGTGCAGGAAGGGCAGCGTGTCCAGCAGCACATGCCGGTAGCCGATCTCGCGGGCATCGTCAAGGATGCGGCGGATCAGCGCCTCGCCCATGCGGCGGCCCCGAAACTCCGACCGGACATACAGCCGCTTCAGCTCGCCCCGTTCTTCGTCCAGCTTCCGCAGGCCGATGCAGCCCGCCGGACGGCCCTCCCAACAGGCCAGATACAGCCGCCCCTCCGGCATGCCGTATTTTTCCTCCGGGTGTGCCAGCTCCTTTTCATAGTTTTGCAGGATCAGGTACTGCCGCACGATCTCGTCCTGCTCCATCAGCATATTGGTGTACTCGGTGAACAGCGTGACGATCTCCTCGCGATGGCCGTAGGCCGGGATCAGCTCCAGCTGCCGCATAGCATCGCCTCCCAGGAAGGTTTTCCCCTATTGTATCCCTGCGCGGCAGCTAAAGCAAGCTTTTTTATGATGGCAGTCCGGTAAAGTTATCACTGGGTAACTGAACAGAGACATAAGAAAATGTTGGGTACGAATGTGACAAAAATAATATGGGAGAAAATGTAAAAAACAGAGAAAATTTTTCTTTTCAACTGAATAAATGTATGGTATACTTTTCCCAATATTATTAAAAGTACTGTTCATTATTATGAGATCAGGGGAGTGAGAGCGTTTGAGTGAGCTGCTGAGAATGGAACATATCAGCAAGCGGTTCGGCAATTTCTATGCCAACAAGGACATCAGCCTGACCGTGAACCGGGGCGAGGTGCTGACGCTGCTGGGTGAAAACGGCGCGGGCAAGTCCACGCTGATGAATATTCTGATCGGCCTGTATCAGCCCACCGAGGGTAAGATCTTTCTGGAGGGCAAAGAGGTTCGGATCGAGTCGCCCAGCCAGGCGGTGAAGCTGGGCATCGGCATGGTGCACCAGCACTTCATGCTGGTGGAGGCCATGACGGTGTTTGACAACATCATCCTGGGCGACAAGCACGCCAAGGGCCTGTTTATCGACCGGGCCGCCCGCCGCAAGGAGATCGAGGAGCTGTCCGCCAGATACGGTCTGGACGTGCAGCTGGACCGCCTGATCACGGAGATCTCCGTGGGCGAGCAGCAGCGTACCGAGATCCTGAAGGCACTGTATCACGGTGCGGAGCTGCTGATTTTGGACGAGCCGTCCGCCGCCCTGACGGATATCGAGGTGGAGGGCCTGTTCGCCATCATGCGCAAGCTGGTGTCCGAGGGCAAGAGCATCATCTTCATCAGCCACAAGATGCGCGAGGTCATGCACATCTCCGACCGCATCACCGTGCTGCGGCTGGGCGAGGTGGTGGGTACCGTCAACTGCGCGGATACCGACAGCCAGAAGCTGGCCAGCATGATGATCGGCCGCGAGCTGACCACCTCCCAGTATGAGAAGAAGGACTGCGCCGGTGCGGATGTGGCGGTGCAGCTGTCCCATGTGGATTATCATAAGGAATCCAAGCACAACGGCCTGAACGATATGTCCCTGACGGTACACCGGGGCGAGATCGTGGGCATCGCCGGTGTGGACGGCAACGGTCAGACCCAGCTGGCGCAGCTGATCACCGGCGTGATCGCGCCGGAGAGCGGTAGCGTGGAGTTGTCCGGCGCACGGCCCGCCATATTCGATCCCCATGGCTTTATCAAGGACGGCGTCTCCCATGTGCCGGAGGACCGCAATCTGCAGGGCCTGATCGGCGATATGACCATCGCGGAGAATCTGGTGCTGAAAAGCTGCGACAGTGAGCGCTTCAGCAGCGGCAAGGGCCTGCTGCTGAAAAAGAAGGCCATCCTGGGCTACGCGGGCGACATGGCGAAGAAGTACGATATCCGCTGCACCTCCGTGGATCAGGATGTGCGCAGCCTGTCCGGCGGCAACCAGCAGAAGGTCATTCTGGCCCGCGAGCTGGAGTCCGACCCAGTGCTGCTGGTGGCGGCCCATCCCACCCGCGGCCTTGACATCGGCGCCGCCAGCTTCATCCATGACCAGATGATCGCGGCCCGTGACCGGGGCGTGGGCATCCTGCTGATCAGCGCCGACTTCGACGAGATCCTGGAGATGTCCGACCGGATCCTGGTCTGCTTCGAGGGCCAGATCATGGGCGAGTATTCCGGCAAGAATCCTCCCATCGAGGAGATCAGCCTTGCCATGACCGGTAAGTAAGGGAGGAGCGTGTATATGGAAAAGTTAAAACGCTCTCTGAGCAGCTTTGCTGTGCCGCTGCTGTCGATCCTGCTGGCCTTCATCATCGGCGGTATCATCATGGCGGCGCTGGGCGCCGATCCCTTTATGGCGATGAAGTACCTGTTCCAGGGCGCCTTCGGCTCCCGGGCCAGCATCGGTACGACGCTGAATAAATCCACCCCTCTGATGTTCACCGCGCTGTGCGCCTGCTTCGCCTATAAGTGCGGCGTGTTCAACCTGGGCGGCGAGGGCCAGTTCCTGATGGGCTCCATCGCCGCGTTCCTGACGGCCTTCTTCAGCGGCCTGACCGGCTTTGCGGGCATCCTGCTGGCGCTGCTGGCCGGTACGCTGGCGGGCGGCATCTGGGGCATGATCCCCGGCGTGCTGAAGATCACCCGCGGCCAGAACGAGATGATCATCTCCATCATGCTGAACTATGTGGCCACGCTGTTCATGGGCGTGCTCTATACCAGCTGGATCCGGGATGAGAACATTCCCCAGACCCCGGCCGTCTCCAAGCTGGTGCAGCTGCCCCGCGTGGTCTCCGACATGCGCTTTACCTGGGGCTTCGTGCTGGCGCTGGCGGTGGGCCTTATTATGTACTATGTGCTGTTCTGGACCAGCGGCGGCTTCAAGCTGCGGGCGGTGGGCTATAACATGACCGCCAGCCGCTTCAACGGCATCCCCGTCAAGCGCTATATCCTGACCAGCTTCATTATCTCCGGCGCCATCGCCGGACTGGGCGGCGGCGCGGAGCTGCTGGGTACCCAGTTCCGTCTCATCAACGGCTTCGGCGCGGGCTACGGCTTCGACGGCGTGGCCATGGCCCTGATCGGCCAGCTGCACCCCATCGCAACGATCATCGTGGCGCTGTTCTTCGCGGCGCTGCGCGTGGGCTCCACCACCATGCAGGCCGCCAGCGGCGTTCCCACCAGCGTGTCCGACATCATTCAGGCGCTGGTGATCGTGTTCTCCGTGGCCGGTATGGCGCTGACGAAGCTGCCGGAATTCGAGTCCTGGAAGAATCGGTTGTTCTCTAAGAGAAAGGCGGGTGACAAGTGATGGATTGGATTTCCAGTTTGCTTCTGGCCACCGTTCGCCTGGCCATCCCTCTGCTGCTGATCTCTCTGGCCGAGCTGTACGGCCAGCGGGCCGGTATGGTCAACATTGGCCTTGAGGGCCTTGCCGCCATCGGCGCGCTGGTGGGCTTCCTGGCCTGTTACATCACCGGCTCCAACTGGCTGGGCCTGCTGTGCGGCGCACTGGCCGGACTGTTGGTCAACATGATCTACGCTTTCTCCACGGTGACGCTGTGCGCCGACCATACGGTGTACGGCATGGCCATCAATATTTTCGCTCCGGCGCTGGCGTCCTTTATCTACCGCGTGTACTTCGGCACCGGCTCCGACCTGAAGCAGATCACCACCATGTCCAGCATCGCCATCCCCGGCCTGAAGGACATCCCGGTCATTGGCCCGTTGCTGTTTGACCAGAGCCCCATGGTGTATCTCACCATCGCGCTGGTGGTGTTCACGTCCATTTTCTTCAGCCGCACCCGCGCGGGTCTCAGCTATAAGGCGGTGGGCGAGCATCCCAAGGCCGCCGCCACGCTGGGCATCAACGTCATCGGCGTGAAGTACATCGCCTGCATGATCTGCGGCGCGCTGGCCGGTATGGGCGGCGCGTACCTGACCACCTGCTACTCCAGCACCTATACCGACGGCATCGTGGCCGGACGCGGCTTCATCGCCCTGGCCGCCGTGATCTTCGGCCGCTGGAACGCTGTGGGCGTGCTGCTGGCCTGCCTGTTCTTCGGCTTCTGCGACGCTTTGCAGATCCGCCTGCAGGTGTCCGGCATCGGCATCCCGTATCAGTTCTTCCAGATGATCCCCTATGTGGCCACGGTCATCGTGCTGAGCGCCATCGGCACCCGCCAGACCGGCCCCAAGGCCAACGGCCAGCCCTACCGCAAGGAGCAGCGGTAAACCGGTAATAACGCGAAACGCGCTATTATAAAAAGATTTCTATTTTAGGAGGAAACAAGAATGAAGAAGTTTCTTGCGCTGCTGCTGGCGCTGGCTATGACCCTGTCTCTCGTGGCCTGCGGCGGCAACAACAACGCCACCGACGGTGACGACGCCAACGCCAACACTGATGGCGAGAAGGTCTACAAGGTCGCTATGATCTGCGACTCCAGCATCAACGACGGTGGTTGGGGCGCTGCCTGCTACAACGCCATGATCAAGGCCGCCGAGGCCAAGGGTTGGAAGACCGAGGTCACCGACTCTATCTCTCAGGATCAGTATTATGACTCCATCGCCGCTTTCTGCGCCCTGGGCTATGACATGATCTACGCGCCCGGCAACCAGTACACCGACGCTGTCCTGCAGGCTGCAGAGGAGTATCCCGATGTTGCTTTCGCTCTGCTGAACGGCGCTGTGGATACCCCTGATAAGGCTGTCAACGGCAACGTGTCCTCTCTGCTGCCCAACGCACAGGAGATCGGCTGGATCGCCGGTGCTCTGGCCGGTCTGATGACCGAGAGCGGCAAGCTGGGCTTCATCGGCGGTATGGAGCTGGATACCACCAAGGGCAAGATCGCCGGTTTTGAAGAGGCTGCCAAGTACGTTGGCGAGCAGGAAGGCAAGACTGTTGAGCTGCTGCCCGTCCCCTATGCCAACTCCTTCTCCGATGCCCCCAAGGGCAAGGAGTTCGCCACTGAGCTGATCAGCCAGGGTGCTGACGTGTTCTTCGGTGACGCTTCCGCTGTTGACTCCGGCGCCCGCGAGGCCATCGACGATGCCAACACCGCTGCCGGTGCCATCAAGATCTACGACATCGGCCAGCCTGCCGATATCCTGGGTCAGAACCCCTGCATCATCGGCTCTCAGGTCACTGATAACGCCGCGATGATCGAGGTCTGCATGGACGCTGTCGTGGCCGGTACCTTCGGCGGCAGCACCGTGTTCGGTACCCTGGAGAACGGCGGTCTGTCCGCCGGTGCCATCAACACCGAGCTGGTTCCCGCTGAGAAGGTGGAGAAGTACAACGCCTATCTGGAGCAGATGAAGGCCGGTACTTTCATGAAGTAATCGCTTTTTCATCAAAAGCAGCAGTACCCGCGCACGCATTGCGTGCGCGGGTACTTTTTTACCTTTCTTGACATTTTCTGACAGCCGCTTATAATAGAAAAGGTCGAAAAACGGAAGGAAAGAAGCATATGAGGAAAAGCATACGATTTCGATGGAAGCACTGGCTGCTGCTGTGTGTGGGCCTGTTGGTCATGGCCTTCGGCGTGGCGTTCTCCATAAAGGGAGGGCTGGGCACCTCGCCCATCTCCAGCCTGCCCTATGTGATCAGCCGCATCACGCCGCTGACCGTGGGTACGGCCACCATTGCCATGCATGTGACGCTGATCCTGCTGCAGATCCTGCTGCTGCGCCGCCGCTATCAGCTGATGCAGCTGCTTCAGCTGCCGGTGGCGCTGCTGTTCGGCATGCTGACGGACGCCGCCGTCAGCGCTTTGCAGGGCATCGTGCCGGGGTCATATCCCGCCCAATGGGGCCTGTGCCTTGTGGGCATTGCGCTGGTGGGAATCGGCGTCAGCATGGAGGTCACCGCCAATGTGGTGGTGCTGGCAGGCGAGGGAATGGTACTGGCGGTGTGCCAGGTGTTCCCGGTGAAGTTTGCCGCAGGGAAGGTGGGCTTTGATGTAACGCTGGTGCTGCTGGCCACCGCGCTGTCGTTCCTGTTTCTGGGCCATCTGGAGGGCGTCCGTGAGGGAACAGTCGTGGCGGCCATCTGCGTAGGCATGGTGGTAAAGCTGGTCAACAAACCTATGGGCCGCTTTGCGGAGAAATATCTTTCCTGAACAAAAAAGGAACCAGTCCGACGGACCGGTTCCTTTTTTATGATAAATACGTTACACTACGGCGAAGAACTTCACCAGGAACAGCAGCGTGATCACATAGGTCAGCGCGGACACGTCCTTGGCCTTGCCGGAGAACACCTTGATGACGGTGTAGGAGATCATGGCCAGGCCGATGCCGTGGCCGATGGAGCCGGAGATGGGCATGGCCAGCAGCATGATGAACACGGGAACCACCTGATCCAGATCGTCGAAGTCCACGTTCTTTAGACCCTGCAGCATCAGGATGCCCACATAGATCAGCGCGGAGGAGGTGGCGGCGGCGGGGATGATGGCGGCCACAGGGGCGATGAAGATGCAGGCCAGGAACATGAACGCGGAGGTCAGGGAGGTCAGGCCGGTGCGGCCGCCGGCCTCCACGCCGGAGGCGGACTCCACGAAGGTGGTAACGGTGGAGGTGCCGCAGCAGGCGCCTGCCACAGTACCCACGGCGTCGGACAGCAGGGCTTCCTTCATCTTGGGCATGTTGCCGTCCTTGTCGGTCATACCGGCGCGGGAGGCGGTGCCCACCAGCGTGCCGATGGTGTCGAACATGTCGATCATGCAGAAGGTGATAATCAGGCTGATGGCGGTGAACCAGCCGATGCGGAAGAAGTCGGTGAAGTCAAACTTGAACAGGGTGGTGCTCACCATATCCTGGAAGGGAGGCAGGAAGGACGCGCCCTGCAGGGAAGCAAAGGGGTTCACCTTCAGGAAGAGGAAGCAGCCTGCCCAGTAAATGACGGAGGCTACCAGCATGCCCACCAGAACGGCGGCCTTGACGCCCTTCTTGGCCAGCAGGATGATGACGAACAGGCCGATGAACATGGTGACCACGGTCAGTACCATGGTGCTGTACTCCGCGCCCATGTGATCCTTGATGACGCTGGGCGTCATGGCGCCGAAGAAGTCACGCAGCACATAGAAGGGGCTGGTGTAGCCGTTGCCCTCGGCATAGATGCCCACGTTGGAGCCAAGGCCGATGTTCATCAGCATCAGACCGATGGCGGGGCCGATGCCCAGACGGACGCCCAGAGGGATAGCGTCCACGATCTTGTCGCGGATGTTGAACACGCTCAGCAGCAGGAACACGATGCCCTCCACCAGAATGATGCACAGCACCGCCTGAAAGGCGCTGGTGTAGTCAGTGTTCAGCATGGCGGCCACATTGCCGGCGATCACGGCGAAAAAGCTGTTCAGACCCATGCCGGGCGCCATGACGAAGGGCTTGTTGGCCAGAAACGCCATGCACACCGTGCCGATGGCGCTGGCGATGCAGGTGGCCAGGAAAACGCCGTTCCAGAGGGGAGTGCCAACGGCGAAGTTGGTCAGCAGGTTGGGGTTCAGGGCGATGATGTACGCCATGGTCATGAAGGTGGTCAGACCGGCAAGAATTTCCGTCTTGACGGTGGTGCCGTTTTCCTTCAGGTGGAAGATGCGTTCCATGTGATAAGTCTCTCCTTTATAAGTTTTGCAGATACACAGTTATCTTAACCGTATATACCCTTATCTTAACGCACCTTTTGTCAAATTACAAGACTTTTTGTCAGGAAGGCTGATAAATTTTTTAGATAACAGACATCACCGGTACAGCTCAGTCCGCCGCAGACTGGTATAGGGCCGCACGGCACGGATGCGGGCGGAAGCGGCCATGTCCACCTCGGCATACAGCAGATCCTCGCCGCTGCCTGCCTGGGCGATGGTGTCGCCGTTGGCATCCGTCACCAGCGAGCGGCCGGAGAACACCATATCACCCTCCGTGCCGGTGCGGTTGCACATGGCGACGGCCACGCTGTTCTGGAACGCCTGCACCTTGATCTCCCAGTCGAACATCTCCATGGGCTCGCTTTCGGTGTTGGCGGTGGGGATCAGGATCAGATCGGCTCCCATCAGCGCCTCGGTGCGGATGCTTTCCGGATAGTGCCGGTCGAAGCACACCACGATGCCGATTTTCCCGTGGGGTGTGTCGAACACCAGAAAGCCATCGTCGGAGGGCGTGTAGTAATCCTGCTCATAGAACTGGGCTGCCTGGGCGATATGCACCATCTTCTGGCGGCCCAGCAGCGCGCCGTCGCTGCTGATCAGCAGTGTGGCGTCAAAGCAGCCGGAGGGCTCCCGCAGATAGAAGTTGGGGGCCGCCATAATGTGGTTTTCCCGGCAGGCCTCCTGAAATTGCCGGATGATGGGCGCATCTGCCGTCAGCAGCTTGCCGGACACGTCGCAGCCCGCGTACTGCGGAAAGAACCGGTGCAGCTGCAGCTCCGGATAGACGATCAGGTCAGCGCCGTGAAGGGCGGCCTGCCGCAGGGCGGACAGCTGGCGCTCCAGATTTTCGGTTTCGTTGTCGCTCATGGCGATCTGGCAAAGGGCAAGCTTCATGGTGATACCTCCCGAAATGTGTTTTCCCTATTTTACTACTGGGTAAATCCGGATGCAAGAGGTTTTTATACAGCAAAAGGCACGGACAGGGGATCGTCGATCCACTTCCGTGCCTTTCGGCGGTTATAGGCTCTGGGGTTTTCACTTTTGCGGGTCACGGGGTTCAGCGGGCCCCAAGTGTTCCGCATCATGGCGTCACGCTTCCGCTTCTCCTTCTTGGAGAGCTTTTCGTAGGGAATGAATTTTTCCATATCATGTCTCCTTTTTCAATGGTTGGAGAGCATGATAGCAGAAAACGCGGCGTTTGTCAAATATCAGCCTACCGTCTGATAGCGGGCGATGATCTGGTCAGCGATGGCCTTGCGGGTGACGCAGCGATCCATGGCCTGCTTTTCGATGAAGCGGTGGGCCTCCGCCTCCGTCATACCGGCCTGATCGATCAGCAGCCATTTCGCCCGGTTGACAGTGCGGATCTCCATCATCTTTTCCTCGATGGAGGCGGTTTTCTGCTCCATCTTCCGCAGCCGCTCCCGCGTGCCGCACAGCAACTGCAGGGATTGCAGGATCAGCTGGGGGGACGTGGGCTTTTGCAGCAGCAAAATCCCATAGGGCGACAGCCGCGCCGAAAGGTCGGCGTAGTGCTCCGCCTTCACCAGCAGCAGCACGCCCGCGCTGCTGCCGTCTACCACATGCAGGGCCAGCTTGGTGCCGAATTCATCCGGCAGGGGAGCGCTGATGATCACGATGTCGAAGGTGCGCTCCAGAAGGCAGCGCCGTGCGCTGGCCACGTCGCTTACGGCGTGCAGCGGCGTATAGCGGTCCTCCGGCAGCAGGTCACGGAGGGACGCGGGGAACTTGCTTCCGCTGGATACCACCAGCACACTGTATGTCTGCTGAGTCAGCTCCATATGCGTCCCTCCTTTCATGGGGTGATCAGGTATTATCGGGTGTAGTAGGCAATGATGGTCTGGGGCAGGAGCTGGTGGATAAAGGAGCTGCTTTCCGCGGCGGTCTTTGCCTGCGCCAGCGTGGCGGGCAGCGTGCGGAACTGGGCCTTGACCTGCTCCGGCGCGCTGAAGAAGTTGATGTCCGCCGCCTCCGGCAGCACCAGCTGGCGGCGGATGCCGTCCAGTCCGGCGTGGATCAGCAGCGTAAAGGCCAGATAGGGATTGCACAGCGGGTCGGGGGAGCGCAGCTCCGCCCGGCGGTATTCGCCCTGCGCGGCGGGGATGCGGATCAGCTGGGAGCGGTTCTCGCTGGACCAGGAGATGTAGCGGGGCGCCTTGCTGCCGCCGAAGCGGTGATAGGAGGCGTCCACCGTGTTGAGGAATGCCGTCAGCTCCGTGATATGGGACAGGATGCCCGCGATGATGTGGGGCATCACGTCGCCGCCGCCGGCGCTCCGGGCGGAGATGTTGATATGCATGCCGTTGCCGGGCTGGCCGTTCAGAGGCTTGGGGGAGAAGTCCGCCGCCAGCCCGTTGCGCACCGCCACGGTGTTGACCACCGCCCGGAAGGTGACGGCGTTGTCCGCCGCCGTCAGCGGCTCGGAATACCGGAAGTCGATCTCGTTCTGGCCTGGACCCTGCTCATGGTGGGAGCACTCCGGCCGGATGCCCATCTGCTCCAGCGTCAGGCAGATCTCCCGCCGGACGTTTTCGCCCTTGTCCTCCGGGGCGATGTCCATGTAACCGGCGTGGTCATAGGGCTGCTTGGTGGGCTCGCCCAGCTCGTCCCGGTGGAAGAGATAGAACTCCATCTCCGTGCCGAAGGCGAAGGTAACGCCCATTTCCGCCGCCGCGGCGATGGCCTGCTTCAAAAGCTGGCGGCCGTCCGCCTCGAAGGGGGTGCCGTCCGGCCGCGCGATGCCGCAGAACATCCGGGCCACCCGTCCGTGATCCGGCCGCCACGGCAGCATGCACAGCGTGCCGCTGTCGGGATGCAGGAACAGGTCGGAGTGTACCTCGTCTCCGAAGCCGGGAATGGCCGAGGCGTCAAAGGCGATGCCATATTCAAACGCGCGGTCAAGCTCGTCCGGATGGATGGAGATATTCTTCTGCTTTCCGGACAGGTCGCAGAATGCCAGGCGGATGAACTTCACGTCCTCCTCCGCCACATACTGCTTGATCTCGTCCTTTGAATACTTCATAATGCGATCCTGCCTTTCGTCAGTTTGCCACATACATCTGCTGGTAGGGGGTTTTGCTGTCCGGTGTGATCACGGTATAGGCGCTGCTCAGCATGGAGGCGGCGTCGCAGCCGAACAGGCGGCAGTATTCCCGCACATAGGGCGCGAATTCCGCAAAGTCCTCCGCCGTGGCCGGGCGTGAGGTCACCTGGGGCGGAAATTGCACATTGCTCACGTCGCCCCGGAACACCATCTTTCCGCCGTGCATGCCGGTGCAGGGGAAGAAGCCCACCACGGGCCGCCCGTCGGTGTGCAGCGCCAGCACCAGTATCAGGCCGCCTGCCTGATACTCGCCCAGAAAGCTGCCGGCCCGCCCGCCGATAACGATCACAGGCTTGTGCTCCTGATAGGCCTTCATATGGATACCGGCCCGGTAACCGGCGTTGCCCTGTATATAAATTTCGCCGCCCCGCATGGCATAGCCCGCCGCGTCGCCCGCGCTGCCGTGGATCACGATGCGTCCGGCGCTCATGGTGTCGCCCACGGCGTCCTGCGCGTTGCCGTTGACGGTGATCTCGGCCCCGTTGAGATACGCGCCCAGCGCGTTGCCGGGGATGCCGTTGATCTCCAGCTTTTTGCCACTCATACCGGCGGCGATGAACCGCTGGCCCAGGCAGCCGCAGATCCGGCATTCCTTTCCCGCACCGCGTATGGTCTCGTTCAGCGCGGAGAAGGAGAGGTCGTTGGCCTCAATGAAGTTCATATTGTACCACACCTCCTGATGTTTTTCCATGTGTTTTCTCATAAAAAATCGTGATAGCAGCCATTTCATTCTCCCGCGTGGGCGATGCCCAGGATCGCCAGCTCCTTTTCCGTCAGGTGTACGCCCCGCAGCATGACACGGTTGCCCCGCAGGGCCTCAATGGAGTTGATGCCCATGCCGCCCATCATTTCCTTGATCTCGTGCTTCCACGCGGTCACCAGATTTACCAGCCGCCGGGTGGCCTCGTCGGGATCCAGCCGCTTCACCAGATCGGGCCGCTGGGTGGCGATGCCCCAATTGCAGCGCCCCGTCTGGCAGCTGCGGCACAGGTGGCAGCCCATGGCCAGCAGTGCGGCCGTGGCGATATAGCAGGCGTCCGCGCCCAGCGCGATGGCCTTTACCACATCCGCCGCCGAGCGGATGCTGCCGCCCGCGATCAGGGAGACGCTATTGCGGATGCCCTCGTCACGGAGCCGCTGATCCACCGCCGCCAGCGCCAGCTCGATGGGGATGCCCACATTGTCCCGGATGCGGGTAGGCGCCGCGCCGGTGCCGCCCCGGAAGCCGTCGATGGCGATGATGTCCGCGCCGCTACGGGCGATGCCGCTGGCGATGGCGGCAATGTTGTGGACAGCCGCCACCTTGACGATCACGGGCTTTTTGTACTGAGTGGCCTCCTTCAGGGAGTAGACCAGCTGCCGCAGATCCTCAATGGAGTAGATATCGTGGTGGGGAGCGGGGGAAATGGCATCCGCGCCCTCCGGGATCATGCGGGTGCGGGACACGTCGGCTGTGATCTTGGCGCCGGGCAGATGGCCGCCGATGCCGGGCTTTGCGCCCTGTCCCATCTTGATCTCGATGGCCGCGCCGGTGTTCAGGTATTTTTCCTGTACGCCGAACCGGCCTGAGGCCACCTGTACGATGGTGTTTTCCCCGTAGCAGTAGAAGTCCTCATGCAGGCCGCCCTCGCCGGTGTTGTAATAGATGCCCAGCTCACGGGCGGCGCGGGCCAGGCTCTCATGGGCGTTGTAGCTGATGGAGCCGTAGCTCATGGCGGAGAACAGGATGGGCACCGACAGCTCCAGCTGGGGCGGCAGATCGGTACACAGGCTGCCGTCGGCATTGCGCCGGATGGCGGAGGGCTTTTTCCCCAGGAATACCCGTGTTTCCATGGGCTCCCGCAAGGGATCGATGGGCGGGTTCGTCACCTGGGAGGCGTTGATGAGAATGTTGTCCCAGTACACCGGCAGGGGCTTGGGGTTGCCCATGGAGCTGAGCAGCACGCCGCCGGTATCCGCCTGCTTGTAGATCTCCTTGATGGTATCGCTCTGCCAGTTGGCATTTTCCCGGAGACAACAGTCGTTCTTCACGATCTTCAGCGCGTGTGTGGGACAGAAGGAAACGCAGCGCTGACAGTTGACACACTTTGTCTCGTCGCTGAGCATTCGCTTGCCCTCGCTGTCATAGGTGTGTACGCCGTTGGCGCACTGGTTTTCGCAGACGCGGCAGCAGGTGCAGCGGGCGTCATTGCGGATCACCTCAAATTCCGGTATGATGTAGTGGATGGACATCAATAGGCACCTTCTTTCACTTTTACGATGAAGGGTTCGCCGCCCATGGGCGCGTAGAAATGCTCCGCGTTGGGCTCCATGACGCGGATGGCGGCCTCCTCGCTGGCGATGAACACCCGGTCGTCCTTCTCCGCCGTTACCATGGAGCGCAGCTTCAGGCGGTCATTCAGGGCCATCAGTCCGCCGTTGAAGCCCAGAATGATGGAGAACGGCCCCGTGATCAGCAGGCTGGGGTACATGGTGCGCAGATACGTCAACTGCCGCGCCACCGGCGCGGCCTTGCCCCGGATGGTGCTCCAGAAGGGGGCGGCGATCACCGAAGCCGTTTCCTCCAGCGTCAGCCCCTGACGCCGCAGGAGATAGTCAGCGATGTAGGTGATGACCTCCGTATCCGTTTGCAAAGTGCATTTATAACCGAACATCTCGATATACCGGCGGTTGGCGTCGTAGGAGGATATCTCGCCGTTGTGGACGATGGACCAGTCCAGCAGGGTAAAGGGATGCGCGCCGCCCCACCAGCCGGGGGTGTTGGTAGGATAGCGGCCATGGGCCGTCCAGCTGTACGCCTCGTACTCCTCCAGACGGTAGAACCGCCCCACATCCTCCGGATAGCCCACGGCCTTGAAGGTGCCCATGTTCTTGCCGCTGGAGAACACATACGCGCCCTTTAATTTGGTGTTGATCTCCATGACGGTGCGGGCCACGAATTCCTTCTCATCCAATTGCAGACGGGAAAGCACGGATTTCAGCGGCGATACGAAGTACCGCCAGATCAGCGGCACGTCGGTGATCTCCGGAATGATCCGGATGGGGATCACCTCCGCCTGCACGATCTCGAAGCCCTCTTTTAATAATGTCTCACACTCCCGGCGGGTAGTGTTGTCCTCAAAGAAGATGTGGAATGCGTAAAAGTCCCGGTATTCCGGATAGATGCCATAGGCGGCAAACCCGCCGCCCAGACCGTTGGAGCGGTCATGCATGGGAACCATACTGTTTATCACGGCCTCGCCGGTCATACGTTTTCCCTCGCGGGAAATGACGGCGGAAATAGCGCATCCGGACGGGATACGGACTTGTCCCTCCAGCTTCATAGCGTTCATCCTTTCTGAAAAAAACGCAAAGGCGTTCACTTACACAGGACAAATGTACCTGGTAAATGAA
Source organism: uncultured Oscillospiraceae bacterium (assembly GCA_934565655.1). Taxonomy (GTDB): domain Bacteria; phylum Bacillota; class Clostridia; order Oscillospirales; family Oscillospiraceae; genus Vescimonas. The sequence goes on from CAKTIE010000003.1 coordinate 126,387, forward strand.
CGTCTTTGCTCATCTTGGTTGGGGATTATAGCACGGCTGCATCATAAAGTCAATCGACGAAACGGCAAAAATTGTGGAAAACGGAGATTGACAAATTCGTATAGGGCGTATATAATTTCGCCCATCGAAGGCAAAGGCGTCTTGGAGGTTGGTCTCCTTGACGCCTTTTTTGCATTATTTTGAAAGAAAAGGAGTGGATCATGATGAGCACAGTACCGGAATACTTCGGCAGTTTGGTTTTTGACGACCGCGTCATGAAAGCACGGCTTCCCTATGAAGTCTACACCTCGCTGAAAAAAACGATCGATGAGGGCGGCAGCCTGAATAACGAAGTGGCCAACGCTGTGGCAGACGCCATGAAGGATTGGGCCGTCGAGCATGGCGCCACCCACTTTACCCATTGGTTCCAGCCCCTGACCGGCATCACCGCCGAAAAGCACGACAGCTTTATCGCTCCGTCTCCTGATGGCGGCGTCATCATGGAGTTCTCAGGCAAGGAGTTGATCCAGGGCGAGCCGGATGCCTCCAGCTTCCCCTCCGGCGGCCTGCGCGCCACCTTTGAGGCCCGCGGCTATACCGCATGGGATCCCACCTCATATGCCTTTATCAAGGATAAGGCACTGTGCATCCCCACGGCGTTCTGTTCCTACGGCGGCGAAGCGCTAGATAAGAAAACGCCGCTGCTGCGCTCCATGCAGGCCCTGAACAAGCAGGCCATGCGCATCCTTGAGCTGTTCGGCAACGAGGATGTGAAATGCGTCCGTACCTCCGTGGGCCCGGAGCAGGAGTATTTCCTGGTGGACCGCGAGATGTTCGACAAGCGCAAGGATCTGATCTTCTGCGGCCGCACCCTGTTCGGCGCGAAACCTCCCAAGGGTCAGGAGATGGACGACCACTACTTCGGCGCCATCAAGCCCCGTGTGGCGGCCTACATGGCCGACCTGAACGAGGAGCTGTGGAAGCTGGGCATTCTGGCCAAGACCGAGCATAACGAGGTGGCTCCCGCCCAGCATGAGCTGGCGCCCATCTACACCACCACCAACGTGGCCACCGACCACAACCAGCTGACCATGGAGATCATGCAGAAGGTGGCCGCCCGCCACGGTCTGGTGTGTCTGCTCCATGAGAAGCCCTTTGACGGCGTCAACGGCTCCGGCAAGCACAACAACTGGTCCATCGCCACCGATACCGGCGTGAACCTGCTGACCCCCGGCGAGACGCCCTATCAGAACGCCCGGTTCCTGCTGTTCCTGTGCGCCGTCATTCAGGCGGTGGACGATTATCAGGATCTGCTGCGGCTGTCCGTGGCCACCGCCGGCAACGATCACCGTCTGGGCGCCAACGAAGCGCCTCCCGCCGTGGTGTCCATCTTCCTGGGCGACGAGCTGACCGCCATTCTGGACGCCATCGAGAAGGATGAGCCGTACAGCGGCACGGAGAAGCGGGTCATGAAGCTGGGCGTCCATGTGCTGCCCAAGTTTATCCGCGACACCACCGACCGCAACCGCACCTCGCCCTTCGCCTTCACCGGCAATAAGTTCGAGTTCCGTATGCTGGGCTCCTCCAACTCCATTGCCTGCACCAATATCATGCTGAACGCCGCCGTGGCGGAGTCCCTGAAGCAGTATGTCGACATTCTGGAGAAGGCCGACGACTTTGAGTCCGCCCTCCATGATCTGATCCAGAAGACCATCAAGGAGCACAAACGCATCATCTTCAACGGCAACGGCTATGACGATGCCTGGATCAAGGAGGCCACCGAGGAGCGGGGCCTGCTGAACCTGAAGACCACCCCCGACGCGTTGCCCTGCCTGCTGGAGAAGAAGAACGTGGACATGCTGACCTCCCTGAAGGTCATGTCCGAGGCGGAGATCCGCTCCCGCTATGACATCACGCTGGACAACTACCGCAAGGCCGTCAATATCGAGGCCCAGACCATGGTGGACATGGCCCGCAAGGAGATCCTGCCTGCTGTGGAGGACTACACCGCCTCTCTGGCGGAGAGCCTGGCCGCCAAGAAGGCCGCCGTTCCCACCCTCAGCGGCAAGTATGAGACGGGCCTCATCGAGAAGCTGTCCGGCCTGACCGACCAGATCGCGCTGGCCGTCGAGGAGCTGGAGACCGCCCTGAGCGACTATCACAAGATCGACGATGTGACCGACGCCGCTTTCGTCATCCGGGATGTGGTCATTCCTAAGATGGAGGCCCTCCGTGTTCCCTGCGATCAGGCAGAGCAGTATACCGCCGCCGACTTCTGGCCGTTCCCCACCTATGGTGATCTGCTGTTCGGCGTGAAGTAAATACCACCCAAAGCCACAACCATAAAAACCATATAACCACATTATATATAAACCACATTTTATCAACAAAGGCGTTGGAGCCGGAAAAAGTATCCGGGAAACGCGGGCACAGCGAGCATGGGACGGTGGAAGCCATGCGCCCGACGCCCCGGCGAAGAACATCCGGCAAGCCGCAAGCCCAACAGGGGAGACACTCAGTAAGCGCGCCGGAGCTGCCGCCCGTTATCGCGGCAAGGCTTTGTTGGAAGCCTGAATGAGTTCAAAGATAGGTGGCACCGCGGGTCACAGCAGCTCGCCCTATCACATTGCTGATCTTATTTTACAAGATCTGGAGGATCATAAAATGTGTTCTATTATGGGTTATTGTGACGTTTGTACCGATACCGCCGCATTTGCCGACGGCTTTATGGAAACGGTCTCCCGCGGCCCCGACGACAGCCGCATCGTGGACACCGGCCACGGCCTGCTGGGCTTCCACCGCCTGGCCATCATGGGCCTGACGCCGGAGGGGATGCAGCCCTTCCAGATGGATGGCAGCTATGTGGTCTGCAACGGCGAGATCTACGGCTATGAGGCCTGCAAGGCCAAGCTGCTGAAGAAGGGCTATACCTTCCGCAGCGGCTCCGACTGCGAGATCCTGCTGCCGCTGTACAAGGAGTACGGCGTGGAGATGTTCAAAATGTTGGATGCGGAGTATGCCCTGATCCTGTTCGACGGCGAGACGAAGCAGTTCATCGCCGCCCGCGATCCCATCGGCATCCGCCCGCTGTACTACGGCTATGACAAGAAGGGCGTGATCGTCTTTGCCAGCGAGCCGAAGAACCTGGTGGGCATGTGCGATAAGGTCATGCCGTTCCCTCCGGGACATTACTACAAGGACGGTCAGTTCGTCTGCTACGATGATATCGCAAAGGTAAAGCAGTTCTGCTATGACGATCTGGATACCGTGTGCGCCAACATCCACGACAAGCTGGTGGCCGGCGTGAAGAAGCGGCTGGTGGCCGACGCCAAGGTGGGCTTCCTGCTGTCCGGGGGTCTGGATTCCTCGCTGGTGTGCGCCATCGCCGCCCGCGAGAGCAAAGCGCCCATCCGCACCTTTGCCATCGGCATGCGGGAGGACGCCATCGACCTGAAATACGCCCGCATCGTGGCCGACTACATCGGCAGTGACCATACCGAGGTCATCATGACCAAGGAGCAGGTGCTGGACTCTCTTGATTTCGTCATCAAAATGCTGGGCACCTTTGACATCACCACCATCCGGGCCAGCATGGGCATGTACCTGATGTGCAAGTGGATCCATGAGAACACCGACATCCGCGTGCTGCTGACCGGCGAGATCTCCGACGAGCTGTTCGGCTATAAGTACACCGACTTCGCGCCCTCTCCGGAGGCGTTTCAGGAGGAAGCGGAGAAGCGTATCCGGGAGCTGCACATGTACGATGTGCTCCGCGCCGACCGCTGCATCTCTGTCAACTCGCTGGAGGCCCGCGTACCCTTCGGTGATCTGGACTTCGTCCGCTATGTGCTGGCCATCGACCCGGCCAAGAAGGTCAACATTTACAGCAAGGGCAAGTACCTGCTGCGCCACGCTTTTGAAGGAGACTATCTGCCTTATGAAATTCTTTACCGGGAAAAGGCAGCCTTCTCCGACGCGGTGGGCCACTCCATGGTGGATCACCTGAAGGCCTTTGCCGAGGATTGCTATTCCGACGAGCAGTTCCAGCAGCGCCGCAAGCGCTTTTCCCATGCCCAGCCCTTTACCAAGGAATCCCTCCTTTACCGCGAGATATTTGAAAAATACTACCCCGGTCAGTCTGAGATGATCGTGGACTTCTGGATGCCCAACAAGAGCTGGAAGGGCTGCGACGTCAACGACCCCTCCGCCCGTGTGCTGTCCAACTACGGCGCCAGCGGGCAATAAATCACAGGCACCGCCTTGACGGGGCCCTATCCCCGTTACGGCGTTTCTTTCGCCATAATCTCTCCTCAAATAAGCGCAGCACCGCATCTCCGTCTGGAAATGCGGTGCTGTGCTGTTTATTTCCGGAGAACAGGGGCGTCTCCGCTGTGGTCGAATTCGTAATGCCATGACCGGGCAAGACCGGGGTTGCGCATTTCAGCGGGATTTGATAGAATAGCGGCACAGGGAGAATATATGGCAGGGGAGTGGCGTTATGAGAGAAAAGTCAGAGGTATCGCTCCGCATGGACCGGATCGAGAACAACATATACCAAGACCTGAAGCAGCTGGGATTCCGGAAGCATGGGCGGACACTGCACCGCTTCTTTCGGGATGACATTTCGCAGGTTATCCATTTTCAATGCGGGCAGGCGTATCGGGACGAGACGCACCTGATGTGCGTCAGCCTGGGGATCCGTGTCCCGGAATGTGACAGCGTTGCCATCTTTGGAGGAAAACCGCCGAAAAAATACTACCATGATTACGAATGCAATATCCGTTCCAGCCTTGGCGACATAGATGGTGAAGCTGTAAAGTGCTTTGATCTTCGCGGCGATATAGACGCAATTGAGGAAGAGATCTACGATGATATCTTCGACAAGGTGCTTCCGGTATTCAATGTGCTGTCCACGCGGGAGGGAATCCTTGCCCACAGAAGAGAATATCCTGATTTTGACAGAACCGGCGGCGTCCCGATGGTGGATGAGGCGCTGATCTACCGGCGTCTTGGCGACGAGGAAATGGCACAGGCGCGGTTCCGGGCGTATTATCAGAAGGCGGTTGACCGCTATCGGGATGAGCAGATCAACGGACAAAAGATTTACCTGAAAAAGGGACAGAGGGTGATCAGCGGCGGACAGGATATCACGGCGCAGGAGGATGGCTTTGTGACACTGTATGCTGCGAATCACGGTCACATTGACTATTTGGATCAGCTGGCAAAAAAACTGGGCTTTTCTGTTGTGTGATCCACTGATTCGACGTTTCTGCGAGAGCCTGCGTGCTGGCCCAACGTGAACTGTAAAGGGGATATCTTTGCATGATACTTTGCAAGGATATCCCCTTTACATATTATAGCGTTACACGTACACAGAGACTTTCGTTCTGATAATCCGCCGTGATCTGTCCGCCCATTTTCTCCGTCAGCTGCCGGGCGATGGACAGGCCCAGTCCGGTGGAACCGTTGGCGCTCTCCACGGTGAAAAAGCGGTCAAAGAGCCGTTCCGCCTGCACCCGGCCGAGACCGCGGGCGTGATTGGTAAAGGTCACCGTGCCCTCCGGTGTCAGATTTACGGTCAGATCGCCGTCGGAGTATTTGGCGGCGTTGCTGAGGATGTTGCCGAACACCCGCCGCAGCCCGGCGGCGTCCAGCGTCCGGATCACCGGCTGCTCCGGCATCTGAATGGCCGGCGCGATGCCGCGTCCGGAGAACACGCCGTAAAATCCCGCAAGGCTTTGCTCCAGAATGTCGTTCACACTGACCGGCTCACAGTTCAGCGTGTCCGGCACGGAGGTGACAACGGAGTATTGCAGCAGCTCCTCCGTCAGGGCGCGCATGGCCTCCGTGCGCTCACGGATCACCGCCAGATAGCGGCGGCTGTTTTCCGAGTGGTACTCCTGCTCCAGCAGGTCGAGATAGCCGCAGATGGCCGTCAGCGGCGTGCGCAGATCGTGGGAGACATTGGTGACGGCGGCCTTCAGCTGCGCGTCGCCGTTCTGCAGCCGCAGGCGCTCCCTGCGGAGCGCCCGAAGCTGCGTATTGATCCGGGCGGCCAGTGCCCGGACGGCCCGGTCACCGGTGGAAATGGCGATCAGCGTATTGGTGTCCGTCTGCAGCTTTTCCTCCAGCTCATCGGCCACCTCGCGGATAGCGCGGCGCAGGGACAGCAGATACAGCGCCAGCACGGCCAGTGCCAGCACAGCGACAGCCACGATCCACCAGATCATCATGATCGACTCCTTACTTTAAGTCTTTGCGTTTGAAAACCGCCATGCCGATGGCGCTGACCAGCAGTGTGATGCCGACAGAAGCGCACAGGGAAACGACGGGATGGGTCAGCTCCTGATTGGCCAGCAGGATCGCCTGACCGGAGGGCAGCGCATCCACGGCGAACTGGTACACAGTCCGCAGCGTGCCGGAGATGTAGTAGGGGTTGGGCTCCGGCTCGCCGATCTCAAAGCCGTTCGCCGTCATGACGGCGGCGGAGGTCGTTTCCGGCTCGCACAGGGCGTTATAGAAGCTGCTGCCCAGAAGGAGCAGGGCAAACGCCAGCAGGATGGCCGCCACGCCGGACACGGCGCGGTTGGTGACCAGCAGGCACAGCAGCGTCAGAATGGCGGCCTCGGCCATGGTCAGCAGCAGGATGGCGGCGGCGCACAGCAGCAGCGTGCCTGCCGGCGCGGCAAACCAACCAAATTTGATCACGCCGATCACCACGCTGGCCGCCCACGCCAGCAGAATGGCGAAGCAGCCGATGACAGCGGTGATCAGATAGGCGCCGTACACCTTGCCGCGGGAATGACCGGCGATCAGCTTGTTGCGCATGGTGCCGTCCTGATATTCGATCCCCAGGAAAAGCCCGATGAAGGCCGCGTGCAGGATAGAGAGGAAGGGGAGCAACTGTAAAAACGCGGCATCCAGTGTACGCATGTTTTCGTTGTCCGTACTGAGCCGCAGCAGGAAGAGGGCGGAAATGACGAAGGCCGCCGCCATGCACAGCCACAGCACGCGGTTCCTGCGCAGACAGAAAAGGTCAGCTCTCAGCAGCTTACGCATGGCGCTCACCTCCCATCAGATCCATATAGAAGCTTTCCAGACTTTCGTCCCGCTCCTTGATGCTGAGGACGGTGCAGTTCTCCCGTGCCAGCGCCTCCACCAGCGCCGTGACCTGCACTTCGGTATAGATATCCCCGTGGGAGGCGTCCGCGATGCTGTATGCCGCGCCCATGGCGTCCAGCACTCTGGCCAGCGCGCCGGTGTCGCTGACCGCCACGCGGATGCATTTGCGGCAATGGGTCTCCAGCTCCGCGGCGCTGATCTCCTTTACCATGTATCCGCCGTCAATAAAGCCGTAGTGGGTGGCCAGCCGGGACAGCTCGTCCAGAATATGGCTGGAGATCAGCACGGTGATGCCGTGCTCCCGGTTGAGCTTCAGGATCAGCTCACGCATTTCAATGATGCCCTGGGGGTCGAGGCCGTTGACCGGCTCATCCAGCACCAGAAAGTCCGGGCTGCCCGCCAGCGCCACGGCGATCCCCAGCCGCTGGCGCATGCCCAGCGAGAAATGCCGCACTTTCTTTTTCCCGGTGTTCTCCAGTCCCACCAGCCGCAGCAGGTCGGAAACGCCGTCGTCCGACGGGATGCCCAGCACCCGGTACTGCTGGAGGATGTTCTCCGCCGCCGTCATATCCATGTAGATGGACGGCATTTCCACCACCGCGCCCATGCGGCGGCGGGCGCGGTTGATTCTGGCGTCCGTGTTTCTGACGCCGTAGAGGGCATAGCTTCCGCCCGTAGGCTCCTGCAGGCCGCAGATCAGACGGATCAGCGTGGTCTTGCCTGCGCCGTTTTTTCCCACAAAGCCGTAGATGGCTCCCTTGGGAATATGCATGGTAAGGCCGTTCAGCGCCGTGAAATCCCGATAGCGCTTTGTCAGCCCGTTTGCTTCAAGCACATATTCCATGTTGCATTACCTCCTTTTGCTCGATGCACACAGTCTACCGGGCAAAAGTCAAGAAAGCGGTTAAGGAAACGGTTGAGAAATGGTTGAGATCACACCCGCAGACGGAAGCCGATCCCCCAGACCGCTTCGATATGATCCTGACCGGATACCTCCCGCAGCTTGCTTCGCAGGTGGCTGACGTGGGTTTTCAGCGAGCTTTCCGTGCAGTCCGGCGTATCCATGCTGAGCCGGTCCAGCAGGACGGATTTGGCAAGGACCTGTCCCGGATTCTGCATCAGAAGCTTCAGAATGGCGAATTCCGTCCGGGTCAGCATGACCAGCGTTCCCATCACGGATACGGAGCGGGACGCGGTGTCCAGCGTCAGGCTGCCGCAGGTATAGACGGCGGAGAGGGGAGAGCGGGAATACTCCCGCAGCCGTACCGCCACGCGGGCCAGCAGTTCCTTGGTGTCAAAGGGCTTGGTGAGATAATCCGCCGCGCCGCCCAGCAGCAGGCCCACCTTGTCCTGTACGGCAGTCCTGGCGCTGACCACGATGACGGGAATATCCTGTATCCGGGACAGCACCTCCTCGCCAGACAGCCCCGGCAGCATCAGATCCAGCAGCACTAGATCGGGGCGTTGTTCCTTGAGAAGCAGCAGCGCCTCCGTGCCGGAATAGGCCCGCTGCACGGCGTAGCCCTCCCGCTCCAGCACCTCCTGCTCCAGATCGCCGATGGCGGCGTCATCATCAATAATGAGGATCGTCTGCATGATTATCTCCTTCCTGTATGATGCGCGAGAAAAGCGGAGCCTTTGGGCCAAACGGCCATTGGCTCCGTTTCGTCATGGTACGTTCTTGCTGTACCGCAGTCTGGCGCCCTGTACCTGATCCATCAGGGTGTGGTCGGCAAAGGAGATCAGCTCCTCCGGCGTGCGGTCGATCTCGCCCAGCAGCCAACTCTCCAGCATGCCCGTCAGGGCCACCACATAAAAGTGCGTGGTCAACTCGATATCCGCCTCTGTAGCGCCGACGCTGATGGCGCCTACCTCATGGCCGAACTGCTCCACCGTGCGGTGGATGATGGCGTGGATATCCGTTTCAAAAAAGCGCTTGAGGTGCTCGCGGCCCACTGAACGCAGGGCGCACAGACACACGGCCTTGTTCTCCTCAATGTACCGGAACAGCTGCAGGAGCCCCTCCTGCCACAGCAGCGTCCCCTCATGCTGGCGCAGCAGGGACACGGCCTCCTCCTGGAACATCCAGCGCATCAGGTCATAGACGTCCTCAAAATGGTAATAGAAGTTCTGCCGCCGGATGCCGCAGCGCTCGGTGATGTCATGAATGGTGATCTTGTCGATGGGCCTTTGGGCCATCAGCTCCTTCAGCGCCGCCGCCAGCGCATGCTTGGTCTGATCGGATGCGGCATAGGTGCGCTTCTCCACAGCAGATGCCTCCTTCTATCGAGAGTAGTGGCATTATACCATAGAATCCCTTTCAGGTCAAACGGCGCACGGTGTCAGAATTGTGACACGGACAAGCCCTTTGACCTTTGCATTTCCGGGGCATTTCCGGTATCCTTTCACCGTTATTGTGAAATGGGAGGTGCCTTATGGCCCGATATCATGTGATCGTGGAAAGTCCGCTGGGGGAACGCAGCGGTACGCTGACGCTGTACGAGCGCGGCGGCATCATTACCGGCATGCTGTCGCTGCTGGGAACAGATAACCCGGTTGAAGGCAGCAGGGAGGGGACGGAGCTGTCCCTGCACCACACGCTGAAAACCTGTATCAGCGCTTTGGAATGTCATACACAGCTGCATGAGACCGGCGGCGGATTGCAGGGTACTGTCAGTGTCGGTGTTGTCCGCATGCCGCTGCATGGCACAAGGATCGAAGAAACGGAAAAGGAGCATCAAGAGCATGTCACAGCAGACCACCCATAAGAAATCCTTCATGGAAACGCTGGCAATGTTTATCGTGGATAAGCGGAACCTGTTTTTCCTGCTTACCATCATTGGTCTTGTTTTCTCGATTTTTTCCCGTAACTGGGTGCAGGTGGAAAACGACCTGATCGCCTTCCTGCCGGAGGAGTCGGAAACGAAGCAGGCCCTGAACGTGATGGAGGTGGAGTTCACCACCTACGGCACGGCAGAGGTCATGGTGGACAACATCACCTATGACGAGGCGCTGAAGCTCAGCGATACCCTCTCTGAGGTGAAGGGCGTACAGAGCGTAGCCTTCGACGAGACCACCGACCACTATAACAACGCCGCGGCGCTGTACAGCGTCACCTTCGACTATGACGAGACGGACGACGCCTGCCTGACGGCGCTGGACGCGGTGAAGGAAGCGCTGGCGGACTATGACCTGTATGTTTCCACCGATCTGGGCAACACCCTGCAGGAGACCATCGCCAGCGAGGTCAGCGTCGTCATGGTGTATGTGGCGGTGATCGTGATCGTGGTGCTGCTGTTCACCTCCCAGACCTATGGCGAGGTGCCGGTGCTGCTGCTGACCTTCGTGATCGCCATGATCCTGAACCAGGGCAGCAACTTCCTGCTGGGCAAGATCTCCTTCGTGTCCAACTCCGTCAGCAGTATCTTGCAGCTGGCCCTGTCGCTGGACTACGCGGTGATCCTGTGCAACCACTTCAAGGAGCAGCGGGAGACTATGCCTGTCCGGGAGGCGGCCATTGCCGCCCTCAGCCGGGCCATCCCGGAGATCAGCGCCAGCTCCCTGACCACCGTGGGCGGTCTGGCGGCCATGCTGTTCATGCAGTTCAAGATCGGCCCCGACATGGGCATCTGCCTCATCAAGGCCATCCTGTATGCGCTGCTTTCGGTGTTCGTGGTGATGCCGGGCCTGCTGGTGCTGTTCGGGCCGCTGATCGAAAAAACGAAGCACAAGAACTTTGTCCCCAAGGTGGATTTCATCGGCAAATACGATTTCAGGACCCGCCGCATCGTTCCCGTGATCTTTGCGGTGTTCGTGGTGTTCGGCATTTTCTTCTCCAGCAAATGCCCCTATGCCTACGGCTACTCCAATCTGGTGACGCCCAAGCTCAACGAGACCCAGATCGCTGAGAACAAGATCAAGGATACCTTCACCAGCAGGAACATGGTGGCGCTGGTGGTGCCCTCCGGCGACTATGAGAAGGAGGCGCAGCTGCTGCGCGAGCTGGAGGCGCAGGACGAGATCGACTACACCATGGGCCTTGCCAATGTGGAGGCCATGGATGGCTATATGCTGGCCGACAAGCTGACGCCCCGTCAGTTCTCCGAACTGGCGGATGTGGATTATGAGATGGCCCAGCTTCTCTATGCCGCCTATGCCACCGAGCAGGGCGATTACGGCAAGCTGGCGGGCAACATCGCCTCCTATAAGGTGCCGCTGATGGATATTTTCCTGTTTGTATGCGACCAGGTGGACGCCGGCATCGTCACCATGAGCGATGAGCAGACCCAGACCCTCAACGACGCCAAGGGCCAGATCGAAAGCGCCAAGGCGCAGCTGGAGGGCGAGGAATACAGCCGCATGCTGCTGTACCTGACGCTTCCGGTAGGCGGCGATGAGACCTACTCCTTTATTGATACCATCCGGGATATGGCCAGCAGCTACTATCCCGACGGCAATGTGTATGTGGCGGGCGACTCCACCAACGAGTATGACTTCAAGAAGTCCTTTTCCCGCGACAACACGGTGGTCAGCGTTGTGTCCATTCTGATCGTGCTGGTGGTGCTGCTGTTCACCTTCAAGTCGGTGGGCATGCCGCTGCTGCTGATCATGGTGATCCAGGGCAGTATCTGGATCAACTTCTCCATCCCGGCCTTTACGGGAAGCGAGCTGTTCTTCATGAGCTATCTGGTGGTCAGTTCTATCCAGATGGGCGCCAACATCGACTACGCCATCGTGATCGCCAGCCGGTATCAGGAGCTGAAGGACAGCATGGATCACCAGCAGGCCATCATCGACACCCTGAACTTTGCCTTCCCCACGGTGCTGACATCCGGCACCATCCTGACGGTGGCGGGTACGCTGATCGGCCAGATGACCTCCGAGGCGACCATCGCCGGTATCGGCCAGAGCCTGGGCCGCGGCACCATCATCTCCATGTTCCTGGTGCTGTTCGTGCTGCCCCAGATCCTGCTGATCGGCAGCGGTATCGTGGATAAGACATCCTTCGCCGTGCCCAAGGTCATCCGTAAGCGGGAGGCCAGCGGCCGCGTGTTCATGGACGGTGTGGTCACCGGCGAGATCAACGGCAGCGTCAGCGGCATCATGCGGGCCAGCGTGGACGGCGACATCAATCTGAACTTGCTCTCCGGCAGCATCGGCGAGCAGTCATTGCCGGCGCATATCGAACCGGAGCACACGGAAAAGGAGGCGGATACTCATGAAGAAGCATAACATCATCCAGCGCATCGTGTCCCTCCTGCTGGCGGCGATCCTGCTGCTGTCCCTGTGCCCGCTGGCCTTTGCCGACGAGGCTAAGACCCTGTCCATCGGCACCCAGGAGGAGCTGCTGGAATTTGCGAAAAGCTGCGCCTCGGACACCTATTCCAAGGGGCTGACGGTGCGGCTGACCGCCGATATCGACGCGGGCGGCCAGTCCATCTCCATCCCGGTGTTCTACGGCACCTTTGACGGCCAGGGCCATCACATTTACAGTCTTTCCCTGACGGACAGCGCCTCCGGCTACGGCTTTTTCAGCCGCATTGAGACCGGCGCGGCGGTGCAGAACCTGTCTCTCAGCGGCGATGTTACCCCCTCCGGTACACAGAGCCAGGTAGGCGGCATTGCCGGGACAAACGCAGGCAAAATCGAAAACTGCACATTTTCCGGTATCGTCATGGGCGGCGACTATGTGGGCGGCATCGCCGGAAAGAATGAGACCGGCGGCACCATTTCCCAGTGTCAGGCCACCGGTGTGGTGCGGGGCACCTGCTTTACCGGAGGCATCGCCGGACAGAATTCGGGTACGATCCTGAACGCCACCAACAAGGCGGCGGTGAACACCGCCGTCAGCGAGGAGGATATGGATCTGGAGAATGTGGAGAGCACCCTGTATAACCTCCTGAAAAAGGAGGACGTGACGGAAAGCGCCGTGACCACCGACACCGGCGGCGTGGCAGGGTATTCCAACGGCATCCTGCAAAGCTGCACCAATATCGGCGCGGTGGGCTATCCCCATGTGGGCTACAATGTAGGCGGCATCGCGGGCCGCCAGAGCGGCTACATGGCCAGCTGCATCAACCGCGGCACCGTGCAGGGCCGCAAGGATGTGGGCGGCGTTGTGGGCCAGATGGCCCCGGATATCACGCTGCAATTCTCCTCCGATGGGCTGGAGGAGCTGCAAAGCGAGCTGAACGGCCTGCATAATCTGATCGACAGTACGCTGGACGATGCCCAGTCGGCGTCCGACACCGTGTCAGGCCGCATCACCCGTATCTCCGGCTATGCCGACACCGCCCGTGACAGTGCCCATTCCATGACCGGGCAGCTGGGCGATTTCGTGGACAGCAACGTGGATACGGTCAACAATATCATGCTGCTGGTGGAGCGGTATCTGTCCAAGGCGGTTCCCATCATGGAGAATCTGGCGGCCGCCTCCGACAGCACCACCCAGGCCATTGCCGCCATGCGGCAGCTGCTGGATACACTGGACGGCATGGAGGAGTACAACGACCAGCTGCTGGCCCAGCTGCAGGAGACATGCCGTGAGATCGCGCAGGGCTGCGATGATCTGGAAAGCGGCCTGACCGCTTTGGAAAACGCCTTCGCCCTGATGGAGGGCGGCGTGGCCAAGCCGGACACCCAGCCGGTGCGGGACGATATCGCCGCGCTGCGCGAGGCGGTGCTGACGCTGGAGACCACCATCGGCCGCGCCATGGAGGAGCTCGGCATCAGCGGCGCGGTGACGCCGGACACCAAGGCGCAGCTGAAGGCCGACCTGAAAAACGTGCTGGACTGCTATGGCACGACGATCCGCGATCTGGTGGATCTGCTGGTCCACACCAATTTCAGCGCCCTGCGTGAGCAGAATCTGGAGACGCTGAGGAAGATCCTCAGCAGTCTGCGCAGCGCCATGGGCAGCTTTGCCGACGCTTCGGGCCATTTCAGCAATGCCATGAACGCGCTGGCCGACGCCATGGGCACGCTGCGGGAGATCAATGCCCAGATGGGTACGGTGTTTGACCAGCTGGACGTGGTGCTGGCCAACGCGGAGCAGGCCTCCGCGTCCCTGAGCAGCGCATTTACCAAGCTGGCCCAGTGGGCAGAGGAGCTGTCCGGCGAAAACCCCGGCTCCTTCAGCGGACTGGGCAGCGAGTTCGGTGACAGCTCCGACGCGCTGAACACCGCCCTGAGCGGCATCAGCAACGAGCTGACCGCCCTGAACGGCGAGATGTCCAGCGCCACGACGACGCTGTTGTCCGACGTGCGGGCCATCAACAACCAGTTCATGAAGGTCATGAACCTGTTCCTGAACGTGCTGAACAACACCCGGAACATAGACTATACCGACGTATACGAGGATGTGTCCGAGGAGAGCCTGCAAAGCGCCACACGGGGCAAGGTGCTGGAATGTACCAACTACGGCCGCGTGGAGGCTGACCGGAACGTGGGCGGTCTGGCGGGCGCCATGGCCATCGAGTATGACCTGGATCCGGAGGACGATCTGCTGTCCTCTGAAAACCGTACCACCCGCTTTACCTACCAGACCCGCGCCATCCTGCTCTCCAGCGACAACTACGGCACGGTGCAGGCCAAGAAGAGCTGCGCCGGAGGTCTGGTGGGCCGCATGGATCTGGGCACGGTGTCCGGCTGCGGCGGCTACGGCGCGGTCTCTAGCGAAAACGGCGACTATGTATGCGGCGTGTGCGGCCTGTCCCTGTCCTCCGTCCGCCGCAGCTATGCCAAGTGCACGCTGGAGGGGCGCAAGTATGTGGGCGGCATCGTCGGCTCAGGCAGCCGCGTGTCCGACTGCCTGTCCATGGTGGAGATCGCCGGGCTTACCCAACTGGGCGGCGCGGTGGCCGGTGAGATCACCGGCGATTACAGCGGCAACTGCTTCGTGTCCGATACGCTGGCCGGTGTCGACCGCGTCACCTATGCCGCCCTGCTGGAGAGGGAGGATGTCCCTGAGCAGTTTCGCAGCCTGACACTCCGCTTCGTATCCGACGGCAAGACGGTGAAGTCCCAGACCTTCGCCTATGGCAGCTCCTTCGGCGACGACGCCTATCCGGAGATGCCGGAGAAGGAGGACAGCTATGTCCATTGGGATAGAAGTGAGCTGAAGGACCTGCGTTTTGATACGGATGTAACGGCGGTCTATGAGCCATATGTGATCACCCTGTCCTCGAACCGGAAGCGCGGCGGTCATTCCGTCCTGCTGGTGCAGGGAAAATTCCGGGAGGGCGACGCCCTGCTGGCCAACGAAACGGAAGCCGCCATGGACGATGCCGTGGAGGCATGGTCGCTCCAGATCCCAGATGACGGGCAGGAGAGCCACGCGGTACGCTGGCTGATACCTGACAAGGAAAAGCACTATACAGCATATACGGATAACGGCACCGGCGTGGAGAAGGCCGACTGCCAGGTCAACGGCAGCTATCTGTGCTTCACCATGGATGGCAGCGGCACGGTCACCATCGTGTCCGCATCGCAGCTGAGCTGGTGGATCTGGGCCGCAGGCGGCGGCGCGGTGATCGCGGCGGCTGTGGTCGTGCTGCTGGCGCGGCGGAAAAAGCGCACCGCCGGAAAGCGCTGCGCTTCGGAAACGAAATAAAAAAGAGGCACACGGGAAAACCGTGTGCCTCTCTTTTCTTATATGACGCGATAATCGCCGTGGATCTCGGGAATGTCGCCGCCGTGCTGCTTGAAGTAGTCCAGGATCAGGTCGGACATCTCTGTGCCGATCTCCCGTACCACAGGGCAGCCCACATAGCAGTCATACCCGCCGGTGCCGCTGGCCCGGTAGCTGTTCAGGCAGATGGTGAACACATCCCCGTCCGCCACAGGCTTTCCGCCGACGGTCATTTCGGTCACCCGTTGGCCTACTGGGCGGGAGATATCATAGGTGTAGGATACTCCCGCATAGTAGTCGTAGTTGTAATGCTCCACCTTCGGCTCAAGGAAGCAGTTCGAGACCCGTACCGTGCCGTCGCTGTTCCGGGTGAAATACTCGGCGCTGCGCTCCAGAGCCTGCCGTAGAACGGCCCCAGTGATCTCCAGCACCGACAGAGTGTTGGTGTAGGGGTAGGCGATCAGCAGATCCCGCCGCCGCACCACTTGAGGGAGCCCCGCCACATCGTTGGCAAGGCTGGAGGCGGACAGCTGCGCGCCGGTGGCCCAGAGCTGCACCGCGTTGAACAGGTCGGCAAGGCCGCTGCCCTCCGCCGCCATCCGCAGTGGTGTGTCCGGCAGCAGGGGATAGGGGAGATTCCCCACCACCTGATCCAGCCAGTCCTGCGCGCCGTGCTCCATTTCCGCGAATTCAGCCAGCCATTCCCGGCGGCAGACGCCGCCTGCACGGATGGTCTCGCTTATGAAGCATTTCTCCTTGTCAGATACTGCCGCGTCAATGCGCAGGAACTCCTGCCCCCGGTCGGTGGGCTGCACCACGAAGGTGCCGCATACCGTCTGGCCGTGGACGGTCATGTGCTGGTGACCCGTCAGTAGGATGTCGAAATCCAGCTCCTGACACAGCCGGTAGGCCACATTCTCGTGGGTGGTGGACAGCACCCGGCCCGTGGCCAGATCCCGCTCGAAGCCGCCGTGATAGATGCACAGCGTCACATCCACCTGGCCCTTCAGCGTTTCCAGCGCCGCCCGCGCGGCGGGGATGGGATCGTTGATGGTAACGCCGGACAGGTGCTCCGGACGCTCCCAGATGTTCACATAGTCGGTGACGGTGCCCACGATGCCGATCCGCAGACCATTTTCCAGCGTGTGGATGCGGGCGGGGAAGCGTACCCCCGCGCCGTCCCAGCGGACATTTTCGCAGACGCAGCGGGCATGGAGGGCGTTGAGATAGGTATCCAGATACGCCATGCCGTAGTTGAAGTCGTGGTTGCCCAGCGTCACATAGTCATAGCCGCAGCGGTTCATCATCTTGGCAAACCGGCTGGCGTCGCCCAGTGTGTCGTGGCAGTAAGCACCCAGCGGGGAGCCTTGCAGAATATCGCCGCCGTCGATGATCAGGGTGTTGCCGTCCTTGCGGAACTGGCTGGCGCATTTGAACAGGCCGATATCCCGCTCCTCACGGCTGCGGTAGTCGGTGGGATAGATATAGCCGTGGAGGTCTGAGGTGAAATAGATGGTAAAGCTTCTCGTCGCCATTGCTTCACCCCCGTGCCAGCTTGACGCGGATCTTAGAGGAGATCCACTCGATGATCAGTACCAGAACGATCAGCCCCAGCAGGATGGCGCCCACCTCGTTCCAGCGGTAGGAGCTCATGGCGAAGATCAGCGGCGCGCCGATACCGCCAGCGCCCACCAGACCCAGCACCGTGGCGTCACGCAGGTTCATGTCGAAGCGGTAGATGATGGTGGAGGTGAAATCCGCCGTCAGCTGGGGCAGAATGCCGTAGCGGATCTTCTGGAAGGTGGTGCAGCCCGCGGCGTCCAGGGATTCCAGAATACGCTTGTCCAGATCCTCGATGCTCTCGATGAACATCTTGGACACCATGCCGATGGAGCACAGCGACATGGTGAGCAGTCCCGCAAAGGGGCCGGGGCCGGTGACGCGGATGAACATCAGACCATAGACAAAGGCAGGGATGGTGCGGATGGCGGCAATGACCACCCGGCCGATCAGGGCGATGGGCCGCGGCACCAGATTGCTGGCGGAGATAAAGGACAGGGGCAGCGAGATCACCGCGCCCACGATGGTGCCCAGAAAGGCGATGCAGAAGGTCTCCAGCAGCAGATAGGGCACACCGTTGGTGCCCAGGGTGAACAGCAGCTTGCCGGAGGGGTGGAAGATGCCGGCGATGATGTTCTTTGCCACCTCAAGGCCGTTGCTGGTAGGGGTGCTGACCCGTACCGCCGTGCCGGACCACGCCAGCAGGCAGGCAATGATAAAGGCGGCCAGCAGCTGCCACAGCCAGGTTTTCGGCGCGGAGGCGTAGGCTTTTTGAATTTTCTGTTCCATACTGCCTCCTTATGTCAAACGCTTGCGCAGGCCATGGCTGATGCCCTCGATGACCATAACGGCCACGAACAGGACGATCAGGATCATGCCAAGGCTGTCGTACTCACGCCAGCCGATCTTTTCATTCATGATAAGGCCCAGACCGCCCGCGCCCACATAGCCCAGGATGGAGGCGTAACGCACGTTGCCCTCCAGGCAGAACAGGGACACGGACAGATAGGTGGGCAGCACCTGCGGGAAAACGGCGGTGGTAAAGGCCTGCAGACGGGTGGCGCCCAGCGCCTCCATGGCCTCATAGGGGCCCATGTCCACGGTCTCGATGATCTCGAAAAGCTGCTTGCCCACATAGGCGAAGGTGAACACCGCGATGGCGCAGGTGCCCGCCATGGTGCCAAGGCCGAAAATATAGGTGGCGATCAGGGCGCACACCAGCGTGGGCAGCGTCCGCACCAGACTGAGGAACAGCCGGACGATGAATACCACCACGCGGTTGGTCACGATATTGCTGGCGGCGGCAATGGCAAAGGGGATGGCCAGCACCGCGCCCACAAAGGAGCCCAGGAAGGACATCTTGATGGTGTCCCACAGCGGCTGCCAGATCTTGGCCAGATACCCGGTGTTGGGCGGGAACATGGCCGTAAGGATATCGAAGAATTTGCTGCCCTTTTTCACCAGCACCGCGAAATTGAAGCCGGTGATATGCACGGACAGCGCGCCCAGCGCCAGCACGATCAGGATGACCAGCGGCGCGCGGCTGCGCTT